>SIRU01000034.1 GCA_004366385.1 Actinomycetota bacterium
GCGGCGCCGCCGAGCGGCCTGCTCGAGCCGAGCTTGTGGGAGGCGGTGCGCACCTTCTGGGAGCGGACGGTCGGCTTCCAGTCGCAGCGCGACTCGCCGTTCTCGATCTTCGGCTGGGGCCAGTACCACGCGGAAGGGATCCCAGACCTCGGCTTCCTCCAGCCGGTGCTCGCGGCGCTCGCCGTCGCCCTGGCGCTCGCCCTCGGCGCCGTGCCGCGCGAGAAGAGCCCGGTGGAGCTCGCGGCGCTGACCGTCGCCGTGCTCGTCGCCGCCCAGCTCGCGCTCACCCACTGGTTCTTCCTCTACCTCCCGTGGATGCTGCCGTTCGTCCTCCTCTGGCTGCTCCTCCCGCGGGAGGCGCCGCCTCAGGAGATCGAGATGCGGAGCGGCTCGATCGAGCTCGCCCTGCCCGACTCGGAGTCGCAGTCGATCACGGCGCCCTCGATCCGCACGTCGCCTTGAGCGGTCTCGAACCGGACCGGCAGCCCGGTCCGCATGCGCTTGAGCGCGAGGTCGACCTCGACCCCGATCACCGACTCGTGCGGGCCGGTCATGCCCGCGTCCGTGATGAACGCCGTGCCTTTCGGGAGCACGCGCGCGTCCGAGGTCTGGACGTGCGTGTGCGTGCCGACGACCGCCGTCACCTTCCCGTCGAGCCAGCGCGCGAGCGCGGCCTTCTCGCTCGTCGCCTCGGCGTGGCAGTCGACGAGCACGAGCGGCGTCTCGGCGCGCGCGGCCTCGACGAGGTCGTCGACGACCTCGAACATCGACGTGGCCGGGTGCAGGAACAGCGACCCGAGGACGTTGATCACGGCGAGGCGCGCCCCGTTCGCGGTAGGCACGATCGCGAGCCCGCTCCCCGGCGAGTGCCTGGAGAGGTTCGCGGGCCGCACGATCCGCTCCGAGGACTCGAGGTACGGGCCGATCTCGGTGCGCCGGAACGCGTGGTTCCCGAGCGTGATCGCGTCGATGCCGAAGGAGTACAGGCGGTCGGCGAGCCGCGGGGTGATCCCGATCCCGTCCGCCGCGTTCTCCCCGTTCGCCACGCACACGTCGATCTCGAGCTCGGCGCGGAGCGCGGGCAGGCGCGCCTCGAGGGCGCCGCGGCCGGGCGCTCCGACGACGTCTGCGAGGAAGAGGATTCGCAAGCGCGCGGAGACTACGGGATGCCGAGGGACGCCGAGGGCAGGACCTCGATCGACACGTTGTTCCCCCCGTCGGTGGCGAACCGGCCCAGCGCCTGCTCCTCGAAGCGCCTGATGTTCACGACCCGCCCGAGCTTGGACGAGCCTGCCGCTACGTTCGCGCCGACCGTGAGCGCGCGGTCCGGGCGCACGTTCCGGACCGAGACGACGAGCGACGGCGCCGCGGTCGGCCGGAGCTCGATCTCGGCTCCCACGACCTTCCCAGACACGACGTGGTCGCGGATTGCGACCACCGTGCCGTCGACGGGCGAGTAGACGTCGGTTCCCGCGACCGCGCCGACGTCGAGCGCCCGGGGAGCGCCGCCCTCGAGCTGGTACCAGGCGAGCCCCTGCCTCGACGTGCCGGTGATCCTGTGCCACAGGCGGGCGAGCAGGCCCTCGTTCGCCTGCGGCCCGGTCGGCTGGAGCACGAGTGCGCTGGCCTCGGAGCCGTGGAAGCCGACGGCCGTGATCCCGCCCTGTGCGACCGGGGACTCGAGGCGGAGGTTGCCGACCGTCGCCAGCACCTGGGGCTCGGGCGGCGCGGCGGTGACGGGGAGCGGCGGCGGGTCGGGCTGCGCGACGGGGACGTTCCCCGTTCCGTCGAACGCGGTGAGGAGCAGAGCCGCGACGCCGAGGACGCCGACGACGATCGCCAGCGCGAACCAGCGAGCGCGCGCCTGGGCACGGCGCCGGTGCTCGCGGAGCCGGGCCGCGTGCCTCGAGCGTGGGGTCAGCGTCGACATGCGCGGACCGTAGCAAGGCGGTCTGCGAGGAGCCCATCGTGCCCGGTCACGGCGGTACGATCGCCCGCAGATGGGGGCATCGGGCCCGACGATCCAGATCCCGCGCTGGGTACAGCTCGTCGGCCTGCCCGTGCTCCTGGTGCTCGCGTACCTGCTCGCCAGCACCCTGGGGCACGTCCTCTTCCTCTTCCTCACGGGCTCCGTGATCGCCTTCATGCTGAACCCGCTCGTGCGCGATCTGACGCGCGTCCGGGTTCCGCGTGCGCTCTCGGTCGCGATCGTGTACTCGATCTTCGCGGCGACGGTGACCGCGCTCCTGATCGCGGTCGGCGTCGTCGCGTTCGATCAGGCGCGGAACGCCGGTGAGCGGGTCGACGGCTACGTGACGAACGAGGATCCAGTCTCGGGGCAGACCGCGGCACAGGTGGACATCGACGCCCTCCAGGGCTGGCTCGACGACCACGGGCTCGAGCGGATCCAGATCCGCGAGCAGTTCGGCGAGTGGGTCGACTCCCTCGGCGCCGGCGACATCTCCGGCTACGTCCAGGACGGCATCGAGTTTCTCCAGGGGGCCGCGCTCTCGGTTGTGATCCTGCTCTTCTCGCTGATCCTGATCGTCGTCATCTCGATCTACATGCTCCTCGACATGGAGCGCCTCGAGCGCTCGATCGACTCGCGCTTCCCGCCGCACGGCGGCCCGACGCTCACGAACGAGATCGAGAGCTCGCTCTGGGGCTACGTGAAGGGGCAGGCGATCCTGTCCGCCGTCATCGGCGGGAGTGCGGGCGTGGGCATGTGGATCCTCGGCGAGACGGGCCTCGTCGAGGGCGCGCAGGAGTACGCGCTGCTCTTCGGCCTCTGGACGGCGTTCATCGAGGTGATCCCGTACATCGGGCCGTGGCTCTCGGCGGTGCCGCCGGTGATCTACGCGCTGTTCGTCGACCCGCCCTGGGCGGTGATCTGGGTCACGCTCCTCTTCCTGTTCATCTACCAGGTCGAGGGGCACGTGGTCGTCCCGAACGTGATGGCGAGCGCGCTGCGCCTGCACCCGCTGCTCGTGATCTTCGGCCTGCTCGCCGGGTTCGAGCTGTACGGGATCGCCGGGGCGCTCGTGGCGCTGCCGACGATGGCCGGGCTCCGCGCGATCTGGGGGTTCTTCCAGCCCAGGGTGCGCCTCGAGCGCTGGGACGAGGGCGCGCCCGAAGTGCCGGTGGAGGTGGAGCTGAAACCGCCCGAAACCGAGCCGGAGGCGCCGAGGGCGGCGTCCGAGGCCCACTAGCCATCTAGGCTCCTGCCCCGTGTGGGAGACGATCGCGTCCGAGGCCGGCGCCGAGAGCGAGCTGTGGCGGAGTGTGCTGCGTCCGGAGGGCGGGCGCGCGACCGAGCCCGTCTTCTCGCCGCTCGCCCCGCCGGAGCTGGGCCTCGGTGTCGAGACGATCTACGAGGGCTACCTCGTCCACTACGGCCGCCCGCGGCTCTTCGCGCCCGGGGACGGCGACATTGCGCTGCTGCTCGGCGACTACCTGTATGCGCACGGTCTCGTGCGGGTGGCCGAGGCGGGGGACGTGGACGCGGTGGCCGATCTCGCGGAGCTGATCTCGCTCTGTGCGCAGGGGCGAGCGGAGGGGCGGGACGGCGACGGCGCGGCGTGGGCGGCGACGGCTGCCCTGCTCGGGCGGGGAGGCCTCGAGGGTGCGCGCCGCGACTTGCGCGTGCGGGGGGACGCGGCGGAGCTCGAGGCCGAGGCCCGCCGCGCCGCGGGGGACGAGGCGGTGGACGCTGCCCTCGCCGCGCACGCCCGGCTCGTGGGGTAGAGTCGCGCCGTGCTCCACCTGCTGGCGAAGACGGCCGCCGAGGAAGGCCGCGACATCATCCTCTCGATGCTCGTCGTGGGCCTGATCTTCATCGCGGTGGTGCTGCTGGGCGACCTGAACGCCTGGCGCAGCCGCCGCAAGCACTAGGTGATTGATTCCACAGGCTCGCCACCTCCGGGGTGCGAGCTGGCCGCTCTGGGGCGCGCGGCGAGCGCGTCGGCGCTACTGGACGTACCGGTGACGGGCTCGCCGTGCGAAGCGGACGCGGCGGCGGAGCGGCCGCAGGCCGCGCAGCCGCTGCGGGAGCGGCCCAGACGCGCCAGATCGCGCAGTCGGACGCGCGAGAGTTTGGAATCAATCATCTAGCCGGGCACGACGGGGAAGCCCTCGCGTCGCGCGGCCGCGGCGAGCCGCTCGTCGAGCGTGACGACGGGCACCGTGTCCACCCGCTGCTCGCCGAGGGTGGCGGCTGCCGCGATCTGGAACGCGTCGGCGGTGCCCACCTCGTGGACGCGAACGAGTCGACGGGCGACCTCGCGCACGGTCTCGCTCGGCGGGACTTCCAGCCATCCGTCCGCGAGGTCCGCGAGCGATGCGAGGGCGTGCCCGACCTCGGGCGGGTCGAGCTCGCCGGATCGCTCGCGCCGTGCGATCGCAGCGAGGCACTCGACGGGCGTCGCCCACCAGACCGCCGTTCGTGGGTCGTCTGCGAGCAGTCGTCGCATCTCCGAGGACGACTCCTCGGAGATGAGGGTGGGGACCAGCGCCGAGCTGTCCCAGAACCTCATCGCGCGTCTTCGCGTCGCTCCTCGAGGAGCGCTTCGAGGACGCTGGCGCGGGACTTCGCCAGCGGCCGTGCGAGGAATGCGTCGACGTCGAACGGCCTCTTCGGTCTGGTGATCACGCCCTGCCGTTCGAGCCGCTCGATGCGTTCGTCCCAGTCGACGGTCGACGGGTCGATGGGGACGATTCGGGCGACCGGCTTCCCCCGGTCCGTGATCGTGACGGCCTCGCCGCTCTTGACGCGCTCGAGCAGCGCGCTGAGCTTCGCCTTGGCTTCCGAGATCGACGCAGTCGCCACGTGACCATTCTAGTCAGATCCATCTGACTTACAAGGTCTGTTTGAGCCAGGTCCTGTTCGGACGGATGATCTGCGGGATGCGGCCCGACCTTCCGACCGGCACGGTGACGTTCCTGTTCACGGACGTGGAGGGCTCGACGCGGCTGCTGCACGAGTTGGGGGCGGAGGGGTATGCGGTGGCGTTGGCGGAGCATCGCCGGGTGATCCGCGAGGCGTGCGTGGCCGAGGGTGGGGTGGAGGTGGACACGCAGGGGGATGCGTTCTTCTTCGCGTTCCCGACCGCGCCTGGTGCGCTGGCGGCGGCGGGGGTGTTCACGGAGGAGCTTGCGCGCGGCCCGATCCGGGTGCGGGTCGGCCTGCACACGGGCGAGCCGCTGCTGGGCGAGGAGGGGTACGTCGGCGAGGACGTGCACTTCGCGGCGCGCGTGGCGGCCACTAGTCATGGCGGGCAGGTGGTTGTGTCTGCGGAGACGGCGGCGCTGGTGGAGGCAAGTGGCTCTGAGCCACAAGCGTTGCCTGTCGTCTTGCTGGGTTCGCATCGGCTGAAAGACGTCGCCGAGCCGGTTGTGATCTTCCAGCTCGGGGAGGGTGCTTTTCCGCCGTTGAAGACCATCGCGAACTCGAATCTGCCGACGCCGGCGTCGAGCTTCCTGGGCCGCGAGCACGAGCTGTTCGAGGCGGACGGGCTGCTGCGCGGGACGCGGCTGTTGACGGTGTCGGGGCCTGGTGGGCAGGGGAAGACCCGGTTCGCGCTGGAGCTCGCGACAAGAGCGCGCGAGGAGCGCTTCTCCGACTACGCGGACGGCGTGTTCAGCTGCTTCCTGTCTTCGCTGCGGGATCCCGCGCTGGTCTTGCCGACGGTCGCGCAAACGCTGTCGGTCTCCGAGCAGCCCGGGCAGAGCGCGCTCGACGCGCTCTCCTCGCAGCTGCAGGGCAAGCGCATGCTGCTGCTGCTGGACAACGCGGAGCATCTCCTCGAGGCGGCGTCGGAGCTGGCGCAGCTGCTCGAGGCCGCGTCCGGGCTGACGCTGCTCGTCACCTCGCGCGAGCTGCTGCGCATCCGCGGCGAGACGACGTACGAGCTTCCGCCGCTGCCCGAGGACGAGGCCGTCGAGCTGTTCTGCGAGCGCGCCCAGACAGAGCCCTCGCAGCCGATCCGGGAGCTGTGCGCGCGCCTCGAAGGGCTACCGCTGGCGCTCGAGCTCGCCGCCGCCCGGCTGCGCATCCTCACCCCGGAGCAGCTCCTCGATCGCCTCTCCCAGCGCCTCGACCTGCTCAAGGCCGGCCGAGACGCCGACCCACGCCAGCAGACGCTCAGAGCCACGATCGAGTGGTCATACGACCTGCTCCTAGACGAGGAGCAGCGTCTCTTCCGCTCGCTCTCCGTCTTCGCCGGCGGCTGCACCCTGCAAGCAGCCGAAGAAGTCTGCGGCGCCGACCTCGACACCCTCCAGAGCCTCGTCGACAAGAGCCTCCTCCGCTACACCGACGAGCGCTTCTGGATGCTCGAGACCATCCGCGGGTACGCGCAAGAGCGGCTCGAGGAAGCAGGTGAGGCGAGTGGCGCACGCCGGAGACATGCCGTGTTCTTCACTCGCCTCGCTGCGGAGGCCGAGCCGGCTCTGCTCGGCGGCCGCGAGCAGGCGCGGTGGCTGGCCGGGGTCGACGCCGAGCATCGCAACGTCTCGGCCGCCGTGACGTGGGCCGTGCGGGAGGATGCGCCGCTCGGGCTCGAGTTGACAGGGAGCATCTGGCGGTACTGGTGGTACCGCGCGCATCTGGCCGAGGGATACGGGCACGCGGTGGCCACGCTCGATGCGGACTCCGGGTCGGACCCGAAGCGTCGGTTGAAGGTGCTCGAGGCCGCGTCGTACCTCGCGTACCGGCGTGGAGACACGGACGAGATGCGCGCGTGGTGCGAGGAAGCGCTCGAGCTCGCGCGCGAGCTGAGCGATCGAGTCGCCGAGGGCGTCTTCGTGAACCAGCTCGCACTGATCGCCAACGCGCAGGGCGACCGACTGCAGGCGCAGGAGCTCTTCGGGGAGAGCGCACGGCTCCTCGACGGAGACCCCTACGCTCGCTATCCGCTCGCCAACGTCGGGCTTCACGCACTCGGCGACGGGGACGCGACTCGAGCGGCGGCGATCTTCGAGGACGTGGGCGCTCTGGATCGTTTGGTAGGTGACGAGCATCATCTGTGCGGTGTCGAGGCATGGCTGGCGCTCGCACTCAGCGTTGCGGGCAGAGACGAGGAGGAGAGGTCGCACGTGCGCGAGAGCCTCGTGCTCGCAGCCGCGCTCGAGGCCGACGAGGCGGCCGCGATGGCGTTGCTCGTCCTCGCGCGCATCGAGAGAGAGCGTCGGCCAGAGCACGCCGCTGCCGCGCTCGGCAGCGCTGACGGAATCCTCGAGCGCTCGGGAGCGCGGCGCCGGGAGATGGCGCCCGGGTTGTACGGGCAGCTCAGGGGCGAGCTCGAGGATCGTCTCGGCGCCGAGGCGTTCCAGCGGGCATACGGCCACGGGCATGCGCTCTCGCTCAAGGAGGCCCTCCACGCTGGGCTCGCGTCCCTAGACTGACCAGCGGCTTGGCGCTGCCCCGTGACCTCCGCGAGTGGATCGCGCTCCTCGAGCGCGAGGGCGAGCTGCACCGGGTCGCGGCCGAGGTCGACCCCGACCTCGAGATCACGGAGATCGTCGACCGCACGGTCAAGGCCGGCGGGCCGGCGCTCTTCTTCGAGAACCCGAAGGGCTCGTCGCACCCGCTTCTCATCAACCAGTTCGGCACCGAGCGGCGCATGTGCCTCGCGTTCGGCGTCGAGCGGCTCGACGACGTCGCGGCCAAGCTCGGCGACGTGCTCGAGATGCAGCCGCCCGAAGGGCTGCGCGAGAAGGTCAAGGGGCTCCTCAAGCTCAAGTCGATCGCCGACTCCCGCCCCAAGCAGGTCTCGAAGGGCGCCTGCCAGGAGGTCGTCCTCGAAGGGGACGACGTCGATCTCGGCCTGCTCCCCGTCCAGCGTTGCTGGCCTGGTGACCCGGCGCCGTTCATCACGCTCCCCGCGGTCATCACGGCGGATCCCAAGACCGGCACGCGCAACGTCGGCATGTACCGGATGCAGGTCATCGACAAGAGCTCGACCTTCATGCACTGGCAGCTGCACAAGGACGGGCGCGCCGACCTGCTCGCCGCGGAGGACGGGCGCATACCCGTCGCGGTTGCGATCGGGCTCGACCCGGTCACCGCCTACTCCGCGAGCGCGCCGCTCCCGAAGCACCTCGACGAGTTCATGCTTGCGGGCTTCCTGCGCGGCGAGCCGGTCGAGCTCGTGAAGTGCAAGACCGTTCCGCTGGAGGTGCCCGCGAACGCGGAGATCGTCCTCGAGGGCTGGGTGGCGAAGGACGACACCGGGATCGAGGGGCCGTTCGGCGATCACACCGGCTACTACTCGCACGCGGAGCCGTTCCCGATCTTCCGCCTGAGCGCGATGACGATGCGAAAGGACGCGATCTACGCGTCGATCGTCGTCGGCAAGCCTCCCGCCGAGGACGCCTGGCTCGGGAAGGCAACCGAGCGCATCTTCCTCCCGGCCGTGCGCATGACCCTCCCGGAGATCGTCGACTACGACCTCCCGGTCGCGGGCGCGTTCCACAACTGCGTCATCGTCTCCATCCGCAAGACCTACCCCGGCCACGCGCAGAAGGTCATGCACGCGCTCTGGGGCCTCGGGATGCTGTCGCTCTCGAAGGCGATCGTCGTCGTCGACGAGCACGTGGACGTCCACGACTACGAGGACGTCTTCTTCCGCGTCACCGCCAACGTCGACCCGAAGCGCGACGTGCTCATCAGCGAAGGGCCGCTCGACCACCTCGACCACGCGCCGGGGCGGCAGTTCTACGGCGGCAAGCTGGGGATCGACGCGACGCACAAGCTCCCCGAGGAGGACGCGCGACCGTGGCCGGAGGAGATCGAGATGAGCGACGAGATCAAGGATCTGGTGACGCGCCGCTGGGCCGAGTACCGCCTCCCCTGACACGCATCCGCCGAACACGTCAGAATCGCCGCGTCGCGACAAGCGTCACGTCGTTGACAGCGGCGAGGGGCGAGCGATTGAATCCAGCCAGGGTCGGTCTTGAGCGATAACGGAAACGACACTCCGCACCTCCCGGGCCCGAGCCTCTGGCCGATCGCCTTCGCGATCGGCGTCGCGCTCCTCCTCCTCGGCCTCGTCATCAGCTGGCTCGTCGCGCTGATCGGCGCGATCGTCGCCGTCGTCTTCGGGCTGCTGTGGGGGCGCGACGCGACGGGCGAGGTGCGCGCCGAGGCGCCGCCGATCCAGCCGGAGACGCCCGCGGACGACCCGGGCGCGGTCGAGGGGGCGGTCCAGGAGACGCTCCCGGGCTACACGCGCTCCCGCTTCCTCGAGGCGTCGCTGATCGGCCTTGCGGGCGGCATGGGCGCCGTGCTCACGCTGCCGGTGCTCGGGTTCATGGTGCTGCCGTCCTTCACCAACGTGGAGGAGGACGAGGCCGACCTCGGCCCGCTCGAGAACTTCCCGGAGGGGCAGTACGTCATCGCGACCTACCTCGCGGTGCCGGCGCAGGGCGAGGTCACGCGGCGGACGGCGTTCGTCCGCAACAACGGCCCCACCGACGACGGCGAGCCGAGCTTCACGATCCTCTACAGCCGCTGCGTCCATCTCGGCTGCCCGGTGCAGCCGAACGGGCCGATCGACGAGACCGCGATGACCGAGATCGAGGGCGGGGTCGAGCTCCGGCCCGTGCTCGCGCAGTCCTTCGGATGCCCGTGCCACGGCGGCCAGTACGACGCCGAGGGCAACCGCACGGCCGGCCCGCCGGTGCGCTCCATGGATCGCTACACGTTCTCGATCCGCAACGGCCGGCTCGTCCTCGGCGAGCTGTACGCGGTCGGGAACGTGTCCGGCGCCGGCGCCAACGCGACGATCTCGAGGTACCCGTGGTCGGTGCCCGGGACGCACGTCGACGGCGTCTCGGCGTGGCTGTACCCCATCGTCCCGAGCCAGGTGACGGGGTAGCGGCGGCGTGGCGAAGGTCAAGACCCGGCGCCAGCTCGCCGTCGAGACAGCGGTGCTCGCGCCCCTCGACTGGATCGACGAGCGCACGGGCGCCGTCCGCGGCACGAAGTGGTTCCTCTTCCGCAACGTCCCGCGCGACATCTCGTGGGCGCAGACGCTCGGCTTCGCCACGCTCATCGCCTTCGCGGCCCAGGCGCTGACCGGCGCGATCCTGGCGATGTACTACAAGCCGTCCTCCGAGATCGACCCGACGACCGGCAAGCCGATCGCGTACGCGTCGATCGAGCACATCACGAGCGAGCTCACGCTGGGCTGGCTCGTGCGCGGCATGCACCGCTGGGGTGCGAGCGTGTTCGTGATCCTCCTCTTCCTGCACATGGGCCGCGTGTTCCTGTTCGGCGCCTACAAGTACCCGCGCGAGCTCCAGTGGATCACCGGCGTGCTCCTCCTCGTCACGGGGATGCTCATGGGCTTCACGGGCTACCTGCTGCCGTGGGATCAGACTGCGTACTGGGCGACCGTCGTCGGGATCAACCTGAACGGCACGGCGCCCTTCGCGGGGCCGTGGCTCGCGCAGTTCCTCGCCGGCGGGCCCGAGATCGGGGCCGACACGCTGGCGAAGTGGTACGCGCTGCACATGCTCCTGATCCCGGGCGCGGTCATCGCGCTCATCGGCGTCCACCTGTACCTCGTCACGCGGCTCGGGGTCGTGTCCCCGCCGTGGTCGAAGGAGCAGGCGGGCCGCATCCGGGGCGAGGCGCCGGCGCCGGAGGGCGCGCGCGAAGGCCTCGTCCGCGGCTCCGGAGGAGGCGACTGATGGCGCGCGACCTCGGCGAGCGCAACCGCGAGTGGTTCGCGCGCTACAAGGACGACGTCAAGAAGGAGGGCAAGCCCTTCTTCCCGCGCGCGATGCTCCACGACACGATCATGGGGCTGGTCACGATCCTCGTGATGATCGGTCTCGCGGTCGTCTGGTACTACGACGCCGACGGCACCGAGCCGGGGATCCTCGGCCCCTGGTACACGGAACCGGCGGAGCCGGGGACGACCGACTTCATCCCGCGGCCCGACTGGTACTTCTACTTCCTCTTCTACCTCCTCCGGATCTTCGAGTGGCCGGAGACGGTCTTCATCGCGACGGTCGGGATCCCGACGGTCGCGCTCGTCCTGCTGCTCGGGCTGCCGTTCTACGACCGGCGCCCGGAGCGCCGCCCGTCGCGGCGGCCGGTGGCGATGGTCGCCGCCGTCCTGACCGTGGTCTCGATGGGCGTCCTGACCTGGAAGGGCGCGACCGCGACCGAGGCGCTCGGGTCGGAGCTGATCGAGCTGGTGCCGGAGTGGGCGGAGGAGCAGGGCTTCGCGGACGACGAGCAGGCGGTCGCCGGGGCGGACCTCTTCGCCGTCAGCGGCTGCCTGAACTGCCACACCTACCTCGGCCAGGGGTCCGCGAACCTCGGCGCGCCGGACCTCTCGGCGGTGGGGCGCACGAACGACGCGGCGTACTTCGTCCAGTACCTCGCGAACCCGGCGCAGTTCGGGAACACGGTCATGGGGTCGTACTCGTACCTCGGCCAGGAGAACCTCGAGGCGCTCGGCGCATTCCTCGAGGCCTCGAAGGGCGGCGGGTAGGCCGCTACACCGCCCCGAGAGTCGCGACCCGCGCGTACGCTTTCCGCCGATGCGCGTCTTCCTCGGCGTGACCGGCGCTTCCGGCGCTCCGTACGCCGAGCGGCTCCTTCGCGCGCTCGTCGAGGCCGGCTGCGAGGTCGGGGTCTGCGCGTCGCGCTCCGGCGTCGAGGTGCTCGCGACGGAGCTCTACCGCGACCCGTCGCTCCCGCGCGAGGAGGTGCTCTCACGCTTCGTCGGCGACGGGGGCCAGCAGGTGACGGTGTACGCCGAGGGCGACTTCTCCAGCCCGTACGCGAGCGGCTCCGCGAAGGTCGACGCGTACGTGATCTGCCCGTGCTCCATGGCGACCGTGGGCACGCTCGCGTCCGGCGCGATGCAGAACCTGATCCACCGCGCCGCCTCGGTCGCGCTCAAGGAGCGCCGCACGCTCGTGCTCGTGCCGCGCGAGACGCCGCTCTCGTCGATCCACCTGCGCGGGCTCGCGACGCTGAACGAGGCGGGCGCGGTCGTCCTGTTCGCGGCGCCGGGCTTCTACCACGGCGCCGAGACCGTGGCAGACCTCGTGAACTTCGTCGTCGCCCGCTGCCTCGACCAGCTCGGGATCGACAACTCGCTCGTCGCGAGGTGGGGCCAGTGACCCACGAGACCGGGACGCTCGCGCCGGCCGAGGTGCGTGGGATGTTCGACCGCATCGCGCCCGTCTACGACGCGATGAACCGCGTCATGACCGCGGGGCTCGACCGCCGCTGGCGCAAGCTCGCGGTGCGCGAGGTGGTGTGGCCCGGCGACCGCGTGCTCGACGCGTGCTGCGGGACCGGCGACTTCGCGGTCGAGGCCGAGCGCCGCGGGGGTCGCGTGACCGGGCTCGACTTCTCCGAGAAGATGCTCGAGCGCGCACGCAAGAAGTCCGGCGCGATCGAGTGGGTGCAAGGTGATGCGCTCGCGATGCCGTTCGCGGACGGCGAGTTCGACGCGGTCACCGTCGGCTTCGGCGTCCGCAACCTCGAGGACCTCGCGCGCGGCTTCGCGGAGGTCGCGCGCGTGCTGCGGCCCGGCGGGAGGATCGCGGTGCTGGAGATCACGCGCCCGCGGGGTCTCCTGCGCCCGTTCTTCCGGCTCTGGCTCGACGTGCTCGTGCCGTTCGCGGGCAGGGTGCTCCCGGGCGGCAAGGCGTACACGTACCTTCCTGCCAGCGTGCGCCGCTTCCCCGGCCCCGAGGACCTCTCCGCGCTGATGGAGGCCGCGGGCTTCTCAGGCGTCCGCTATCGGCTCCTCGGCGGCGGGAGTGTCGCGCTGCACACGGCGGTGCGCCCGAGCGCAAGTGGCTCAGAGCCACAAGGTCTCGAAGGCGGGGTGCTGTGATCGCCGCGGCTCAGGAGGTTCTCGCCGAGGCCAGGCCGTTCCTCGAGGAGCTCGAGACACGGCTTGCGGACGAGGTTCGCGGGCATCCCGGGCTGGTCGCGGCCGTCGGCGAGAACGCGATCTCGGCCGGCGGCAAGCGACTGCGCCCCGTTCTCGTTCACCTCACCTCGCCCGACCGTGAGCGCGCACTACGAGGGGGAGTCGCCGTGGAGCTCGCGCACGTCGCGACGCTCGTCCATGACGACCTCATCGACGGCGCGAAGCTCAGGCGTGGCCGCATGTCCGCGTGGCACGAGCACGGGGAAGACGCAGCGCGCGCCGGCGGCGACTACCTCTTCGCCCGCGCGTTCTCGGGGCTCGCCCGCGCGGGCGACCTCGAGGGCGTCGAGATCCTCGCGCGCGCCTGCCTCGACCTCGCGCGCGGCGAGGCGCTGCAGCGGCTCCAGTCCCACGACCCCTCGACGACCGTGGAGGCGTACCTCGAGCGGATCTCGTTGAAGACCGCGAGGCTCTTCGAGGCGGCGTGCCTGCTCGGCTCGCGCGACGCGCGCGTGGGCGCGTTCGGGCTCGCGCTCGGGATCGCGTTCCAGATCGCGGACGACATCCTCGACTGCGTCGGCGACACGATCGAGACGGGGAAGATCCCGGGCGCCGACCTGCGCGAGGGCGTCCCCACGCTCCCGCTGCTCCTCGCCGCGCGCGAGGACGAGATCGTGCGCCGCGCCCTCGCCGGCGGCCCGCTCGAAGGGGCGCTCGTGCGCGTCGCCGCGACCGGCGCGTTGGACGAGTCCCGCGCGCTGGCCCTCGACTACGCTAGGCGCTCGAGGCCGATGCCGTCCGACGAGCCCGAGCTGGAGGCCCTCACGCACATCGTCATCGACCGGGAGAGCTAGAAGGTGGCCGTCGCCGAGCTACGAGCCTTGGAGCCGATACGCGAGAAGGTCGAGGCCGGCGCGCGCCTGGACTTCGACGACGGGCTTGCGCTCCTCGAGTCGGACGACCTGCTCGCGCTCGGCGAGCTCGCGGACACGGCGCGGCGCCTGCGCGGCGGCACGGACGAGGTCTACTTCGTCCAGAACCTGTACGTGAACCAGACGAACGTCTGCCGCGTGAAGTGCAAGTTCTGCGCGTTCGCGGCGACGCAGAAGCAGGAGCACGCCTACACGATCACCGCCGAGGAGCTGGTCGAGGACGTCCTCCGCCAGCGTGAAGTCACGGGGTTCACCGAGATCCACATGGTCAACGGCGAGAACCCGCACGTCGACTTCGAGTTCTACCGCGGGACGATCGCCGCGCTCCACGACGTACTCCCCGACGTACACCTCAAGTGCTACACGGCGTCCGAGATCCACCACATGACGACGCTCTCCGGGCTCACGCACGAGCAGGTGCTGCGGGAGCTGAAGAACGCGGGGCTCGGGTCACTCCCGGGCGGCGGCGCGGAAGTGTTCGCCGACCGCGTCCGGCGGCTCGTCGCGCCCGGGAAGGAGTCCCCGGAGATCTGGTTCCACGTCCACGACACTGCGCACAAGCTCGGCATCCCAACCCACTGCACGATGCTGTACGGGCACGTCGAGACGTACGAGGAGCGCGTCGACCACGTCATCCGTCTGCGCGCGCAGCAGGACGAGACGGGTGGCTTCCTCGCGTTCATCCCGCTCGCGTTCCACCCCGAGAACACCGTCTTCGAGCGGCGCGGCTGGCGGCATACGACCGGCGCCGACGACCTGAAGATGCTCGCGTTCTCGCGCCTGATGCTCGACAACGTCCCGAACATCAAGGCCTACTGGATCATGATGGGGATGCCGCTCGCAGCTGTCGCGCTCCACTTCGGAGCCAACGACGTGCAGGGAACGGTCGTGCGCGAGGAGATCTTCCACGCTGCGGGCGCCGTCACCGAGACGGAGCAGAAGATCGAGGAGCTGGTGCGGTTCGTACGCGAGGCGGGCCGGATTCCGGTCCAGCGCGACACGCTGTACCGGGAGATCCGAAGGTGGGGGGCGCACGAGGGCGAGGCAAGCCTCGCCCCGACGACCAGCGGCGGCACGGCGTGATCCGCCTCGGCCGCATCTCGTACGTGAACATGGCGCCGCTCTTCCACGGGCTCGAGGTCGACGTCGAGGAGGTCATCGGCGTTCCGACCGAGCTCAACCGGATGCTGCTCGCGGGGGAGATCGACGTCGCGCCGATCCCGTCCATCGAGTACGCGCGGAACGCGTCGCGGCTGCGGATCCTGCCGCGCCTGTGCGTCTCGTCGGAAGGTGCGGTCGAGTCGATCCAGCTCGTGACGCGTATCCCGTTCGGGCAGGTGCGCTCGGTCGCCGTGACCCCGGAGAGCGCGACCTCGGTCGTCCTCACGAGGATCCTGCTGCCGAAGGCGGAGATCCTCCCGCTCGAGGCCGATGCCGACGCGACGCTGCTCATCGGGGACGCCGCGCTCAAGAGCGCCTTCGAGGACCCGACGCCGCACTACGACCTCGGCAGGCTGTGGCTCGAGCGAACCGGGCTGCCGATGGTGTTCGCGGTCTGGGCCGCGCCGGAGCCCGTCGCCGAGGGGCTGCTCGACCTCGAGCACGCGCTCGTCGCGTCCGTCCGGCTCGCGCGCTCCGAGCCGGAACGACTCGCGCGGCTGGCGAGCGAGACGTACGGCTACCCACCCGGTTTCCTCGCGCGCTACTTCGAGAAGCTCCGCTACAGCTTCGGGCCGCGCGAGCGGGCCGGCCTCTACACCTTCCTCGAGATGGCGCGCGACGTGGGCGAGCTCGAGCACGTCCCGGAGCTCAGGTTCGTCCGCGAGGGAGTGCCCGCGTGACCGTCGTCGCGGAGCCGTCCGTCGCGGACGTCCTCGAGAAGGCCCTCGACGGCGAGCGGATCACGGACGAGGACGCGGTCGCGCTCCTGCGCTCCCGCGACCTCGTCGCGGTCGGGCGCGTCGCCAACGAGATCCGGAGCCGGCTGACCGACCCGTCGAAGGTCACGTTCATCGTCGACCGGAACCTCAACTACACGAACGTCTGCGTCACCGACTGCGACTTCTGCGCCTTCTACCGCCGGCCGGGCGACCAGCGCGAGAGCTACCTCCTGCCGAAGCCCGTGATCTTCAAGAAGATCGAGGAGACGCTCGCGCTCGGCGGCACCGGGCTGCTGATGCAGGGCGGGCACCACCCCGACCTCGGCATCGACTACTACGAGGATCTCTTTCACTCCATCAAGGCCCGGTACAAGATCCATCTGCACGCGCTGAGCCCGCCCGAGATCCAGCACATCGCGCGACGCTCCAAGCTCACGACCGCGGAGACGCTCACCCGTCTGCGCGACGCCGGGCTCGACTCGGTCCCCGGCGGCGGCGCCGAGGTGCTCGTCGACCGCGTGCGGAAGATCATCGCGCCGAAGAAGACCAAGTCGGACGAGTGGCTCGACGTCATGCGCCAGGCGCACCGGCTGGGGATGTCGACGACGGCGACGATGATGTACGGCCACGTGGAGACGCTCGAGGAGCGCGTCGAGCACATGCGGCGGATCCGCGAGTTGCAGGACGAGACGCGCGGCTTCCGCGCCTTCATCTCGTGGACGTTCCAGCGGGACGGCAACCGCCTCGAGGACCTCGTGCCCGAGGACACGCGGCCGACCTCGTTCGACTACCTGCTCACGCAGGCGGTCTCCCGGATCTACCTCGACAACGTCCCGCACATCCAGTCGTCCTGGGTCACGCAAGGGATGAAGGTGGGCCAGGTCGCGCTCGGCTTCGGCGCCGACGACATGGGCTCGGTGATGATCGAGGAGAACGTCGTCTCAGCCGCCGGGACGACCTACCGCACGACGCGCGACGAGCTGATCCACCTCATCCGCTCGCTCGGCAAGACCCCGGTGCAGCGAGACACGCTGTACCGCGAGGTCGAGGTCTTCGCGTAGGCGAAGGGCCTTCCGGCCCGCGTGTTCGGATCCTGTTAGACCTGCAAAGCGACCTGTTCCGGTTCGCTAGCCTCGGCTGGGTCGTGGTTCGCCTCCTCGCCGCCGCCGGGCTCGTCGCCCTAGCCGTCGCAGCCCTGCCCGCGACCGCCGTGGCGGCACCGGCGCAACTCTTCCCGGGCGTCACCTACGAGAACAGCGTCCAGTTCACGCCGCGGGGACCCGTCGCGCTCCACGTCGTGCGCGGCCCGCGCCCGACGGGGCTCTACCGGCTGCGCCCGGTGCTCTCGAACGAGTCCGTGCTCTCGCGCGAGCGGGTCTCGTCGATGCAGAAGCGGCTGTCGTCGCAGGCCACCTCGGTCGGCGTGAACGGGGACTTCTTCTCGCTCTCGGACGGGCGGCCGAGCGGGATCACGCTCCGGGACGGCGTGCTCGTCACGCAGCCGAACCCGGCCCGCTCGAGCGTCGGCGTCATGCTCGACGGCACGCTCGACGTCCGGAAGATCGCGTTCCGTGGGACCTGGCGCGGCGCCGGGCCTCGCCGCACGCTCACGGTGTTCAACAAGGCGCCCGGGCCGAACCAGATCGCGCTCTTCTCCTCGGACTGGGGGAGGCTGACGCCGCAGGTGGCCGGGTCGTACTCGGTCGTGCTCGCCCCCTTCCCGCCCACGGCGCCGAACGAGGACATCGAGGCCGTCGTCACGAGGACCGTCGACAACGCGCGGGTCGGCATCGCCCCGGGGACGGCCGTGCTCGTGGCGCGCGGGAACGCCGCCGCGAACCTCCGGGCGGAGGCGCCCGTCGACGCCGCGGTCACCGTGCGGCTCATCCTCCAGCCCGACTGGGCCACCGTCTCCGACGCGATCGGGGGTGGGCCGCTGCTCGTGCAGAGCCGCAGGCCCGTGTACCGCGCGAACGAGGCGTTCGAGGCCTTGCAGCTCGCCCCGCGCGGGCCGCGCAGCGCGGTCGGGCAGACGGCAGACGGCAGCGTCCTCTTCGTGACCACGGACGGGCGGCGGCCCGGCTACTCGATCGGGATGACGAACTTCGAGCTCGCCCAGACGCTCGTGCGCCTCGGCGCCGTGCGTGGGATGGCGCTCGACGGCGGCGGCTCGGCGACGATGGCGTTCAACGGGACCGTCCTCAACCGGCCGTCCGACGGCCGCGAGCGCGCGATCGCGAACTCGCTCATGCTCCAGTACTTTGGCGTGTACGCGCCGCCCCCGCTGACCGCAGTGCTGTCGCCGAACGGGGACGGGGTCGGCGAGCGCCAGTCGCTCTCGTACAAGGTCGTCCGCCAGTCCGAGGTCACCGTGACCCTGACCGCCCCGAACGGCGTGGTCGCGTTCACCGAGACCGGCCCGCGCGCGCCGGGGACGTACGCGGTCGCGTTCCCGCCGCCACCCCCGAGCCCGGCCGCGAAGCAGGTGACGCCGCCGGGGACGCTCCAACAGGGCGCATGGACGGTGACCGTCGAGGCAGTCGACGATCAGGGCCTCCCCTCGACCGCCTCCCGCCGCTTCTCCGTGAACACGACGCTCGGGTTCCTGCGGGTCGCGCCGGCACGCTTCGTCGTGCGGCCGAAGCAGGCCCGCACCGCCGCGGTCGGCTGGAAGCAGGACCGCCCCGCGCGCGTGCGCGTCGTCGTGGAGACGACGAGCGGCGTCCCCGTTCGCGTGCTCGCGAGCAAGCGCTTCGCCGGCGGGAGCCAGACCGCGACCTGGAACGGGACGCTGCGGAACGGCAAGCCTGCGCCCGGTGGCGCGTACCTCGTCCGGGTGGAGGCGAGGAACGAGCTCGGGCTCACCTCCCTCGAGCGGGTGATCCGTCTCGTCCGGCCTGCCAAGTAGCGGCCGGTCGCGCGGGTAGGCTGCCGCGGTGCTCGTCGCCTCGATCCTGAGCGCGATCACCGACGCGATCACGCACGCGATCGGGGACTACGGCCTCTACGCCGTCTTCCTGCTCATGCTGATCGACGCGGTGCTCCCGGCCGCCAGCGAGGTCGTGATGGTCTATGGCGGTGCGCTCGCCTCCGGCGCGTTCGCGAGCGAGGTCGTCCTCTTCGGGCGGACGATCGAGGAGGGGCTTCCTGCGTACCTCGCGATCGCGCTCGCGGGGACCATCGGGTACACGATCGGCGCGGTCATCGGCTGGGCGATCGGGCTCTACGGCGGCCGCCCGTACCTCGAGCGGCACGGGCGCTGGCTGCACCTGAACCAGGAGAAGCTCGACCGCGCGGAGCGCTGGTACGAACGCTGGGGGGAGTGGGCGACGTTCCTCGGCCGGCTGACGCCGGTCGTCCGCTCGTTCGTCTCCGTGCCCGCGGGCGTGCTCGAGGCGAGGCTCGGCCGCTACACGCTCCTCACGCTGCTCGGCTCCGCGATCTGGTGCTTCGCGTTCGCGGCCGCGGGGTACGTCGCCGGTGCCAACTGGGAGACCTTCCACCATGCGTTCCGCTACGTCGACTACCTCGTCGCCGCCACGATCGTCGCGGGTGTCGCCTACCTCGCGCTCCGCTACCTGCGCCGACGGCGGCGCCGGCTCGCCGAGGAGTCGCCGGGCGCCTGAGGAATCAAGGGGCGACGGCCCCGCCGGAGCTACACTCGCCCGCGTGCACGACCCGATCCCCCTCGTCGACGTGAAGGCGCAGTACGCGCCGCTCCTGCCTTCGATCCGGGAGGCGATCGACGCGGTTCTCGAGAGCGGCCAGTTCGTCTTCGGGCCGAACGTCACCGCCTTCGAGGAGGAGGCCGCGCGCTACCTCGGCGTCCGCGAGACGGTCGGCGTCGGGAACGGGACGGACGCCATCGTGCTCGTGCTGAACGCGCTCGAGATCGGCCCCGGCGCCGAGGTGATCTGCCCCGCGTTCACGTTCTACGCGACGGCCGAGGCGATCGCGCGCGCCGGCGCCACGCCCGTCTTCGCGGACATCGACCCGCTGACCATGAACCTCGCGCCCGAGCGCGTCGCGGAGCGGATCACGCGGCGCACGAAGGCGATCATGCCGGTGCACCTGTTCGGGAGGCCCGCGCCGCTCGCGGAGCTCGCCGACTTCGGGCTCCCGCTGATCGAGGACGCAGCGCAGGCGTTCGGCTCGCCGGAGATCGCGCGCGCCGGCGTCGCGTCGACGTTCAGCTTCTACCCGACGAAGAACCTGTTCGGGCTCGGCGACGGAGGCCTCGTCGCGACCGACGACCCCGACCTCGCCGAGCGCCTGCGCATGCTGCGCTTCCACGGCTCGAAGGCGAAGAAGATCTTCGAGTACGTGGGCACCAACTCGCGGCTCGACGAGATCCAGGCGGCGGTGCTCCGCATCTTCCTCCGCGAACTGGACGCCTGGACCGCGCTCCGCCGCGAGGCCGCCGAGCGCTACCGCGAGCTCGGGCTCGGCGAGGCGTGCGAGGCGCCGGTCGACGAGCCCGGCCACGTGTACCACCTGTTCGTCTCCCGCTCGCCGCAGCGAGACGCGATCCGCGTCGCACTCGCCGACGCGCGGATCGGGAGCGCCGAGTACTACCTTCCGCCGCTCCACCTCCAGCCCGCGCTTTCGTACCTCGGCTACTCCGAGGGCGACCTCCCGGAGACCGAGCGCGCGGCGCGCGAGAACTTCTCGGTGCCGCTGTGGGCCGGGATCACCGCGGAGCAGCAGGCGCGCGTCGTCGAGACCGTGCGCGCGGCAGTCGGAGTCCCGGCGTGACGGTCAACAGGCACCGTCTCTGGCAGGTCGTGGTCGACGCCGGGCTGATCGCGGCCGCGTGGGTCTTCTCCTGGTACATCCGCTTCGACGACTCGTGGCCCGTCTACTACGACCGCTACCTCCAGTGGGACGTGCTCGTGCTCGTGGTCGGCGTGACGCTCCCGGTCTTCGTCGCCTTCGGCTTCTACAACCGCTGGTGGCGGTACGTGTCGACCCGGGACATGTGGGGGGCGGTGCGCGGAGTGGCGGTCGCCGGGATCGCCGTCTACGTCGTCTTCTCGCTGCTCGACTTCCACCCGGCGAGCGTGCCGCGCGGCATCTGGATCGTCTTCGTGCTGCTGCTGATGGCGTTCGTGACCGGCTCGAGGCTGCTCGCACGGACGATCATCGAGCGGCCCGCCGCAGGCGCGGTGGTCGCCCGCGGGAAGGAAGTGATCATCGTGGGCGCCGGGGACGCGGCGCAGCTGATCCTCCGGGAGATGCTCCGGAACCCCGCGCTCGGGTACACCCCGATCGGCCTCGTCGACGACGACCCGCGCAAGAAGAACGTCCGCCTGCACGGGATCCGCGTGCTCGGGACGACCGAGGAGCTGCCGCTCCTCCTCCGCGACCGCCGCCCCGACGAGCTGCTGATCGCGATCCCCTCCGCCGCCGGCGAGGTGCGCGAGCGGATCGTCGAGATCGCGCGCTCCGCGCGGGTTCCCGTGAAGACGCTGCCGGGGCTCCCCGACCTCATCGCGGGCGAGTTCGACTTCGACCTCGCGCGCCAGATCCGCCCGGTCGAGGTGGAAGACCTCCTCGGCCGCGAGCCGGTCACCGTCGACCTCGACTCCATCGCCGGCTACCTGACCGGCGAGGTCGTGCTCGTGACCGGGGCGGGTGGATCGATCGGCAGCGAGCTCTGCCGCCAGATCGCACGTGTGGGCCCGACGAAGCTCGTGCTCGTGGACAACGGCGAACCGGGGCTCTTCGAGATCGAGCGCGAGCTCGTCGACGAGCGCGGGTTCCACGCGACGGCGGCCGTGCTCGCGGACGCGGGGAACGCGACGAAGATGCGCCAGGTCTTCGAGAAGTACCGGCCGGCCGTGGTCTTCCACGCCGCGGCCTACAAGCACGTCCCGCTGCTCGAGGCGAACCCGCTCGACGCCGTCCGCAACAACACGCTGACGACCCGAACGGTCGCCGACGTCGCGGTCGAGATGGGCGCGAAGCGCTTCGTCCTCGTCTCGACGGACAAGGCCGTGAACCCGAAGACGATCATGGGCCAGTCGAAGGCGCTCTGCGAGCGGATCGTCGAGGCGTGGGGCCACCGTGAGGACACGTCCACCCGCTTCTGCGCCGTCCGCTTCGGGAACGTGCTCGGCTCGTCGGGCAGCGTGATCCCGATCTTCCGCAAGCAGATCGCGCGCGGCGGCCCGGTGACGGTGACTCACGCCGAGATGACGCGCTACTTCATGACCATCCCCGAGGCCGTCCAGCTCGTCATCCAGGCGGGCGCGATCGGCGGGCGCGGGCAGGTCTACGTGCTCGACATGGGCGAGCCGGTGAAGATCGCCGACCTCGCCGAGACCATGATCCGCCTCTCCGGCAAGGAGCCGGGCACCGAGATCCCGATCGAGTTCGTCGGCGCCCGCCCCGGCGAGAAGCTCCACGAGGAGCTGTGGTCCGGCGACGAGACCGTGACGCCGTCCGCGCACGAGGCGATCGCGCTCGTGACGCGCGCGCCGGTCGACTCCGCGTGGCTCGAGGAGGAGCTGGACGCCCTTGCGTCGCTCGTCGAGGGTGGCGAGACGCTGGAGCTCGTCGGCCGCCTGAACGCGATCATGGCCCGCTCGACGCGCGAGCCCGTGCCCGAGCCTGCGCCCGGAGACGGCGCGGGCGCCGTCGAGACGGCGCCCGCATCGTAGGGGCGAGGGCTCGCCTCGCCCCCTCCTCTCGCCTCCCGGCTACGCGCCGGGGATCTTGATCGCGAGCAGCTGCCCGCCCTCGCGTTTGTAGGTGAAGTCCTTCCCGTTCGGTGGGTCCAACGCGTCCGGCCCGTCGGCCTTCTCCACCCAGAGCGTGTGTGCCTGGATGGTCACGAAGAACCAGTGCTTCCCGAGCACCGAGGAGGCGTCGACGATGCCGCTCGACTCCCAGGCCCCGAGCGCGCCGGGCGCGTTCACGCCCGGTGTGCCGTCGACGTCCGTCGGCCCTTCGTCCGCCGACTGGTCGACGCTGGCCACGACGGTCGTCGCGCCGGTCTTCAGGTCGTACTTCCAGATCCGGGCAGTCGTCGCGTTCGGGTCGCTCGTCGGCAACGGGAACTGCTGGCTCGAGCCCGGGTCCTCCGTGATCAGGAGGCTCGACGTCGTGGACTCGAGGTTGTCCGGCTGGTGGATCCTGGCCAGCGTCTTCACCGGCATGTCGTCACCCTCGATGAGGATCTCCATCGAGTCGACCTTCCGCGGATCCTTCTTGTTCAGCACCATCTTCCAGACGCGGCCGTTCGTCGAGACATCCGGGCCGGGCGGGACGGCCTGGCCGCGACCGGAGTCGATCAGGTAGACGATGTTCTCCTTGCCGCGGCGCTGGTCGTATGCGAGATCCTCGAGCCGTACGAAGCGGAAGACGTTCTCGTTGTACGAGTTGTTCGCGGCGTTGCCCCACTGGTCGAGCACCCACTGCGGCCCGTTCGGCGGCGCACCGCCGACGGCCGGCGGCGGCAGCATCCCCGGGAAGTCCGTGGAGAGCCAGTCCTTGCCCGTCGCCGGGTTCTTACCGGTGGCGATCGCCTTCGGGACCTTGATGAAGTGCCCCTTGATCTTCGTCGTGTCGCCGGGCATGAAGTCGTAGTAGTCGTCGTAGCCGGGCGTGTCCGACACGAAGGCCCACAGGTCGCCCTTGTCGTTCCAGACCGACTTCGTGTCGCGGGCCATGTACGTGTACAGCTGCGACCAGGACTTCGTGTTGTAGGTCCGACCCCCCGCCGTGGTGATCGGCGTGGTGAAGAACGTGTCGTCCGTGGACATGACGACGAGGTCCTTGTAGCCGGGGATCGCGACGCTGTTCTCGTGGTTGTGGCGGCCCATACCGTAGATGGCCTTGCGCTTGCCGTTGCGCACGTCGTAGGCGACGACTGCGCCCGACTGCTCTGCGCCTGCCGTGCCGGGAGCGATGAAGCTCGGCCCGGGCCACGCGCTGCCGGTCCGGTACACCCAGTCCTGGGCCTCCTCGTTCATGAAGAGGAGCGGGCGGTCGAAGCCCTCCTTCTTCGTCGCGAGGTAGCTCGAGCAGAAGCGCTGGTAGTTCTCGCTGCTCTTGATCACCATCTTCGCCCGCACGATCTCGTTGCGGCCGTTCAGCGTGAGGTGGCTGAGCTGCGCGTTGTCGAAGTCGTTCTGGTTCGCCTCTCCCTGCGACGCCGCGAAGGGCGTGTTGAACGGGAACGGGACCGTCGACGTCTCGTGGTTGACGTAGAGGTCGAAGGTGCCCTTGCCGTGACCGCCGTGGCGGTCGTCATCGTCGTCGTCGCTCCGCTTGGTGTGGACCGCGATGCCGTCCGGGATCGCCTCGAAGCGATACCCGCCGATGGTCTCGCCGACGGTGATGATCGGGACGACGTTCGGGCCGCACGACGGGCACGTCAGCATTGCTGCCTGCGACGTCTTGAAGCCCCGCTTGCCGCGCTTGTCGCCGTCGTCGCCGGCCACGGCGGCAGCGGTCACGAGCCCTGCCGTGGCGACGACGAGGACCACCAGCGCGACGCGCTTGAGACTCGTCATGGTCTCTCCCCCTTCCTGGATGGTCGTTGCGGCTGCACCTAAACAGATCGCCGGCCGGAATGTCTCACCCACTGCTCTCAGGCCGGTGAGCGGGCGGCGTCGGTCCGGTTTCGCTCCGACGGCACCCTCCGCATCGCCGGCGCAGCTGTCCTAGGATCGGCCGTGCGCCGCCGCGTGCGGGCCTTGGGGGACTGGGGCTCGGCGCAGCCGGCGCGCTGGAGACAATCGACGAGGGGAGAAGGACTCCATGGGCACAGCTTTCCGGCGTCCGCTCGCACGAGCGGTCGTCACGACGCTCGTCGCGCTGTTCGCCGCCGCGTCGCTGGCCGGCGCCGCGTACTCCGACGGGAAGAAGGGCTCGTCGGCGCCGAAGGCGCACTTCACGCTGACGATCCTGCACAACAACGACGGCGAGTCGCGGTTGACGGCCGCCGGGACCGGCGTGCTGGCGCAGTACGGCGGCATCGCGCGCTTCGCGACCGTTGTCGAGAACCTGCGCAAGGAGGCTCTGAAGAAGCCCAAGGGCAAGCCCGACAGCCCGAAGCGGGGCGTGATCACGCTCTCGTCCGGCGACAACTTCCTCGCCGGCGCCGAGTGGAACGCGAGCCTCGTGAAGGGCCCGCCGTTCTACGACTCGATCGGCCTCGACATGATCGGGTACGACGCGATGGCGCTCGGGAACCACGAGTTCGACTTCGGGCCCGAGACGCTCGCCGACTTCATCGAGGGCTTCGACTCGCCGGTGCCGTTCCTGAGCTCGAACCTCGAGTTCGACCAGGAGCCGCGGCTCCAGGCGCTCGTCCGCGAGAAGAGCAAGCACTGCGGGCGTGGCGGCCGCGATGACGACGATGACGACGATGACGACGACGACCGCGGCACGAAGGGGAGCAAGGGCAAGGGCAAGGGCAAGGACGACGACAAGGGCAAGAAGAGCAAGAAGAAGCGGAACTGCGGCGGCTTCATCGCCCAGAGCGTCGTCGTGAAGGAGGCCGGCGAAGAGATCGGCGTCATCGGCGCGACGACTCCCCTGCTCCCGGCGATCTCGAGCCCGCGCAACGTGAGAGTGCTGCAGGACGTGGCCGGCGAGATCCAGAAGGAGGTCACCCGGCTTCAGAAGAAGGGCGTCGACATCATCGTCCTCATCAGCCACCTCCAGAACGTGAACGAGGATCTCGCGCTGGCGCCGATGCTGAAGGGGATCGACGTGATGATCGCGGGCGGCGGCGACGAGCTGCTCGCCAACCCGGGGACGCCGCTCGTGCCAGGCGACTCGATCCAGCGGGAGTACCCGATCTTCGCGACGGGCGGCGACGGAGCGAGGATCCCGGTCGTCACGACCGCGGGTGACTACAAGTACGTCGGGAAGCTCACGGTCGACTTCGACAAGAAGGGCAAGATCGTCACTGTCCACAACGGCCCGGTGCGGGTGTCCGGGAATCCGGCCGATCCGGATGCGGTCGCGCCGAGCCCCGCCATCCAGACAGCTGTGGTCGAGCCGGTCGCGGCGTCCGTCGCCGGTCTTGCAGCGAACGTCATCGCCCAGTCCCAGGTGGCGCTCGAGGGTCGCAGGCCGGCGATCCGGCAGCGTGAGACGAACCTCGGGAACCTGATGGCGGATGCCCTCAGGTGGCAGGGCGAGCAGCTGGCGGCGTCGTTCGGCGTCCCGGTCCCGCAGGTCGGGATCCAGAACGGCGGCGGCATCCGCAACGGAAACCTCATCCCGCCCGGCCCGATCACCGAGCTGACGACGTTCCAGATCGCGGCCTTCACCAACTTCGTCAGCGTCGTGCCGAACATCCCGCCGGCGCAGCTCAAGGAGCTGCTCGAGAACGGGATCTCGCGCGAGCCGCTCGAGGACGGGCGCTTCACGCAGGTGTCCGGCCTCAGGTTCACGTACGACGTGGCCGGGACGGCGCAGGTCGTGAACAACGAGGGCGTCGTGCTCACTCCCGGGAACCGCATCCGCACGGTGACGCTGGACAACGGGACGCCGATCATCGTCAACGGCGCGGTGGCGCCGGGCGCGCCGAACGTCGCGATCGCGACGAACGACTTCTCGGCCCGTGGCGGCGATCAGTACCCGTTCCGCGGGGCGCCGTTCACGACCCTCGGAGTCGTGTACCAGCAGGCGCTGTTCAACTACCTCACGTCGCCCGTGGGGCTGAACGGGACGATCACGACGGCTCGGTACCCGGAAGGCGGCGAGGGGCGCATCACCTGCGTCGACTCGAACACGCCGGGAGTCGCGCCGGACTGCCCGTAGGCGAGTCGCATCGCTCGGAGGAAGGGCCCGCAGCGCGGGCCCTTCCTCGTTCAGAGGGCGGTGAGCATGAGGTCGAGGAGGAGCGCGGGGTCGCGCTCGACGCGCTTGCGTGTGCCGCCGCGCTTCCCGAGCACGAGCTCGTCGGCGGACTCGAGCCTGCGCAGCCTGCCCGCGCGGATCAGGCCTTCGTCGACCGCGCCGATCCGGCCTGCGAACGTCGTGTAGACGGGGACGCCGAGCGCCGCCGCCTCCCGGTTCATCGTCCCGCCCGCCGAGACGACGAGGTCGGAGAGCGCGACGAGGCTCTGCGCGTCGACCGCGTGCTCCGGGACGACGAGCGACGGGAGCTCGAGGCCGAGGATCGCGGCGCGCTGCTCGGCGGTGCGGGGGAGGACGACTGCCTGCACGTCCGCGGCCGTGCCGAGCCGCCGGAGGACGTTCGCGAAGAGCGGGTTCCCGTGCCGGTGGTAGAGCGAGACGTCGGGCGGCGTACGGACGACGACGAGGATCCGCTCCGGGTCGAGGCCGAGCTCGTCGAGCACGCCGTGATCGGGCTCGAAGCCGGCGAGGTAGTACTCCTCCTCGAGCCCCGGGAAACGGCGCACCTTGCGCTCACGGGCGCCGAGCCGGTCGAGGCGCTCCTGCGGGATCGCGTCCGGGACGACGACGCGACGCGCCGCCCGCGACCCGAGCCCGTGCTGGACACGCGCGAGCTCGTAGTCGAACGCGTACGCGGACGGGATGCCGAGCGAGCGTGCGACCAACTGCGGCTCGTGCGAGGCGTGCGAGAGCACGAGGTCGAAGCCGCGACGCCTCGACCAGCGGCGCAGCGCGGGGAGGCGGCCGGCTGCCGCGCGTGCCTTCCCGAGCGTGCTCGCGCCGCCGTGCCCAGGCCCGACGACCTCGTGCGGGATCCCGTGCAGGCGCAGGAGCTCGACCGTCTGCGCGTACTCGCGCGTCGTCACCTCCACCTCGTGCCCCCGCTGCTCGAGCAGTGCGATCAGCGGCCAGAAGAACGGCACCTGTGGCGAGTTCGAGACGTCGATCCAGACGCGCACGCTCTGACCCTAGCCGTGCGCTGGTGGATAACGTTCGCTTATGGACACGAAGCAGCTGGCGGCGTTCTGCATGGTCGTCGAACGGCGGAGCTTCTCGCAGGCGGCCGAGCGGCTCGGCGTGACGCAGCCGGCGGTCTCGCTCCAGGTCCGCGCGCTCGAGAAGCGTCTCGGCACGCAGCTCCTCGACCGCTCGGGGCGGCGGGTCGAGCCGACGGAGGCGGGGCTGCGGCTGTACCGCGGCGCGCAGAAACTGCTCGCGCTCGAGGAGCAGCTGGTCGCGGACGTTGCCGCCTCGACGGACGGCGAGTTGCGCGGCGACCTCGTGCTCGGTGCCTCGACCGGCCCGGCGGCGATCGTCGTCCCCGTCCTGCTCGGCGAGTTCCAGCGCGAGAGCCCGGACGTGCGGGTCTTCCTCACCGTGTCGGACACGCACACGGTCGTCGAGCGCGTCGCCGAGCGCGAGCTCGAGCTCGGCATCGTCGGCGCGTCGCGGCGCCACCGCGGCGTTCGCTTCGAGCCGTTCTTCGCGGACGAGGTCATCCTCGCGTGCCCGCCGGGGCACCGTTTCGCGGGTCGCACGGTCACGCTGGACGAGCTGCGCGACGACACCCTGATCCTCATGCAGGAGGGCGCCGGCGTGCGGCAGATCGTCGAAGACGCGCTCCGGCGGCAGGGTGTCCGGCTCCGGGACCTCGACGTGCGGCTCGAGCTCGGGCTGCAGGAGTCGGTCAGGCGCGCGGTCGAGGAGGGGTACGGCGTCACGTTCATCTCGCGGACGGCGGTGGAGCCGGAGCTCGCGGACGGGCGGCTCGCGGAGGCGCGGGTCGAGGGCCTCGACGCGAGCCGCGAGATCTCGCTCGCGTCCGCTGCCGGCCGCACGCGCACGCGGGTCGCGGAGGCGTTCGTCGAGTTCGCGCGGGGCCGCGTCGGTAGATAAAGACCGGTGTCAGACACCGGTCTTGTCAAGAGGTCTCTGTGCCGAGACCGCAACGATGTGTCCACAGCAGCGGGGGTCAATGTGGCTCCGCAGTGCGGAGTCGAGCCGAATGGGACCTGTCATCGCCGCGGCGACCGCTGGAGGCCGAGAACCGGTGTCTGACACCGGCTTCGCCCTACGCCGGGCGCGCGACCAGCACGAGCGCGGTGACCGCGAGGTCGTCGAGCGTGTAGCCGCGGAAGCGCTCCGCGACCTCGAGCCGCGCGAGCTCCGCCAGGCCCGCCTCGTCCGGCCGCGTCGCCGTCTCCTCCACCACCGCGAGGCCCGCCTCGACGAACGCGCCCAGGTAGTCCGGCCGGCGCAGGCGGTTCTGGTACAGGAGATCGGAGTTGAGCCAGCGCCACCGCGAGTCCTCGTAGCGGAGGAAGTTGTAGGGCGTGAGGCCGCGGTCGAAGTACGAGTAGTGGTCGGCGAGGTCGATGCGCGAGCTCATGACTCCGTCCGGGCGCAACAGCCGGCGGCACTCGGCCAGGATCGGCGGGATGTCGACGGCGGGGATGTGCTCGAGCGTGTTCGTGCTCGTGACGAGATCGACGCACGCGTCCTCGAACCCGGTCGAGCGCGCATCCCGCGGCGCCACGTAGTCGATGCCGAAACGCTCTCGGAGGTCGTCCGCCGACGAGATGGCACCCGCGTCCGGCACGCGGATCTCCCGGGCCGCCGCCGCCTCGAGCTCCGGCGCGAGCCGCCTTAGCCGCTCGAGCGCGCCGTTCACGAGCTCGGGTCGGAGGTTCGCGTGGATGTCGACGAGGAGCTGCCGCTCGGCCCCGAGCGCCCAGTACGCGACCGGCACGGCGAGGTCCCACCCGGCGCCGAACTCGTAGAGCACGGCCTCGCCGAGCGGCCGCCCCGGCCCGTGCTCCTCGTACGCCCGCAGGTGCGCCGTCGCACGCTCGAACTTCCGCCGGAACGCGGCCTCCGAGGCGGGCAGCGAGCGCGAGACGTGCCGCTGGAAGAGGTAGTTGACGCTCTCGGACGCGGGAAGCGCGCTCATGCCCTTCTGGAGAGCGGCCTTCACGAGCCAGCGCGCCACGCGCGCCACCCTACCGGGGCTTGACGATCCCCGCGTGTGGGCCGACGATGCGGCGGTGGTCGAGTACGGGAGCATCGTGGCCGCGATGGCCGTCCTCGCCTCGACGCTGGGTGGGGCGTTCGGGCAGAAGCTCGCCGTGCTGCCGACGTCCGGCGCGACGGCCGTCTCCGCCTTGAGCGCAGGCGCCCGCGCGCAGGGTGTCGCTCCGGCGCAGGCCCGCGCCGCCTACAAGCGCGCACCGTACAAGAAGCCCGTGCTCAAGTACCTGTACGCGGTCGGCTGGATCGGCGGGAAGAAGAGCCCGCTCTCGTGCCTGTTCGCGCGCGTCCAGCCGAAGCAGACCGAGGCGGAGGCGCTCGCCGAGATCCGGAAGAACAGGAAGCTCTCGAAGCAGCTCGCGCGCCGGGGCGTGAGCAAGCCCGCCGCGGCGAAGGTCGTCGTCGCCGGGATCGCCTCCGCCTGCTCGTCGTAGGAGTGAGGCTCGCCCGGACGACCCGAGGCCGCCCCTACGTGGTCTCGGACTTCGCCGGCCGGCGACCGCCCATCACGCGCCGCAGGCTGACGACGCCGAGGACGTTCTGGCCGTCCACCACCGGCAGGTGCCGGAAGCCGTTGTCGAGCATGATCTTCGCGGCCTCCTCGAGATCCAGCTCCGGGGGAGCCGTTATCGGGTCCGACGTCATCCACTGGCGGACACGCGCGTCGCTCGTGTGCACCCGCGCGGCCATCGCGCGCAGCATGTCGCGCTCGGTGAGGATGCCGATCAGCCGGCCGAAGTCGCGCACCACCACGGCGCCCGTGTTCTGCTGCGTCATGCGCTCCGCGACCTCGCCGAGCGTGTCCTCGGGCGCGACGGTGATGAAGTTGGGGGAGACGACCTCTGCGAGCGTGCCCATCGTTCGCGCGAGTCTATCCGGTCGCGCCCCGCGCCGCCGATGGCCGCCCGGTGAGCGTTTGGATAACGTCTGATTATCCGTTACATAAGGGGATGCGCTAGTATCCCCGCATGCCTGCGACGGCCGCCCTCGACGTGCTCGTGGTCGGGAGCGGGGCCTCGGGACTCGCCGCTGCCGTCTCCGCCGAACGAGCCGGCGCCCGCGTCGCCCTCGCGACGAAGACGACGCTCCAGGCGTGCAACTCGGCGAAGGCGCAGGGCGGCATCCAGGCCGCGCTCGGCGAGGACGACTCCCCGGAGATGCACGCCGAGGACGTCATGCGCTCGTCGCACGACACCGCCGACCCCCGCCTCGTCCAGGTGCTCACCGGTGAGGCGCCCTCCGCGATTCATTGGCTCGAGGAGGTCGGCGTCGAGTTCACGCGCGACAACGGCGGCTACCGCCTAGCGCGCTGCGGCGGCGCCACGCGCAAGCGGCTCCTCCAGGTCGGCGACCGGACAGGCCACGCGATCACGAAGGCCCTGCGCGACGCGTACGAGGCGGGCGGCGGCGCCGAATTGCCGCACCACGTACTGCGATCACTCGAGCCCGCCGAGGGCGGCTGGCGTGCGAGCTTCGAGACGAAGGAGGGGCCAGCGACCGTGGATGCCGCGACGGTGATCCTCGCGGCGGGCGGCCGCTGCTTCGCCGAGGCCGAGGCGCGCGGCGAGCTCTCCACGAACCACCCGAACGCCACCGGCGAGGTGACGCGGATCGCGCTCGACGCCGGCGCCGAGGCGCGTGACCTCGACGCGCTCCAGTACCACCCGAACGGCGGCGCATGGCCGCCGACGATGCAGGGCTACTCCATCCCGGAGACGACGCGTGCGTACGGCGCCGTGCTCCTGAACGCGGACGGCGAGGAGTTCACGGACTCGCTCGGCGCCCGCGACGCCGTCTCGCAGGCGATCGTGGAAGAGGTCGAGAAGGGCAAGGGCGTCTCAACGCCGGACGGGCGGCCTGCGGTCTGGCTCGACACGACGAGGATCTCGGAGGAGGACGCGCAGATCTCGCTGCCGTACATGCTCCGCCGCTACCGCGGAGCGGGGATCGACCCGCTCACGGAGAGGATCTACACGTACCCCGTCCTCCACTACCAGAACGGCGGGCTCGTGATCGACGAGCACGCGGAGACGACGCTCGAGGGCGTCTTCGCCTGCGGCGAGATCGCGGGCGGGACGCACGGGAGGAACCGCATGATGGGAAACTCGCTCTTGGAGTGCACGGTGTTCGGCCGGCGCGCCGGGCGCGCGGCCGCGGAGAGGGCGCGCGCGTGACCGTCGTGGCCACCGATCTCGGGCAGGCCGTCGAGGACGCGGCCGCGCACCTCTACGTCTGGGCGTTGAAGGACATCCCGCAGGACCTGCGCGACGCGCTCGGCGACGCGGCCGGCCGCGAGACCTCGGTCACGGGCCAGCGTGTCCTCCAGACCATCCTCCGCAACGTGAACGTCGCCGAGGAGGAGAAGAACCTCGTCTGCCAGGACACGGGGATCGCGGTGTACTACTGCCGCGTCGGCGAGGGTTTTCCCCTGCATCCAGCGCGGATCTACGAGGCGTTGAAGGCAGGGACGGAGCGCGCGACGGTCGAGCATCCGCTGCGCTCGAACACGGTGCACACGCTCACGCGCGAGAACACCGGCCAGAACGTCGGCTTCCGCGTGCCGATCGTCCATTGGGACTTCGTCCCGGACTGGGACGGTCTGGACGTGAAGTGCGTGCCGAAGGGCTCGGGCTCCGAGAACATGAGCTTCCTGAAGATGTGCGTCCCCGCCGACGGCGTCACGGGGATCAAGAAGTTCGTGCTCGAGTCGATCGTGGGCGCCGGCGGGAAGCCGTGCCCGCCGGGAATCGTGGGCGTCGGGATCGGCGGGTCGGCCGACTACGCGATGCACCTCGCGAAGGAGGCGATCGCGCGGCCCGTGGGGACCCGGAACCCCGACCCGCTCGTGGCCGAGCTCGAGGACGACCTCTTCCAGCTGCTGAACGAGACCGGAGTCGGGCCGATGGGGCTCGGCGGCGACGTGACCGTGCTCTCGGTGCACGTCGAGCACGCGGACACGCACATGACGCTGAACCCGGTCGCCGTCAACTACCAGTGCTGGGCCGCGCGGCGCGCCTCCGCGCACGTCGCCGCGGACGGCACGGTCGAGTACGAGAGGGACGCCTGATGGCCGCGGCGATTCGTGTGACGAGGCTCGCGCGCGAGTCGAGACCTGTGGGCGTGCCGAGCCGTGTGAGCATGTCGAGGCGCGTGAGTGTGCCGAGCCGTGTGAGCATGTCGAGGCCTGTGAGCAAGCCGAGGCGTGCGGACGAGCCGAGGCCTGTGGACGAATTGGCACACAATCGGCGCAGTTCGAGCCGGCTCGCGGACGTATACTCGGCCGTGAGGGTGGCGGGAAGGCTCCCCACCCTGGGTGGGGGAATGCGCGCTCGCTCGCTCACGCGCGACGCTCACGGGGAGGCGGTCTGATGGCGGCGCACGAGGTCACGTTCCCCGTCACCGACCCGGCCGAGATCCTGAAGCTCTGCGCGGGCGACGAGGTCATCGTCCAGGGCCACATCATCGGGATCCGTGACCGCACGCAGATCCGGATCTTCGACCAGGGCATCGAGCCGCCGATGGATCTCTCGGGCGCGTTCCTCCTGCACACGGCGCCGAACGTGCGCAAGGTCGGCACCGACGCGGAGGGCAGGGGGCAGTACGAGAAGCTCTGCATCGGCACCACCACCTCGGCGCGCATGGTCCGCTTCACCGAGGGGCTCGGCTCGCAGTACGGCGTGCGCGCGATCTGCGGCAAGGGCGGCTTCCCGGACGAGGCGATCGAGCCGATGCAGCGGCTCGGAATGGTCTACTTCGCGATCGTCGGCGGGGCGGCCGCGCTCGAGACGACGCAGATCGAGGAGATCGAGGAGGTCGCGTGGGAGGAGCTGATGCCCGAGTGCCTCTGGAGGTTCCGCGTGAAGGACTTCGGCCCGCTCACCGTCGGCATCGACGCGCACGGCAGCTCGCTGTATCGCGACGTGCAGGCGCAGGCCCACAAGAAGCTGGAGGAAATCTATGCACGGCTCTGACGGGTTCCTCGAGGTGCCGACCCGCGAGGGAAAGCCCCGCGAGCGCGGCCTCACCCACGTCATGGACAAAGGCCTGAACCTGCGCGAGATCGAGGGCCTGTTCGACACCGCCGGCGAGTACGTCGACATCGTGAAGCTCGGCTGGGGCACGAGCTACGTCACGAACAACCTCGAGAAGAAGATCGCGCTCTACCGCTCGTTCCGCACGCCGGTCGTCTGCGGCGGCACGCTCTTCGAGGCGGTGTACGGGCAGTCCAAGCTCGACGACTTCAAGCGCTGGCTCACGCACTACCGCTTCTCGCACGTCGAGATCTCGGACGGCACGCTCGAGATCCCGCGCGACGAGAAGCTCCGCCTCATCGCCGAGTTCGCGCAGGACTTCGTCGTCCTCTCCGAGGTCGGCTCCAAGGACTCCGACGTCAACATCGCTCCCTACCTGTGGGTGCAGTGGATGCGCGAGGAGCTCGACGCCGGTGCGTGGAAGGTGATCGCCGAGGGCCGCGAGGGCGGCACCGCCGGCATCTACCGCCCGACCGGGGAGCTCCGCACCGGGCTCGTCGACGAGATCGAGCACTCGCTCAGCTTCCACGACCTCATCTGGGAGGCGCCGACCAAGGCCTCGCAGGCCTGGTTCGTACGCCACTTCGGCCCCGAGGTGAACCTCGGGAACATCCCGCCCGACGAGGTGATCGCGCTCGAGACGCTCCGCCTCGGGCTGCGCGCCGACACGTTGAAGGAGGTGCTCTTACGCGGGGGAACCCAGGGTTCCCCCGCGGGCCCCCTCCTTCAGGAGCAAGGAGCAGAGTGATGGCGGTTCCAGCCCAACGCCCGGCGAGCCCGCCCCAACTGCCTGACCTCGACTTCGAGGGCATGACGGCCGAGGAGCTGATCTCCTGGGCGCACTCCCACTTCTGGCCGCGGCTCTGCCTCACGTGCTCGTGGCAGAAGCAGTCGTCCGTGCTCGTGCACATGGTCGCCGAGCTCGGCCTGCGCATGGACACGGTCGAGCTCGACACGCACCTGTTCTTCCGCGAGTCGTACGAGACGCGCGACGCGCTCGTCGATCGCTACCAGCTCAAGCTGATCCAGCCCGAGATCCCGACGATCGCGGAGCAGCATCGCGCCGAGGGCCCGAACCTGTGGGAGCGCGACCCCGACCGCTGCTGCCACATCCGCAAGGTCGAGCCGCTCGTGACGGCGCTCGCCCCGTACGACGCGTGGATCTCCGGCATCCGCCGCGACCAGTCTCCGAGCCGCGCGGACACGCCGAAGATCCAATGGTCCGAGCGTTACGGCGTGTTCAAGATCCATCCGCTCGCAGACTGGGACGAGCAGCGCGTGTGGGCGTATGTGAACGTCAACGAGATCCCCCACAACCCGCTTCACGACGCGGGGTACCGTTCCATCGGCTGCATCCCGTGCACGCGGCCGACCCGCGCCGACGAGGAGGAGCGTGCAGGCCGCTGGGCCGGCTCCGACAAGCTCGAGTGCGGCATCCACGAAGACACCCTCGAAAGGAAGACATGACGCAGAACATCCACGCCCACGACCATCCCGAGTCCGACCGGGTGCGCGGCGGCGGCTTCACCCTCTGGTTCACGGGGCTCTCGGGCTCCGGCAAGTCCACGATCGCACACCTCGTCGGCCCCGAGCTCGACCGCCGCGGCTGCATCGTCGAGTACCTCGACGGCGACACCGTGCGCACGCACCTCTCGAAGGGCCTCGGGTTCTCGAAGGAGGACCGCGACACGAACATCGAGCGCATCGGCTGGGTCGCGTCGCGGCTCACCCGCCAGGGCGGCGCGGTGCTCGCGGCCGCGATCTCGCCGTACGAGGAGACGCGCGCGAAGGCGCGGGGCATGGTCGAGGAGTTCGGCCGTTTCGTCGAGGTGTTCGTGAAGGCGTCGGTCGACGAGTGCGCGCGCCGCGACGTGAACGGCCTCTACGCGAAGGCGTTCGCCGGCGAGATCAAGGGCTTCACCGGCGTCGACGACCCATACGAGGAGCCGTCCGCCCCCGAGCTCGTCATCGACACCGAGCAGACCTCCGAGGAGGAGGCTGCGGCGCTCGTCGTCGCGAAGCTCGAGGAGCTCGGGTTGATCCCGGCGCAGGTGACGGCGTGACGGTCGCGGCGATCGACCGCCTGATCAGCCCGCACGGCGGCACGCTCGTCGACCGCACGGGCGAGGCGCCGGACGACCTCGCGTCGCTCGAGATCGTCGCGCTCGCCTCGCGCGAGCTCTCGGACCTGGACCTGATCGCCTCGGGCGCGCTGTCGCCTCTTCAGGGCTTCATGGGCAGGGCCGACTACGAGCGCGTCGTCGACGAGATGCACCTCGCGAACGGGCTGCCGTGGGCGCTCCCTGTCTGCCTGGCGATCGACGCGGCGCCGGCGGGCGACCGGGTCGTCCTCGTCGACGAGGCCTCGAAGCCGGTCGCGCTACTCGAGGTCGAGGAGGTCTACGAGTACGACAAGGAGCGCGAGGCCGAGAACTGCTTCCGTACCACCGACCAGGCGCACCCCGGGGTCGCGCGGCTGTACGCGCAGAAGCCGCTCTACCTCGCCGGGCGCGTGACGGTCTTCGAGCGCGCGAAACCCCAGTTCCCGGAGCTCGCGCTCGACCCGGCGGACACACGGCGGGTCTTCGCCGAGCGCGGGTGGAAGCGCGTCGTCGGCTTCCAGACGCGGAACCCGATCCACCGCGCGCACGAGTACCTGACGAAGGTCGCGCTCGAGACCGTGGACGGGCTCCTCGTGCACCCGCTCGTGGGCGACACGAAGTCGGACGACGTGCCTGTGGCCGTGCGCGTCGCCTGCTACCGAACGCTGCTCGACGGCTACTACCCCGAGGATCGCGTCCTGCTCTCGGCGTTTCCGGCGGCGATGCGCTACGCGGGCCCGCGCGAGGCGATCTGGCACGCGATCTGCCGCAAGAACTACGGCTGCTCGCACTTCATCGTCGGCCGCGACCACGCCGGTGTCGGCGACTACTACGGGACGTACGACGCGCAGCTGATCTTCGACGAGTTCGCGCCGCACGAGCTCGACATCGAGCCGATGTTCTTCGAGCACACCTTCTGGTGCAACGTGTGCGGGTCGATGGCGAGCACGAAGTCGTGTCCGCACGGCGCAGACGACCGCGTGTTCCTGTCGGGGACGAAGGTGCGCGAGATGCTCGGCGAGGGTGAGGTGCCGCCCGTCGAGTTCACGCGGTCGGAGGTGGCGCAGGTGCTCATCGACGCGTACCGGGGGGGTCAGGCTTCAGCCTGACCACGGTGTGGGAGCGAAGCCGTCGCGAGCCGTGCTCGAGCCGTCCGCATCGCGCTGTGACGAAGTTGACGCAGACTTGGCACCCACGCGTCAGGCGATCCCGAGTAGCGTTCGTGTAGGGACACGGGAGTGCCCCTGGGGGCGGTTGGGGACCCGTCGGAAGGGCCGCGCGAAGCGAGCTCGGACGCGCAGGGCGAGTGTGGGTGCCGTTGCGATCGCGTTCGCTCGTGGCTCCTTCGAGAAAGCTCGAAGGAGCCACCTGCCGCCTTCAGGTCCTTTGCTCTCCCGCGCAGGCGGGGATCCCCGCTCGCGGCTCCCGGCCGTGCGCACAGACTGATGGACTGGAAGTACTCCGTCCTCGGGCTCCTCACGGGCCTGCTCGTCGGGATGACCGGCATGGGAGGGGGGTCGCTCATGACTCCCCTCCTCGTCTTTCTGTTCGGCGTGCCGCCGACGACTGCGATCGGGACGGACATCGCGCACGGCGCCGCCTTCAAGTCGGTCAGCGCGGTGCAGCACCGGCGCATGGGCAACGTGCGCGCGCGGCTCGCGGGCTGGATGTTCATCGGCTCCGCGCCGCTCTCCCTCGTCGGCGTCTGGGCCGCGGTGCAGATCACGAACCGGTACGGCGACGGCGTGGAGAGCGTCATGGCGCAGGTCCTCGGCGGCGCCCTCCTCTTCGGTGCGATCGGGCTCGTCGCGAAGAGCCTGATCCGCGCGGGCACGCTCGACGACCGCTGGCGGCTCTCCGCGCGCGACAAGGTCGCGGCGATCCTCATCGGCGCGTTCGGCGGGTTCGTCGTCGGCCTCACGTCGGTCGGGAGCGGCGTCTTCTTCGGGCTGACGCTCCTGATCCTGTTCCCGCTGCGCGCCCACAAGGTGGTGGGCACGGACATCTTCCACGCCGCCGCGCTCTTGTACGTCGCCGGCGCCGGCCACTGGGTTGCCGGGAACGTCGACTTCAACCTGCTCTTCTGGCTGCTCCTGGGGTCGATCCCGGGTGTTCTCGTCGGCGGGCGGCTCACGCTCGCGATCCCGGAGCAGGTGCTCAGACTCGTGCTGGCCGGCGTGCTCGGGCTCGCAGGTATCAAGCTGCTGAACCTGCCGGGTGCGAGCGTGATCGTCGTGGTCGCGCTCTCCGCTGGCGGGGTCGCGCTCCTCGTCTGGATCGGCCGCCACAGCTGGGCCAGGCTCCAGCGCGCGAGGAACGGAAGCGTGCCGAGCGCGGTGGACTAAGCGGTTGATCGAAAGGTCGCGCGGGCCGGATGACGGCCCCGGGCACGCGCAGGAGCGCCACCCGCACGGTCGGACAGGCTAGCGTCGCCCGTAGGCGCTAGCTATATCTCGCTCTACGACCGATCGGCCCGCCGCGTTGACCCGACTTCCGAAGCTCCTCCTCGTCCTCGCCCTCCTCGCTGCGAGCGCGGCCGCGTTCGCGGTGACCGAGCGGCTGAAGCTCGAGCGCAGCCCGATCACGGGCACGCACGTCGACCGCGTGTTCTCGCCGGTCTGCGAGTGCGCGCGCGACATCGCGGTCGTCTCGTTCGTCCTGCGGAAGCGCGAGACGGTCACGGTCGATCTGCTCGACGCCGCGGGGGACTCCGTGCGTACGCTCGTCGCCGACCGCGACGAGGAGGCGGGGCGCGTCTCGTACACCTGGGACGGCCGCGACGACGCCGAGGAGATCGTCGCCGAGGGGCAGTACCGCCCTCGCGTCCAGCTCGAGGACCACGGCCGGACGATCGTGATGCCGAACCAGATCCGCGTGGACACGACGCCCCCTCGGATTCGCATGGTGAGCCTGCTCCCGCGCGTGTTCTCGCCGGACGGGGACGGGCGCCGCGACTTCGTCACCGCGCGCTACGCGACCGACGAGCCGGCGAAGGCGCTGATGCTCGTCGACGGAAGGCGCGTCGTGGAGGGCAGGTATCGGCCGAGCGGCGGCCGGCTCGAGTGGTACGGGCGGATCAGGGGGCGCGTGGTGCGCCCGGGGATCTACGAGATCCGCCTGCGGGCGATCGACCGGGCGGGGAACCGCGCGGTCTCCCGCCGGCGCGTCCGCGTGCTCGTCCGCTTCGTCGCGCTCGCTCGCGACCGCGTCGAGGTCGTGGCGGGACAGCGCTTCGCGATCGGTGTCCGCACCGACGCGGCGGCGTTCCGCTGGCGATTCGCGGGCCGGACGGGGACGCGTAGCGGCACCGTGCTCGGCCTGACCGCGCCCCAGGAGCCGGGCGAGTACCGCGTCTACGTCCGCGTCGGCCGCTGGGCGGACGCCGCCGACGTGCTCGTCACCGAGCCGGCCGAGGCGCCGTGACCCCGCCGCTCCTCGTTCTCGGCGTCTCCCGCTCCGGCACGACGCTGCTCCGCGTCGTGCTCGACCGCTCGCCCGGTATCGCGATCCCCGACGAGTCCTTCTTCGTCCCGCTGCTCGCGCGTCGTCACCGAGGCGGGATCGACCCCGCACGCTTCCTCGACGACCTCGCGCGGATCCCCGTCCTGGCCGAGTGGGACGTGCCCCTGGAGGACGTCGGCCACCGGATACACCCCGGGATGTCTGTCGGCGACGCGATCGCCGCGATCTACGAGTCGTACGCGGCGAAGGAGAGCAAGCCGCGCTGGGGCGACAAGACGCCGATGTACATGCGCCACCTCCCGTTCCTCGAGAGGCTCTTCCCCGACGCGCAGTACGTCCATCTGATCCGCGACGGGCGCGACGCAGCGGTCTCGTTCCTCCGCATGCCGGCCGGGACGTACACGCGCACGTGGGCGCACCCGGAGGCCCCGGCCGCGTTCGCGTGCCTCTGGCGTACCGAGGTGTCGGCCGCGCGCGAGCTCGGCGCGCGGGTCGGGTCGGAGCGGTACTTCGAGGTGCGCTACGAGGATCTCGTCGCGAGCCCCGATGCCACGGTGTCCGCCATCTGCAGCTTTGCGGGCATCCCCTTCGTCCTGGAGATGCTGGAGTATCCCGGTCAAGTGGACATTTCCGACAAACCTCATCAACAACGTCTTCAGCACCCGCCGACTGCGGGCGTGCGGAACTGGCGGGAGGAGCTGGGCCCGGACGAGGCGCTCGCGTTCGAGGCCGTCGCCGGCGATCTCCTCGCCGAGCTCGGCTACCCGCTGCTCTCGACGACCCGGCGCCGGCGGGACCTACGCGCCCGGGTCACGCTCGGCTCCTACCGGGCGCGCCTCGCCGCGTGGAACGGCGCGGTCTCGGCCGTTCAGCGCTCGCCGCTCTGGCGCCGGCGTCATCCCACGCTCCGCTCCGCCGGCGTGCCGCGCGACGACGAGCGACCGTCGCGCACCGGCTCGGGCGCGGGCGCGTCGCGGCCACGGTAGGCGAGCAGCCGTCCGCTGAGCGTGAAGAAGTACGTTCGCTCGGTCGCGATTCCCGGGGAGTAGCGCCCGAGCGGGAGCTGCCACGCGATCTCGCCGTCGGTGGCGCGCAGCGCGAAGGTGCGGCTCGAGCGCGTCGAGACGAACACGTACGGGCCGATGACCACCGGTGCCCCGAGGAGCCTCCCGCCGAGCCAGCGGCTCCACAGCTCCTGTCCGGTCGTCGCCGAGAACGCGCGCAGGCGACCGTCGAGGCCCCCCGCGAACACCCGCCCCTGCGCGACGGCCGGGGTCGTGTACCCGAGGCCGCCGACGCGCGCCGTCCAGACGACGTCGCCGCGCTGCGCGTTCAGTGCGACCACCTTCCCCGACCGCGCGACCGAGAAGACGCGCTGCCCGTCGGAGGACGGGCTCGCGTAGAAGCTCTCGTATCGGAAGGAGTCGCGCTTGAGGTACGTCGTCCACCGCTCGCGTCCCGTCCGGGCGTTCACGCAGAGGATCGAGCCGGCGTACGTCGTCACGCATGCCTGCCCGCGGAACACCGACGGGCTGGCGTTGATCCGGCCGGACGTCTGGTAGGCCCAGCGGATCCGGCCTGTCGCCGAGTCGACCGCGAAGAGGCGGCCGTCGTGCGAGCCGAAGTAGACGAGCCCGTCGACGACGATCGGGGACGACTCGACCTTGCCGCCCGTCACGACGCGCCATACGACGCGCCCGCGTGCGCGGTCGAGCGCGGTCACCGCCCCGGACTGCGACGCCACGATGAGCCGCGGCCCGTCGATGGCGGGGCTGGACGGGAGCGTCCCGCCGACTCTCCGCTTCCAGCGCACCTTCCCCGTCTCGGTCTCGAAAGCGAACGTGGTGCCCTCGACCGTGTTCACGTAGAAGGTCCCGTCGCAGTACACGCCCGGGAACTCCACGTACCCGCCGAGCTGGCGCAGCCACAACGGCTTGGCCGCCGGCAGCCCGAGCTTCGCCCGCGGGCGCGCGAGCGACCTGCGCGCGTCGCCTCCGAACGCGAGCCAGCACGTGCGGTCGGCGCGCGCGACGGGCTCGGGCTCGGGCTCGGGAGCGGGCGGAGGCGTCGTCGCCGTCGTGACCGTGACGTCTTCGAGCTCGGTGTCGAGCGCGCCGCTGTCCCGGTCGGTCGCAACCCAGATCGCCACGACGGCGCCGCCCAGGACGGCGACGAGCACGGCGACCACGATGATGATCCACTTGACGGGTCTGGGCATGGGCTGACGCCGTGATCGCGACGCCTCGGCTCAGTGTGCCTGTTGCCCCTCCGGTCCCGGTGCGGCTGCCCTCGGCGTCGCCAGCGCAGCCGCTGCCAGGGCGACGACGCCCCACGTCAGCGGGTCCTCGAAGAAGCCTGCGTACAGCAGGGAGTGCACGACGAGGACGAGCAGCACGGCCGCGAGGCCGATCCCGAGCATCCGGTCACGGCGCTCGGCGACGAGGTAGAAGGCCCAGGCTGCGGCCGCGAGCAGCCACGCGTAGAGCGCGAGCCCGATCATGCCCTGCTCGGCGAGGACGGTGAGCGGGGTCGTGTGGGATGCGTTCCGGTTCGGCGAGCCCCGGCCGACGAGGTCGGTGCTCGCGCGGGGCTGGCCGCCCACGCCAACGCCCGCCACCGGCCGCTCCGCGACCACCTCCAGCGTGACCGAGACGAGCCGCGAGCGGCCGCTCGTGACGTCCTTCGAGGATCGGCCCTCGATCGCGTCGGCGGCGACCGCGGCGGCGGCGAGCGTCACGGCCAGCGCGCACGCGAGCAGCGCCACGCGCAGCCACTTCCCGAGCACGAGCAGCGCGAGCGCGAACGTCACCACGAAGAGGGCGACGAAGCTCGACTGCGAGTACGAGTAGTAGAGGCCCCAGAACAGGAACGCGCCGAGCGCCGTCGCGCCGAGCCAGTCGAGCGAGCCGTTGCGGCGGAGGAGGACGACGGCGAGGAGGACGGCGATCGGGATCACGAGGTAGCGCCCGTACAGGCTGGGATCCTTGAAGAGCGACGTGACGCGGAAGAACGATGTGTACGCGTTCGCGACCTCCACGTCACGGGCGAAGAACACCGTCCGCGTGTGCGCCTGCCAGATCCCGACGCCGGCGAACAGGATCCCGAGACCGACGAGCGTCGCCCCTAGCACCCGCGGGAGCCAGGCCGCGAGCGGCGTGCGGGCCACCACCGCGAAGCCGGCCGTGAACGGGAAGACGAAGAACGCGAGCGTGATCGCGCCGGAGCGCTCGTCCCACGTCCACAGGTACGAGACCGTCGTGAAGGCCACGACCGCCGCGACGGCCGCGACGAGGAAGCGGGGAGCCGCGGCCGGCCGGTAGCCGCGGAGCATCCTGTACGCGAGCGCCAGCACGGTCGAGGTGAGAACGAGGTAGAGCGGGAGGAGCAGGAACGCGTCCTGGTTCCCGAGCTCGACCGGTATCCGGAAGGGGGCGGCGACCAGCAGCGCGACCGGTGCGACCTCCGGGTAGCGGACGAACGGGATCGCGCCGAGCACGGCGACGAGCACGCCGATCCCCACGAGCACGAGGCCGCGCGGCTCCCGGTACAGGAGCTCGAGGTCGTCGTCGCCGACGAGGGAGCGGGCGAGCCCTGCGGTTCCGAGGCCCAGGAGCACGAAGCCCGCGAGCGGCGCGAAGCGGTCGCGCGCCAGGAGCACGAGCAGCGCGCCGACGGCTCCCAGGAGCGCGAAGACCTGGGCGGCGTCGGCGTGCTCCACGGCACGAGAACGTTACGCGTTCGCCGCTCGCGTGCGGCCGCCTGCGGGCGCACCGCCACCAGAACATAAAAACCGGTGTCAGACACTGCCGCTGTCAAGAGGGAGGTGTCGAAAGTCTGTGCCGATGTCTCCACAGGCTCGCTCCGCTCGCCGCCTCGTGATTCCTGGGTCGGCCTGTCCTTCGCGGACGTGTCATTGGCAAGACCAGCCGCCTGTTCTTCGACCCCGGTGTCTGACACCGGTCGCACCGGTCGCGGGGGCTCGCCCGCTCGCCGTCGCGCGAGCCTGGTACGAATTCCGCGTGCTCGACGGGTACTCGCGCGCGCTCGTGCTCGCGCCTCACACGGACGACGGCGAGCTCGGCTGCGGCGGGACGACCGCGCGGCTCGTCGAGAACGGGTGCGAGGTGCGCTACGTCGCCTTCTCGATCGCGACCCGCTCGCTCCCGCCCGGCTTCGAGCCCGACACGCTCGCGCGCGAGGTGCGCGAGGCGACCGCGGCACTCGGCATCCCCGGCGACAACCTCACCGTTCACGACTTCGACGTCCGCACCTTCCCGCAGCACCGGCAGGAGATCCTGGAGCTCCTCGTCGCGCTGTGGGAGGAGTGGAGGCCGGACGTCGTCTTCCAGCCGTCCCATCACGACGTCCACCAGGACCACCAGACGATCGCGCAGGAGGGGCTGCGCGCGTTCAAGCGGACGACGATCCTCGGCTACGAGGTGCCGTGGAACAACTTCGACTTCTCGTACGGGGCGTACGTCGCGCTCGAGAAGCGGCACCTCGAGCGCAAGGTCGCCGCGCTCGCCTGCTACGCGTCGCAGCAGCACCGCCGCTACGCCGACCCGGAGTACATCTGGAACCTCGCCCGCGTCCACGGCGTGAACGTGAACCGCGAGTACGCCGAGTGCTTCCAGGTCTACCGGATCGTCGCGTAGACGGCACCGGTCGCTACAGCGAGGCGTAGACCTCGATCAGCCGGCCGGCGAGCTTGTCGATGTCGTGCACTCGCTCGACGTACGCGCGCGCGGCGGCCCCCAGCCGCTTTCGCTCCTCGAACGACTCCACGAGCGGCCGCAGCTTCTCCACCAGGTCGTTCGGCCCGGCGGAGACGATCGGCACCTCGACGCCGAACGCCTCCTCGGTCTGGCGGACGGCCGTCTCGTCGAGGTGGGTCACGACGGGCTTCCCGAGGGCCATCGCCTCGATCGCGAAGACGCCGTGCCAGAGGTAGTGCATCTGGTCGACGACGATGTCCGCACGCTCGAAGCGCTCGACGGCCTCGTCGTGCTGGACTCCGTGGACGACGTCGAGGTCGACCGGGAGCTGCTCGCACGCCTCGATCACGAAGCGCGTGCCCTTCTTCTCGAGGTTCGAGGGCGCGTGCACGACGAGCGGCCGCTCCCGCTCGACCGGCTCCACCGGCCGGTACTCGGTGAGGTCGAGCCCCGGCGGCACGACCACGGCGTCGGGCACCCAGCGCGTCGCGGCGTAGGAACCGACGATCTCGCGGTCTGCCTTCTTCCCGTAGGCGAGCTCCGCGCGCGTCTTCCCGCGGATGTCGTCTCCGAGGTAGTGCATGACGCATTTCTTGCGGGCCGCCTTCAGGATCGGGAACTGGAGGAACTTCGGGACGAGCGTCTGCCCGAAGTAGAAGTGGAAGACGTCCGTCTTCGGAAGGTGGCGGGCGAGCGCGCCCCACTGCGAGACCTGGCGGCGCACGCCCGACATCCCGGCGAGGTCGAGGCTCTCGTCGTGCTCCCCGGGCCGCCACGGCTGCGGCCGGAAGACGAGCAGCTTCGCGTCCACGCCTTTCCGCCTGAGCGCGAGGACGTTCGACCATCCTGTCCCCGCCAGGTTGACGGGACAGTGCAAGATCCTGCCCTCGAACCTGGCCTCCACGGGGCGATTCTAGAATCCCCAGCGTGAAGGGCCTCCCCGAGCCGTGCGAGGCGGACGCGCCGCCGGCGCAGGGCGGCCCGCCCGCCGTCGTGGTCGACGTGGGCTGGGTGAACGGGCTCGCGGCGATCCGCTCGCTCGGTCGCGCCGGCGCGACGGTGTACGCGGTCGATCACCGGCCGTGGGCGCTCGGCTTCCGTTCGCGCTACGCAACGCGGCTCGTCTCACCCGACCCCGCCGTCTACGAGGACGCCTTCGTCGCCTGCCTCGCGAAGCTCGGCGAGACCCTCGAGCGGGCCGCTCCCTTCTTCGCGACACACGACGCCGGCCTGAACGCGGCCGCGCGCCACCAGGACGAGCTCGCGGCGAACTTCCTGTTCCCGTTCCCGGGCCGCGAGACGATGGAGCGGATCCAGAACAAGCGCACGCAGCTCGAGGCGGCCGAGGCGGCGGGAGTCGACATCCCCGGCACCGGCCACCCTCGAACCGCCGGCGACGCGCGCGCGCTCGCCCGCGAGCTCGGCTTCCCCGTCCTCGTGAAGCCCGCCGACCCGGTCGGGTTCAAGCGCGTCCACAAGCGGCAGGCCTTCCGCTGCGAGAGCGAGGCCGAGCTCGAGAAGGCGTTCGCGAAAGCCGAGCCGTACGAGCCGATGGTGCAGGAGCTGATCCCCGGCGGCGACGACGAGCTGTACACGCTCGGGAGCTACCTCGACGCCTCCGGTGTCCCGCTCGGCCTCTTCAGCGGGCGCAAGCTCCGGCAGACGCCGCCGAACGTGGGCACGTGCCGCGTCGGCGAGGCGGTGTGGGTGCAGGAGGTCGTGGACGCCGGCCTCCGTCTCCTCGCCGCGGTCGGGTTCCGCGGGCTCTCGCAGGTGGAGTTCAAGCGCGACCCGCGCGACGGCCGCTTCAAGCTCATGGAGATCAACCCGCGCCTCTTCCAGTGGCACGGGCTCGCGGCTGCGTGCGGAGTCGACCTGCCCGCGATCGCGTACTGGGACCTCCTCGGCTCGCCGCGCCCTGCCGCGACCATGAACGGGGGCGGGAGGCGGTGGGCGATCACGTTCGTCGCGAAGGAGGGGCTGGCGCTCCAGCGCCCGCCGTACGTCGACGCCGTCCTCGCGCTCGACGACCTCCGCCCGGCCGCCGTTCACGCCGCGCGCGTCCTCCGGAGCCTCGTCCGCTGATCCCGGAGGCCGTCGAGCGCCGCGCGCGCTGGGTGCTGGGCACGATTGGAGGACGGGATCTCGTCCTCGGCCAGGACGTGCCCTACGACCCCGCTGCGTGGGAGCTCGTCGTGCGCGGCGAGCGGCCCGACGACGAGCTCGCCGCGGCTTTCTTCCACCTCGCGCGGCTGGAGGAGCGAGGCGCGGCGCGCGACGAGCACGGTCGCTTCGCCGCTGCGTCCTCGTGCCTCGACCCGCTCGACCCGCCTCTCGAGCGCCTGCGCCGCAGCCTCGGCCTGGAGCCCCCGCGGTGGCGAGGCGCCCGCTTCGCGGTCGCGCTGACGCACGACGTCGACGTGCCGTGGAGATGGACACGCCGCGCGGTCCGCGGCACGGCCGCGCGATTGAAGGGGCACGTGCTCGGGCGACGCCGCGCTGAGGCCGTGCGCGAGGCCCGCGCGCTCGCCGGGCTCCCGCTGCACAAGCTCCGCCGCAGCGACCCGAACTGGCGCTTCGACGCGATCCTCGAGACCGAGCGCGAGCGCGGCTCGTCGTCCACGTTCTTCCTCCTCGCCGGCCACGCGGACCCGCACGACGGGCCCTCGCCGGAGACCTACGACCGCGTGCGGCCGCGGCTCGTGAGGTCGATCCTCGCCGGCGGCGGCGAGGTGGGGCTGCACGGGAGCTACCTCGCGGCGCGCGACCCGGCCCGGCTCGCGGAGGAGGTGCGCTCGCTCGAAGCGCTCGGTGCCGCGGTGCGCGGCCAGCGCTACCACTACCTCCGCGTCGACCCGCACGAGAACCTCGCGCCCCTCGCGGAGCTTGGCCTCGCCTACGACTCGACACTCGGCTTCCCGGACGCGATCGGCTTCCGCGCAGGGATCGTGCAGCCGTTCCGGCCGTGGGACCTCTCCCGCGACCGCCCGCTCGACCTCGTCGAGGTGCCGCTCGCGGCGATGGACGTCACGCTGGGCGAGACCCGCTACCGGGGGCTCTCAGCGAGCGAGGCGGAGCAGCCGCTCCTCGACCTGCTCGACGTGGCGGCGGAGCTCGGCGGCGGCTTCGCGGTGCTGTGGCACACGGACCGCTTCGATCGCGGGACCGCGCAGGGCTGGGACCGCCTGTACGCGCGCTTCCTCGACGCGGTGGGCGAGCGCGGCGGCGTGCTCCTCTCCGCCGGCGACCTGGCGGCCGAGGCGGACGCCTGGCTCGCGTAGCGCCGCGGGTGGGGTGTGATCCCGTGGCCATCGGTCGCGGGCTGGCGCTCCTGGTGAAGTGACTATCCTCTCCCGGTCTTGAGCGCGACGCGAGTCCTCGTCACCGGCGGCGCCGGCTTCATCTCCTCGAACGTCGTCCGGCACCTCCTGGAGACGACGCCGTACGAGGTGATCTCGCTCGATGCCCTCACCTACGCGGGGAACATGGAGAACCTCGAGGACGTGATCACGCACGAGCGGCTGACGTTCGTCCACGGCGACGTGCGCGACGCCGAGCTCGTGCGCAGGGTCGTGGCCGAGACCGACGTGATCGTGAACGCGGCCGCGGAGTCGCACGTCGAGAAGTCGATCGACGAGGGTGCCTCCGAGTTCGTGACCACCAACGTGGAAGGGACGCAGATCCTGCTCGACGCCATGCGCTCCACCCCGGTCGAGCGCTTCATCCTCATCTCGTCGAGCGAGGTGTACGGGACGGCCGAGAGCGACCCGATGGACGAGGGGCATCCGCTGAACCCGCGCAGCCCGTACGCGGCGACGAAGGCCGGCGCCGACCGGCTCGCCTACTCGTACTTCGTCACGTACGGGCTCCCGATCGTGATCCTGCGGCCGTTCAACAACTACGGGCCGCGCCAGCATCCGGAGAAGGTGCTCCCGCGGTTCATCACGGCCGCGCTCGCCGACCAGCCACTCACGGTGCACGGGGACGGCCACGCGAGCCGCGACTGGCTGCACGTCGACGATCACGCGGAGGCGATCGAGGCGGTCATCGCGGCCGACCTCGACGCGGTCGCGGGCGAGGTGATCAACGTCGCGACGGGCGTCGACATCTCGGTCGAGCGCATTGCCGACCTCGTGCTCGACGCGCTCGGCAAGCCCTCCTCGCTGAAGGTGCACGTCCCGGAGCGCGCGGGCCAGGTCGACCGCCACATCGGCTCGACGGAGAAGGCGAAGCGGCTGCTCGGGTGGGAGGCGAGGACCTCCTTCGCCGACGGTGGTCTGGAGCAGACGATCGAGTGGTACCGCGCGAACGAGGCGTGGTGGCGGGACGCGCTCGAGCAGACGCCCGTCCACGCCTGACTTGAGCCGGACGCTGCTCGTCCTCGGGGCCGGGCCGGCGCAGCTCGGGCTGCTCGCGGCGGCGCGCGCGGCGGGAGTGCGGGTGGCGGCGGCGGATCGCGACTTGCGCGCGGTGGGAGCAGCGCTGGCGGACGAGCTCGTGGAGGTCTCGGTCGAGGACGAGGATGCGGTTCGCCGCGTGGCCGAGGAGCTCCGGCCCGACGGGATCGTCGCGCCCGGGACGGACTTCCCGGTGCTCGTGGCCGCGCGCGTGGCGGCGGCGATCAGGCTCCCGCACCCGCTCTCGCCGGAGATCGCGGAGGCGGCTGTCTCGAAGCGGCGCCAGCGCGAGCTGTTCGCGGCGGCAGGGGTCCCGCAGCCGGAGTCACGGGTGACGCGGACGCTCGGCGAGGCCGAGGACGCCGCGCCCGCACTCGGCTTCCCGTGCGTCGTCAAGCCGCCGGACCGGCAGGGCCAGCGCGGGCTCTCGCTCGTGCGTCGCGCCGGCGAGCTGCCGCGTGCGTTCGAGTTGGCGCTCGCAGCCTCGCGTGGCGGCGACGTCCTCGTCGAGGAGCAGGTCGACGGGCCGGAGCTGACGGTGAACGCGTTCTCGGTCGCCGGCCGCTTTCACCCGCTCACCGTGACCGACCGCGTCCTCGCCGAGCCGCCCGCCTTCGGCGTCGCGCTCGCCCACGTCTGGCCGAGCGAGCAGCAAGTTGCAACTTGCAACTTGGCGATCGAGGCCGCCCGCGCCGCCGCCGAGGCGGTCGGTGTGCGGGACGGCCCCACGTACACGCAGGTTCTCCTCGGCCCGGACGGGCCGCGCGTCGTCGAGCTGGCCGCGCGGCTCGGCGGCGGCCACGATGCGGAGCTGTGCGAGGCGGCGCTCGGCGTCGACCTCAACCGACTGGCGCTCGCGGCGGCGCTCGGCGACCCGGTCGACGAGGCCGACCTGCGGCCGGGGGCCGGTCAGGGCGGGGCGTGCGTCCGCTTCCTCGTCCCGCCCGTCGGGACACTCGAACGGGTCGAGGGCCGCGACGGGGCCGCAGCGGCGGAGGGTGTTCACTGGGTCAGGGTCTACCGCGAGCCGGGCTTCGAGCTCCGCGAGCTCCGCACCGGCGCCGACCGCGCAGGCGCCGCGCTCGCGACCGGTGCGACTCGCGAGCAGGCGTTCGAGCGGGCGGACGAGGCGCTCGCGCGCGTCCGCCTCCTCACGGCGTAGGGAGTACGCTTCGCGCCCGATGGCGACCGGGACGCGCCGTGAGACCTTCCTCGGCTTCCAGCCGCCCGCGATCGGCGAGGAGGAGATCGCCTCCGTCGCCGAGACGCTGCGCTCGGGCTGGCTCACGACCGGCCCGAAGGCGGCCGAGCTCGAGCGGCGCTTCGCGGAGTACGTGGAGGCGAAGCACGCGCTCGCGGTCACCTCGGGAACGGCCGCGCTGCACCTTGCGCTCGCCGCGCTCGGAGTCGGCCCGGGAGACGAGGTGATCACGACGCCGATCACGTGGCCCGCGACCGCGAACGTGATCGTCCACGTGGGTGCGACGCCGGTCTTCGCGGACGTGCGCGCGGACGACCTGAACATCGACCCCGAGCACGCCGCCTCGCTCGTCACGGAGCGGACGAAGGCGCTCCTGCCCGTCCACCTCGCCGGCCAGCCGGCCGACCTCGACCCGCTGTGGGCGCTGGGCCTCCCCGTGATCGAGGATGCGGCGCACGCGGTCGAGAGCGCGTACCGTGGCCGCAAGATCGGGGGCCTTTCCGATGCGGCTTGCTTCTCGCTGTACGCCACGAAGAACGTGGCCGCGGGCGAGGGCGGGATCATCGCGACGAACCGCGACGACGTCGCGCAAGCGGTCGACGACCTGCGCGTGATGCGCCGCGGGCACGGCTCGCGCTACGACATCGCCGTCCCCGGCTACAAGGCGAATCTCTCGGACGTGCTGGCTGCGATCGCGCTCGTGCAGATGGACAAGCTCGAGCGGCACACGGAGATCCGCCGGCGTCACGTCGCGGCCTACGACGCCGCGGTCGCGGAGCTCGACGGGATCGAGCCGCTCGCACGCCATCCGGAGGATGTGCACGCGCTCCACCTCTACATCGTCCGCGTCGACGCGGCGCGGGCAGGCGCGACGCGCGACGAGTATCAGGCCGCGATGGCGGAGGAGAACATCGGGACGAGCATCCACTTCCTCCCGGTGCACACGCTGACCGCGTACCGCGAGCTGAATCCCGAGCAGCCTTCGCTGCCGGTCGCGGAGCAGGCGGGCGACGAGATCCTCTCGCTCCCCCTGTCGCCGGCGCACTCGGACGCGGACGTCGAGGACGCGATCGACGCCCTCCGCCGCGTGCACGAGCGGTTCAGGGGCTCGATCTAGCGCGTGCGAGCCGGAGCCGGGCGCCGATCGCGCGCCGCTCGACCGGGAGGTAGAAGCCGGTCGCCAGCAAGGCGAGCGGGTACGCGAGCGAGAGCGCGAGCGCGACCGGCAGGCCGCCGCCGACGAGCTTCCCCGCCGCGAACAGCGCCACCCCTACCGCCGCGGCCGTGAGCACCCGCCGCCACTGGTACTCGACCCGGTAGACCTGCTGCGCCCACCAGGCCATCCCGAGGAACATCGTCAGGTAGGCGGCGATCGTCGCGACCGCGGCGCCCATCATCCCGTAGCGGGGGATGAGCGTGAGGTTGAGCCCGACGTTGACGGCCGCTGCCGCCCCCGTCACCACCCAGTTGAACTGCGTGCGCCGCGCGCGGCCGACCCCGATCACGATCACGATGTAGGCGGCGAACGGCACGACCGCAAACGCGAGCGGGCCGACGACGGTCGACGACTCGGAGAACGCCGGGTCCGCGATCCAGTCGACGAGCCACGGCGACAGCAGCCCGAGGCCGAGCGCGACCCAGCTCGTGATCGCGACGAGGTACGTGAGCACGAACGAGTAGGTCTCGCGCGCCTCGTCGTCGTCCTCGATCGAGTACGCGAACGCGGGCCACGCCATCCGGAACGCCGTCAGCAGCAGCGCCATCGCCGAGGCGAGCCGCACGCCGACCGAGTAGAGGCCGACCTCCTCCGTGTCGGCGAGCTTCACGAGGAAGAAGCGGTCGGAGAGGTTCGTGACCCAGAGAAAGAGCGCGCTCGGGACGAGCGGGATCCCGAAGCGGTTCATCTCGCGGAGCAGCGCGCGGTCGAACTGGAGGCCGAGCTGCTCGCGGCGGTATCCGAGCAGCGCCGTGTACACGATCAGCGTCCCGGTGAAGCCGCCGACGATGACGCCCATCGGCCCGGCGCCGAGCCCGACGACGAGGATCAGCGTCGCCGTGATGGTCAGCGCGATGTTCACGAGGCTCGCCGTCACGTACGCGACCGAGCGCTCCTCGACCCGGAAGAGTGCGGTCAGCTGCTCGTAGTTCATCTGCGCCCAGAGGCCGACGAACGCCGCCATCACGAGCTCCGCGTCCCCGCGCGAGCCGAAGAGCGCGGTCGAGATCTCGCCCGAGAAGGCGAGCCCGAGCACGAGCCCGAGCGTCGCCATCCCCATCGTGAACCAGAACGACGTGCGTAGGACGAGGCGGCGGTGCGTGGGCTCGGCCGAGTCGAAGTAGAAGCGGAAGAACGCGTTCGTGATCCCCAGCCGGAGGGTGATCACGAGCACCGTCGTCAGGGCGACGAGGGTCTCGACCGTCCCGTAGTCCGCCGGGGTGAGGAAGCGCGTGTAGACCGGCAGCAGAAGGACGGCGAGGATGCGCTGGACGAGCCCGCCGAGCCCGTAGATCGCCGAGTGCTTGCCGAGCCGTCTGAGCTGCGGGCCGAGCGCCATTCAGGCGCGAGAGTAGTGGCCGTGCAGGCCGGTCGCCGCGCTACGACACGCCGCCGCGGGGGAAGAGCCACGGCGAGAGGGCGTTCCAGCGCGCGATCTCGCACCCGTTCGTGCGGTCGAACCTCGCGTCGACGCGCGCGGCGCCGAGCCTGCCCGTGACCCGCGCGACCTGCGGTCCGCCCCAGATCTCGGTGCACATGACCCTTGGGGGCACGGGCGCGAAGAGCTTCGTCCCCCCGGCCTTCAGCTTCGTGCAGGCGCGTCCGGGCATGCGCAGCGTCCCGCCGGCGGGCTGGCAGCGAAGCGTCCAGCGCACGCTCTTCCCGGAGGTGCCGTTCGCCCAGAACGTGATCGTGAGCGACGTCTTCGCCGAGGCCTCGCGCGAGCTCGCGACCGCCACGGCGATCGCGGTCGCGGCGGCCGTGACCGCGACGGCGGCGACGAGGACGGCGAGACGGCGCATGTGCCCAGGGTACTCCGCCGCCCCCGCACGGCGTCACACCCGTTCGGCGGGGACTTGACACGATGGCCTTTGTGAGTGAATAATCACTTTCTTCATGGCGACGCAAACGAGACAGACGGCGGCCGAGCGCCGCGAGGACGTGCTCGAGGCGGCGAACGCCGAGTTCGCGCTCCGCGGGCTCCACGGCGCCTCGACGGACGCGATCGCGCGCCGGGCAGGCATCTCGCAGCCATACCTCTTCCGGCTCTTCGGCTCCAAGAAGGACCTCTACATCGCGGCGCTCGAGCGCTGCTTCGACCGCACGCTCGACGCGTTCCGCGCCGCCGCGTCCGGGACCTCGGGCGAAGAGGCGCTGCGCGCGATCGGAGACACGTACCGCGACGCCGTCGAGAACGACCGCCAGATGCTCCAGGCTCAGCTCCAGTCCTACGCCGCGTCGGTGGAGGACGAGGAGATCCGCGAGGCGACCGCGCGCGGGTTCGGCCGGCTCGTCGACTACGTGGAGGCGGTGTCGGGCGCCGACCGGGGGACGGTCGCGAGGTTCTTCGCGGCCGGAATGCTCATGAACGTGCTCGCGGCCATGGACTACCCGCTCGGCGTCGACCCGCGCTACTCGTGGGTCGCGCGGCTCGCCGAGGGCTGCAGGGAGGACGCGACATGAAGGCCCTTCTCTTTTTTCTCCAGCAACTGAGTAATCAGTCACTACATCAGAACCAGTCGGGAACCGGGAGGTCACGATGAAGGCCGGCACGCGCACGCTCTGGACGTTCGTCATCACGTCGACCGCGCTCTTCATGGTCGTGCTCGACAACCTCGTCGTCTCGACCGCCCTGCCGGTCATCCGCGTCGACCTGGGCGCGACGATCGAGGAGCTCGAGTGGACGGTCAACGCGTACACGCTCACGTTCGCCGTCTTCCTGCTCACCGGCGCCGCGCTCGGCGACCGCTTCGGCCGCAAGCGGATGTTCATGCTCGGGGTCGGGATCTTCACCGCCGCCTCTGCCGCCGCGGCGCTCGCGCCTTCGGCCGACTGGCTGATCGCGGCGCGCGCGGTGCAGGGCTTCGGCGCCGCGCTCGTGACGCCGCTCACGCTGACCCTCCTCAGCGCCGCGGTCTCGCGCGAGCGGCGCGGCGCCGCGCTCGGCGCCTGGTCGGGGATCGCGGGCCTCGCCGTCGCGATGGGCCCGCTCGTCGGCGGCGCCGTCGTGGACGGCATCTCCTGGCAGTGGATCTTCTGGCTCAACGTCCCCGTCGGGCTCGTGCTGCTCCCGCTCGCGACGCAGCTCACCGAGTCGACCGGGCCCGACAAGGCGCTCGACCTGCGCGGGCTCGCGCTCGCGGGCGTCGGGATGCTCGGGCTCGTCTGGGGCCTCATCCACGGGAACGGCGACGGCTGGACGAGCCCCGTCATCGTCGGCTCGCTCGCGGTCGGCGCCGCCGGGCTCGCCGCCTTCGTGTGGTGGGAGCGGCGGGTCGCCGAGCCGATGCTGCCGATGGGCTTCTTCCGCGACCGCGCGTTCGCGGCGGCGAACGGCGCCTCGCTCTTCATGTACTTCGGGATGTTCGGCTCGATCTTCCTGCTGACGCAGTTCTTCCAGACCGCGCAGGGCTTCTCGCCGCTCGAGTCCGGGCTGCGCGTGCTCCCATGGACGATCATGCCGATGTTCGTGGCTCCGGTCGCGGGCGCGCTGTCCGACCGCATCGGCGGCCGGCCGCTGATGGCGACCGGGCTCGCCCTCCAGGCGATCGGGCTCGCCTGGATCGCGGGCGTGTCCACCGCCACCGTCGGCTACGTGTCGCTCGTCGGCCCGTTCGTGCTCTCCGGGATCGGGATGGGGCTCTTCTTCGCGCCGGTCGCGAACGTGATCCTCTCGGCCGTCCGGCCCGAGCAGGAGGGGAAGGCGTCCGGCGCCAACAACGCCATCCGCGAGGTGGGCGGTGTGCTCGGCGTCGCCGTCCTCGCCTCGATCTTCGCGCGCGTCGGCGGCTACGAGTCGGCCGTGACGTTCACGAACGGCCTCGTGCCCGCGCTCTGGGTGGGCGCCGCGGTCGTCGGCGCAGGCGCCGTGCTCGCGCTCCTCATCCCGCCGAAGCGGCGTGCCGCCGAGGCACCGGTGACGCAACCCGAGCGGCTCGTGCCGCAGCCCGAGGCCGCCTGATGCTCTCCGCCCGAGCCCTTGCGTCGGCGAGCGCGCGCCATCCGTGGCGCACGCTCGCCGCGCGGGGCGCTACGCCGCACGTGGAAGGAGAGTCGCGGGTGACGTAGGGCGGCGGCGCTACGGTGCGCGCCATGCGGCTGCGGGCGCCCAGGACGGTCTCGGTCGTCATTCCCACGCTGAACCGGTGCGACAGCCTCCGGCGCACGCTCGAGGGGCTGCGGGAGCAGACGTACGCCCCGTTCGAGGTGATCGTCGTGAACGGGCCCTCGACCGACGGGACGGAGGAGCTGCTCGCGCTGTACCCGGTCCGTGCCGGCTCGTGCGCTGCGGCGAACGCCGCGGCAGCCCGGAACGAGGGAGTGCGCATCGCAGCCGGCGACCTGCTCCTCTTCGTCGACGACGACGCGGTCCCGGCGCGCGACTGGGTGGAGCTTCTCGTCGCCGCCTACGACGATCGCCGCGTCATGGGCGCCGGCGGCCCGGTGTTCAACGTCGCGCTGCGGGAGGTCGAGTGGCGACTCTGCACCTGCACGCGGGACGGTGTCCCCGACACCGCGAGCGAGCCGCCGGTCGACCGCTACCTGGGCCGCGGCGCCGACCCGTTCGTCTACCTGGCCGGGTGCAACATGAGCTTCCGGCGCTCGGCTCTCCGGCGCGCCGGGGGGTTCCACGAGACGCTCGCGACGCGGTACGAGGACGCGGAGGTCTGCGCGCACATCGTCGACGCGGGCGGCGTCATCGCGTACGTCGAGGGCGCGCTCGTCTACCACGACCCGCGGCCCTCGTCGCTGCGGGACGAGCGGCAGGCCGTGCGCGACCCGTACTCGGCGACCTTCGGTCGCGCGGTCTTCGCGCTCCAGCAGGCCGGCGAGGCCGCTCTGCCCGCGCTCGAGGCGTGGCTCGAGGACTGGCGTGTCGAGGCCGGCCTTCAGCTCCGGGCAGGCCTGCTCGACGAGCCCGGGCGGGACGAGTTCCTGCGCCGGGCGGAGCTCGGCCTCGCAGACGGGATCGCGGCGGCCGCGAGCGGGCGCCCGCGCGTCACGATCGGCCGTGCCGACCGGCGGCGCTTCCTCCCGTTCGAGTAGTCCCCGGCGCCCGGGTTGCTCGTACGGGAACACTGGTACGGTCGCCGCGTGGCGCGACCGACGCTCTTCGCTCCGTGCGTCCGCGCAGCGACCTCCGGCAGGAGCGCGTCGCGGTGAGCCGCTCCGTGCGCGTCGCCGGGACGCTCGTTCTGACGACCGCCGCGATCGCATACCTCGCGTGGAAGATCGACCTCGCGACGACGCTCGACGTTCTGCGCGATGCGAGCCTCGCGTGGTTCGCCCTCGCGGCCGCGATCATGGTGCTCACCGTCCCCGTGCTCGCCGCCCGCTGGGGCCGCCTCCTGCGGGCGCACGCGATCGAGGAGCGGCTGCCGTGGCTCACGCGGGCCTACTTCGTCGCGTACACGGCGGGCCAGCTCCTGCCCACGTCGCTCGGCGGCGACGCGGTCCGGATCGTGGACACGGCGCGGCGCCACGCCGGGCGGACGGCCGCGATCACCGGCACGGTCGTGCTCGAGCGCGGGCTCGGCGGCGCCGCGACCGTCCTCCTCGGCGCGATCGCCTTCGTGCTCTCGATCGGCCGCTACGACGTGAGCGCGTACGTCTGGCTCGAGGGCGTCTTCGTGTTCGGGACGATCGTGCTCGTGTTCGTCTTCTTCGCCCGCTCGGCCCGCCCGCTGCTGCGCCGCACGCGTCCGCTGCTCGAGCGGGTGCGCCTCGCCCGCCCGCTGCGCGCCTTCTACGAGAGCGTGCACCACTACCGCGGCCGGCCGAGACTGCTCCTCGGCGTGTCCGCCGTGACGCTCGCCGTCCAGACCGTGCGCGTGCTCGCGATCTGGGCGTGCGCCGAGGCGGTCGGGATCGAGCTGGACGTGCTCGCGTACTACGTCATGGGGCCGCTGCTCTTCCTCGTCATGCTCGTCCCCTTCACGCTGAACGGGATCGCGGTGCGCGAGGCGTTCTTCGTCAGCTTCCTCGGGAGTCTCGGCGTCGGCGCCGAGCAGGCGTTCGCGGCCGGCTTCCTGTTCTTCCTCGTGACCGTGATCCTCGCGCTGCCGGGCGGGGCGATCCTCGCGTGGGAGGGCGTGCGCGGCGGGGCTCGCGCCCGGGTCGAGCATGGCTAGCGCCGTCGCACCGGACATCGCGGCCGTCGTCGTGACGTACGACGCGCTCCCGTGGATCGAGCAGTGCCTCGAGAGCGTCCGGGGCGTGCCGACCGTCGTCGTCGACAACGGCTCGAGCGACGGCACCGTCGCCTTCGTCCGCGAGCGGTTCCCGGAGGTCCGCCTGCTCGAGCGCGAGAACCGGGGGCTCGCGGCGGGCTGGAACGCCGGCCTCGCCGAGACCGACAGCCGGTGGGTGCTCCTCCTGAACGCGGACGCGTGGCTCCTCCCGGGCGCGCTCGAGCGCCTCGTGGAGTTCGCGGGGACGCGGCCGCGCGCCGCCGTCGTCGGCCCGCTCCTGCGCTACCCGGACGGGCGGCTCCAGCGCTCGGTGCGCGGCTTCCCCACGCTCTGGCGCCTTGCGACCGAGTACTTCTTCCTGCGGAAGCTTGCGCCGCGCTCCTCCGCGCTGAATGCCTTCTACGCGGGCGGCTTCGACCACGACGAGACACGGGACGTGGAGGTGGTGATGGGCGCGTGCATGCTCGTTCGCCGGGCCGCGGTGGCCGAGGCGGGTCCGGCCGACGACGCGTTCTTCCTCTTCAGCGAGGAGACAGACTGGTGCTACCGCTTCCACGAGGCCGGGTGGGAGGTCGTCTTCTTCCCCGGCGCGGAGTGCGTGCACGTCGGCGGCGCTGCGCACGGCGGCCGCCTGTACCGCGAGAACCTCCGCGGCCACCTCCGGTTCCTGGCGAAGCACCACGGCGAGCGCTCCGCCGCGCGGGCGCGCCGGCTCCTGCTCGTCGCCCTCCGCCTGCGCGGTGTGCTCTTCCGGGGCGCCCGGGGCGCGACCTACCGCGAGGCGGCCGACTGGCTCGCGTCGGGCGACGTCGCCGCGCTCCTCGTCGAGTGAGGGAGGATCGGCCGAGCACGTGAGCAACATCTGGCTCTACCTCAAGCTCCTCGCGGCGACCGCGATCGTGCTCGCGCCGGGGATCGCGCTCGCGCGCGCGCTCGGCGTGAAGGGCGTCTCGGCCGCGCTCGCCTGGGCGCTGACGCTGCTCTTCGGCGCGCTCGCGGTGACGTTCGCCCTCGGCAGCTCGCTCGTCCTCGCCGCGGCGCTCCTGCTCGTCGCCGGGATCGTCTCGGTGGGCGTGCGGCTCGTGGTGCCGCGCGCCGAGCACAACTCCGTCCCGTGGGCCTGGCTCGCGGGAGTCGTGGGTGCCGGTCTCGGGATCCTCCTCTGGAGCGTGGCGGGGACCGTGCAGGGCGACGGCCTCTTCCACCTAGCGCGGATCCGCAAGCTTGCCGAGCTGGACGAGCTGTCGCTCCTCGGAGTGGGGGAGTTCGAGGACGCGAGCCTGCATCCCGGGTACGCGTTCCCGCTCTGGCACGGTTTCGTGGCGCTGATCGCGCGGATCGCGCGGGAGGACCCCGAGCTCGTCGTCCTGCATCTCCCGTCCGTCCTCGCGCCGCTCGCCGTCGTCGTCGCGTTCGAGGCGGGCTGGGCGGTCTTCCGGCGTGCCTGGGCCGCCGGCGCCGTGGCGGGAGCCTCGGCGGGGCTCGCCTGCTTCGCACCCGGGAGCGGCGGCGCGTACACCATCCTGGCGCTCCCGGCCACGTCGTCTCGGCATCTCCTCGTCCCGGCCGCGCTCGCGCTCGCGTTCGTCGCGCTCCGGACGCACTCGGCGGCGGTCTACGCGTCGGCCGCGGCGGCCGGCTTCGTGCTCGCGGTCGTGCACCCGACGTACGCCATCTTCCTCTGGATCCCGTTCGCGGGGTTCCTGGCCGTCCGCTGGCTGTGGACGCGGGAGGATCTCCGGGCCGGGCTGGCCGCGCTCTGCGTCCTCGTCGTCCCCGCGTCGCTGTTCATGATCTGGCTGATCCCGATCGCGGCCGACACCGTCTCGGTCGCGCCGGCGGCCGAGGAGGTCGAGCGCGCCCTCCGGAAGTACCGAGGCCAGCTCGACGTCCGCTCGCCGACGAGCTACAGCCTCGCGCCCGAGGTCTTCGTCCGCGGCGGCGCCATCGCGATCGCCGCGCTCCTCCTCATTCCGGTCGCCGCGCTCGCTGCGCGCCGTCGGTGGGCGGCGTTCGTCGTCGGCGGCTCGCTCGCGGTCTTCGCGGTGCTGCTCATCCCGATGCTGTTCACGACGCTGTCGGACTTCGTGTCGATCTCCCAGGCGCGCCGGGCGGCCGGCTTCCTCCCGTTCGCGTTCGCGTTCGCGGGCGGGCTCGGCGTTCTCGCGCGGCTCGTCTGGCCGTGGCTGCCGCCGATCGCGCTTGCCGCGGGCGCGGCGCTCCAGTACCTGTACGCCGGCGACTTCGACTACGTCCTGGACGACTTCGGGCCGGCGTGGGTGGTCTGGATCGCGGTCGTCGGCGCGATCGTCGCGGTCGCCGTCGGCCTGCTGACGGCGCGCCGGGCGCCGCTCGAGGAGTCGGCCGGGCTCGCCGCCGCGCTCTTCCTCGCACCCGTGGTCGCAGTCGGGCTCGCGAAGTGGGACCCGCTCCCGGCACCGCCGGGAAGCCTGCTCTCGCCCGGCCTCGTCCAGGCCGTCCGCGAGCAGGTGCCGGAGCTCTCGGTCGTCTACTCCGACCAGGAGACGAGCTTCCGGATCGCCGCGGCGGCGCCCGTCTACATCGCCGTCGCGCCGCCCGGCCACGTCGCGAGCACGGTGCAGAACCGGCCGTTCGAGCGCGCCGCCGAGGCCCGCCGCTTCCTCCGCACCGGCGATCTCGCGATCCCGCGCGGCTACGGCGCGGACTTCCTCGTCGTCGACCGGCTGCGCCTGCGGCGCGACTTCGACCTGCCGGAGCTGTACCGCGACCCGCGTTTCGTGCTCTACCGGCTGCCGCCCGAGCCGTAGCCGCCGCCGCCCGGCGTCTCGATCCTGAGGACGTCGCCGGGCTCGAGGTCGACGGTCGCGAACGCCGGGAGCTCGACGCCGTTCAGCAGGTTGCGGCCGGGGCGCCCGTCCCCGCCGCCGCGAACGCCACGGGGGGCGAGCGCGCGCCGCTGCGTGAGGAGCGAGAGCCGGCAGTGCTCGAGCGCGCGCAGCTCGCGTACGACGCCGTCCCCGCCGCGGCGGTCGCCGTCTCCGCCGGAGGCGCGCTGCAGCTCGTAGCGCTCGACGCGGAGCGGGTACGCGAGCTCGAGCGCCTCGACGGGCGTGTTCAGCGTGTTCGACATGGCGACGTGCACGGCGGACGGCCCGTCCGCGTCGGGGCACGCGCCCTGTCCGCCGCCGATCGTCTCGTAGTACGTGAAGCGCTCGTTCCCGACGACGACGTTGTTCATCGTCCCCTGGCCCTGCGCGGGTACCGGGACGGCGTGGGAGAGCGCGGCGAAGACGGTGTCGACGATGCGGCTCGACGTCTCCGTGTTCCCCGCCGCGACGGCGGCGGGCGGGAGCGCGTTCACGAGGCAGCCCTCCGGCGCGCGCACCGTCACGGGCGCGAAGGCGCCGCCGGACGCGGGGAGGTCGGGTGCGGTCAGGCAGCGGACGACGTAGAAGCACGCCGAGCGCGTGACGGCGAGCGGGCAGTTGAGGTTGCCGGCGTGTTGCGGCGCCGTGCCTGCGAAGTCGATCTCGATCCCGTCGCCGGCGATCGTCACGGTCGCACGGAGCGCGAGCTCGCCGTCCGGCGTCTCGAGCGCGTCGCTGCCCTCGAAGCGGCCGTCCGGGAGCCCGCGGAGCGCGGCGCGGACGACGCGCTCGGAGTAGGCGAGGAGTTCGTCCATCGCCGCGACGACACGGTCGTGGCCGCGCCGGGCACAGAGCTCCGCGATGCGTCGCTCGGCGAGGTGGTGCGCCGCGAGCTGCGCGCGGAGGTCGCCGCGCCGCTCCTCCGGGCTGCGCATGCGTGAGACGAGGGTCTCCACGGCCTCGTCGTCGAGCCGCGTCGGCGGGACGACGACGCCCTCCTCGTCGAGCGTCGTCGACCAGGCGGGGATGCTGCCGGGCTCTGCGCCGCCGACGTCTGCGTGGTGCGCGCGCGAGACGGCGAAGCCGAGGGCGGTGCGGGTGACGATCGTGAGGTCCGGGAGGTGCGTCCCGCCCGCGTACGGGTCGTTCAGGATCCACGGCTCGCCCGGCGCGAGGTCGTGCGCGGTGACGGCGGCGACTGCCTCGGGCATCGCGCCCAGGTGCACCGGGATGTGCTCCGCCTGCGTGACCATGCGGCCCGCCTCGTCGAAGAGCGCGGTCGAGCAGTCGCGCCGCTCCTTGATGTTCGCGGAGAACGCGGAGCGGATCAGCACCGCGCCCATCTCCTCCGCGATCGCGCGCAGGCTCGCGCCGAGCACCTGGAGCTCGACCGGGATCACGCATGCCTCCGCAGGACGAGGGTTCCGTGCGTGTCGGTCTCTCCCGCCCAGCCGTCGGGCACCCACGCGGTCGCACCGTCGAGCTCGAGGACCTGGGGGCCGCGGGCGGTGAGTCTCGGGCCGGTGACGTCGAGGCGCGGGGCGGGGCGCGTGTCGGCGGTGCGGACGGCGACGAGCTCGAGCGGGCGCTCCGGGTCGGCGTAGCCGTAGCGGTCGGCGTGCGCGGCGTGGAAGCGCTCGGCGAGATCGGCGCCGAGCGGGATCGTGAGCTCGAACGACTGGCCGGCGTAGCGAAGGTCGGCTTCACCCTCGTCGGGGAGCTCCGCGGCGGTGGCGAGCGGCGTCACGTACGAGCGCACGTGGTCGCGCCGCTCGTCCGCGGCGACGAGGCCCAGCGCCGAGAGGACGCCGGCGGCGGCCGGGACGAGCACCGTCTCCAGCTCCAGCTCGTCTGCGAGCGCGCACGCGTGCAGCGGGCCCGCGCCACCGAAGGCGACAAGTGCGAAGTCGCGCGGGTCGAGGCCCTGCTCCACGGAGACGACGCGGAGCGCACGGGTCATCTCCGCGTCGACGACCGCGACCGCGGCGGCGGGATCGATGCGGCCGAACGCGCGGCGGGCGGCGTCCTCGTCCAGCTCGATGCCGCCGGGAAGCGTCTGCGGGAGACGGCCGAGGAGGAGGTTCGCGTCCGTCACGGTGGGCTGCGTGCCGCCGTGGCCGTAGCAGGCGGGGCCGGGATCGGCGCCCGCGCTCTCCGGCCCGACGCGTAGGGCGCCGCCCTCGTCGAGGCGCACGATCGAGCCGCCGCCGGCGCCGACCGTGTGCACCGCGAGCGTGGGCAGTCGCACCGGGAAACCGCCGACCTCCCGCTCGTGCTCGCGCCGGGCCGCGCCGCCGCTGATCGCGCACACGTCGGTGGACGTGCCGCCCATGTCGAAGGCGAGGGCGTTCTCGAAGCCGGCGAGGGCGGCGATGCGGGCCGCGCCGACGACGCCGGCGGCGGGGCCGGAGAGGAGCGCGAAGGCCGCGTGGGCAGCCGCCTCGTCCAGGGTCGCGAGCCCGCCCGACGACCGCATGACGAGCGGCGCGGGGAGGTCTGCTGCGGCGGAGGCCGCCGCCAGCGCGCGGAGGTAGCGGGCGAGCGTCGGCCCGAGGTACGCGTCGACGACGGTGGTGGACGCGCGCTCGTACTCGCGCAGCTCGGGCGAGACCTCGTGCGAGGCGACGACGTGCGCCTCGGGATGGCGGCGCCGGAGCTCGACGGCGACGGCCTGCTCGTGGGTCGCGTCGCGGAACGCGAACAGGAGGCACACGGCGATCGCATCGGCGTCGACGTCAGGGAGCGTGGAGAGGTCGAGCGGCTCGAGCTCGCCGTCGCGCGAGATCCGGCCTCGGACTCCTGCGCAGCGCTCGAGCGGGACGAGCGGCTCGGGGTGCTCCGCGCACGGGCGGTAGAGGTGCGCGCGGGTCTGGCGGCGGAGGTGAAGGAGGTGCTCGAAGCCCTCGTTCGTCACGAACGCGGTGCGCGCGCCGCGCCGCTCCAGGAGGGCGTTCGTCGCGATCGTCGTCCCGTGCGTGAAGCGCTCCACGGGCGCGCCGAGCGCACCGACCGCCTCGGCGGCGGCGATCACGGAGCGCTCCTGGTCGCGCCGGGTCGGCACCTTCGCCGTCCGCACGTGCCCGCCGTCGACGAGCACGGCGTCGGTGAACGTCCCGCCGACGTCGATCCCGAGCGCGCGCACGCCCCGATTCTCCCGCGAACATAAAAACCGGTGTCAGACACCGGTCTTGTCAAGGGCAACGTGTCGAAAGTTCGTGCAAATCGTTCCACAGGGCATCGCCACGCTTGATCACGGTTTTCGGTCGTTGGCCAGGTCCCGAAATGCCGAGGTGCGCGCGCCGGGGGCGCAGCGCCTCCAAACCCGGTGTCTGACACCGGTTCGAAGCGCGGGGGATAGAGTTCGCGGCGACGTGGAGCGCCTCGTCTGCCTCGGCCTGAGCCATCGCACCGCGCCCGTGGAGCTGCGCGAGCGGCTCGGTGCGCTCGGGCCCGCCGCCGGCAGCTGCCCCGCCGTCGAGGAGCACGCCGTGCTCTCGACGTGCTACCGCGTCGAGCTCTACGCCTACCTCGCCGACGGCGTCGAGGGCGCCCGCGACGAGCTGATCGACGTGCTCGCGCACGGCCACGGCGTCGACCGCGAGCTGCTCGTCGACCACCTCTACGTGCACGCGGGCGAGGACGTCTGTCGCCACCTCTGCCGCGTCGCCGCGGGGCTCGACTCGCTCGTGCTCGGCGAGGCGGAGATCCTCGGCCAGGTCGGCGACGCGCACGAGGATGCGCGCGCCGCCGAGACGGCAGGCCCCGCGCTCACTCTGCTCTTCCGCAGCGCGATCACCGCCGGGCGCCGCGCCCGCTCCGAGACCGCGATTGGTGCCAATCCCGCGACCGCGAGCTCGATGGCGCTGGCCCTCGCCGCGAACGCGGTCGGCGACCTCCGCGACAGGCGGACGCTCGTCGTCGGCGCCGGCCGCATCGCGCTCCAGACGCTGAAGGCCGCCTCGGGCCGCGGCATCACCGAGCTCGCCGTCGTGAACAGGACTCCCGAGCGCGCGGCCGAGGTCGCGGCCGGCTTCGGCGCAGCCGCCCACGGCCTCGACCAGCTCGAGGACGCCCTCCGCCGCGCCGACGTCGCCGTCAGCGCGACGAGCGCGGAGGAGCACGTCGTCGACCAGGCCACCGTCCGTGCCGCGATGCGCGACCGCGCCGACCGCCCGCTCGTCCTCGTCGATCTCGCCGTCCCCGCCGACGTCGAGCGCACGGCCGGCGACGTCCCGGGCGTGAAGCTCTTCGACGTGGACGACCTGCGCGCGGGCCTCGACGACGCGATCGCGTCCCGGCTGCGCGAGGTGCCGAAGGTCGAGGACGTCGTCGAGGAGGAGGTCGAGTCGTTCGCCCGCCGCTTCCGCGAGCTCGAGGTCGAGCCGCTGGTCGCCGAGCTGCGTCGCCAGGCCGAGGAGGTGCGCTCGCTCGAGGTCGCCCGCGCGCTCCGAGACCTCGGCGACGTCGACGCGAGGACGGTCGAGCGTATCGAGCACCTCTCGCGCGTCCTCGTGAAGAAGCTTCTCCACGACCCGACCGTCCGGCTGCGCGAGCGGGCAGGTGACGGCGACGCGGACGACGTCGCCGAGGCTGTCCGCGAGCTGTTCGGGCTCGCCGCGCCGCGCGACTCCTGAGATCGGCCGCGGCGTGACCTCGGTCACGATCGGGACGCGCGCCTCGCCGCTCGCCCGCGCGCAGACGGCCCGCGTGGTAGCCCTGCTCGAGGCCGCGTGGCCGGGCCTCCGCGCCGAGGTGACGCCGATCGTGACGACCGGCGACCGCACGCAGGCGAGCGGCGAGCCGCTCCCGGAGATCGGCGGCAAGGGGCTCTTCACGCTCGAGCTGGAGAGCGCGCTGCGCTCGGGCGAGATCGATCTCGCCGTGCACTCGCTGAAAGATCTCCCGACGGAGGCCGTGGACGGCGTCGTCGTGGGAGCGGTGTGCGAGCGCCGGGACCCGCGCGACTGCCTCGTCTCCCGTGACGGCGTCGCGCTGCGCGAGCTCCGGCCGGGCGCGGTCGTCGGGACGAGCAGCCTCCGGCGTGCCGCGCAGCTCCGCGCCCTTCGCCACGACCTCGAGATCGCGTCCGTGCGCGGGAACGTGGGCACGCGCGTCCGTAGTGTGCGCGAGGGAGCGCTCGACGCGGTCGTGCTGGCGGCGGCAGGCCTGAGGCGGCTCGAGCTCGAGGACGCCGTGAGCGAGTGGTTCGAGCCCGACACATTGCTCCCCGCTCCGGGTCAGGGTGCGCTTGCGATCCAATGCCGGGCGGAGAACGAGAACGCCGTCCACACGCTGTTGCTGGAGATCGACGATGCCGATGCGCGCGCGACCACGACCGCCGAGCGCGCGTTCCTGCGCGCGCTCGACGCGGGATGCACTGCGCCCGTGGGCGCCCACGCGACCGTCGCCGGCGCAGGCGTCCACCTCCGCGGCCTCGTCGCGACGGTCGACGGGCGCGACGTCGTCCGGGTCGAGGGCGAGGGTGAGCCCGAGGACGTCGGCGAGCGCCTCGCGCGCGAGGCGCGTGCGGCGGGCGCGGCGCGCATCCTCGAGGAGCTCCGTGGCTGAGCCGCTCGCCGGCCGCCGTGTCGCGATCACGCGCCCGGTGGAGCAGGCACAGCCGCTCGCCGGCCGGCTGGAGGCGCTCGGCGCGCGGGTGGAGCTCGTCCCGCTCGTGACCGTCGAATCGATCGAGGGGTCGTCCACGCTCGAGGCCGCCGTGCGCGACCTCGCCGCGTACGACTGGCTCGTGGTCACCAGCGCGAACGGTGTCGCGGCGGTGGCCGCCGCGCTCGGTGACGCACCTCTCGCCGGGCCGAGGATCGCCGCCGTCGGCCCCGCCACTGCGGCCGCCGTGGCGGCGCTCGGCACCGAGGTCGACTTCGTCCCGGAGACGTACGCGGCCGCCGAGATCGGCGCGGGCCTCGGCCCGCTCCAAGACGCCCGCGTCGCG
>SIRU01000035.1 GCA_004366385.1 Actinomycetota bacterium
ATCGCGAGGCGGGAGCTGCGCCCGCCGCGCGCGAGCTCGGGGCCGAGCTCGGCGAGCCCGAGGGTCGGTCGCGCGCTCCCGGGCTCCGGGTCGCTCGCGCGCCGCTCGAGCTCCTCGCTCGCCGGGTCGAGGAGGTACACGTGGCAGGCGCGCGCGGCGAGCAGCGGCCTCGCGCGCGCGACCACCGTCCGAAGCAGCTCGTCGAGCCCCTCGGCGCGCGCGATCGCTTCCGCCAGCTCCGTCAGCTGCTCGAGCTCGGTGACGCGCAGGCGAGCCTCTTCGTACAGGCGCGCGTTCTCGATCGCCCCGGCGACGAGCGAGGCCGAGGAGACGAGGAAGTCGACCTCGTCGTCGGAGAACTCGCGCGGCGCCTCGGTGTGCGCGGTGATCACGCCGATCACGTCGCCGGAGCGCGCGATCACCGGGAGGGCGAGGAGCGACTGGAACTTCTCCTCCTCGAGCTCGGGGAAGTACTTCGTGCGGGGGTCGGCGAGCGCGTCGTCGCGGATGAACGCCGGCTCGCCGCGCTCGGCAGCCCACCACGCGAGGCCCTCGCCTCGCTCCATGACGACCGTGCCCGCGAGCTGCTCGTACGGCGGCGAGGCGGCGCGCAGGACGAGCCGGTGGCCGCTCTCGTCGACGAGGTACGCGAAGCACGCGTGCACGCCGCTCGCGTCGGTCATGAGCCGCACGACCGCGTGCAGGACCTCCGTCAGCTCGAGCGAGGACGAGACCGTGGAGACGATCTCGTGAAGGGTCTTCTCGGCCGTTTGCAGGCTCATTCCAGGTGATCGTACGGCCGCGGCCCCCCGCGGACAACTCGGCACGCGCGCGGCGCGCGCGCCCGGCGGCTCAGGCGGCGGCCGGCGCGAGCCGCCGCCGCTCGCCGACGCTCCTCGGGTCGAGCCGCAGCCCGAGCCCGCGCGCGACCTCGAGCGCGCGCTCGTACTCCTCGCGATGGAGGCCGCGCGCGATCTCCTCGTAGCGCCCGTCCACGCCCACCTTGCCGGAGACGTAGTACTGCGTCATGAGGTTCACGTAGCAGCCGCTCCCGAGCTCGTCCGCGACCCAGCGCAGGATCGCCTCCGTCTCCTCCACGAGGCCGGGCATGACGAGGTGGCGGAGGATCACGCCGCGCCGCGCGATCCCGTTCCCGTCGAGCACGAGGTCCCCGACCTGCAGGTGCATCTCGGCGATCGTGCTGCGGGCGACCTCCGGGTAGTCGGCGCGCTTCAAGTAGCGCTTCGCGTGCTCGGCCGACCAGAGCTTGAAGTCGGGCATGTACACGTCGACGACGCCGTCCAGCAGCTCCAGGCTGTCGAGGCTGTCGTACGCGGAGGTGTTGTAGACGAGGGGCAGCCGCAGGCCCGCCTCGAGCGCGCGCGGCAGCGCCTCCAGGATCTGCGGGACGACGTGCTCGGGCGTGACGAGGTTCACGTTGTGGCAGCCGAGGGCCTGCAGCTCGAGCATGATCCCGGCCAGCCGGGCGGCGTCGGCGCGCTCGCCACGCACCTCCCAGGAGATGTCGTGGTTCTGGCAGAAGACGCAGCGCAGGTTGCAGCCGGAGAAGAAGATCGTCCCCGACCCGCGCCGGCCCCGCAGGCAGTCCTCCTCCCCGAAGTGCGGGAAGTACGAGGCGACGACCGCGTGGCGGCCGATCGCGCAGAGACCCTTGACGTCGGCCCGCCGGTCGACCTTGCAGAGGCGCGGGCAGACGACGCAGCGCTCGCCGAGGAGCTCGTGGGCGGCCCGCGCCCGCCGCCGGATCTCGGCTGCTCGCACCTGCGGCATCACGCCCATGGTGCCAAGCGTCCGCCGGGTGCGCCCGAGGGCGTTAGTGCAGCGCGACGGCGTCGAGGTGACGGCGGTGCGCGCCCGTCTCCAGGATCTCGGCGATCTGCTCGACCGCGAAGCGCAGCTCGTCGTCCGTCGTGAAGTAGTGCGGGCCGAGGCGGATGCCCGCGTCCGGCCGGAAGTCGCAGAGGATGCCTCGCGCCTCGAGCTCCGCGTGCACGGCCGGGAACTCGGGAGGAGCGACCGTCACCGTCCCGCCGCGACGTGCTGGGTCGCGTGGGCTCGCGACCTCGAAGCCGGCCGCGTCCGCGAGCTCGATCAGGAGCTCGGTCTGGCGGAGCGAGTTGTCGCGGATCCGTGCGGTGCCGATCGCCTCGACCAGGTCGTAGCCCGCGGTCGCCGCCATGTGCGCGGCCGGGTTCGGTGTCCCGGTGAGGAAGCGCGCGACTCCGGGCGCGAGCTCGAGCTCCTCCTCGAACGCGAACGGCCGCGCGTGCGCCTGCCACCCGGTCAGCGTCGGCTCGAGCTGCTCGATCAGGTCGGGCCGCACGTACAGCCACCCGTTCCCGGGCCCGCCGCACAGCCACTTCACCGAGCCGCCGACCGCGAAGGAGACCCCGAGCGCGGCCACGTCGAGCGGGACGATCCCGGCGGACTGGTAGCAGTCGAGCACGACGTGCGCGCCCGCCTCCTGCGCGCGACGCGCGATCGGCTCCACGTGCTGGACCTCCGCGTTCTTGAAGAGCACGTGGCTGATCGGGACGAGCAGCGTCCGCTCGTCGATCCGCTCGGCGATCTCGTCTGCCGTCTCGCAGACGACGACCTCGAGCTCCGGCTGCGCCTGGTACAGGTAGCGGACGGACGGGAAGTTGGCGCGCTCGTAGACGACGCGGTTCCGCGCCGGGTCGACGGGCCGAAAGCAGGAGAGGACGACGGCCTCCGCGATCGCGACGTTCTGGCACATGACGGTGGATCCGGGCGGCGCCCCGACGATGCGGCCGACCTGGTCTCCGACCGTCCACGGCGTCGCCCACCACCCCTCCGGCCACGCGCGGATCCCGCGCTCGCGCCACATGCGCGCGTACTCGCCGAGCCGCTCCCCCGCCCGCCGCGGCATCGGCCCGAGCGAGTGCGAGACGAGGTACGTCGTGTCCTCGAGGATCGGGAACTCCGAGCGGTAGTCGAGGAGGTCGCGCACGAGCGGAGTCTGCCCGAGACGGCCGCTCCGGTGGTTCGTCGTTCCCGTCCCCGGCGTGCCGGAGCCACCGGGCTGTGGATCGATTGGCACACAATCGGCACACACCCGCGTCCCACGTGCGAGCGGTTCCCCGGTACGCTCGACCGCGGGTGGAGGGTGGTCAGAAACCCCACCCAGGGTGGGGAGTGCAAACGCGTGGATTGCCGTCTCGGCGTGCGCGCGGGTTGCGGAGTCGAGTAGATTCGCGCCCGCATGGCGACGCGCGTCCGTTTCGACCGCTTCTACACCTACGCCGAGCTGACCGAGACGCTCGACGCGTGGGCGGACACGTTCCCGAGCCTGTGCCGCGTCGAGGCGATCGGGCAGTCGTACGAGGGCCGCGACATCCCGCTCGTCACGGTGACGAACTACGAGACCGGGCCGCCGGAGGAGAAGCCCGCGGTCATCGTCCACGCGCAGATCCACTCGATGGAGTTCACGGCGACGACGGCGGCCTTGAGCCTCCTCGACCGGTTGCTGCACGGCTACGGGAGCGACGAGAAGGTCACGGCCGCGCTCGACACACGCACGTTCTACGTCGTTCCGCGCGTGAACCCGGACGGCGCCGACGCGGGCCTCGCCGACGGCCGCTTCCGCCGGTCGAGCGTGCGGCCGTACCCGCGGGACGAGCCGCAGGACGGGCTCCACCGCGAGGACGTCGACGGCGACGGCCGCGTGCTGATGATGCGCATCCCGGATCCGAACGGCGCGTGGAAGCCGCACCCGGACGACCCGCGGCTCCTCGTCGCACGCGGCCCGGACGACCTCGAGGGCGACTTCTACCGAGTGTTCCCGGAGGGGACGATCGTGAACTACGACGGCGTGAACGTGAAGATCGCGCCGCCGTTCGAGGGCCTCGACCTGAACCGGAACTGGCCTGCGGACTGGGCGCCCGAGGGCGAGCAGATGGGCGCCGGGCCGTACCCGACGTCCGAGCCGGAGGTGCGCGCGCTCGTGCAGGCGATCGTCGATCGGCCGAACATCACGAACTACATCGGGTACCACACGTTCTCGGGCGTCCACCTGCGCCCGTATTCGGGCCGCGCGGACGACGACTTCCCGACGGCCGACCTGCGCGCGTTCAAGCTCATGGGCGAGGAGGCGACCCGGCTCACGGGCTATCCGGCGATCTCGATCTTCCACGACTTCAAGTACGACCCGAAGATGGTCATCCGTGGCGGCGACGTCGACTGGGTCTACGACTTCCTCGGCGCGTTCGCGTGGGTGACCGAGTTCTGGAGCCCCCAGCGCGCGGCCGGGCTCGAGGGCTACCACTTCATCGACTGGCTCCGAGAGCACTCCCCGGAGGACGAGCTCGCGGTGCTGAAGCTCGCCGACGAGATCGACGAGGACGGCTACGTCGACTGGTACCCGTTCGAGCACCCACAGCTCGGGCCGGTCGAGCTCGGCGGCTGGAACCTCGTCTACTTCTGGTTCAACGCGCCGTTCGCGCGGCTCGAGGAGGAGGTGAGGCCGCACGCCGACTTCGCGCTCCACCTCGCGCTCGTGTCTCCGCGGCTCGAGGTGAAGTCGTTCGAGTCCGAGGCGGTCGGGGAGGGTGCCTACCGGCTCCGGCTGGTGCTCGAGAACTCGGGCTGGCTGCCGACCAACGTGACCCAGAAGGCGCTCGACCGGCGAGCGGTGCGGCCGATCGAGGTCGAGCTCGAGCTTCCCGAGGGGGCGCGGGTCGTGGTCGGAAAGGAGCGCGAGGAGGCGGGCCAGCTCGCGGGGCGCGTCGAGAAGCGGGCGGTGATGTGGTGGGGCGTCGACCACTCCACGAGCGACCGCACGAAGGTCGAGTGGGTGGTCGAAGCTCCGGCAGGATCGCGCGTCGCAGCCGTCGCGCGGCACGAGCGGGCCGGGACCGCGCGCGCCGAGCTCACGCTCTGAGCGGTGGCGCGGCGACGGGAGGGTGACTGGTTTGCCGTCCCGCTCGGCGAGGCGGGATACGCAGTCGGCCTGATCGCGCGCGCGCCGAAGCGCGGCGACGTGCTGTTCGGCTACTTCTTCGGGCCGCTGCGCGCCGAGCTGCCAGCGGCGGACGACCTCCACGACCTGAAGCCCGAAGACGCGCTGCTCGTCAGCCGCTTCCGCGACGAGGCGATCGAGTCGGGCGCGTGGCCAATCCTCGGCTCGACCAGCGCATGGCAGCGAGATGTCTGGCCGCTACCCGAGCTCGACAACGCCGACCACGCGGAGCTCACGGGCGAGCACGTCGTACGCCGGTACTCCGAGGACGACGCCGCCTCGTCGCTCGGCGCCCGCACGCTGGCATCCGTGGCGTAAGCGGCGGCGTACCCGACCGACCATGGGCTGTGTGCTCCCGAGTACGTCGAGCACGTCTTGGCGGATGCGGTTGGTGTCCAGCTGCCGGACGACGAGGAGCTCGAGGTCGCCGTCGAGGAAGGCGTGCGGCACTTCCTCCTCATCCCAGAGCAGGCTGTGGCCGCTGTCATCCGCGAGCTTCGTGGACTCGCGCTCGGCGAGGTCGAGGTGCTCGACGAGCACTTGGGTGGGATCACCGACGTCGAGCTCATCCAACACGGGAGCGTGGCCGACCTCCAAGCGTCCGCGGACGAGGTCGAGGCGACGCTGACCGCGCTCGCCGAGCGCCACGGCGGCGAGTACGACGGCCGCGAGTGGGCGCTCCCGATCACGTAGTCCGGGCTCAGAGCCGCTTGCGCAGGTGGACGTCCTCGGGCTCGAGCTCGAGGAGCTCGGGGAGCGGCTCGGCGTCAGGCTCGAAGCGGCGGCCGAGGTAGAAGCGAACGGTGTTCTCGGACGGCGTCGCGGAGACGACCAGGTCCGTGTCTCCGGCCTCGTGCGCGATGCGCTCGAGGTCCTCGTTCTGGCGGACGCCGATGCCACGGCCTCGGTACCCGTTGCTCACGTGGAGGTACGCGAGCTGCGCGATGCCGGGGCGGACGTGCGGGACGACGACGCCGATCCTGACCAGCCGCTCTCCGTCGAGCGCGCCGAGCACGGAGGCACCCGCGCCGAGGTAGCGCTCGCATGCCCGCCGCTGCGCGGCGACCGAGTGCTCTCCCTCTCGCTCCGTGAACCACGGCGGCGCACTCCAGTCGCCCGGCCGCAGCTCGAGCTCACTGCCGTGCTGAACGTAGAGCGTGTCGATCCGCTCGGTGCGGTCGATGCTGCCGATGTGCACGAGATCGTCTCGCCCGAGTCGCCGGTAGCGGATCGCGCTCGCGGCTTGCCGGTTGGAGCTCACGGCGACAGGATCTCAGGCGATGCGCGCGATGGTGCTCTCGGCGGCACGGACGCCGCTGCGGCTCGAAGACGTGCCCGACCCCGAGCCGGGCGCGGGGCAGGTGCTGCTCCGCGTGCGTGCATGCGGGGTCTGCCGGACGGATCTCCACATCGTCGACGGTGAGCTCGTGGAGCCGAAGCTCCCGCTCGTCCTCGGCCATCAGATCGTGGGCGAGGTCGTCGATGGCGGGTCGCGCTTCACGGTGGGCGCTCGCGTCGGCGTTCCGTGGCTCGGCTGGACGTGCGGCGAATGCCGCTTCTGCATCGCGGGGCAGGAGAACCTCTGCGACCGCCCACGGTTCACCGGCTACGACGTCGACGGCGGCTTCGCGGAGCTCGCGGTCGCCGACGAGCGCTTCTGCTTCCCCGTGCCCGAGGGGTATCCGGACGAGCAGGCGGCGCCGCTCCTCTGCGCTGGACTGATCGGATATCGGTCGCTCCGGCTCGCCGACAATGCGGAGCGAATCGGGCTCTACGGCTTCGGGGCGTCTGCGCACATCGTCTGCCAGGTCGCAGTCGCGCAGGGTCGGCGCGTGTTCGCGGGGACGCGTGCCGAAGACGCGGAGGCGCAGGCGTTCGCCCGGTCGCTCGGAGCGGCGTGGGCCGGGGACGCGCTCGCCGGGCCACCGGAGGAGCTCGACGCAGTCATCGTGTTCGCCCCGGCAGGCGAGCTCGTGCCGGCGGCGCTGGGACACGTCCGGAAAGGAGGCGTCGTCGTGTGCGCCGGGATCCACATGAGCGACATCCCGTCGTTCCCGTACGAGCTGCTGTGGGGCGAGCGGGTGCTGCGGTCGGTCGCGAACCTGACGCGCGCCGACGGCGAGGAGTTCCTCGCGCTCGCGCCCGCGGTGCCGGTGCGCACGGAAGTGGAGACGTTTCCGCTCGAGGCCGCAGACGAGGCGCTCGCGCGGCTCCGGAGCGGAGAGTTGCGCGGCGCGGCCGTGCTCATCCCGTAGCCCGGGCAGACCCGTACGCCGCTACCACGTTCGCGGTTGGGACGGGCTCGCATTGGCGCGAAGTTGTCACGTTCCCGTGTCCCACCTGTGGACGGATGCTCGATACCGTGACCGCAGGGGGCCTCGCGCCCCCCCGTGGGGGGCGCTGGACCGACGGAGACCTGAGCCGTCGGCTGGCGGCGGCATGCGGGCCGCCGACCGGCAGGGCCCCTGCTGTGGTCAGCGCGAAAAGCGGCCGAGCTCGACGAGGCCGCCGCTGTCGGCGACGTGCTCGACCTGGAGCGTCGTGTGCTCGATGGCGAACTCACGCGCGAGAATCGCCTCGAGCTCGCGGCGGCGCGCGTGGCAGTCCTCTCGGCGGCCCACGAGCACGTGCGCGGAGAGCGCGGGGAAGCCGGAGGTGATCGTCCAGATGTGGAGGTCGTGCACGTCGACGACCCCCGGCGCCCGCGCCAACCGCTCGCCCACCGCGCGGGTGTCGATGTCGCGGGGGGACGCCTCGAGCAGGATGGAGGTCGAGTCGCGCAGGATCGTCCACGAGCTCGCGAGGACGAGGACGCCGATGAGGATGCTCACGAGCGGGTCGGCCACGAGCCAGCCGGTCAGGAGGATCGTCACCGCGGCCGCGACGACCCCGAGCGAGCCGAGGAGATCGGCGACCACGTGCCGGAACGCGGCCTCGACGTTCAGGTTCCCGCGTCGCGCGCCGAGCAGGATCGCGGCGGAGGCGACGTTCACGCCGACACCGACGAGCGCGACCGCGAGCATCCAGCCGCCGAGGACTTCCGGCGGGTCGCCCAGTCGCCGCGCGGCTGCGTAGAAGATCCAGATCGCGAGCGCGACGAGCGCGACGCCGTTCGCGAGCGCGGCCAGCACCTCGGCGCGCCGGTAGCCGAACGTCCGCTCGGGCGTCGCCGGCTTCCCGCCCAGCCAGACGGCGACGAGCGCGAGCGCGAGCGCGACGTTGTCCGAGAGCATGTGCACTGCGTCCGCGAGGAGCGCGAGGCTCCCGGTGAGCAGGCCGCCGGCGACCTCGACGACCGTGTACGACGCGGTCAGCGCCAGCGCGACCGCGAGCGCGCGGCGGCTCCTCCCCACGACGTGGTCGCGCGTGTGACCCATGCGGCGGTTCTAGCGGTTCGTACGCCCTCGCGTCGCGGCTGTCATCATCGGCGGGTGCGGACGAAGGTGCTCCTGCTCGTCGCGATCGTCGCCTTCACCTCGGCCGTGGCCGTCGTCGCGTCCGCGAGGACGACGGCGAACGGGCTCCCCGCGTACACGAACGGCTGGCAGGCGTGGCCGAAGATCAACCGCAAGCCGTTTACGAGCACGGGGCCGCTGTCGAGCGCGCACGCGGGTCGCAAGAACGTGTACGCGAGCAAGAGGAAGGTACGCGGGAAGTACCCGAACGGCACGGTGATCGTGAAGACGATCGTCAAGCCGGGCACGACGTACGTGGGCCAGTTCGCGGTCATGCGGAAGGTGAAGGGGCGCTGGCAGTACATCGAGTACGAGCGATCGGGCCCGCGCGCGCGGTACGCCCTCCTCGCGCAGGGCCAGCTGTGCAGCTCATGCCATGCGCAGGCCCGCGCCAACGACTACGTCTTCACGAAGCGCTAGCCGGGCTCGTCACGCACGCACGCGACGAGCGGAGTCGGACGGCGCCCCGGTCGCGCCGGCGGAGTGTCCGAGCCGCGGCGGCTGACGCGCCGCCGCGGCTGGGGGAAGGTGCGTTCTCGCGTCAGGCCGGGGTCGTCGCTCTGCTCCGATACCCGCGCAGGAGCAGGACGAGCCCCATCAGGATCGCGATGATCCCGACGAGGATGCCCCAGGTTCCACCGACGAACATGAGGATGACGCCAACGACGAGGAACGCGACACCGAGGATGGCATTGAGCAGCATGGCCGGCCTTTCTCCCTCCGTTCGGGGTTTCCTCTCGCGCCGCTTGTCACGATCGGCGCATCGCGAATCTACCTCGGCGGTCGGCTGACGCTCCTGAATGCCTCGATCGCGCGGTCGAGATGCTCGGGCTCGAGGGCTGCCGACATCTGCACGCGGACGCGCGCGGTCCCCTCGGGGACGACCGGGAAGCCGAAGCCGGTGACGAAGACGCCTTCGTCCAGGAGGCGCTCGGAGAGCGCGATCGCATCGGCCGTCTCGCCGACGATGATCGGGATGATCGCGGCCTCGCCGTCGAGCGGCGAGTAGCCCGCCTCGCTGAGCATGGCGCGGAACGCGCGCGTGTTCTCCCGCAGGCGCGCGAGGAGCTCGGGCTGCTCGAGCATGAGCTCGATCGCACGCAGCGCGCTGCACGCGACGGTCGGCGGGAGTGCGTTCGAGAAGAGCTGCGGGCGCGAGCGCTGCTGGAGCAGGTCGCACACCTCCTCCGAGGCGGCGACGTACCCGCCCGCCGCCCCACCGAGCGCCTTGCCGAGCGTCCCCGTGATGATGTCGACCTCGCCGAGCAGGCCGAAGTGCTCGACGGTGCCGCGCCCGGTCTCGCCGAGGACGCCGACGCCGTGCGAGTCGTCCACGACCACCGTCGCGTCGTGCGCGCGGGCGAGCTCGACGATCTCGGGAAGCTTCGCGAGATCGCCCTCCATCGAGAAGACGCCGTCGGTGAGGATGAGCTTGCGCGCGTCGCGCGGCGCCGCCGCGAGCGCGTCGCCGAGCGCGGTCATGTCCGAGTGCGGGTAGATCACCTTGCCGGCGGGCCGCGAGAGCCGGACGGCGTCGATGATGCTGGCGTGGTTCAGCTCGTCCGTGAAGATGACCGTGGTCTCGTCGGTGAGCGTCGGCACGACCGCCTCGTTCGCGTTCCAGCACGAGACGTACGTGAGCGCCGCCTCGGTACCGGAGAGGTCGGCGAGAGCGCGCTCGAGCTCGTGGTGCGGGGCGAACGTTCCGCAGATGAAGCGGACGGAGGCGGTGCCGGCGCCGTAGCGCTCGAGCCCCTCGATCCCGGCGCGCACGACCTCCGGGTGGGCGGCGAGACCGAGGTAGTTGTTGGACGAGAGCACGATCACCTCGCCGCGACCCTCCATGCGCACGACGGGGCCCTGGGGCGACTCGAGGGTGAGGAAGCGCTTGTACGTGCGGGCCTCGCGGAGCGCGTCGAGCTCCGAGCCCACCTGGCTGTCCAGCGTCGTCGTCATCCGGTTGCTCCGTTCGGCTCGAGGACGATCTTGCACGCCTCCCCGGACTCGAGCAGCGCGAACGCCTCCTCGAACCGCTCGAGCGGCATGCGGGCGGTGATGAGCGGCGCGAGGTCGACGACGCCGTGCTCCAGGAGCCAGCGCGTCGTGTACCAGGTCTCCCAGATCTCGCGGCCGTTCACCGCGGTGACGGTGAGATTCTTGAAGATCAGGGACTCGGCGATGTCGATCGTCGCGGGCCGGGCGGGAATGCCGAAGAGCACGACGTTCCCGCCGTGGCGGACGATCTCGAACGCGTTCTCGATCGCCTTCAACGCGCCGGACATCTCGAAGACGACGCCCATGCCGACGCCTTCGTTGTTCTCCGCGAACCAGGCGGGGACGTCGTCGACCTCGTCGACGTTCACGACCGCGCCCGCGCCGAGCTTCTCGGCCAGCTCGAGCCGGAACGGCACGTGGTCGGATGCGAGCAGGCGCCCGGCCCCGAACGCGCGGGCGATGGCGATGGTGAAGAGTCCGACCGGGCCGCAGCCGAGCACCGCGATCGCCCGCCCGGCGAGGTCCTGCGTGGACGTCGCGAAGACGGCGTTGCCGAACGGCTCCTGCAGGCAGGCGAGGTGTGGCGGCAGCTTCGCGCGGTCGTTCCGCCAGACGACGGACGCCGGGACGAGCGCGTAGTCCGCGAACCCGCCGTCGCGGTCGACGCCGAGGATCTGCGTCCGCTCACACATGTGCGCCTTGCCGGTGCGGCAGTGGAAGCACGTCCCGCACGTGACGTGGCTCTCGGCGGACACGTAGTCGCCCTCCGCGACATCCGTCACGCTCCGTCCGACCGCGACGACGGTCCCGCACAGCTCGTGCCCGAGCGTGAGCGGCGGCTTCACCCGCTCCGAGGACCACTGATCCCAGCGCTGGATGTGCAGGTCGGTCCCGCAGATGCTCGCCGCCTCGATGCGGACGAGGACCTCGTCGTCGCCCGGCGTCGGCACCGGCACCTCGTCGAGGACGAGCCCTGGCTCGGGCCCGAGCTTCCGCACGGCGCGCATCGTCTCCACGGCGGCACGATCTTGCCACGCCGGGCCCGGCCCGCAGGCTGGGACGAGACACCGTCACCGCCGAGACGAGCCGCGTGGGCGATTCGCCGGGCGAACCGCCGCCGGCTGCAGCCGGGGTCCAGCCGCCGCACCCCAGCCGCCGCACCCCAGCCGCCGCACCGCACCCGCCGGCACTCCCCCGACGACGAGCCCACGACGCGCGACTCCGACGCGCGACGACCATCCGAGCAGCCCCCGACCGTCCTGCCGGGACGCTCCCGGTCGCTATGTCGACAGCTCACCCGCCGATAGCGCCTCCTTCCCGATCCGCTCGGGGCCGGCGCGACGGAGGAGGCGGGACGCGAGCGACAGCCGCCGTGCCCGGACGGCGGCCGCGGAGGTACCGGAGGCGGAGTGGGGAGCGCACCTCCCGAGCGTAGAGAGGCAACAACAACACGTGGGTGCCGAATTCGTGCCAACTTCGTCACAGCCGCGAGCGGCCGTGCGCCACCGCACCACCCCGCTGCTCGACCACGGCAGCCCCGCACACTCGGCCGCCGCTCAGCCCCGAAGATCGTCCCCTCGCCAGACCCAGCACCCGCCGCCCGACCGCGAGAACCGCCGCCCGCCCTCCGAAGGGGCGACCGACTCAGTAGACGTAGACCGGCGTGCCGTGGACGGCGAAGCGGTAGATCCGCTCCGCGTCCCCCGCGGGCAGCCGCACGCACCCGTGCGACGCCGGGTACGAGGGCACGCTCGGGTACTGGTGCATCGCGATCCCGCCGACGAAGTACGAGGCGAAGGGCATCCAGACGCCGAACGGGTACGACCACGACATCGTCTCCTTCCGGTACACCCGGAACGATCCCGCCGGCGTCCGCCCGTACGCGCCCGTGGACGTGTGCACGGCCCGGTACAGCTTCCCGTCCTCGACCGCGAGCAGCACGCCGCGGCCCCGGTGGATCTCGATCACGCGGCCGCTACGCCGCACGCGCGGCCTCGGCGCCGCCGCCCCGACGAGCGCGACCTGCGTCTGGCCCGTCACCGTCCCGGTGCGCGCGAGGCCCTCCCAGCCCTGGAACGCGAGGAGCGCCTGGCTCGTCCCGTAGTCGAGCGCGCCCGTGACCTGCGCGGGAGAGAGGTAGCCGAGCTGCTGGAGACGCGTCTGCACGCCGCGGACGCTGTAGGCGAAGCCCTTCTCGCCCGTCCGCCCGCGCCACGTCGGGTGTCGCTTCCCGGGCGTGACGACGGTCGCGAGCCGCCCGCGGAGCGAGATCACCGCATACGACTGCGGCGCGTCGAGCCGGCGGAGCGTCGCGGAGATCTGCGCGAGCCGCAGCGTCTGCTTCTGCGCGGTCGCGGGCCCGAGGAGCGAGCGCGTGAAGCTGACGTGCCAGTGGTCGCGCTTCGGCCGGAAGGCGAGGAGGCGGACGCCGTTCGGCAGCGCGCTCTCCACGCCCCGCGCGCGCTCCTCCCGCGTCGGCCCCTGCACGAGGCCCTTCAGCGCCCGGAGATCTGCGCGCTCGCCCTTCCGCACCGGCCTCTCGACGAAGACCAGGCGCCCGTTCCGGAAGAAGGCGACCTCGACCGTTCTCGGCTTCGGCTTCGAGACGGCGGCGTCCTTCGAGACGGCGGCGTCCCGGACGCGAGCCGGCGCGGCCTCGGCGCGGCCGCTCGAGGGAGCAGGCCGGAGGTCGAGCGCGAGCAGGCCCGCGAGGGCGAACAGGACGGTGACGGCGAGCGGGCGCTTGTGCGGTGGATCAGGCGAGTGATCGGCATTCTCGTTCGCCGTCCTGAGCCGCGTGCCTGCAACCGCACGGCCGCTCGGCGGCTGCCGACGCTCTCCCGGTACCCGCCGCCGAGCGAGCGCCAAACCGCTGCGCTGAGCGCGCAGCGACGGCCGCCGCCGCCGAGCTCCCGAACGGCGATGAGCGCCAGCTCAGCGCCGCCGGCTGGGCCGCGCGATGCGCCCGAACGCCCTCCGCCCGCCGTCGTCGCTCGTGAACGCGGAGAGCTGGAGCAGCTCGCCGTCGAGCTCGAGGCCCGAGCCGATGACACCCGAAGCGCGCACGCGCACGTCCTCGCCGAGGCCGGGCGAAGGGCCGCGCGTCCACTCCGCGTCTCCGACACGCGTGACGAACGACTCGAGCTCGCCGCGAGCCGTCGGCTTCCCCTCCAGCCGCTCGAGCGCGTCGAGCAGGTAGCCCGCCCGGAGCTTCGGCCACAGGCGCGCGAACGCGTCCGGGCGCGAGACGAGGTCGAGGCAGACGTTCTCACCGAGCCCGAGCACCGCCCCGCACTGCCCGGGCTGCGCAGGGAACGCGTCCTCGAGCGCGCGCAGGTCTCGCTCGTACGCCCGGTGGATGTCCGCGCTCGCGCCGGTCGGCGAGTGCACCGACATGCGCGAGGCCTTCGCGCGCACCTCGTCCCACACCTCGCCCTGCGAGACTCCGCGCGCGAGCGGCTGCGCGGCCTGCGCCTCCGCCTTCAGCTGCCGGAGCCGCGCGTGCGAGATGTGCCGCGCCGACGAGAACGCGTCCGAGCGCCGCGCCCAGCGCCCCTGCTCCACACACGAGACGGGGATGCGCAGGCTCGACTTCGCCTCCGCGAGCACGCTCACGTTGAGGATGCGGTTCTGCTTCGCGCCGACGAGCTCCTCGCCGTCGTAGAGGAGGACGCGCGCGTCGAGCGGATTCTCGACCACGAGCTCGGGTACGGTGCCGGCCTCGTCGACCTCGCGCACGGTGAGCCCGCCCGCGAGCGCCTCGTCGAGCGTGACGTACGCGGCGACCGGGTCGCGCCGCGGGAAGAGGGGGCAGATGACGATCCCGCGGTGCTCCACGGTCTCGCCGAGCTGGATGACGTCCTGGATCATGGGTCTCCCTTCGTTTCGAGGGAGTCCCGCGCGGGGGGCGCGCGCCTTACGGCCGGCGGCCGGTTGTGTCTGGGAGCGCGACGAGCTCGAGGGACTCGTCTCTCGCGGCGGCCGCCACGGCTGGATCCGCGGTCGCCACCGACGCTTCGAGCCTTGCTGCCGTCGCGAGCAGGAAGCAGTCGGCCAGGGACACCTCGCGAACCGCGCGGGTGTAGTGCTTGCCTCTAAGAGCGGCAGCACTCCATGCATCCTCGCCTCCGGGCGCATCGACGGTCAGCGTGTCGACCAGAAGCGGATCGACCACGGAGCGGATGTCCTCTTCGCCGATCCCGTGCACCCGCCCGAGAACGTCGATCGACTCCGAGAGATTGACCGTCGAGATCACGCATCGTTCCCGGAGCAGGCCTGCGACGTCGTCTCCTGCGGGCTCGTCGGCGAGGTACGCGACCAGCGCGTACGCGTCGAGTGCGATCACGCCTGGCGCTCGCGCCGCTCGATCGCGCGTCGTTCGTCCTCGCGGGCGATCGCCCGAAGCTCCTCGGTCGGCCGGATGCGTCCTTTCAGCGCCCCGCGGGCGGCGGCGATCGGATCGTCGGGAACGGGCCGGATCACGACGCGATCGCCGAGATCCTCGATGGCGACGCGCTTCGTCCCCCAGCGGCGACGGATGCGGGCGGGCAGCGAGAGCTGGCCCGCGCTCGTGACCTTCAGTAGCTCCATATGCGTTAGATCGTACATTGCGAATGCGCCGTTGCATTGAATCCGGGCAATCGGGCGCGGCGCAAGATGGCTGTTTCGGACCCGTAAGATCGAGACGTGGCCGGCGTGACTGTCTCTGCGATGCACGATGCGAGAGACGAAGAGGACAGGAGACTGCTCGAGGCCGGCCGGTTCACGGAGCTGGTCGAGAGCTACTACGGCGCGATGCTCGACCGCACGCGGATCGGGACGCGCACCGAGGCGGACTCGATCGCCGTCGCCGCCGACGCCGCGATCCGGCTCCTCTCCGAGCTCAAGCGCGGCCGCCGCTACCGCGTGCCCTTCCGCGTGGTCGTCCACCAGGTGACCACGTGGAAGATCAAGGAGCACTACGCGCCGCCGAGGATCCAGGAGATCGAGCTGCAGGAGTGGCTCGACGGTGCCTCGACCGAGTCCGAGAGCGAGCTGGAGGCCGATGCGGGCTTCGACGCGCTGCTCGAGGGGCTGACCGAGCTGGAGCAGACGGTGCTCCGCCTGCACTACGGCGAGCGCCTCGACTTCCAGGAGATCGCGGCGCGGCTCGAGAAGGAGCCGAACGCCGTGCACCAGATCCACTACCGCGCGCTCGAGAAGCTGCGCCGGAGGGAGCCGGAGTGAGCGAGCCGCGCGTCGAATCCCTGTTCGACGAGTTCGCGACCGCGTACCTGCGCGGCGACGCCCCGGACGTGCGCGCGTATCTCGAGCGAGCCGGCGGGGAGCGGGACGACCTCGGCCGCATGCTCGACCGCTTCCTCGCGGCCGTGCCGGCGCGCGAGCCGACGGAGGAGGAGGTCGTGGCGGTCACGGCGCGCATCGATCAGCAGCCGCCGATCTTCGCGCTTCGGCTGCGGCGGGCGCTTTCGCGGGAGAGAGTCGTGGAGGTGCTCGTCGCGAAGCTCGGCCTCGATCCGCGAAAGACCGACAAGGTCGCCGGCTACTACCACGAGCTCGAGGTCGGAACGCTCGACCCCGAGCCCGTCGATCGACAAGTGTGGGACGTTCTCGCCGAGCTGCTCACCGCGAACGTGCGGGCCCTTGCGGGATTGCCGCGCGAGCTACCGGCGGCGCCGGCGGTCGCTGCGTACTACCGCGAGCCGACGATGGCGCTAGAGGAGCGAGTCGCCGCCGCGAGACCGGAGAGCCCTGAGCCCGACGAGATCGACCGGCTCTTCCGTGGCCCGGAGGGCGAGTGAGCGCCTACGCCGCCGGCGCGGGCCGGAGCGTCGTCGGGTCAATCTCGATCTGCACACCGACGAGGTCGTCCCAGACCTCGATCTCGACTGCGTTCTCCGGAGCCGCCGCAACCCAGCGCGCGAGCGCGGTCTGGGCCTCCTCGACGGTGTCGAACCAGTCGAGGAAGTTCCGCGACGGGCGGTGGAACAGCGTGTATCGGTTCGTCTCACTCATGCTCGTCGCATTGAAGCACCGATCGGAGGAGCAGTTCGGGCGGCGCCCAGACCGTGACGTGGCCCGGCGCGCCGGTCGGAGCCCAGGCGACGGGCGCTTCGCGCAGGTCGAGGGCCGCGACACCGCGGCCGTGACCGTAGCGCCGTGCGATCGTGACGGCGCGGTCTCGCGACAGGTGCATCGAGACGCCGACGCCTTTGAAGAAGTCGCGCCGGTCGTAGGGGCGGCCGAGCGCTTCGTACGACTCGAAGTCCTCGAGGGTGGGCGGGCAGCGCTTGACGATCCGATGCACGAGTCCCTCCAGCGCGGCGCCGTCGTAGACGCGGTAGAGGGGAGTCGGTTCCGTGGACATCGTAGGGGCGAGGCTTGCCTCGCCCTTCTTCTACCCACGGGGCCACCGCATCGCCAGATGGCCGAATCGGACACGACTCGTCTAGACATGCCCTTTACAGCCAAGGCCTGACCGGACAGGATGAACGTGGTGAACGTCAAGTACGAGGATCCGCGCGCGCACGCCGTCCGCGAGCGCTACCTCGGTGTCTTCGGGGGCCCTGAGCTGCCGGTGCCGGTGGAGGCGATCGCGGGCGACCTGCTCGGCCTGCGCGTCGAGGAGTCGGGGGAGATCGACTGCTCGGGGATGCTCCTGCCCGCCGAGCGCCGCATCCTGCTGAACGCGCACGAGCGCGCCGGCGGCCGCGACGACCCGCCGCTCCGCCGCTTCCGCTTCACGATCGCGCACGAGATCGGCCACTGGGTGTGCCACTGCCTCGAGGGGCGGGCGCGTGATCCGAAGCCGGCGTTCTGCCGTGAGGTCGACCTGACGGAGGTCGCCGACAAGACGTTGGAGCGCGAGGCGAACGTGTTCGCCGCGGAGCTCCTGATGCCGGAGCCGGCGGTGCGCGAGGCGTGGGAGGAGCTGAAGGACGTGACCGCGTGCGCCGCAAGGTTCGACGTGAGCCCGACCGCGATGCAGTGGCGCCTCCACAGCTTCGGTCTTTCGAACCCGCCGGCCGACGCCGACGGTTTGGAGACAGATCGAAAGGCGGCGCGATGAACTGGTGGCGCCGCTTGCGGTCGAGACGACTGCCGATCTACGACGAACGGTCGCTACGTGCAATCGAGCAGGGGTCAGACGAGGAAAAGGAAGAATGGCACCGCGCTCGGCTCGAGCGAATGAAGGGGGACCTGGATCCGACGTGGGTAGCCGGGGTCGAGGCTGCGAGTGATGAAGAGAACGAATCCGGGCTCGCAGAGGAGATCCGCAGAATAGAACGGCGGAACCCTCAGGAGTGGGAGCTCTTCCTCGCTTCCATGCCCGAGGAGAATCAGGAGCAACTACGCGACATCGAGCGACGCTACGGGATCTGAGACGCTGAGCCTCACGTCAGAATCAGCCGAGGTGGCAGGTGGCTTCGCATCGTGGTCGGCAGTTGAGATCGTCTCGGCTCATCGCAGCGGTGGCGCCAACACAAGCCACACCATCGTCGTATCGGCGCTTCAACAGCTCCTCAAGGCTATGCCGGCTAACGCCGAGCTCGACGAGTACGAGCACGCAGTTCTCGTCGACAACGTCCTGGGGAAGGAGAAGACCGGAGCCCGAAAGCGGACGTTCCGCTATCTCAAGGAGTTGTACGTTCTCCGCCCGGACTCTCTGCTCTTCCGCGCACTCCGGGACCTGTGGATGGACGACAGAGCAGGCCAGCCTCTTCTCGCAGGCGTATGCGCGCTCGCTAGAGACGCAGTCTTCCGCGCGAGCGCGGGTGCGATCTTCGAGACAAGCCCTGGCGACGCACTCTCGAACTCGACACTCGCCGACGCCGTTGCGGCGGTCTACCCCGACGTCTACAACGAGCCAACCCTCGCCAAGGTCGGCCGCAACACCTTTTCGTCATGGGAGCAGACGGGCCACCTCGAACCCGGCGACCGCAAGGAGAAGATCCGCCGTCGCCCCACGTGTACGCCGTCGGCAGTGGCGTATGCCCTCCTGCTCGGACACCTCGAAGGAGTCCAAGGCGAGGCTCTCTTCAGCACGTTCTGGGCGCGCGCCCTGGATCACCCTCCGTCGCATCTCATCGAGCTGGCGTCCCTGGCATCGAGGCGCAACTTGATCGACTTCCGGCGAAGCGGAGGCGTCACCGAGGTGCGATTCACCGAGCTCCTTAGGCCGTTCGAAGGGCGGCTGACGTGAGTCGCGTGGAGGACCTCATCCAGAACTACGCAAGATTCGCCCGCCTGCCGTGGATGGACAACCTCGCCCCGCCCCAGCGTGTGTGGATGGCCGTCTACAACCCCGAGGAGGAGCGGCGCATCCGACTCAGCCTGCCCGAGTTCGCAACCGTAACGAAGCAGGCCGGCCACGACTGGGAGACGATCGACGTCACGACGGCTTTCGAGGAGTGGATGGCTCGCCACGAGTATCGCGACGCATACTTCGCTTCGCCCAAGCTGATGCAGCCTGAGCTCCCGAGCTTCTTTGGCGGTCTCGTCGATAGCGTTCAAGCCGAGCTCGGCACAAAGAGCCAAGGCGAGAATGTCGTGGCCCTCGTCGGAGCGGGCAGCCTCTTTGGTCTGGGACAGAGCGTGAAGGTCTCGGCGCTCATCGAGCGAGTTGAAGGACTCGTCAAAGGGCGGCTGCTCGTGTTCTTTCCAGGGACGGTGGAGGGCAACAACTACCGTCTCATGGGTGCTCAGGATGGCTGGAACTACCACGCCGCCGTCATCAGCAGCGAGAAAGGCTGGTCCGTGTGACTACGAAGAACCGTGACGTCTTCATGCTCGATCCGACGGTTGGCGACATCCCGAACCTCGGCGTCGCGAAGGTCCGGAACCCCGAAGACGAGGGCGACTGGGAGACGCTCGAGTGGGAACTCCGCCACTTCGTCTGCGAGGGGGAGTACGAGCGCGGGCTCGAGCGCATTCTCGACCAATTTCTGAGCCACCTGAGCCAGCCGGAGCAGCCTGCCGTCTGGGTCAGCGGGTTCTACGGAAGCGGCAAGTCGCATCTGATGCGTGTCCTTGAGTACCTCTGGCGCGACTACTCCCTTCCTACGGGTGTGTCGGCTCGCGGGATCACAAACCTTCCGAGCGACATTCAGAAGCATCTCGCCGAGCTCTCGCTCGCAGCTAAGCGGGATGGAGGACTCTGGTCGGCAGCAGGCACGCTTGGAGCGGCAGCGGCTGGGTCGCTTCGCCTTGCCTTTCTACGAATCGTCCTGCAGTCGGCAGGGCTGCCCGAGCAGTACGCCCAAGCAAGGCTCGTCCTCTGGATGAGGAGCGAGGGTCTATACGACAGTGTTCACGGAGCCGTCCGGGCGTCCGGAAGAACCATGGAGTACGTGCTCGGCAACATGGAAGTAACCCGTTTCCGTTGACACCTGATCTCTAGGCCGCGATGGCCTCCTGTTGGTGTCGCTGTTCGTAGTCGATGGGGCTGAGCATGCCGAGGCT
>SIRU01000036.1 GCA_004366385.1 Actinomycetota bacterium
GACGAAGAACAGGAGCGCTACTAGGAGGCCGCCGAAGAACACGAGCACGAGTCCCCACCCAGCTGTCCTCGAGCAGGCCGCCCCACGACAGCGCCTCACCTGCATCCTCGACGAGGCCGTCGCCCGGATCGGGCGATCTGCGCGTCCACTCGGGACGACGGAACCAGACCCGCTCCACCTCCCAGGCGACACCGTCCGGGTCGACGACACGTCGTGCCGCCTAGAGCCCCAGCCTCTCGAGCATCCTCGGGTCACGACGCCACTTCGGACGCACTTTCACCGTGAGGTCGAGGAACACCGGGTGCCCGACGAGCGCCTCCACCTCCGGCCGCGCGCGCGTGCCGATCTCCCGCACCATCGCGCCACGCTTGCCGACGAGGATGCCCTTCTGGGACTCGGTCTCGACGTACAGAACCGCGGTCACGCGGCGCTCGCCGATCTCCTCGACGTCGACGAGGATCGCGTGCGGCACCTCCTCGCGCGTCAGGCGGAGCGCCTTCTCGCGGATGACCTCGGCCACGCGCTCCTCGGGCAACTGGTCGGTGCGCTGGCCGTGCGGGAAGTACGCGGGCCCCTCCGGGAGCAGGAAGACGAGGTCGAAGCGGAGCTCCGGGACGCCATCCTTCGTCAACGCGCTGACCGGGTGCAGGGCGTGGAAGTCGCCGAGCTTCGACGCCGCCTGCATCTGCGAGATGACGTGGCCCTTCTTCAGGTTGTCGACCTTGTTGAGCGCGATCACGACGGGCTTCCCGAGGCCGAAGACGCGCCGCGCGACGAAGCGGTCGCCCGCGCCGATCCGCTCGCGCGCGTCGACGACGAGGAGCACGGCGTCGACGCCCTCGAACGACGCGTCGACCGTCTCCTGCATGCGCTCGGTGAGCGCGTCCATCGGTCGCTGGAAGCCGGGGAGGTCGACGAGCGCGAGCTGGTAGCCCGGGCCGTCCGCAACGCCGAAGAGCCGACGGCGCGTCGTGTTCGGAACCTTGGAGGTGATGGCGACCTTCTCGCCGCAGAGCGCGTTGACGAGGGTCGACTTCCCGACGTTGGGGCGGCCCGCGACGGCGACGATCCCGCTCTTCACGCCCGCGTTCCTTCGGGGCACCCCATCCCACCACCCACTGCGATCGTAACGAGGAAGTCCGTACGCGTGGGGAACGGGAGCGTCACAAGTGTGTGCCGATCGTTCCCCAGGCTCACGCGAGGTTCGACGAGTCGAACGACTCCGGCAGCAGCTCGTCCGGGGTCATCGTCACGACCCGGCCGCCGTTCCGGAAGACGACGCGCTCGACCCCCATCTCGTGCAGCCACTGGCGACAGCCGCCGCACGGCGAGGCGGTGATCGCCGCCACGGTGAAGTCGCCCGGCCGGTACCCCTCCGCGACGGCCCGCGCGAACGCGGTGCGCTCCGCGCACACCCCGAGCGGGTAGGCGGCGTTCTCGACGTTCACGCCCTCGATCACGCGCCCGTCCCGCGCCAGCACGACGCACCCCACGTCGAACCCGGAGTACGGCGCGTACGCCCGCGCAGCCGCCGCGTCCGCGAGCTCGAGCAGCTCTGCATCGGTCGGCGGCGCGCTCATCCGAACGCCTGGAAGAGGACGAGGGTGACGAGCGCGCCGAGCAGCCCGCCGGTGGCCACCTCGGAGGCGGAGTGCACACCGGTCTCGACACGCGTCTGGGCCACGAGCAACGCCATGATGAACGTCAGCGAGGAGATGAGGAAGCGATGCCCGGAGTCGTCGAGCACGAGCGTCGCCGCCATCCAGCCGGCGAACGCGACCGCCGCGTGCCCGGACGGCAGCCCGCCCCGCAGCGGAGTCCCCCGCCCCGTGTACGCCTTGATCGCGATGACCACGATGACCGTGACCGCGAGCGCCACGAGCGTGAGCTCCGCGGGCGCATCGCTCAAGCGGTCGAGGAACCGCGAGCTGTTGTCCGCCACCTCCCCCGAGAAGACGAGGTAGCCGACGGCAACCGCGTTCAGCGTCGCGACGAGCACCGCGCCCGCAGCGATGTCCTTCGCGATCTTCGCCATCGGGTCGAACGAGGTCGTCGAGACGTCGATGGCCGCCTCGATCGCCGTGTTCACGAGCTCGGCCACGAGCACGAACGTGATCGCGACCAGGAGCACCATCAGCTCGAGCTTCGAGACGCCGAACCCGACCGCCGCGACGAGGACCGCCGCTGCGATCGTGAAGTGGATCCAGAGGTTCCGCTGCGTGCGCAGCGCGTGGATGACGCCCTCCGCAGCGTGGTTGAAGCTGTGGAACAGCGACTGGCTGCGTTGCGGGGTCATGCGGCGTGCACCCGCTCCCGCTCCTCCATCTCCGCGCCGTGCTCGTACCCGAGCAGGTGCAGCAGCCCGTGCACGAGCGGGGCCCGCCACGCGTCCCCCACCACCGCCGGGCAGAGGACGACGTCCCCGAGTGCGCGCGGCACGCCCTCTGGCACCGTGTCCCGCCCGTCGAGCGGGAAGGAGAGGACGTCGGTCGCTTCGTCGACGCCGAGATGCTCGCGCTTCAGCGCGCGCATCTCCTCCGGCCCGACGAACGCGATCCCGAGCTCGCCCTCGCCCACACCCTCCTCCGCGAGCACGCGCCGCGCGAGGGCGGCCGCTGCGCTCCCGTCCACGTCGGCTCCGCTCCGGTTGTCGGTCTCGACCGTGATCATCCCGGCCGCTCAGCGGCTGCGCGCCGTGCCCGTCTCCTCGGCGTGGCGCTTGTACGCCTCCACGATCCGCTGCACGAGCTTGTGCCGCACGACGTCCTCGTGCCCGAACTCGACGAACCCGATGCCGTCGATCCCGGCAAGGATCTCGCGCACCTGGATGAGCCCCGAGGCCTGCTCGCGTGGGAGGTCGACCTGTGTGATGTCGCCGGTCACGACCATCTTCGAGCCGAAGCCGAGCCGCGTCAGGAACATCTGCATCTGCTCCGGCGACGTGTTCTGCGCCTCGTCGAGGACGATGAACGAGTCGTTCAGCGTGCGCCCGCGCATGAACGCGAGCGGCGCGACCTCGATCGTCCCGCGGTCCATGTACCCCGCGAGCCGCTCCGCGTCGATCATGTCGTAGAGCGCGTCGTACAGCGGCCGCAGGTACGGGTCGACCTTCGCGAGCATGTCGCCCGGGAGGAAGCCGAGGCGCTCGCCCGCCTCCACCGCGGGCCGCGTGAGGATGATGCGGCCGACCGCGCCCTCCGAGAGCGCGGCGACGGCGAGCGCCATCGCGAGGTACGTCTTGCCCGTCCCGGCCGGCCCCACCGCGAACGTGACCGTGCGCTCGCGGATCGCGTCCACGTAGCGCTTCTGGTTCACCGTCTTCGGCGCGATCTTCTTCCCGCGGTGGCGCCAGACGACGTCCTCGAACACGTCGCGCACGTCCTCGGCCTGGTCGAGCGCGGCGACGACGGCCCCGACCGTGTCGGGCCCGATCTGATGACCTCCCTCGACCAGCTCGACGAGCTCGTCGACGACCGCGCGCGCGGCGGCCACGTGCTCGTCCTCACCGCCGAGCGTGAGTCGGTTGCCGCGGAGCGCGATCGTGCAGCCGAGCCGCTCGCGGAGCGCGTCGAGGACTCCGTCCTCCACGCCGGCGAGCTCGGCCGCGACCTCGTTCGAGACGTCCAGCACCTGCTGCATCAACCGGAGTGTAGGGGCGAGGGGCTCGGGCCCACGCCGACCCGCCGATGCGGCGAGGAACCTCGCACCTACGCGAGCTTCTCCTTCACGAGCTGACTCACCGCCGACCCGTCCGCACGTCCGGAGACCTGGTGCATGACGCCGGCCATCACGCGGCCCATGTCGCGGATGCTCGTGGCGCCGACCTCGGAGATGACATCGTCGATGATCTCCTCGATCTCGTCCTCGGAGAGCGGCTCGGGCATGAACTCCTCGAGCACGTCGAGCTCGTACTCCTCGTCCTCGGCCTGCTCCTCCCGCCCACCCGCGCGGAACGCCTCCGCCGCCTCGACCCGCCGCTTGCGCTCGCGCTGGAGGACCTGGAGCTCCTCGTCGTCGGACAGGTCGCGATTGAGCTCCTTCTTGGCGGCTCGCAGCGCGTTCAGGATGAGGCTGAGGGCGTCGCGCCGGTCGCCGTCGCGCGCGAGGCGCGCGTCCTTGAGCTGCTCCTCGATCTCCGCGATGAGGCTCACGCGCCCACCTCGCCGGCTGCGGCTCCCGCCCGGCAGAGCCCGGCTCCGCCGCTGCCTGACGGCGCTCGCGGCACGGTGCTCTCCAGGCCCGTACCACTCGCACGGTGCCCTCCCGCCCCGCACCGCGAGCCCCGCCCGAGGAGGCCGCGTCTCACGCGCCCTCCTCCTGTAGCGCTGCGGCGATTCGGGCCGCGTCCGGTCGCCCGCCGAGGACATGCCAGTGGAGGTGGAAGATCGTCTGTCCCGCGCCGGCGCCGACGTTGACGAGCACGCGGTAGTCGTCGAGGCCGGCCGTCCTCGCGGTCTCGGCGACGAACCGCAGCATCCGCCCGGCTTCCTCGTCCGGGAACTCGCCGACGTCCTTGAACGTGTCGACGTGGCGCTCGGGGAGGACGAGGAGGTGCGTCTCGGCCAGCGGGTTGATGTCGCGGATCGCAACGAGGCCCTCGGCCTTGGCCACGTGGTCGCCCTCGCGGACGAGCGTGCAGAAGAGGCAGTCCTCAGGCGGCAACGGCGAGCACCCCCTCCTTCGCGAGCCCGATCGCGCGCGCGCGGACGAGCGTGCCGACCTCGGCGTCGACGAGCCAGGGCGTGTAGTCGTCGGCGTAGCCGCGGCCCGGCCGGTCGACGAGCACGCGGTCCGTCGTCCCGAGCTTGGCGCACCAGCGGCGGCGGCAGAGCTCGTCCGAGAGCGCTCGTAGGCGCGCGCTGCGTTCCTTCTTGACCGCGGGTGGAACCGTGTCCGCATCGGCGGTCGTCGTCCCCGGCCGGGGTGAGTACGGGAACACGTGCACCTTGGTCAGCCCCGCGCGCTCGACGAGCGAGACCGTGCGCTCGAACGCGGTTTCGTCCTCGGCGGGAAAACCCACGATCACGTCCGTCGTGAGGTTGAAGTCGGTGAGCGGCTCCACCTTCGCGAGGAACTGCGGCGCCGTGTAGCGGCGCGCCATCGCCGTCAGGACCTCGTCGTCGCCGGACTGGAGCGGGACGTGCAGGTGCGCCGACACGGTCGGCGTCTCGCGCAGCGCCGACACGAGGTCGTCGGTCAGGTGGTTCACCTCGACCGACGAGAGCCGGAGCCGGCGGACGCCCGGCACCGCGCCCGCCTCGCGGACGAGCCGCGCGAGCGTGAACCCGGCCTCGGGGTCGCGGAAGCAGCCGAGGTTCACGCCTGTCAGGACGATCTCGGGGTGGCCCTGGGCGACGCGGCGACGAATCTCGTCGAGCACCGCCGCCGCACGGCGGCTGCGCGTCCCGCCACGCACGAGCGGGATCACGCAGAACGCGCACGAGAACGAGCAGCCGTCCTGGATCTTCACGAACGCCCGTGTGCGACCGAGCGTCGCGCGGGCGTCGACGCACCCGATCGCACCGACGTCACCGGCGACCCAGTCCGGCATCTCCTCGCTCGGGCGCGCGACGACCGTCACGTTGGGCGCCGGGTTCGGGAAGGCGCCGTCGAGGTTCGCGGCGCAACCGGTGACGTACACCCGGCCGTGCGTGCGGGCGGCGCGCGAGACCGCCTGGCGCGACTTCGAGACCGCCTCGTGCGTCACGCAGCAGGTGTTGAGAACGGCCACGTCGGCCGCGCCGCCCCCGACCTCGGTATGCCCGTCCGCGAGCAGGCGCTCCCGCACTGCCTGCGCGTCCGCGAAGGAGACCTTGCAGCCGAGGAAGCGGGTCGAGAACGAGGCCACGAGGGATCAAGCTTAGTGCCCCTCGACCAAGCCGGCCCAGACCTCCTCGGACGCACGGACACCGTGCCCCGCTGGAACCCCAACCGCCCCCAGGGGCACTCCCGTGTCCCTGAAGACACGCTATCGAGGAAGGGGCTACGGCTGGGTGCCGATTGCGTGCCGAATGCGTGCCGACTCCCCCGCGCGCGGAGCGATCCCTCCCGGGCATCCCGCGCCCTGCGCGGCGCACCCCTCTCGAGGGCTGCCGGGACCCCCGGTGCGCCGCAGGCCTGGGTCACGCCGAGCCGAGCACGTCCGCCGCCCAGCCCTCGAGCTCCAGCCGAGCGAGCGAAGCCCAGCCGGGCGCCGAGGGCACCTCGTGCGCGAGGTAGCCCGACGTCACAGCGACGGGCGCAGGCGTCCGCGCGAGCAGCCGCTCGACGACGCGCAACTCGATGTTTGCCACGACGACGTCCGCCTGCGGAAGCTCGTGGACGAGGACGTCCGCGACGGCGATGTCGAGCTCGACGCCGTTGGCGGCAGCCGTGCGCGCCGCCGTCTCCACCGCGACCGCATCGACGTCGACTGCCCGTATCGGAGCGAATCCGAGCCGGGCCGCCGCCACCGCGACGACGCCCGACCCGCAGCCCGCGTCGAGGACGCTGCCCCGCTCGAGCCCGGCGAGGAGCTCGACGCACGCCCGCGTCGTCGGATGCGCGCCCGTCCCGAACGCGCGTCCGGGATCGACGACGACCGCCGGCTCCCCGGGGGGCGGTGTCTCCCAAGGCGGCCCAATCCAAAGCCCGCCCGCGCGCACCGAGGTGTGGAAGTCGCGCCAGCGATCCTCCCAACCCGGCTCGACGGGCGCCCACGTCACGCCGCGGAAGGCGTCTGCGATCAGCGCGCCCAGCGGTGGGTGGGCGTAGACGACGAGCTCGACCTCACCCTCCCGCTCCAGCTCCTCGAAGCCACCCGGCGCGAGCTCCAGCAGCCGGGCTCTCGCAACCTCGGCAGCGGTCGTCGGCACGCGCACCGACACGCGGCGGAGCGTCAGCGGAACGCGCTCTTCAGCCGGCTCAGAAACCCCTCGTCCTCGTCTCCGTGCGCATAGGTCTCCGGCCCGGCCCGGCCCGCGAACTCCTCGAGCAAGGCGCGCTGCTCGGGATCGATGGTAGTCGGGACGGCCACGTCGAGCCGGACGTACAGATCGCCCTTGCGCTCGCCCTGGAGCGACGGCATCCCGCGACCGTAGAGCACCCGCACCTCGCCCGGCTGCGTGCCGGGTGGGACGTCGAGCCGCGCGTCACCCGAGAGCGTCGGAACGAAGGCGGTCGTTCCCAGCGCGGCTTCCGTCATCGTCAGCCGATGAGCCGTGTGCAGGTCGTTGCCGTCCCGCACGAAGCGCGGGTCCGGCCGCACGCGGACGACGACGAAGACGTTCCCCCGCTCGCCGTGGGCACCGGCATGCCCTTCGCCCCGGATGCGGATCCGCTGGCCGTCGTGGATCCCGGCGGGGATGTCGACCTCGAGCTGCCGGCTCGTGAGCAGGATCCCCTGGCCGTGGCAGTCGCCGCAAGGCGTCTCGACGACGCTGCCGGCGCCCCCGCACTCCGGGCACGGCCGCTGGTGGACGAACTGGCCGAACACGTTCTGCGACACGCGCCGGACCGTGCCGCCGCCTCCACACGTCGTGCACTCACGGGTCTCCGTCCCCGGCTCGGAGCCCGACCCGGCGCAGCGCTCGCACGCGAGCGCCACCTCGACGGGCACGGCGACCGAGATGCCGGTGAACGCGTCCCCGAGGTCGATCTCCGCGAGTGCCTGCACGTCGCCGCCGCGCGCCTGCCGCCGCTGCGACGGCACGTCTGCGAAGAGGCCCTCGCCGAAGAACGCGGCGAAGACGTCGGAGAGGTCGCCGAAGTGGGAGAACGTCGGCTCGTAGCCGCCGCGGCGCAGCCCTGCGTGGCCGAGCCGGTCGTAGGTCGCGCGGCGCTCGGGGTCCGAGAGCACCTCGTACGCCTCGGCGACCTCCCGGAACCGCTGCTCCGTCTCGGGCTCGCTCGAGACATCCGGGTGCAGCTCGCGCGCGAGCGCCCGGAATGCGCGCTTGATCTGCGCACCTGAGGCGCCGCGCTGCACGCCGAGCACCTCGTAGTAGTCCCGTTCGGTCGTGGCCATCCTCAGACCTCTTCGTACACGTCCTCGACGAAGCGGGAGAGCTCGAACGCGGCCGCCCGCACCGTGCGAATCGCCTTCTCGTAGTCCATCCGCAGCGGCCCGATCAGCCCGACCGCGCCGAGCGGCGTCGTGCGAATGCCGTACGTCGCGCCGACGAGCGAGACCTCGTGCAGCTGGCCGCCCTCGAGCGCGGGACCGACGTGGACCACCGGCCGCCGTGGCTCGAGCGCCTCGCTCACGAGCTCGAGCACGGCTGCGCGCCGCTCCAGCAGCTCGAGCAGCCGCATCGTCGCCTCGAGCTCCTCGGCGCGCGCCTCCTCGAGAAGCCCGGCGGCGCCCCCGACGTAGACCTGCGTCCCCTCCTCGGCGCCGATCCGGAGCAGCGCCGGTGCCACGATGCCGAGGAAGGCGCGCTCGCGGGGCTCGAGGTCCGGCGCCTCCAGCCGCCGCCGCACTGCGCTCGTCCCGAGCCGCTCGCCGACGAGACGGTCGTTCAGGTAGTCCGAGGCCCACGTGAGGAGCCCGGGATCGGCAGGTGCGTCGAGCCGGAAGACGCGCTTCGTCACGCCGCCCGCGGAGGTGATCACGACGACCATGACGCTCGCCGGCTGAAGCGCCAGGACCTCCACGTGGCGGATCGTCGCGGTCTCGAGCGACGGGGCCGACACGAGCGCGAGGAGCCGAGTCGTGCGCGAGAGCGACTCCGTCGTCGTGCGCAGGGCGTCCTCGACCTCGTCCCGCATGGAGCGGAGGTCGACGTCGAGTGCGCCGGGGCGCCCCTCCAGCGTGTCGACGAGCTCCTCGGCGTAGAGGCGGTACCCAGCCTCGGTTGGCACTCGGCCCGCCGACGTGTGCGGATGCGTCAGGAGGCCGAGCGACTCGAGCTCAGCGAGCTCGCTCCGCACCGTGGACGGCGACACCTGCATCGCCGCACGCTCGACGAGCGCCCTCGAGCCGACCGGCTCGCCGGTGGCGACGTACTCCTCGACGACGCGCCGCAGAATCTCGCGCTTTCGAGCGGAAAGCTCCATCGGGACACGATGGTAGCGGCGGCCCCGACGGACCCCACGTCGTCGCGCCTCAGCCTTCGCGGCTCAGACGGTCAGCTCGACGGTCACGCCTCCTCCGAGGAAGCGGCCTCGCCGCGTGAGCGCCACCGTGGCCCCCTCGCGGCCGGAGGCGAGCCGGACGAGCCCGCGAGCCGCGAGACGCTCGGCCGCCGCGCGGTCGAGCGCGCCCGCGACGGTGTCGACCGCGAGCGGCTCGTCCAGGCGCAGCCCGAGCATGAGCCGCTCCCGCTCGCGCGTCCCGGGGTCGAGCGGCTCGAGCTCGCGCGGCGGGGCCTCGCCGGCGCGGAGCGCGGCGACGTAGCGCCCCAGCGACGGCAGATTGCGGCGGCGGACGCCCCCGAGCGTGGAGACCGCCCCGACGCCGAGCCCGAGGTAGTCCCTCCCGAGCCAGTACGCGAGGTTGTGGCGGGCGCGGAGATCCCGCCCTCCGTCGCGATCCGGCGCGAGGCAGAAGTTCGCCGTCTCGTACCAGCGGTATCCGGCGCGCGTGAGCGTGTCGACCACCGTCTCGAAGTAGCCCTCCATCGCGTCGGCCTGCCGCTCGAGCTCCGCTCCGTGCGCGTGCGTGAAGCGCGTCCCGGGCTTCGCCTCGAGCTCGTAACAGGAGAGGTGCTCGGGCTCGAGCGTCAGCGCGTCGGCGAGGTCGGCGTCGAGGTCGGCGGCGCTCTGGCCGGGGATCCCGTACAGGAGGTCGAGCGAGACGTTGTCGAATCCGGCATCACGGAGAGTGTGCACTGCACGTCGGACGTCGTCGGGCGTCGCGCGGCGCTCGAGCACCGAGAGCAGGTTCGGCCGGAAGCTCTGGGCGCCCACCGAGACCCGGTTCACGCCGTTCGAGAGCAACAGCGCGGCGAGCGCGGGCGTCACGGTCTCGGGGTTCGCCTCGACCGTCAGCTCCTCCGCCCGCGGCAACGCCGCGAGCAACCGAGCGAGCTCGCGCGGCTCCGTGAAGGTCGGCGTGCCGCCGCCGAGGAACACGGTCTCGACGCGATCCGCGCGTGCCCCTTCCTCGAGCTCGAGCTCGGCCAGCAGCGCGTCCACGTACGCGCCGTGCTGCCCGCGCCGCCCGACGGCCGTGACGAAGTCGCAGTACCCGCAGCGATGCGCGCAGAACGGCAGGTGCACGTACAGGTGCGCCGCGCGCTCGCTCACTTCTTTCGCTCCCCGTCGAGGTTGAGCACGGCCAGGAAGGCCTCCTGCGGCACCTCCACCCCACCGACCTGCTTCATCCGCTTCTTGCCCTTCTTCTGCTTCTCGAGCAGCTTGCGCTTGCGCGTGACGTCGCCGCCGTAGCACTTCGCGAGCACGTCCTTCCGCCGCGCCTTGATCGTCTCGCGCGCGATCACGCGAGACCCGATCGCCGCCTGCACCGGCACGTCGAACATCTGCCGCGGGATCTCCTGCCGCAACCGCTCCACCAGCTGCTTGCCGCGGTCGTAGGCGCTGGACCGGTGGACGATGAGCGACAGCGCGTCCACCTGCTCCCCGCCGACGAGGATGTCCACCCGCGAGAGCTCGCCCGGCCGGAACCCGGCCAGCTCGTAGTCGAAGCTCGCGTACCCGCGCGTCCGCGACTTCAGCTGGTCGTAGAAGTCGAAGACGATCTCGCCGAGCGGAAGCTCGTACACGAGCAGCACGCGGTCCTCGCTCAGGTACTCGAGGTGGTCGAAGCTGCCACGGCGGTCGTTCGCGAGCTCCATCACGGCGCCGACGTAGTCCTTCGGCACGATCACCGACGCCCGCACGTACGGCTCCTCGACCGACTCGACCTCGGCCGGCATGTCCGCCGGGTTGTGCACCTCGACGGCGTTCCCGTCGCGCCTCGTCGCGCGGTACGCGACGTTCGGCGCGGTGATCAGGAGGTCGAGGTCGAACTCGCGCTCGAGCCGCTCCCGGACGATCTCCATGTGCAGGAGGCCGAGGAACCCGCAGCGGAAACCGAAGCCGAGCGCCTGCGAGGTCTCGGGCTCGTACGAGAGCGAGGCGTCGTTCAGGCGCAGCCGCTCGAGCGCGTCGCGGAGCTCCGGGTAGTCGTCCGAGTCGGTCGGGAAGATGCCCGCGAAGACCATCGGCTTCACGTCCTGGTAGCCGGGCAGCGGCTCGGAGGCGCGGCGGGAGCGAGAGGTCAGCGTGTCGCCGACACGGAGGCGCGAGACGTCCTTGAGCCCCGTGATCACGTAGCCGACCTCGCCCGCCGACAGCGAGGCGACGGGCGTGCGCGCGGGCGAGAGGACGCCGAGCTCCTCGGCCTCGAACGTCGTCCCCTGCGCCATCGCCACGAGCGGCTCCCGCGTGGAGAAGCTCCCGTCGACGACGCGCACGAACGCGACGACGCCGCGGTACTGGTCGTACGAGGAGTCGAAGACGAGCGCGCGCGGCGGCGCCTCCGCGTCTCCGGCGGGCGGCGGGATCCGCTCCACGATCGCGTCGAGCACGTCCGTGACGCCGTCGCCCGTCTTCGCCGAGATGCGCAGCACGCGCTCGGGCGTCTCGCCCACGAGCTGCGAGAGCTCGGCGGCCGCTGCGTCGGGATCCGCCTGCACGAGGTCGATCTTGTTCGCGACCGGGACGATCTCCAGCTCGTTCTCGAGGGCGAGGTACGCGTTCGCGAGCGTCTGCGCCTCGATCCCCTGCGACGCGTCGACCACGAGCAGCGCGCCCTCGCACGCCTGGAGTGACCGCGAGACCTCGTACGAGAAGTCGACGTGGCCGGGCGTGTCGATGAGGTTGAGCTGGTGGCCCTTCCAGAGGACGCGGACGGCCTGCGCCTTGATCGTGATGCCGCGCTCGCGCTCGAGCTCCATCGTGTCGAGCACCTGCTCGCGCATCTCGCGCTCGGTCAGCGCGCCCGTGAGCTCGAGGATGCGATCGGCGAGCGTCGACTTGCCGTGGTCGATGTGCGCGATGATCGCGAAGTTGCGGATGCGTTCTTGCGGGGTCAGGTCTTGCATGGTGCACGTTGTATGCAACACGCAAGACCCGACCCCGGGCGCCGCTCAGGGCTCATCGCGCTGCGCCCGCAGCAGCCGCAGCGCGTCGAGCTCGCGGATCCGGAGCAGGCGGGAGGTCACGAGGTAGACGAGGCCAGACGCGACGAGCCCCGCTCCGACGGACACCACTTGCGCGAGCACGCCACGCCCGAGCGCGGCGTCGAGCTCGTACCAGACGACGAGCGCGGCGACGGCGGCGAGGACGCCCGCGACGACGATGCGCAGCACGACGCCGACCGTCGCGCCGACGTGCTCGAGCCCGATCCGCCGCCGCATGAGCACGAGCAGCACAACGGACGCGACGACGTTCACGGCCGAGGTCGCGAGCGGGATGCCCCAGATGCCGAGCCGGTAGAAGACGGCATCGAGCAGGACGTTGAGACCGACAGCACCCAGTGCGACCGCCGTCGGCACCCAGTTCGACTGCACCGCGTAGAAGCTTCGGTTGAGGATCAGCATCCACCCGTTGAAGACGAGGCCGATCGCGAACGCCTGGAGGCACTGCCCGACGACGACCGTGTTCTCGGCGGTGAACTCGCCGCGCTCGTAGACGAGCCGCACGATCGGTTCAGCGAGCACGATCGACACGAGCCCGGCGGGCACGAGGAGGAACGCGATCTGGCGTAGCCCGCTGTCCAGCATCCGGCGCAGGCCGGCCGTGTCCCCGCGCGCGGCCAGCCGCGCCAGGGTCGGGAAGAGAACCGTCGTAACGGCGACCGCGAAGATGCCCTGCGGGAGCATGTACAGGCGGAACGCCTTGTCGATCGCAGTCGGCGCGAGCTCGGGGTCGAGCAGGCGCGACGCGAACAGGGTGTCGACGACGAAGTTGACGTTGACGAGCCCGATCGTGAGCGTCACCGGGAGCATCAGCACGAGCACGCGCCGCACGGCGGGGTCGCGCCAGTCGAACGCCCGCGTCAGCCTGCCGTCGAGGCGGCGGAGCCACGGTACGGGCAGCAGGAGCTGCACGAGCGTCCCGAGGACGACGACGCCCGCGTAGAGATACAGCTGGGCGTCCTCGCCGTCGATCCGCGGCACGCCGAGGACGAGCCCGAGGATGATCACGAGGTTCCAGGCAACGGGCGCGAGCGCCGGCAGCGCGAACTGCCCGTACGTGTTCAGGATCCCGACGACGATCCCGGAGAGCCCGAGCAGGACGACTATCGGGAAGAGGACGCGCGAGAGGCCGACCGTGAGATCGAAGTCTCCGCCTGGGTCGCCGAAGGGGCGCAGGAGAAGCGGGGCGGCGAGGATGAAGAGCGCGGTCACGCCGCCGAGCACGAGCAGCGTGAGCCAGAAGAGCGTCGAGGCGACGCGCCACGCACGCTGCTTCTCCCCGCGCTCGAGCAGCTCGGAGAAGACGGGGACGAACGCGCCCGAGAGCGCCGCGTCAGCGACGAGCGCGCGGACGAGGTTCGGGATCTGGATCGCGACCGTGAAGGCGTTGATCTTCCCGGCGACGCCGAAGAAGTAGGCGCTGACCATCTCGCGCACGAGGCCGAGCACGCGGGAGACGGCGGTCGCGAGCGAGAAGACCGCAGTCGAGCGCGCGATGCGCCGGTCCTGCCCGGCCGGGGAGCCGCGGTCGACGGCGTCGGTGGGGGGATCGGTCACGAGGTCATCCGAGCGCGTTGTCGAGGATCATCATCGCGGCGAAGCCGACGACGACCCCGCCGGTCGCCTCACGCTCGTGACCGTGCTCGCGGCTCTCGGGGAGCATCTCGTCCACGACGACGTACACCATCGCGCCGCCGGCGAACGCGAGCGCGAACGGCAGGATCCCCGAGACCGAGTCGGCGATCGCGAAGCCGAGGAGCGCGGCGGGCGGCTCGACGAGACCGGTCGCGGCGGCGAACGCGACCGCCACCCACGCGGGGGCGCCGGCCGAGAGAAGCGGCGCGGCGGCGGCGAAGCCCTCTGGCACGTTCTGCACCGCGATCGCGACGGCGACGGGGACTCCGAGCTCCGAGCCGCCGGCCGCGAACGCGACCCCGACTGCGAGGCCCTCCGGGAGGTTGTGGATCGTGAGCGCGCTCAGGAGGAGCGCGGCGCGGCGCTCCTTCTCCGGACTCTCGCGCTCGGGGAACCGGGCGTGGACGTGCGGCAGGTAGGCGTCGAGCAGCGCGAGCGCGCCCGCGCCGACCGCGAAGCCCGCGACGACCTCGGCGACCGTGCCGCCCTCGAGCGCGGGCACGAGCAGGCTGAACACGGCCGCCGCGAGCATGATCCCGCCGGTCGCGCCGAGGAGGACGTCGAGCAGCCGCTCGCTCGGCCGGCGGACGACGAGCAGGCCGAGCCCGCCGAGGCCGGTCGCGAGCCCGGGAGCGACGAGCCAGAACCAGGTCCAGTCGTCCACGAGACGCGATTCTCCCAGCCGGTCCTGCTACCATCGCGCCGCCCGCGAAGCCGCGGGCACTTCTTCGGATGGCGAACATCAAGCAGCAGAAGAAGCGCGTCCGGATCCAGGCCCGCCAGCGCCTGGAGAACCTCCGCTACCGCTCGACGATCAAGACGCTGACGAAGCGGCTCGAGTCGGCATCCGAGTCGGGCGACGCGGAGCAGGCCGCAGCCGAGCACACGGAGCTCGTGCGGACGATCGACCGCGCGGCGGCACGCGGCGCGCTGCACAAGAACACGGCCGCGCGGAAGAAATCGCAGGCGGCCAAGCTGGCCGCAAGCTCCGGTTCGTAGCGCCGCCTTCGGAGACGTCGTGGCGGGGCGCTCCCGAGAGTACATGCGAGACGTCGACGCGCTTCGCGAGGCGGTCATCGCGATCTGGGATCCGATCGGAGTTTCGGACGTTCCCGACGCGGCGGACGAGTACGAACAGCTACCTGCCGGCGATCTGGCGCGAGCTCTGCGACGGCTCGGTCGAGGCGCTGGCCCACTACCTGCACGTCGTCGCGACCGACCTGATGGGTCTTCCCCGCTCGCGCACCGACGACCGCGACGCGGCGTCCCGGCTCGGCGAGTGGTGGGCAACACGTAGCTCGTAGCCGGCCGATCCGTCTTGCAGCCGCGGCGGCGCGTCGTGCAGACGGTGCGGCAGCGGCTGGTCAGCCGCCCCGGGAGCCTGGGCGCGCGCTCGGGCGGCGCGTGAGGTCGATCAGCGCGCGCTGCACCTCGAGGTCCGGGGCGAGCCTGCTGCGGCCCTTGAGCGCGCCGTCCAGCTCGGCGAGGCGGGCGGATGCATCGCGCAGCTGCTCGGGCGAGAAGCCGTCCGCCTGGCGCGAGACCTTCTCCGCGTAGAACGGGTGCATCTTCAGCTTCGTGGCCGCCTCGCGCGCGCGAACGCCCTCCGCGGTGGCGCGCTTGAGCGCGCGCATCTTTCCGAGGTGCCCGCCGAGCGCGCCCGCGAGTCTCGCGGCCGTGTCCCGGCGCGGTTTCGTCTCGCGCTCGAAGATCGTCTCGCTCGCCTCGAGCGCGCGGGCGGCGTCGCCGGCGGCCCACGCGTCGGTGAGTGTGAAGATCGGCGTGTCCGCGGCCGGGGCGACGAGCAGCTCGACCTCGCGCTCGCCGACCGGCTCGCCCGCAGCCCACGTGGCGAGCTTGTCGACCTCGAGCGCGAGCGCGTGCAGGTCCTCGCCCACGAGGTGGACGAGCGCAGCGCAGGCCTCGGGCTCGGCGCGGACGCCCTGCCGTGCGAAGCGGTCGGCGATCCACTTCTGGACCGCCTTCTTCTCGACCGCGTACTCGAGCACGTCGCCGGCCTTCGCGCAGGCCTTCCAGAGGGCGGTCGTCTTCTTGACCTCTTCGCCCACGAGCGCGAGCACCGTCCCGGGCGCCGGGCTCGCGAGGTAGGCGGAGACGGCCTCGACGTCGGCCGCCTTCCAGCCGCCCTTGAGTCGGTTGTCGTTGTCGCGCCGCCCGTCGAGGTGCTCGACGACGACGAGCCGGGCGTCGCCGAAGAGGCTCCCGGCGTTGCAGAGCGCGACAGCCGCCTCGGCGGGCGTGTCGAGCGCGCTCGCGATCTCGGTCGCCTCCGGCGGGAAGTGCTCGCGGAGGCGCTCGAGCGCGAGCTCGATCTTGGGACGGTCGCTGCCCGTGAGCAGGTAGACCGGCCTGCTCGGTGCGTCCCTGCCGGATGTCTCGGACACGCCTCAACCCTATCCCTCCGTGCGCACCCGGAAGCCGCGGCCGTCGGTCTCCACGACCACGCGGCCGTGCCGGTCGGTGCGGTAGACGGCCAGGCCGTGGACGGTGGCCAGTGCAGCGAGCGTCTCTGGCCGCGGGTGGCCGTAGTCGTTGTTCCGGCCGGCTGAGATGACCGCCACCTGGGGCCGGAGAATGCGCAACTGCCGCTCGAGACCCGGATCCTCGGAGCCGTGGTGCGCGACCTTGAGGATCTCGAACGCGCCGAGGGGCAGCCGCGCCGTCACGTCCGACTCGGCGTCGGCCGGGAGGAACACGTCCGCCTCGCCGAAGGAGGCGACGAGGACGACGGCGTTCAGGTTCGGATCCTCCGACGGCAGGCCCGGGTCGGGCGGCCAGAGCACGCGGAGGCGAATGCCGCCGACCTTGAACTCCGAGCCCGTGCGCGCCGCTCGCACCGGGACGCCGCGCGCGGCTGCAGCTGCGACCGCCTCGTCGCGCTCCGGCCCTCTCGCGGCGAGCTCCGGGTCGAGCACCACGCCAACGCGGAGTTGGCGGATGACGTCTGCGGCGCCGCCGACGTGGTCGCGCTGCGGGTGCGTGAGGACGAGCGCAGAGAGCGAGCGGATGCCCATGCCCGCGAGCTGCCCGGCGACGTTCGCCTCGGGAGGGCCCTGATCCACGAGCACGCGCGCACTTGCGGTCTCCAGCAGCACCGCGTCGCCCTGCCCGACGTCGAGGAACGTGACCCGCAGCCCGCCCGGCTCGGTCCACGCGGGGGCTGGCCGCGTCCACAGCCAGCCGGCGGCGAGCGCGAGCAGCGCCGCCGCGGCGACGGCCGGCACGAGCGGCGAGACCCGACGTCGAAGGCGGCGCCTCCCGTAGCGAGCCGTCGCCCCCACGCCCGCGAGCGCGAGCGCCACGAGCAGCGCAGTCCGCGAGCCGATCTCGGCGCCCGGGAGCGAGGCCACGAGCCGCGCGACGAGGTCGAGCCACGCCGCCGCCCAGCCGGCGAGCCAGGCCAGCGACGCGGCTGCCTCGGGCGAGACTGGATCCGCAGCGGCCGCGAGCAGCCCGAGGCCGAGGACGGCGGGCATGGCGGGAAAGGCGATCGCGTTGGCGAGAACCGTGTACGCCGGCGCCTGCCCGAAGTGGACGAGCACGATGGGCGCGGTGGCGAGCCCGCACACGAAGGCGATCGCCACGGCGTCGGCGACGGTCCTCGGCACCGGGTAGCCCTCCGCGAAGCGCCGCGCAGCGGGCAACCCGACGAAGATGCCTGCCACGGCCACGAACGACAGCTGGAAGCCGGGCTCGAGCAGCGACGTCGGCGACCACACGAGCAGGACGAGCGCTCCCCAGGCGAGGAAGTGCCAGCGGTCGCGCGGTCGCGGGTGCGGGTTAGACAGTCAAGTAGACGAGATGCCCCAGCCGAGCCGCCGCCGTTTCGCGGATCCCGGCGAATCGTCGAATAGGTAAGTGGAAGGGCAATCACGCCCTCTGAGATCAACGGAGGTAGGTGTTATGGCGGTATCAGCTGTAGCTGTATTAGCAGCGGAGTTCGAGAAGACGTTCCCGATGACGCTCTCGCGCGTACTCGTCATCGAGTCCGACGATGAGCAAGAGACTCAGTCGGATCGAGCCACTCGCGATGGGAGCGGGCTCAGAGCATGAGCAGGTTCCAGGAAGCACTCCAGACGAGGCTCTTCGAGTTAGGGGCGACGCCAGTCCAGTTCATGGTTCTGATGGCCCTGGGGCAGAACGTCAACTGGGAGACCGGCGTCACTTTCAT
>ML178781.1:0-55798 GCA_004366385.1 Actinomycetota bacterium
GCGCCGGCCCCGCGGGCGCGGCCGCGGCTCCGCGCGCGGGCGCCGAGGTCGCGGCCCAGAAGCCGAAGAGGAGCAGCGCGGGCATGATCGCGTCGTTCGTGTTCGCGTTCAGCGTGTAGGCGGTGAAGGGATACGCGGCCCAGCCGAACGCGAGCGCGGCCGCGAGCCGGGTGCCGCCGAGGCGCAGCCCCACGAGCACGAGGGCGAGGAGCGCGAGCACGTCGAACGCGATCGAGGTCGCGTGCGCCGCGGGCAGCGAGTCCCACTTCCCGCTCCACGGGAAGGCCAGGGTCGCAGGGACGTACGCGAGGTACGAGACCGGGCCGTACGTGTCCCCGCGCTCGATCGCGGCCTCGCAGCGGTCGTTCGTCTGGATGCGCTCGCGGACGAAGCCGTCCGCGTCCGCCTCGCCGCACTCCTCGAGGTCGCCCGTCCGCGGCATGTTCCCCCACGGCGCCTCGCCGTCCAGGATCCGGCTCGCGCCGACCACGCCCGCGAGCCCGACGTCGACGACGCCGCGCGGCTCCTCGACGTTGAGCCCGACCCGGAAACCGAGCAGAAAGACGGCCGCCGCCGCGAAGACCCACGTCGGCCAGACGAGCGACGGCGCGCGCTCGCCGCGGCGCAAGCCGATCCAGAGGCCGCGCCCGAGGAGGTACGCGAGCAGCGGGTAGACGAGCGGGACGCTCGCGAAGATCTCGCCGCGGTTGAAGAAGACGAGCGAGCCGGAGAACCCGAGCAGGACGGCCAGGTCGAGCGTGCGCATCGAGAGCGGCCGGCGCCAGTCGACGAGGCCGAGGAGGAAGAGCGCGCAGAACGCGGCCCAGACGTACCACGTCTGGAGCGTCTTCCCCCCGAACGCGCCGTCCCTCCCGCGCGCCATCTTCCACGCCACCTGCGGCCCCGTCCACGCTTCGGTGACCCGCCCCGTCGTGTCCTCCACGACTGCCTGCACGACCTGACCCGCCTCGCCCGACCACGCCTTCACGAGCCAGGTCCGCGACTCGTCCTGGAAACGCGCCGAGGTCGTCGGGTCGGGCGGGTAGCGGTCGAGCCAGGACGCGATCTTCGGGTGCGCGAGCGCGGCCTCGACAGCCTGCGCCTCCGTCAGCCGCGCGAGGTCCTCGCCCGACTGCGCGAGCGCAGGGCCGACGGCGGCGAGAGCGAGGGCAGCGAGGGCGACCGCGGCGGCGGCGAGGCTAGGTGCCCGGACCGAACGACCAGTACTTGTTCCCGAGGAAGTTGACCGGCGTGACGAGCACGATCGCGATCGCCTGGGCCAGCACCTCCTCGAGCCCGAGGGTGACGAGCGCCGTGAGGACGACGAGGTTCGCACCAAGCGCGAGGGTAGAGACGACGAGGAACCTCATGCCCTGGTACCCGACCCGCCCGCGCTGGGAGCGGAACGTCCACACGCGGTTCCACGTGTAGTTGTTCGTCACGGCGACGAGGAAGGAGCCCGTCGCGGCCGGGATGTAGTGGAGCCCGACGACGAGGAAGAGGAGCGAGAAGACGAACAGGTTGACCGCGTAGCCGGAGGCGCCCACGAAGCAGAACTTCACGAGCTGCTCCCAGTTCGCGCGCTTCCGCAGCCCGGCGTTCACGCGGGCGCGCGACAGCCCCGTCTTCAGCTCCGCAGCGGACGTCTCCACAGGTGCCGCAGAGTATCCGGGGCGCGCCCGACGACCACCCCCTGACGGGTCAGCCACCCGCGAAGCCCTCGGCGCCGAGCAGCGGGACGAAGCGGCACGGCACCGAGACGCGCTCGACGGGGCCCTCGTCCGTCCGCTCGGCGAGAACGAGCTCCTGCCCGCGGCGGCCGCCGCGCGGGAGCACGAGCCTCCCGCCCGGCGCGAGCTGGCCGTAGAGCGCGGGCGGGATCGCCGGTGCGGCGGCGGCGACCGCGATCGCGTCGTACGGCGCGCGGTCGGGAACGCCGAGGGAGCCGTCGCCGAGGCGCGTCTCCACCCGCTCGTAGCCGGCCTGAGCGAGCGCTCGGCGCGCCCACTCGTACAGCTCCGGCACGCGCTCGACGGTCACGACCTCGGCCGCCAGCTCGGCGAGGACGGCGGCCTGGTAGCCCGAGCCGGTGCCGACGTCGAGCACGCGCTCGTCCCCCTCCAGGCGAAGAAGCGAGCAGATGGTGGCGACGATGAAGGGCTGCGAGATCGTCTGCCCCTCCCCGATCGGCAGGGCGCCGTCCTCGTAGGCGACGTGGCGGAGGCTCTCGGGGACGAACAGGTGCCGCGGGACGCGGCTCATCGCCTGGAGGACGCGCTCGTCGGCGATCCCGCGCCGCCGGAGCTGGTGCTCGACCATCCGCTCGCGCGCAGCCGCGGGATCGGGGCCTACGAAGGCCGCTGGCCCGGGCTCGCTCACTTCGCCAGGGTACGCAGGCCCGCGAAGCGCTCCGCCTCCCGGCCTCGCATACGGAGCGCGAGCACGGGGAACGCGACCGCCAGGACGTAGCCCGCGATCGGGACGAAGGCGAGCAGGCAGACGAGAAGGCCCGCCGCGCCCACGTACGCCGCCACCCCCATCCGCGTCGCGCCGCGTCGCATCCCGCCGCGCACGACGACCGCCGCCGACAGGGCTCCGAGGAGGCCGCCGACTGCGCCCGCGATCGTCTCCGGGGTGCCCTCGACCACGTACCCGAGCGCCGCGCCCGCGGCCGCGCCCACGATGACGGCGATGCCTGCGCCGACGGCGTTCACGCCGAGGAGCCCGGAGAGGATGACGCCGAGACCGACGCCCAGGCCGAGGCAGAGACCGATCGTGTACCAGGAGCCCATCGCAACCAGTTTAGGTTTTGTATGGAGGCACGACGCCCGGCGGTCGGTCCCGTAGACTCACCGGCGTCTAACAGGGGGGTGTTCACGTATGAACAGACGCACCGGCGTCGTCCTGGCGCTCGCGTTCGTAGGCGCTCTCGCACTCACTCTCGCCTCGGTCGGCGCCGCCGACCACGGCAAGGGCAAGAGCAAGGGCAAGAGCAAGGGCAAGAGCTGGGCCGCGTCAGCGAAGCTCGACGGGTACCAGGAGGTCCCGTCGATCTCGTCGCTGAACGCGCGGGGGAAGATCAAGCTGAAGGTCCGGAACTCGACGTCGATCGAGTACCAGCTCAGCTACTCCGGGCTCTCGAGCGCTGCCTCGCAGGCCCACATCCACTTCGCCCAGTGGGGCGTCAACGGCGGCGTCGCCGCCTGGTTGTGCGGCGGGGGCGGCAAGCCGGCCTGCCCGGCGGGCAACAACGGCACCAAGGTCACGGTGTCGGGGACGATCCTGCCCGCGGACGTGCTGGCGATCCCCACTCAGGGGCTAGCCGCGGGCGACTTGAACGCGCTCGTCGCGGCCATGAGGGCCGGCGTGACGTACGCGAACGTCCACACCGGCAACTTCGCCGGTGGCGAGATCCGCGGCCAACTCGGCAAGAAGCGAGACTAGACCGCAACCGGCGGCCCGGCGGGCTCAGCTCGCCGGGTCGCCTTGGACCCTCTCGATGATCGCCAGGCCGAAGGCGGCCGCCCGGGCGCCGTCGACGACGCGGTGGTCGAACGTGATCGCGATCGTCCCGGTCCTGCGCACGACGACCTGACCGTCGCGGACGACGGGCCGCGGCGCTATGCGGCCGATGGAGAGGATCGCGACCTCGGGGTGGTTCACGATCGGCGTCTGGAAGAGGCCCGCGAGCTTGCCTGCGCTCGTGACCGTGAACGTGGAGCCGCGCACCTCCCCGGGCTCGAGCGTGCCGGCGCGCGCGCCCTCCGCGAGCCGCGCGATCTCCGTGGCGAGCTCGTCCACGGACTTCTCGTCCGCGGCGCGCACGACGGGCACGACGAGCCCCTGCTCGGTCTGCACCGCGATCCCGATGTCGTAGCGGTCGAGGTACGTGATCGCGTCGCCCTCGAAGCGCGCATTCAGCTCCGGGAAGCCGGGCAGCGTGCCGGCGACAGCCTGCACGACGGTCGCGAGCAGCAGGTCGAGCTCGACAGCCTCGAAGTCGCACTCCTCGACCCACGTCACGGGCGGGATCTCGCGGTGCGCGCGCGCCATGTGCTCGGCGATCAGGCGGCGGACGCCACGGAGCGGCTCGCGTCGTCCCTCGGCCGCGTGGGTGCCGCCCGCCGCCGCGCGCACGTCGTCCTCGGTGATCCGCCCTCCGGGCCCGCTGCCCGCCACGGAGGCGAGATCGACGCCGAGCTCTTGCGCGATCCTGCGCACGAGCGGCGTCGCCTGTACGCGCCCGCTCGCCCGAGTCTCCTGGGCCGGCGTGAGCACGGCGGCCTCCGGACTTTGTGGCTCTGAGCCACTTGGTGACTCGTCGCCGCTCCCGAGGCGCTCGTCGCCGGGGGCGCCGATCTCGACCAGCACCGCCCCGACAGGAGCCACGTCGCCCTCCGCGACGAGGATCCTGAGCACCGTCCCCGCGTACGGCGAGGGGATCTCCACGGTCGCCTTGTCCGTCTGGATCTCGACGAGCGGGTCGTCCTCGGCGATCTCCTGCCCCTCGGAGACGAGCCAGCGCGCGACCTCGCCCTCCGTGAGCCCCTCACCGAGATCCGGCAGCTTGAACGCGTTTGCCACGGCGCGATTCTCGTCTATCCCACGCGACGAGCGCGGCGGCGCTGCCCGAGCGCGACGATGCCGGCCGCCGAGGCGAGCGCGATGAGCAGGGGCGGGGCGAGGAAGCCGACGACGACCGAGTAGTGGGCTCCCGTGCACTCCTCGGTGCAGGCGACGAAGGAGTCCGCGTCGCCGACGCCGGCGAGGATCGCGACGAAGTCGACGACCCAGACGACGAGCGCGACCGCGAAGAGGATCGCCGCGCCGTGCGCGAGCCGCCGCCGCCGCCACGCCACGACGAGCACGGCGCACGAGAGCGCGAACACGCCGGCGACGAGCGCCTGCACCAGGCCCGCGTTCATCTCAGGCCGCGAGCAGCCTGCGCGCCGCGTCGACGACGCGCTCGACCGACGGCATGTACGCGTCCTCGATCTGCCAGTACGGGTACGGGACGTCGTAGCCGGTCACGCGGAGCACCGGCCCCTGGAGGTCGAAGATCGCCTTCTCAGCGAGCACGGCGGCGACCTCGGCGGCGAACCCGGCCACGCGCGGCGCCTCCTGCACGACGACCGCACGGCCCGTCTTGGAGACGGACGCGAGCAGGGCGTCCTCGTCGAGCGGCTTGAGCGAGCGGAGGTCGAGCACCTCGCACGACGCCTCGCCCTCGAGCGCGTCCGCGGCGCGCTCGGCGAGCGGGATCATCGCGCCGTACGCGATCAGCGTCACGTCCGTTCCCTCCCGCGCGAGCCGCGCCTCCCCGAGCGGCACGACGTGCTCGCCCTCCGGGACCTCCTGCTTCGCGGTGCGGTAGTGGAGCTTCGGCTCCAGCACGACGACCGGGTCCGGGTCGCGGATGGCCGCCGCGAGCAGGCCCTTCGCATCCGCGGGCGTGGACGGGATGGCGACCTTCACGCCCGGTGTGTGCACGTAGTACGTCTCCGGCGAGTCGTCGTGGAGCTCGGGCGCGCGCACGCCGCCGCCGTACGGCATGCGGATCGTCAGCGGGAACGACATCGCCCCGCGCGTCCGCCAGCGGTAGCGGCCGACGTGGTTGATGAGCTGGTCGAGCGCGGGGTAGCTGAACGCGTCGTACTGCATCTCCACGACCGGCCGCCAGCCGGCCATGCAGAGGCCGACCGCAGTGCCGAGGATCCCTGCCTCGGCGAGCGGCGTGTCGAAGCAGCGGTCGGCGCCGAAGCGCTCCTGGAGCCCGGCCGTCGCCCGGAAGACGCCGCCGAGCTTCCCCACGTCCTCGCCCAGGACGAGGATCGACGCGTCGCGCTCCATCTCGACATGGAGCGCGTCGTTGACGGCCTCGACGAGGAGCTTCTCAGCCACCGAGGATCCTCCGGAGCTCGGCGAGGTCGTCCGCGAGCGTCGCGGGCGGGTCGGCGTACGCGTGCTCGAACACCAGGCCCGGGTCGGCGGGCGGCTCGGCCTCGGCCTCCGCGATCCCGGCGCGCATGAGCTCGAGCGCCTCGTTCTTGACGGACTCGATCGTCTCCTCGGTGAGAACGCCCGCGCGCACCAGGTAGCGCTCGTAGCGCCCGACGCACTCGCTCTCGCGGGCCTCCTCGACCCGCTCGGGATCGATGTAGATCGAGGGGTCGTCCGCGGTCGCGTGCGGCGCGCTGCGGTACGTCACGGCCTCGATGAAGGTCGGGCCCTCGCCCGCGCGCGCGCGCTCGACGGCATCGCGCGTAGCCTCGTACACCGCGAGCACGTCGCAGCCGTCCACGCGCAGCCCCGGCATTCCGTACCCGATCGCCTTGTCCGCGAGCGTCGGTGCGGCAGTCTGCTCGGCGAGTGGCGTCGAGATCGCCCACTGGTTGTTGTTGCAGAAGAGGATCGCGGGCGCCTTCGTCACGCCGGCGAACGTGGCGCCCTCGTGGAACGCACCCTCGGAGGTGGCGCCGTCGCCGAAGAACGCGATCGCGACGCGGTCCTCGCCCTTCAGCTTCGAGCCCCACGCGAACCCGACGGCGTGCGGCACGTGCGTCCCGATGGGGACGCAGATCGACGCGACGTTGGAGTCCTCCGGGTTCCACCAGCCCGCGGGATGCCCGCGCCACCAGGAGAGCACCGTCGAGGCCGGCATCCCGCGCACGAGCCCGATCGCGGACTCGCGGTAGCTCGGGAAGATCCAGTCGCGCTCCTCGAGCGCGAACGCGGCGCCCGCCTGCATCGCCTCGTGGTTCCAGAAGATCGCGTACGTCCCGATTCGGCCCTGGCGGTGGTAGACGACCGAGCGCTCGTCGTAGGTACGCAGGAGGACGAGGTCGCGGTAGAGCGCGAGGAGCTCGGCGTCGCCGAGACCCTCGACCTCGCCGTCCGGGAGCGACTCGCCGTCGCCGATGACGCGGCGCAATCCTCCCTCGGCCGGAAGCACCTGGCTCATCGCGCCGGATTGTAGGGCTGCGCTCTCAGACGAGGACGGCGACGGCGTCGCGCTCGGCCTCGTAGACCGCCTCGACGACGTCGCCGGCGTCCTCCCCGTCGACCTGGAGCGGGAGCGGCCGGTCGCAGCGGACGACGAGCCGGTCGAGGTCGCGCGCGGAGAGCGCGCCGCGGTCGAGCCCGGACCCACGCAGGCCGTGAAGCACCAGACGCGGCAGGTCACGCGCCCTGAGCTCGGCGGGAGCGAAGACCGCGAGCCCCTCGTCGAAGCTCGCCCCCGGGACGAGGTCCAACGCCACCGAGCCCGCGTACGGGTACGGCGCGCCGTTGGCCACGAGCGCGAACGACGCCCGCCCCAGGCCCTCGAGCTCGAGCTGCGGCTCGAAGCGGGCGTGCCGCTCGACGAGCGCACCGAGCGCCACGCGCGTGAAGGTGACGTCCCCCGGCCGCCGGCCGTCCGGCCTGCGCCCGAGCTCGTCGACGCGGCGGACGAGCTCGGCGTCGAACCCGATGCCTGCGCTGAACCCGAACCGGCGTCCGTTGACGCGCCCGAGCCCGATCCGGCGCGTCCTGCCTTCTGCGACGCGCTCCGCCGCCCGCACCGCGTTGCGCGGGAGCCCGAGCGCACGCGGGAGCACGCTCGTGCCTCCACCCGGGAGGAAGCCGAGCGGCACGTCGACGGCGATCCCGTTGAGCACCTCGTTGTACGTCCCGTCCCCGCCCAGGACGTAGACGGCGTCGACTCCGGCGCCGGCCTCACGCGCGATCTCGGTGGCCTCGCCCCGCGCGGTCGTGAGCCGTGTCTCCGTGCCGAGGGGCAGCGCGGCCTGGACGGAGGCCAGCCGGTGCGTGTCCACGCGCGAGGCGAACGGGTTCACGATCAGGAGCCCGCTCACGCGCTCTCCGCCAGGAGCTCGGCGAGACCGTCCGGATACAGAGGAGCGTCGAGCCGCGCCGGGTCGGCCCAGAGCGCGGGGAGACGCACCTCCTCGCCGCGGATCATCTCGACGACCTCGAGCGTGTCGCGCTCGTACACCGAGCGGTCGAGGAGCTCGACCTCGAACACGAACACGATCTCGTGCCAGGGGTCGCCCTCGAACGTGAAGAGGTTCTCGAGCACGCCGAGCCGGCGCAGCACGCGCGCCTCCGACCCCGTCTCCTCGCGCAGCTCGCGCGCGACCGCGTACTCGGCGCGCTCCCCGAACTCGATCCCGCCGCCGAGCGGCCGGTGGAAGCGCTCCCGCTTGACGGAGTCGTACGCGTCGAACACCAGGATCTCGCTCCCGCGCCGGACGACGCCGAGCGCGAGCGCCCGGATGCGGCGGTCGCTCACCGCGGGGTCGCGTAGCCGCGGATGCCGTCGACGAGGATCGCGGTGAAGCGGTCGGCGAGCTCGTCGGTGTCCCGGTCCGGCGTGAGCCACGTGTACGCCCAGTTTGCCGCCGAGAGCACCAGGAGCGCGGCCGCGGCGACGTCGAGGTCGGTGCGCAGGCCTCCCTTCTCGAGCCCCTCTGAGAAGAGCGCGCGCCAGCGCTCCTCGTAGCGGCGGCGCTCGGCGAGGATCTCCTCCCGGTGCTCGCCGTCGAGGTAGCGCCACTCGCGCGTGAAGACGGTCGCGACGTCGATCTGCTCGGAGACGACACGGAGGTGGCCGCGGAGCGCGAGCCGCACGCGCTCGACGGCGGGCGCGTCCTCGGGTACGGCGTCGAGCGCGGCGTGGAAGGCGTCCGCGCCGTCGCGCATGGTCGCGTACAGGAGCTCCTGCTTCGAGCCGGTGAGCGAGTAGAGCGAGCCCTTCTGCACGCCGAGCGCCTGCGCGAGCGCGTCCATCGAGGTCCCGTGGTAGCCGCGCTCGGCGAAGAGCCGGGCGGCCTCGCGCGTCAGCTCGGCCTTTCTCGCGGACATATACTGGATGCTAACGACCGTTCGGTAGGGAGGCTAGAACCGTGGACACGCGCACGCAGGAGTTTCTCGAGTACGTCCAGTCCGGAGGACAGGTCGAGACGACCGACTGGATGCCCGACGAGTACCGCGCCCGGCTGATCAAGTTCATCGAGATGCACGGGAACTCGGAGCTCATGGGCGTGCTGCCCGAACGAGACTGGATCCTGCGCGCGCCCACGCTCCAGCGCAAGCTCGCGCTCACGGCGAAGATCCAGGACGAGGTCGGCCACGCACAGCTCATCTACCGCGTCGTCGAGGACCTCGGGAAGCCGCGGAGCGCCTGTCTCGACGACCTCGTCTCGGGCAAGGCGAAGTTCCACAACGTCTTCCACTACCCGACTCGCACCTGGGGCGACGTGGGCGTCATCGCCTGGCTCGTGGACGCGGCCGCGATCGTCTCGCAGAAGGCGCTCCTCAAGTGCTCGTACGCGCCGTACGCGCGGATCATGAAGAAGATCTGCTGGGAGGAGTCGTTCCACATCCTCCACGGCCGCGACGTGATCCTCGCGCTGGTGACCGGCACGGACGAGCAGTTCGAGCTCGTGCAGGAGGCCCTCGACCGCTGGTGGGAGCCGCTCATGCACTTCCACGGCAACCCGATCCCGGCCGACGAGGACCCGATGTACGTGTGGCGGATCAAGAGCCAGGGGAACGAGGCCGCGCGGCAGGAGTTCCTCGACGGGTATGTGCCGCAGATCCGCGAGCTCGGGCTCACCATCCCGGACCCGGCGCTCCGCAAGGACGAGGAGACGGGCGTCTGGCGCTTCACCGAGCCGGACTGGGAGAAGCTGCGCGCGGTCGTCACGGGGCACGGTCCCGCGTCGGAGGAGCGCCTCGCGTTCCGGCGGCTCTCGCGCGAGGACGTCGCCTGGGTCGAGCAGGTGGTGCTCGCGGAGGCCGCGTGATCTTCGAGGTGTTCAGGCAGGAGCGGAAGGGCCAGCCGTTCCAGCACGCGGGCTCGGTGGCCGCGCCCGACGAGCGCTTCGCGGAGATCTACGCGCGCGAGCAGTACGGGCGGCGGCAGGAGTCGATCGCGCTCTGGCTCGTCCCGCGCAGCGCCGTGCACGAGATCGCCGAGTTCCCGGACGAGTTCGAGATGAAGTACCGGCGCGTGGACGGGTACTCGATCAAGGCGCGGCTGCGCGAGGCGCGTGAGAGGGCAGGGACGCTGGAGATGGCGCCGGGGGGCGAGTCGTGAGCGAGCGCACCGACCTCCTCCTCTCGATCGCGGACGACGAGCTCGTCCTCGGCTGGCGGAACTCCGAGTGGACGGGGATCGCGCCCTTCCTCGAGGAGGACGTCGCGTTCTCGTCGATCGCGCAGAACGAGATCGGCCACGCGCGCGCGCTGTACGAGCTCGCCGCGGCCGAGCTCGGCACGACCGCGGACGAGCTCGCGTTCGACCGCTCACCGGCGGAGTACCGGTGCGCGCCGCTCGTCCAGCTTCGCAAGCTCGAGTGGGCGCGGACGATCGCGCGCCACTGGCTGTACGAGACCGCGGACGAGATCAGGCTCGCCGCGCTGCGCGCGTCCGACGATCCCGAGATCGCGGGCATCGCGGCGAAGATGGATCGCGAGGAGGCGTACCACCGCATGCACGCGGAGATGTGGGTCGAGCGGCTGCTCTCCTCCGACGAGGGCCGCGCGCGGCTGAACGAGGCCGTCGACGAGCTGTGGCCGTACGCGCTCGGCGTCCTCGACGACGGCCTGCGCCCCGAGCTCCGCAGTCGGGTAGAACGGCGGCTCGGCCGCGCGCTCCCGGATGTCGAGCCGGTGTCGCGCGATGTCCACGAGGCCGAGCTCGCGGAGCTCCTGGAGGAGATGACGATGGTCCGCCGCTCGGCCCCCGCAGGCGCCCGGTGGTAGGAGGACGGGGAGGGCGCTTGTGGCTCTGAGCCACAAAGTCACGGAGGCCGACGTCTGGGCGGCCCTCGCCGAGATCCCCGACCCCGAGATTCCGGTGATCTCGCTCATCGACCTCGGAGTCGTGAAGGACGTCGAGGTCGAGGAGGGGATCGTGCGCATCGACTTCACGCCGACGTTCATGGGCTGCCCCGCGCTCGACGCGATGCAGCGCGCGATGGAGGCGAAGATCGCCGAGCTTGGGGCCGAGGCGGACGTGCGCGTGCTCCTCGACGACTCGTGGTCGACCGACAAGATCACGCCCGAGGGCCGTGAGAAGCTGCGGGCGGCGGGTTTCGCGCCGCCGGCTCCGCGCCCCGCCGGGAAGCTCGAGCTCGTCCAGCTCCGGTCGAACGGCTTCCGCTGCCCGTACTGCGGCTCGACCGAGACGCGCCTCGACAACCTCTTCGGCCCGACCCCGTGCCGCTCGATCCGCTACTGCACCGCGTGCCGCCAGCCGTTCGAGCAGTTCAAGACGATCTGACGATGGCGACCTCCGCCTTCCTCCACGCCGCGAACCAGCCGCCGCCGCTCGCGGGGTACGACCTCTTCTCGCAGGACACCGCGCTCGTCGAGGCGCTGCGGCGGGAGGGAGGCGCGGTGCGGGAGGAGGAGTGCGCGGCCTTCGGGCGGCTGTGCGGCGGGGCGCCGCTCGAGCTCGGGCGGCTCGCGAACGAGAGTCCACCGAAACTGCGACGCGACGACGAGATCGAGTTCCACCCCGCGTGGGACGAGCTCCTGCGGATCGGTGTCGAGCACGGGCTGCACGCGTTCCCGTGGGAGGACTCCGGCCCGGCCCCGCACGTCACGCGCGCGGCGAGGTTCATGCTGCTCGCGTACGCGGAGGCGGGGGTCGGGTGCCCTCTCTCGATGACGTATGCCGCGGTGCCCGCGCTGCGGCACGACGACGCGCTCGCGGCGGAGTGGGTGCCCCGGCTGGCGAGCCGCGAGCTGACAACGCTCATGGGCATGTCGCTCACCGAGCGCCAGGGCGGCTCGGACGTGCGCGCGAACGAGACGCGCGCGGAGCCGGACGGCGACGGCTACCGGCTGAACGGCGAGAAGTGGTTCTGCTCGGCGCCGATGTGCGACGCGTTCCTCGTCCTCGCGCAGGCGCCGGGCGGGCTCACGTGCTTCGTCGTCGAGCGCGGCGCCGGCTTCCACATCGTGCGGCTGAAGGACAAGCTCGGGAACCGCTCGAACGCCTCCGCCGAGATCGAGCTGCGCAATGCCTGGGCGGCTCGGCTCGGGGACGAGGGACGCGGGATCGCGACGATCATCGAGATGGTCGTGCACACCCGGCTCGACTGCGTGCTCGGGTCGGCCGCGCTCATGCGCCGCGCGGTAGCGGAGGCGACGCACCACGCGGCGCACCGGGTCGCGTTCGGGAGGCGACTCGTCGAGCAGCCGCTGCACCTGAACGTCCTCGCCGACCTCTGCCTCGACTCCGAGGCGGCGACGGCGACGGCGCTCCGCCTCGCGCGCGCCGTCGACGAGGGCGACCTCGCCTTCCAGCGGCTCGCGACGACGGTCGCGAAGTTCCACGTCTGCAAGACGACGCCGGCACTCGTCGCAGAGGCGCTCGAGTGCCTCGGCGGGAACGGGTACGTGGAGGAGTCCGTGCTCCCGCGGCTCTTCCGCGAGAGCCCGCTGAACTCGCTGTGGGAGGGCGCGGGGAACGTGAATGCGCTCGACCTCTGGCGCGCCGCGAGCCGGGAGCCGGAGAGCGTCGAGGCGCTGCTCGCCGAGATCGGGCTGGCAGCGGGCGGGGACGCGCGGCTGGACGAGGCGGCCGGGAGGCTGCGAGCGGAGCTCGCGGACGCCGAGGATCTCGAGTACCGCGCGCGCTCGGTCGCCGGGCTCGCTGCGCTCTGCCTCCAGGCATCGCTCCTCGTCAGGCACGCGCCGCCGGAGATCGCGGACGCGTTCTGCGCGACCCGGCTCGGCGCGGGAGACCGGACGTACGGGACGCTGCCGCGCGGCGTCGACTGCGCCGGCATCGTGGAGCGGCACCGCCCGCAGCTCGACGACTAGTCTCCGCCCCGTGCCGGTCGAGATTCTCTACTGCCCCACCTGAAGCGGGTACGACGTACGGGCCGCGGGTCTCGCGGCCGAGATCGAGGAGCAGACCGAGCACCGCGCCACGGTGACGCCGGGGGCGAAGGGGCAGTTCGACGTCGTCCTCGACGGGCGCGTGCTCTTCTCGAAGGCGACGACGGGACGCTTCCCCGAGCGCGACGAGATCCTGGCGCAGCTGGACTGACTGCCGCTGCGAGGGGCGAGGCTCGCCTCGCCCTCAATCGTCGTCGTCCCCGCCGCGCCCACGGCCGCCGTTCCCACGGACGCAGCGGTCGTAGGCAGCCGAGTAGAGGCTGTTGATCTCCGACCGCTCGCCCTGGATCGCCTCGGAGCGGTCGAGCAGACGGAGCACGCCGGTGCAGACCCCCATCGCGTACCTCGTGTACGCGAGGTTGTAGCTCGCGTAGGCCTCGGTCATCGAGCCCGACCCGCGGAGCGCGCGCACCGCGCGTTCGAGCAGCGGGCGGGCGGCCTGGAAGTCGCCCGCCCGCATGAGCGCGAAGCCGGCGTCGTTCAGCGCCGCGGCGCCGAGGGTCACGTTGGTCTGGGTCGTGGTCGTCGCCGGGCCGCCGTTGACCGGCTGCGTCGCCCCTTCCGAGCCGTCTGCGTCGAGCACGGTGCCGACGACGACGGCGGCGATCAGCCCGGCGAGCACGAGCCCGAGCGCGGCGAGGAGTATCGCCGGGCGCGGCCGCCGGCTCGAGCGCGGCGGCGGCACCGTCCGGGTCGGCGAGACCGTCAGCGGGAGCGTGGCCGTATCGCCGTTCGCGAGCGCGCCCCGCAGCTCGGCCACGAGCTCGGCGCAGCTCTCAGGGCGCTCCGCCGGATCCTTCGCGAGCGCGCGCGCGAAGACGGCGTCGATCCGCGGCGGGAGCTCGGACTGCAGGCTGGCGGCGCTCGGCACCGGCGCGTTCACGTGCGCAAACGCCTCGGTCGCGGCGGTGTCCGCCTCGAACGGACGACGGCCGGTGAGGAGCTCGAAGGCGACGACCCCGAGCCCGTAGCGATCGCTCGCCGGCGTCGCCGGCTCCCCGCGCGCCTGCTCGGGCGAGAGGTAGCCGGCGGTCCCGAGCACGGTCCCGGGCAGGGTCAGCGTGTCGACGCCGGTGGTCGAGGCGATGCCGAAGTCGGTGACGCAGAGGTCGCCGTTGCCGTCGATGAGGAGGTTCGCGGGCTTCACGTCCCGGTGCACGACCCCCGCGGCGTGCGCGCTGTCGAGCGCGGTCCCTGCCTGCGCGACCCACTCGAGCGCCTGCTCGGGCACCACGCGCCCCTCGCGGAGCCGGTCGTGCACCGATCCGCCCTCGACGTACTCCATGACGATGAAGGGGCGCCTGCGGTGCTCGCCGACGTCGAAGACCGTGATCACGTGCGGGGCGCCGGAGAGCCTGGCCGCAGCAAGCGCTTCCCGCCGGAAGCGCGCCCTGACCTCGGGCTCGCTCGAATAGCGCTCCGAGAGCAGCTTGACAGCGACCTTCCGCTCGAGCACGGAATCGGTAGCGCGGTACACCTCGCCCATCCCCCCGCGGGCGATCAGCGTGGCGGAGGCGTACCTCTTCGGTAGAGCCTGAGTCGCGATTGCGATACCACCCGGGTTGCCCCGGCCCCGCGAAAACCATACCCGGGCGACGGCGATCCTCAGCGCAGCAGGAACCCCTCCCCGAGAGGATCGTCGGGGTCGAGTGTGAACGCGTGCTCCCCCGTGCGGTGCGCGCTGCCCTCCACGTCGGTGATCACGGCCGGGATGCCCCCGACGTCCGCGTTGGCGACGACGCGGGCGCGAAACTCGGTGTCGACGATGCTCAGGTGGCGCAGCTCACCTCCGGGCGGAAGGCGTCCGGAGCCGTCGAGGAGGGCGAGGCGTGCGGACGTGCCGCTACCGCAGGGCGAGCGGTCGACCTCGCCGTCGGCGAAGACGGTGACGTTCCGCTGGGTGAGCGGCGGGCCGTCGTCCTCGTGCTGCCAGAAGACGACGCCGTAGACGTCGCGGAGCTCGGGCTCGAGCGGGTGGGCGATGTCGTGGTCGGCCTCGAGCGCACGCTTGAGCTCGCGGCCGAGCTCGATCAGGCGCGGGAGCTCGGCGGGGGCGACACGCTCCTCGAGGGTGGCGTAGAACGCGCCGCCGAAGGCGACGTCCACGTTGCGGCCGGCGGCTTCGAGATCGTGCGCGTGGACGTAGGCGGGAACGTTGCGGAAGCGCACGGAGCGAACGCGGCCTCTCTCCACGCGCGCCCAGGTCTCGAGGCGGCCGGAGGGGACGTCGACGACGACCTTCGTCTCGCCCTCCTGCTTCTCGACGACGCCCTCGTCGAGCGCCCAGGTGACGAGCGCGATCGTCCCGTGCCCGCAGGCCGTCGAGTAGCCGGCGTTGTGGAAGAAGACGACGCCGAGGTCGGCTCCCTCGTCGTTCGGCGGGACGACGTGGCAGCCGTACATGTCGGCGTGCCCGCGGGGCTCGAAGACGAGGAGCCGGCGGACGTGGTCGAGGCGCTCGGCGGCGTCGCGGCGGCGCTCGAGGATCGAGTCCCCGCGAGGTGTCTCGACCCCGCCGGTGACGATGCGGAACGGCTCGCCGGCGGTGTGGTAGTCGACCGCGCGCAGGACCCCGGTGTCAGACACCGACTTCAACGTGCTCCCGCCAGATGAGCGCGCGATAACGCGCCATGGCCGTTTCGGCCTCGTCCCCGAAGTACGACAGGAGCCGGTCGAGCGCCAGGAAGGGAGGAGGCTCCACGTCACCGACGGATGCCCGGTAGCTGCTCCACCGCCAATCGGCCGGATGGGCGCAGAGCCCGGCCTCGACGGGGTTGCAGACGACGTAGCGCAACGTCCACAGGAGCTGGGCATCCGTCTCCTGATGCACAGCACCGAAGCGGTTCTTGAATAGATGCGCGTCGGCACCGTGTCGCTTGTTGTGCCGGAGCGCGTACCGCCCGTTCAACGCCTTCATAGCGTCGGAGATCCGGCCGTCCGGTGTCTCGAGGACGAGGTGGAAGTGGTTCGGCATGAGGCAGTACGCGATGCATTGAAGGCCCGAGCGCCGGACAACTCGTTCGAAGCACTCGAGGAAGTCGACTCGATCCCCGTCGTTGCGGAAGATCGACTGGCGATTGCTGCCACGGGAGAACACGTGGTAGGTCCCGCCTGGAACGAACTGACGTCTGCGTCGAGGCACTCGGCGACGGTAGCGCCGGCTGGGCGCTCACAGGCCCGCTGTGGAGTGATTGTCACCGACTTGTCACTGTCCGAGGCTTGACAGAGGCGGTGTCTGACACCGGTGTTTATCTTCCGCGGAAGCTCGGCAGGCGCTTCTCCAGGAACGCCTGCACGCCCTCCGCGAAGTCCTCCGTCGCGGTCGCGGCGCCCTGGAGCTCCGCCTCGAGCTCGAGCTGCTCCTCGAGCGACGCCGCGTACGCGTGCTCGAAGAGCTGCTTCGTCATCGCCACCCCGCGCGTCGGCAGTGCCGCGTACCACTCCGCCAGCTCCGCGACCCGCTTCGAGAACCGATCCGCGGGCACCTCCTCCGAGACGAGCCCCCACACGAGCGCCTCGTCCGCGCTCAGCTGCCGGTTCGAGACCATCCACTCGAACGCGCGCGCGAACCCGAGCAGCCGGTGGACGAACCACGAGCCGCCCGAGTCCGGGACGAGGCCGATCCCGATGAACCCCGGGACGAACGACGCGTCCGACGACGCGATCCGCACGTCGCACGCGCACGCGAGCGATAGCCCCGCCCCGGCGCACGGGCCGTTCACCGCGGCGAGCACCGGCTTCTCGAGCGCCCGGATGGCGCGGATGTTCGGGTGGTACGTCTCCTCGAGCCGCGCGCGGATCCCGCCGTTCGACGGGATCTCCTGAAACTCCTTGAGGTCCTGCCCGGAGCAGAACCCGCGCCCCGCACCCGTGATCACGACCGCGCGCACCTCCGGTTCGGCGGCCTCCTCCAGCGCCGTCGCCAGCGCCGCGTGCAACGCGCGGTTGAACGCGTTGTAGACGTCCGGCCGGTTCAGCGTGATCGTCAGCACCGCGCCGTCGCGCGCGGTCAGCACCTCGGTCATCGTCACTCCTCCTTCCCGCTCCGGCGCCGGCTGAGCCGGCACCTGCGCTCCCTGTCGCCTCCGTCGAGCCTACGGCTTCCCACGGGAGAGAAACGCCCGCACCGCACCCTGGGCCTCGTCGCCGAGCATCGAGAGCGCGAGCCAGTCGCGCGCGTGCCCGACCGTCTGGTGCCACGCGAGGTCGCGCCAGACGTTGAGCTGCTGCTTCGCGTAACGCGTCGTCTGCGGGAGCCGGGCCGCGAGCTTCTCCACCCACTCGTCCACCACGACGTCGAGCTCCGCCTCCGGTACCGCGCGGTTCACGAGCCCCCACTCCTCGGCCTGCGGCGCCGGGATCTCGTCGCAGAGGAACACGATCTCCCGTGCGCGCCGGTCGCCGACCATGAGCTGAAGCCACTGCGTCGCCCCGCCCGCCGGCACCGAGCCGTGCTGGAGCCCGACGTGGCGGATGAACGCCGAGTCGACGATGACCGCGAGGTCGCACGCCATCTGCAGCTCGTTCCCGCCGCCGACTGCGATCCCGTTGATGCGGGCGATCGTCGGCTTGCCGATCTCGCGCAGCCGGTCGTGCGCGTCCTTGAACGCCCCGAACCACTTCCAGTACTCCTTCGGATTCCCGAGGTAACCCTCGTCCCAGGAGCGGAGGTCGGCGCCGACGCAGAACGCACGGCCCGTCCCGGTGACGACGACCGCGTGCACGTCGTCGTCCCACGACGCGTCCTCGGCCGCGCGCGCGATCTCCCGCAGCATGAGGAAGTCGAACGCATTCAGGACCTCCGGGCGGTTCAGCCGGATCGTCGCGCGCGGCGGCTCCTTCGTGTAGACGATCGTCTCGAAGCCGTACTCCGCGGGGTCGCGCGGGCGCGGGTGGGTCGGCTCGCTCACCTACTCGAGCTCCGCGAAGTGCACCTGGAAGGGAATCCCCAGCGCCATCGCGTCCTTTCCGGTCGCCGCGAACTCGGGAGTGCGCGCCGCGGCCTTGAACGAGTCCAGGTCGGCGAACTCCCACTCGGCGTAGTACCGGAAGCTCGGCTCCCCCATCGGAGCGCCGAAGACCTTCCCGTGCCTGAACGTGCCGGCCTCCACCTTCCGGCAGAGCTCGGCGTGCTGCTCGTACCGCTCGGCATCGGGCTCCTGCTCGTAGACGACGAACACTCGGATCACGTGCGCCACCTTTCCGTCCGGGAACGGCCTGAGCGTATAGCGTCCGCGGCGTGAGCTCGACCGGAGTCGCGGCCGTCCTCGCCTTCTCCGCAGGCATCGGCGGCGCCGTGCAGATCGCCGTGCAGGGGAGGCTCGGCGAGCGTGTCGGCAGCCTCGAGGCGCTCGCGACGGCAGCGCTGATCGGCGGCGTGCTCGCGATCGTGGTGCTCCTCCTCGTCCGCGGCTCGTTCTCGGGAGTGGGAGAGGCGTTCGCGGGGCCGAAGTGGATGCTCCTCGGCGGCTTCATGGGCGTGTTCATCGTGTTCGCCGTCACGTACGCGGGGCCGCGCATCGGCGTCGTCGCGACCACGGCGACGCTGATCGCCGCGCAGTTCGCCGTCGCGACGGCCATCGACCGGCTCGGCTGGTTCGGCGTGGAGCGGATCGCGGTCACCTGGTCGCGCGTGCTCGGGATCTCGCTGCTGTTCGTCGGCGCGGCGCTCACACTCAGACGGTGAGCGCGCTCGCGGAGCTCTCACCGGATCTCGTCTGGGCGCACTTCGACGAGTTGACGCGGATCGCGCGGCCGCCGGGCGAGGAGGAGGCGGCACGCGCGCACGTCCTCCGCTGGGCGGCCGGGAACGGCTTCGAGAGCGCGGCGGACGCCGCCGGGAACGCGGTCGTCCGCGTGCCTGCAACCTCCGGCCGCGAGGGCGCGCCCGCCGTCGTCCTCCAGGCGCATCTGGACATGGTCTGCGAGCGCGACCCGGACAGCCTCTTCGACCCGCGCGCAGGGAGGCTCGACGTCGTCGTCGACGGCGACTGGGTGCGCGCGAGCGGGACGACGCTGGGCGCGGACAACGGCATCGGGGTCGCGGCGGCGCTGGCCGCCGCGGAGGACGAGGACGTCGCGCACGGCCCGCTCGAGCTCCTCTTCACCGTGTCCGAGGAGCAGGGCCTCGTGGGCGCGAAGACGCTCGACCCGGCGCTCGTCTCCGGCCGGCTGCTCGTGAACCTGGACGGGACGAGCGACTCGTCGATCACGATCGGCTGCGCCGGCAGCGCGCACACGTTCGCGCGGCTCGGGCTCGAGCCGGAGGCGCCGCCGGACGGGTGGACGGCGCTGGAGCTCTCGGTGTCGGGCGCGCGCGGCGGCCACTCCGGCGCGGACATCGTCCGCGGGCGCGCGAACGCGATCAAGGTCCTCGGGCGCGTCCTCGCGGAGACGTTCGAGCGCTCGACCTCCCGGCTCGCGCTCCTCGAGGGCGGCGTCAGCCGGAACGCGCTCCCGCGCGAGGCGCGGGCCGTGATCGTGCTCGAGCGTGAGGAAGGCTTCCGCGACGCCGCAGCGGCGGCCTTCGCGACCGTGCGCGAGCAGTTCTCGGGCTCCGACGACGGGCTCGCGCTCGCGGTCGAACCCACGGCGGCGGAGCCGGCGGCCGCCGAGGAGACCACGCAGCGTGCGCTCGCGCTCCTCGCCGTTCTCCCGAGCGGAGTCGTCGCGATGAGCCCCGAGCTCCCGGGCACGGTGGAGACGAGCACGAGCCTCAACGTCGCGACGACGGAGGGCAACGTCCTCACGCTCGCCTCGATGAGTCGGAGCGCGAACGCGCCCGCGCTCGACGAGACCGTGGCCGGGATCGAGGCGGCGGCACGGCTCGCAGGCGCGGAGGTGGAGGTCGTGCGCTCGTACCCTCCCTGGCGGCCGGGTCTCGAGTCGTCGCTCCTCGCCACCGTGCGGACGACGTTCGCGCGGCTGTTCGGCGCCGAGCCGGGCCTCGAGGTCGTGCACGGCGGCCTGGAGTGCGCGATCCTCGGCGACAAGCTCCCGGGTGCCGAGATGATCTCGCTCGGGCCCGAGGTCGTCGGCCCGCACGCGCCCGGCGAGCGGCTGCGGATCTCGAGCACGCAGCGTTTCTACCGGCTGCTCGGCGCGCTCCTCGACGAGCTGTCGTCGTAGCGGCACCGCGCCCTCAGCCCTTCCGGGTCGAGGACGCTGATACGGCCGCGCGCGTGCCCGATCGTCCCGCGCGCACGCTCCTCGCGAACGACCCGGTTCACGGTCGCGCGTGACGTGCCGGCCATCGCGGCGAGGTCCTCCTGCGTCAGCGGGACGACGCCGTGCTCATAGGTCTCCGCCAGCTCGAGCAGACGCCGGCGGACGCGCGTGTCGGCGTCGACGTAGTGCGCCTCGACGATGCGATCGCTCGCGCGGCGCAGCTGCTCGGCGAGGAGCCGGAGGAGGACATCCTTCACGCCCGGGTGCGTTCGCTGGAGCAGCGCGAAGTCGTCGCGGAACACCGAGCGCGTCTCTCCGTCCTCGAGGGCCGCGACGGTCGCGGAGCGCGACGCCCCGGGCAGCAGCAACGCCAGCTCGCCGAACGCCTCGCCGGGGCCGAGCACCTCGAGCAGGACGCTGTCGCCACGTGGCGCCGCGACGCGCGCGCCGAAGCGGCCGCGCACGATCAGGTGCAGCGAGTCGGCCGGGTCGTCGCGGTGGAAGACGACCTCGCCCTTGCCGCACACGCGGCGGCGCGCGATCGCGAGCACCTGCCGGACGTCCTCCGGCTCCAGATCGGCGAGCAGCGGCCACTCCATCGGCCCGAAGTCTGTGTCACGACCGTGACACTCGCAACGTCGCGCGCGCGAACGACACCACGCCGACGCGCTCGTAGGCTCCTCCCATGACGGATCGGACGGGAAAGGAGCCCCCCATGAAGCGCACGGCACTCATCCTCGGAGCCCTCGTCGCACTCGCCGTACCCTCGGTCGCCGCAGGCGGGAACATCACCGCTCAGGTCGCGACCGTGAAGGTCGCGAACGCCCAGGTCGCCAAGGCCCAGGTCGCGAAGAAGCAGGTCGCGGTCGCCCAGGTCGCGGTCGTCCAGCGCGTCGCCGCCGCCCGCGTCACCGCGAAGCGCGCGCACGCCAACAGGATCACGATTCTCCGTCCCGCTCGCTGATCCGTCCGTCGATCCATCCGGGGAGGGGAGGGCCCGCAAGGGCCCTCTTCTTTCGGCGTGAGGCACGCCGCGCCGACGATCGAGCCCTCAGCTCGGCGGCCGTGCGATGGCGGCGGCGGCCGTGCTCAACATGGCGGCCTCCGCCTCGGCTTCCGGGATTCGCCCGCTTCTGATCTCGCTGCTCGCCGTGTGCACGATCGCGCGGATCACGGCGAGGTGCCAGGTGACCGGCAGGTCGCTTCGGAAGACCCCGGCTTCCTGGCCGCGCTCGATGAGCGGCGCGAGCTGGTCGAGCACGGGGAGGTGACGGCGGTGGAGCTCCTCCGGGGAGAGCCTGGTCGTGTTGAGCGCGAGCAGGGCGTGGAAGCGGGAGAGCTCGCGCCAGGTGGCGCGGAGCACCCGCTCGAGCGCTTCCAGCGGCTCGCCGCGCCGTGGCTCGGCCGTTCGCGCCGCCTCGGCGACCTCTGCGACCGCGTGCTCCATCACGGCGTCGAGCAGGGCCTCCCGCGTCGCGAAGTGGACGTAGACCGTCGCGCGCACGACGCCTGCCCGGCGAGCGATCTCCGACATGGAGCTGTCGGGATCGCTCGCCAGCGCTTCGAGGGCGGCGTCGAGGATGGCGGCGACGCTGCGCTCGGCGTCCGCCCTGCGGTGCTTGCGGGCGGGGCCGTCGGCAGGTGTCGTCGTCTTCGCCATTCCTAGTGGCTCGGCAACACGCTCGGGTTGAGCAGCAGCTTCGGCACGAAGTGGCGTGCCCGGGGCAGTACGGCCAGGGAGACCAGGCCGGCGACACTAGCGAGAACCGCGGCTGCGACGAACGCGTGCGAGATCCCCGACGCGGCTTGCGGCCCGGCGATGGCGCCGCCGCCCGCGGCGATCGTCGCGAAGATCGCGATCCCGAGGGTGCCGCCGATCTCGTGACCGGTCGAGTTGAGGCCGGAGATCATCCCGGACTCCTCCTCGCGGGCCCCGGTGAGGATCGCGATCGAGACGGAGACGACCGCGACGCCGAGCCCGAGCCCGGCGACGAGCATCCCGGGCAGGACGTCGCGGACGTAGCTGCCGTTCTCGCCGACGTGGGCGAGCAGGGTCATGCCGACCGCGGCGACGAGGAACGCTCCCGCGAGCGGGCCGCGGACGCCGTGCCTGCCGATGACGTGCCCGGCCGCGTGCGCGCCGACGCCGGCCGCCAGCGCGAGCGGGACGAAGGCGAGGCCAGTGGCGAGCGGCCCCATGCCCAGGACGTTCTGGAGGTAGAGCGAGCTGAGCAGGAAGAGGCCGAACATCAGGCCGGTCGCCGCGAGCATCAGGACGAGGCCGCCGCCGACGGCGCGGTCGGCCAGCCGCTCGACGCGGAGGAGCGGATTGTCGGTGCGACGCTCGAGGACCGCGAAGACAGCGAGGCCCGCGAGCCCGCCGCCGGCGACGAGAAGCGTCTGGGCAGAGGCCCAGCCGGCGCTGTCCGACTGGGTGATCGCGAAGACGATCGCGCCGAGGCCGGCGGTGGCGAGCAGCGCTCCGCCGAGGTCGAGCCCGCGCCAGTGCGGCTTCTGCGTGTCCGGCGGGATGACCTTCAGCGCGGCGACTGCAAGGGCGGCTGCGACGGGAAGATTGACGTAGAAGATCATGCGCCAGTCCGAGAGCTCGGTCAGGACTCCGCCGACGAGGACGCCGATCGCCGCGCCCGCGCCTCCGACAGCGCCCCAGGCGGCGAGCGCCTTCGCCCGCTGGTGACCCTGGAAGGTGGACATGATGATCGCGAGGGCTGCGGGAGAGAGCAGCGCCGCTCCAAGACCCTGACCGGCGCGAGCGGCGAAGAGGGCTTCGGCCGTGCCCGCGAGGGCGGACGCGGCGGAGGAGATCGTGAAGACGCCGAGGCCGGTCAGGAAGATTCGACGGCGACCGAGCAGGTCGGCGGCCCGGCCTCCGAAGAGGAGCAGGCTGCCGAAGACGAGCGAGTAGCTGGTGATCGTCCAGCTGATGCTCGAGCCGCTCAGCTGGAGATCGCCGGCGAGGCTCGGAAGCGCGATGTTCACGGCAGTGATGTCGAGGATCGCCATGAGCTGGGCGATCAGCAGCACGACCAGCAGCGCCCCGCTCTTGTTGCCGCTGGGTGAGTGGTGGCCTGCGGTGGAGGACTTGCTTCTGTGCAACATCTCGTCCTTCCCTTCTAAGTTGGACATCTGTGTCTGGACTACTAAATCAGACATCAGTGTCTAATGTCAAGGCGCACGTCGCTCGCGGCGCCGTGGACGAACTGGGGCTACAGCCCGACGACGTCGTCCGGTCGGACGGGGACGCGCGCGAGCTCTCGCCCTGTCGCGTCGCGCAGCGCCGACACGATCGCGGCGGTCGAGACCACCGTCGGCGGTTCGCCCACGCCCTTGACGCCGTACGGCGCGTCGGGCTCCGGCTCCTCGACCAAGTCCGACACCACGGGCGGCATGTCGAGGAAGGTCGGCATCAGGTAGTCGGTGAAGTTGGGGTTGAGGATCGCGCCGTCGCGGGTCTGGATCTCCTCCATCAGCGCGAGGCCGAGGCCCTGAGCCGTGCCACCCTCGATCTGCCCCTCGACCGCGACCGGGTTGAGCGCGTTGCCGACGTCCTGGGCGGTGCCGATCCAGACGACGCGCGTGAGCCCGAGCTCGACGTCCACCTCGACGACCACCCGCATCGCCGCGACCGCGAACGCGACGTGCGAGCGCTCGCCCGTGGTCTGGCCCGTCTCGGGATCGAGCGGGAACGTGCGCGGGTGCCGGTACACGCGCTCGACGTCGACCTCGCCGCCGCCGGCCCGCTCCTGCTCCTCGAGCGCATCGCGGCAGGCCAGCTGCACCGCGCCCGCCGCCATCCACGTCATCCGCGACGCCGACGTCGAGCCGGCCGAGCCGACATCCGCGGTCGAGCCGGTCACGAGCTCGACGTCGTCTGTCCCGAGCTCCCGCCGCGCCACGCCGAGGATCACGTCGTGCACGCCCTGGCCGACCTCGGCCGACGCGCAGTAGACCTCGGCCGCGCCGTCCGCGGACAGCCTCACGCGTGCCGTGCAGTAGTCGTCGAAGCCCTCCGAGTAGCAGAGATTCTTGAATCCGACCGCGAAGCCCACGCCGCGCCGCACGCCCTCCCCGCGCGTCGTGTTCCCCGCGCCGCCGGGCAGCCGGAGGACGTCGCGCGGCAGCTCCTCGGGCTCGGGAATCGGAAGCGCGGCCGCGCGGCGGATGACCTCGCGCGTCGGCAGCGACCCCGTGATCACCTGCCCGGTCGCGAGCCGGCCGCCCGGCTCGAGCGCGTTCAGCAGCCGCAGCTCGACCGGGTCGATCCCGAGCCCGGCGGCGAGCCTGTCCATCTGCGCCTCGGCCGCGAAGCACGTCTGCACCGCCCCGAACCCGCGCATCGCCCCGCACGGTGGGTTGTTCGTGTACACGACGAGCCCGTCGATCTCGACGTTCTCGACCGCGTACGGCCCGATCGCGAACGAGCACGCGTTCGAGAGCACCGCCTCGGAGCTCGACGCGTACGCGCCGCCGTCGAGCAGGATCCGCATCCGCACGGAGACGAGCTGACCCGCCTTCGTCGCGCGGTGCTCGGCCCAGATCCGTGCGGGATGCCGGTGGATGTGGCCGACGAAGGACTCCTGCCGGTTGTAGGCCATCTTCACGGGACGGCCCGTGCGCAGCGCGAGCAGCGCCGCGTGGATCTGCATCGAGAGGTCCTCGCGCCCGCCGAACGCGCCGCCGACTCCCGCGAGGTGAACGCGCACCTGCTCCGGCTCGAGGGCGAGGCAGGGAGCGACCTGGTCGCGGTCGACGTGCGTCCACTGCGTCGCGACGTGGATGTCCACGCCGCCTTCGCCGTCCGGGAGCGCGAGCCCGGACTCGGGCCCGAGGAACGCCTGGTCCTGCTGGCCGACCTCGTAGACACCGGAGACCGTGACGTCCGCGGGCGCCTCGATGTCACCCCGCGTGACCACCATCGCGCGGACGACGTTCGGCCGCGGGTCCTCGCGGAAGCCGTGCCGCGCGGTCGTCCCCGGCGGATGCAGCGGCTCGGACTCGGTCGCGCGCTCCGGGTCCACGATCGGCTGGAGAACCTCGTACTCGACGCGCACGGCTTCGGCCGCGCGCCGTGCCTGCTCCGGCTCCTCCGCGGCGACGATCGCGACCGCCTCGCCGAAGTAGCGCACGCGGTCGGAGGCGAGCACCGGCTGGTCGGGGAAGTCGAGGCCGTAGGTCTTGCGGCCTGGGACGTCGTCGTGCGTGAGCACCGCGTGGACGCCCGGCATGCGCGCCGCCTCGGACGTGTCGATCGAGACGACGCGCGCGTGCGCGTGCGGGCTGCGCACCGTGTGCCCCCAGAGCATCCCGGCCGCGCGCAGGTCGTTCGCGTACGCGAACTCGCCCCTCACCTTCGGGACCGCGTCGTGACGGCGAGTCGCGGTCTCGGCGCGGCCGTGGCTGAGAGCTGCCGTCGTCATCGCGCCGCCGCCAGCCGCACCGCGTCGAGGATCTTCGCGTACCCCGTGCAGCGGCAGAGGTTCCCGGAGAGCGCCTCGCGGATCTCGTCGTCGGTCGGGTCCGGGCTTCGCCGGAGGAGGTCGTCGGTCGCGACGATCAGCCCGGGCGTGCAGAAGCCGCACTGCACCGCTCCCGCGTCCGCGAACGCCGCCTGCACCGGGTGGAGGTCGCCGTCCCGCGCGAGCCCCTCCACGGTCACGATCTCGTGCCCGTCCGCCTGCGCGGCGAGGACGAGGCACGAGCAGACGGGCACGCCGTCGAGGAGGACGGAGCACGAGCCGCACTCGCCCTGCTCGCATGCGTTCTTCGAGCCGGGCAGCTCGAGCCGGTCGCGCAGCGCGGTGAGCAGGCTCTCGCCCGCCCAGACGTCCGCCTCGCGCGCCTCGCCGTTGACGGTCAGCGCGATCTTCACGCCAGGCACCTCTCGAGCGCACGCGCCGCGAGTACGCCGAGCGCGTGGCGGCGGTACGCGGCCGACCCGCGCACGTCGTCGATCGGGCTGGCGGCGGCGGCAACGCGCTCGGCGAACGAGCCCACCTCGTCCAGCGGCGCGCGCACGAGCCCGACCACGGGCCCGGACGAGCCGTAGGCCGCGCGCAGCTCGCCGTGCTCCCGGTCGGCGACGAGCGCGAGCGAGCAGACGGAGATGACCATCGCGTTCCGCGGCCCGACCTTCATGAACGTCTGCGGCTGCCGGCTCGGGGCGACGACCACGGCCGCGATCAGCTCGTCCTGGGAGAGCGCGTTCTGCTTCGGCCCGACCAGGAACTCACCGAGCGAGACGCGCCGCGTACCGCGCGTGCTCGCGAGCTCGACCTCGGCCTCCTCGACGAGCAGCGGCGGCAGCGCGTCCCCGGCCGGCGACGCCGTGCCGAGGTTCCCGCCGATGGTGCCGCGGTTCCGGATCTGCGGCGAACCGACGGTGCGCGACGCCTCCGCGAGCACGGGCAGCGCCTCCGCGACCTCGCCGTGCAACAGCTCCGTGTACGTCAGCCCGGCGCCGAGCCGCAGCACCCCGTTCTCGCGCGACCAGCCGCGCAGCTCCGCCACCTCGTTCAGGTTGAGGATCACCTCGGGCCGCAGGTGGTCGAAGTTGAGCGAGACCATGAGGTCGGTCCCGCCCTGGATCGGTACGGCCTCCGGCCGCACGGCCTTGAGCGTCAGCGCCTCCTCGAGCGTGCGCGGGGTGAGGACGTCCACGAGGGCGAAGGGTATTGGAGGCTCGATGCAAACTTCCCGCGGGACTGGCTGACGGCCACGACACGGCTCCGGATCGCCACCCACGCGCGACGCACAGGCATCCAGCCTGCACGGCGCGTACGTGCGACGCCCGGCTTGGTCGTGACCGCCCCCAGCCGCGCGCCAACTTCGCATCAAGCCTTACGCTGTCGCGCATGGAGGGGCTCCCGCGCAGGCTCGCCGTCGCCCGCGGCGACGAGCCCGCCGACCTCGTCGTCCGCGGCGGGCGCGTGCTCTCCGTCTTCACGAAGGAGTGGCTCGAGGTGGACGTCGCAGTCGTGGACGGCTTCGTCGCCGGGCTCGGCGAGTACGAGGGACGCGAGACGGTCGACGCCAGCGGGAAGCACGTCGTCCCGGGCCTGATCGACGCGCACATGCACATCGAGTCGGTGAAGCTCATGGTCGACGAGCTCGCGCGGCTCATCCTCCCGCTCGGGACGACAGCGATCGTGGCCGACCCGCACGAGATCGCGAACGTGCTCGGCGTCGACGGCGTGCACTGGCTGCTCGACGCCTCCGCCGGCCTCCAGCTCGACGTCTTCTTCATGGCGCCCTCGTGCGTGCCGGCCTCCCCGTTCGAGTCGCCTCGCCGCCCGCTCGGGCCGGGCGACCTCGAAGGGCTGATGCGGCGGCGGCGCGTGGTCGGGTTGGCCGAGATGATGAACTTCCCGGGGGTGGTCGCCGGCGACCCGGGCGAGCTCGAGAAGCTCGCGCTCGACGGCGCGCAGCACGTGGACGGGCACGCGCCCGGGCTCGTCGGGAAGCCGCTGCAGGCGTACGCGTCCTCGGGGATCCGCTCTGACCACGAGGCGCTGACCGTCGAAGAGGGGCGCGAGCGGCTGCGCGCCGGGATGTGGCTGCTCGTCCGCGAGGCGTCGATGGCGCGCAACCTCCTCGACCTGCTCCCGCTCGTCGCCGAGTACGGCACGGGCCGGATCGCCTTCTGCACCGACGACCGCGACCCGGACGACATCGTCGACGACGGGCACGTGAACGGGATGGTGCGGAAGGCGGTCGCGGCCGGCGTCGCGCCAGAGGACGCGCTCGTGATGGCGTCACTCAATTCGGCGCTCTGGCATGGGTTGCGACGGCACGGGGCGATCGCGCCCGGGTACCAGGCGGACCTGCTGCTCCTCCCCGACCTCGTCTCGTTCCGGCCGGAGCTGGTGCTGAAGAGCGGCCGCCCGATCGAGGATGGCCCGCCGGTCGAGATCCCGGACTGGGTTCGCCAGAGCGTCCGCATCGCGCCGGTCGCGCCCGAGGACTTCGCGGTGCGCGTGGACGGAAGCGTGCGCGCGATCGGACTCGTCGAGGATCAGGTGGTGACGGAGTCGCTCGTCCGCGACGCGCACGACCCCGACCTCGCGACGATCGCGGTCGTCGAGCGCCACCTCGCGACCGGGCGGATCGGGCTCGGCTTCCTCGCCGGCTCGGGGCTGGAGCGCGGCGCGCTCGCGTCCACGGTGGCGCACGACGCGCACAACCTCGTCGTGGTCGGCAGGTCCGACCGCGACCTCGCCTTCGCGGTCGAGCGGCTCGCGGAGATCGGCGGCGGGATCGTCGCAGTCGAGAACCTCCGCGTCCTCGCCGAGTGCCCGCTCCCGATCGCCGGCCTCCTCTCCGACGCGCGCCTCGACGACGTCATCGCGCAGAGTCGCGCCTGCAACGAGGCCGCGCACGAGCTCGGCTGGACGGGCGCGACCCCGTTTCTCACACTCGCGTTCCTCGGGCTCTCGGTGATCCCGTCGCTGAAGATCACCGACCGCGGGCTCGTGGACGTCGACCGCTTCGAGCTCGTCCCGTTACAGGCATGAAGGCCCTCTACGCCGGGGGCTGGATCGTGACCTGCGACGACGCGGGAACGGAGCACCCGTCCGGCTGGCTGCTCGTCGACGACGGCGTCGTGGCAACGGTGGGCGCGGGGGAGGAGCCGGAGGCCGACACACGGGTGGGCCTCGCAGGCGCGGTCGTCACGCCCGGCCTCGTCAACACGCACCACCACCTGTGCCAGACGCTCACGCGCGCGCGGGCGCAGCAGGCCGACCTCTTCACGTGGCTCCGCGAGCTGTACCCGGTGTGGGCCGGGCTCGACGCGGAGGCCGAGCACGCCGCCGCCCGCACCGGGCTCGCGGAGCTCGCGCTCTCGGGCTGCACGACGGTCTTCGACCACCACTACGTGTTCCCAGCAGGGCGCGAGGGGCTGATCGAGGCGGAGGCCGCGGCGGCGCGCGAGCTCGGCGTCAGGATCGTGGCCGCGCGCGGCTCGATGGACCTCGGCGAGTCGGACGGCGGCCTGCCTCCCGACGACCTCGTGGAGGAGCTCGACGCGGTGCTCGCCGAGACCGAGCGCCTCGTCTCGGAGCTGCACGAGCCCGGGCCGGGGGCGCGTGTGCAGATCGCGGTCGCGCCGTGCTCGCCGTTCTCGGTCACGCGCAAGCTGATGGAGGAGTCGGCCGCGCTCGCGCGCCGCCACGGGATCCCGCTGCACACGCACCTCGCCGAGACGGTCGAGGAGAACGCGTACTGCATGGAGCTCTACGGCTGCACGCCGGTCGAGTACCTCACCGACCTCGGCTGGCTGGGCGGCGACGTCTGGTGCGCGCACTGCGTCCACCTGCGACCGGAGGACGTGGCCGACTTCGGCGCGACCGGAACGGGCGTCGCGCACTGCCCCACGTCCAATCTCCGGCTCGGCGCGGGCGTCGCGCCGGTGCGGGAGATGCTCGACGGAGACGTGCGCGTCGGCCTGGGCGTGGACGGGTCGGCCTCGAACGAGCGCAGCGACCTCCTGTTCGAGGTGAAGCAGGCGCTGCTCGTTGCGCGCGGCCGCGGCGGGCCGGCTGCGATGACCGCGCGCGAGGCGCTCCGACTCGGGACGCGCGGCGGCGCGGCCGTGCTCGGGCGCGACGACATCGGCTCGCTCGAGCCCGGGAAGTGCGCCGACTTCGCCGTCTGGCGAACGGACGTCCTCGAGCTCGGCGGCGCCGAGGATCCCGTGGCGGGGCTCGTGCTCTCGGCGCCCCATCGCGTCGACCGCCTGATCGTCGGCGGCGAGGACGTCGTGGCCGGCGGCGAGCTCGTGCGCGCGGACGAAGCCGAGATCGCACGCGTCCATCGCGAGCAAGCGCGAAGATTCGCCGGATGAGCGTGTCCCTCTCGACCCACGTGCTCGACACGGGCGCCGGCCGGCCTGCGAGCGGCGTCCGCGTCGAGCTCTGCCGGGGCAGCGACGTCGTGGCATCCGGCGAGACCGACGCGGACGGCCGCATCGCGCCGCTCGCGGAGGCTCTCGAGCCCGGCCGCTACGCGATCGTGTTCTGGCCGCCGTCGCCTTACTTCACGCGGGTCGAGCTGGAGGTCGAGCTGACCGACGGCCACCACCACGTCCCGCTCCTCGTCTCGCCGTACGGATGCGCGAGCTACCGCGGAAGCTGACCGCCGAGGAGCTCGAGGAGCTGTTCGAGGGCCGCACCGCCCTCGTCGAGAGGCTGGCGAAGGTCGAGGACCCGCTCGGGAGCGCCGACGAGGTGATCGCACGGCTGAACGAGGAGGAGAAGGTCGAGGCGCTCGCCGCGCACCCGGCGATCGGCGCACCGCGGCTGTCGGCCCGCTCGGCCGCCGAGCAGGGCACCGACGCCGACCCCGCGATCCTCTCCGAGCTCTCGTACCTGAACCAGGTCTACGAGGAGAAGTTCGGCTTCCGCTTCGTCGTCTTCGTGGCCGGGCGGCCGAAGCGCGAGATCCTCGAGGTGCTGCGCGAGCGGATCGCGAGCACGCGCGAGCGGGAGCTCGAGACCGGCTGCCGCGAGCTGATCGCGATCGCGAGGGACCGATGGACCCGTACCTGACGGACGTCCTCGACGTCTGCCTCCGCTTCCTGCATGTGATCTCGGCCATCGCGTGGATCGGAGCGTCGCTCTACTTCGTGCGGCTCGACCTCTCGCTGCGGCCGCCGAAGCTGGCGTCGGAGGCTGACGCGGGCGTCGCCGGCGAGTTCTGGGGCGTGCACGGAGGCGGGCTCTACCACTCGCGGAAGTACCGGCTCGCACCGGAGGAGATGCCGTACCCGCTGCACTGGTTCAAGTGGGAGGCGTACACGACGTGGCTCTCCGGATTCGCGCTGCTCGTCGTCCTCTACTACCTCGACGCGGACACGCGGCTCGTGGATGCGACGGTCGCGGAGCTCGAGGAGTGGGAGGCGGTCGCGCTCTCGGTCGGAGGGTTGGCGCTCGCGTGGGTCGTGTACGACGTGCTGTGTCGCGCGCTCGGGCGGCGGAGCCAGGCTGCACTGGCGGTCGTGGGAGTCGCGCTCGTCGCGGTGGCCGCGTGGAGCGCGGGCGAGCTCTTCGCCCCGCGCGCGGCCTTCCTCCAGGTCGGCGCGATGCTCGGGACGATCATGGCCGCGAACGTCCTGCTCGTGATCATCCCCGCGCACCGCGGGCTCGTCGCGGCGATGGCGGAAGGACGCGAGCCGGACGCGGGACCGCTGCTCGAGGCGAAGCGCCGCTCCGTGCACAACAACTACCTCACGCTCCCCGTGCTCTTCACGATGCTCGTCGGGCACTTCGCGTTCGTCTACGGGCACGAGGACGCGTGGCTCGCGCTCGTCGCAATCGCAGTGCTGCTCGCCGCCGTGCGACACTTCTTCAACCTCTGGCACGAGGGGCGGCGACCGTGGTGGATCCTCGGGGTCGCGGCGGCGGCGGTAGTCGGGCTCGCGCTCTGGCTCCGGCCGGACGAGCCCGCGTCATCGGGCGGCGCGCCGGTCGTGTTCGAGGAGATCGCGCCGATCGTGGAGGAACGCTGCGCGACGTGCCACTCCGGCGCGGGCGCGCCACTCGGCGTCCGGCTCGAGACACAGGCCGAGATCGACGCGCGCGCAGAGGACATCGCGCGCGTCGCCGTCCAGACGCGCGTCATGCCGCCGGGCAACGCGACCGGCATGACCAATGACGAGCGCGAGCTCCTCGGCATCTGGATCGCCTCGTTGCCATAGACCAGCACCGGTGTCAGACACCGATTTTTCGGCTCGCGACCGAACCTGTCCGCTGGTGACATGGCTCGAGAGAGTCGTCAGCGCGGGATCGGGCTCTGCCATGCCTCGCGAGCGCCGAGATGCCTGTGGGACGATCGACACACTCTTGTCACGAACGCCACTTGACAAGACCGGTGTCTGACACCGGTCTTTATGAAACGGCCGGGGAGTCGAGCGACTAGGGTCCCGGCGTGCTCGAGATCACCGCAGCGGGGTTCTCGTTCGAGGCACGGCTCGAGGAGGACGCGGCACCCGAGACCGTCGCAGCCTTCCGGCGGATGCTCCCGCTCGACTCGAAGATCATCCACGTCCGCTGGTCGGGCGAGGGCGGATGGATCCCGATGGGCGACCTCGACGTCGGCATCGGCCCCGAGAACGCGACGCGCTACCCGAGCCCAGGCGAGCTGGTCTTCTACCCCGGCGGCGTCAGCGAGACCGAGTTTCTGCTCGCGTACGGCTATGTCGCGTTCGCGAGCAAGGCGGGCGCACTCGCGGGGAACCACTTCGCGACGATCACCTCCGGGAACGAAAGCCTCCGCGAGCTCGGCCGGCGGATGCTGTGGGAGGGGGCACAGGACATCTCCTTCCGGGAGCGCTGATGGAGCAGCGAGTCAGCCTCGTCACGCTCGGCGTCACGGATCTCGACCGCGCGCGCCGGTTCTACGAGGCGCTGGGGTGGCGGACCGACAGCGACCCGGAACAGGGCGTCGCGTTCTTCGAGGCGGGAGGGATCGTGCTCGGGCTCTGGTCGCGCGAGAGCCTCGCAAAGGACAGCACGGTCGCCGACGAGGGCGGCTGGGGCGGGGTCACGCTGGCGCACAACGTCCGCTCGCCGGAGGAGGTGGAGGCGGTGCTCGCCGAGGCAAAGACCGCGGGCGCGACGATCGGCCGGCCCGGCGCAAAGACGTTCTGGGGCGGCTACTCGGGCGTCTTCCTCGACCCCGACGGTCATCCGTGGGAGGTCGCGCACAACCCGCACTGGACGATCGCGGAGGACGGCTCGACCCGGCTCTGACGCCTATGTGAAGAGGAGCGCGACCGAGAAGTAGGCGAGGATCGAGAGCAGGTCCTGGACCACGGTCGCGAGCGGGCCCGAACCGAACGCCGGGTCGCCGCCGAAGCGGGCGATCGTGTAGGGGAGCGCCATCGCGACGACGGTCGCCACCGAGCAGCTCACGACCAGGGCGACGGACACGGTCGCGGCGACGCCGGCGTCGCCCCACACGGCGAGCGCGAACGGGAAGAACGCCGCGCCGATGAGCACGCCGACCACGAGCCCGGTCGCAAGCTCACGCCCGACGATCCCGCGCAGCGGGATCCCGACCGACATGCCGCGGATGACGACCGCCTCCGTCTGGGTGCCGACCGCATCCGCCATGTAGACGACCGCCGGAACGAACAGCGCGAGCAGGATCTCGTCGCGGATCTGCTCCTCGAAGCCGCCGACGATCGCCGCCGACGCCATCGCACCCAGCAGCCCGATGACGAGCCACGGCAGCCGGTGCCAGAGCCGCCGCGGCACGGGCTCCTCGGCGGCAAGGCGCGCCATCGTGGCCCGCGACCGGTAGCCGCCGAGGCGTGCGAGATCCTCCTCGTGCTCGAGCTCCAGCACCCGGAGCAGCCGCTCAGCGGGTACGAGCCCGTGGAACCGACCCCGCTCGTCGGCGACCGCGACGGTGCGCCTGCCCGTCCGGGCAGCCTGCCGCGTGACCGCCTCGATGTCCGTCTCCGGCGTCACCGTGGCCACGGCGATCCCGAGCGAGCCCAGCCGTGCGTCGTCGGCGGCCGCGAGGAGACGCTCGATCGGGACGATGCCGACGAGCGTCTCGCCCTCGAGCACGGCGACGTCGGTCGCGGCGTCGAATGCCGACCCCCGCAGGTGGACGCGCGCCTCGGCGGCCGTGGTCTCTGGGGCGGCGCGCGGGACGTCGACGACGGCGAGCGAGCCGGCGGTGGATGTGGCGTGCTCGCTGGTCGAGGGCGACGTGGTCACGCGCTGAGAGTGGCAATCGCGGAGGACGCCGGGGCGCGCACACGTCGGCGCGTTCGCGTGAGCACGTTCTCCTCTCCCCGAACGTTCTCCCCACCCTGGGTGGGGAGTTCGACCACCCTCCACCCGCGTCGAGCGTAGCGCCGATTCGCGCACGCGTGGTACACGACTTCGCGCCGATTCGGTGTCAATCGCTCCACAGCGCCCGACGCCCGACGCCCGGCAACGGCGGAGGCAACGCGGGCACACGGGTCACGGCGCCGTCCGGCGCACTGCGGACGCGGCGACATCAGGGCGCTCGCGCGGGTCGAGGTCGTGCTTGCGTACCGGGTAGCTCGGCCGCCCAGCGTCTACGCGGACGCTGCGAGCCGCTCGAGCGCGCCTGCCAGCACGTCGACGGCGAGCGCGACATCCTCGTCCGACGACAGCTCGTCCGGCGAGTGGCTGACGCCGCCGTTCAGGCTGCGGACGAACAGCATCGCGCTCGGGACGCCGGCGGCCGCGAGAATGCCCGCGTCGTGGCCCGCGCCCGATGGGAGCTCGACCACCGGCAGGCCGCGGGCCGTCAACTCCGCCGCGAGCAGCGCACGCAGCGCTTCGTCGAGATGCGCCGGGGCGTTCCGCTGCGCGGGCTCGAACCCGATCGCGCGCACGAGCTCGTCCAGCCGCTCGGAATCGGGCGCACGGGCGTCCACGCTGATCCGGGCGCGGCTCGGTATCACGTTGCTCCCGCCCGGCTCGACCTCGATCTGCCCGACCGTCGCAACGGCACCCTCGATCGCACGCGCTGCGTCGCGAATCCGCAGCACCGCCTCCGCAGCCGCGACGAGCGCATCGTCGCGCCCGTCCATCGGCGTCGTCCCGGCGTGACCCGCTCGACCCTCGAAGACGAGCTCGCCGCGCGCGTAGCCGACGATGCTCGGCACGACACCGAGCGGCGCACCGGCATCCGCGAGCACCGGGCCCTGCTCGACGTGCGCTTCGAGGAACGCGCGCGGGAGGTCGCGGCCGATCGCACAGAGCTCGCGGCTCCCCACGCACCCGACCTCCTCGCCGCGGAACACGACGACGGCGCCTGCACCGGCGCGCTCGACTGCCTCGATCGCCGCCACGACGCCGAGCGCGCCGTCGAACCTCCCGCCCTGGGGGACGGTGTCGAGGTGCGACCCGAGCCAGACGTCGTCGCCCGTCGCGGAACGGCCGAGCAGGTTCCCGCACGAGTCGCGCTCCACGGCGAGCCCCGCCTCGCGCATCCAGTGAGCGGCGAGGTCGTGCGCCTCGTCCTCGGCCGCCGAGCCGTGCGGCCGGTTCGCGCCCGGCCCGCCCCCGATCGCGTACAGCTCGTCGAGCCGCTGGAGCGCGCGCACAGCCGAGGCATGGAGGGATCCAGCGGCCACGAGAAGAGACTAGTGTGCGGCGACAGCCGTCGAGGAGGTGCGAGATGGGGCTCTTCAGGCGCGAGCGCGACCGGCCCGAGCCTAGGCCCGAGTGGGCGCAACCGATGTCCGCCGCGGAGGCGACGGAGCTCGTGGACGCCGTGCGTCGTGACCTCGAGCGCCGAGGGCTCGCGCACGAGATCGACGACGGCGTCGCCCACGTCGTCCGCGCGGGCGAAACACACGAGCTCGGTCTCTCGAATCTCGCGCAGCTCTGCCACCTCTCACCGCGTGAGGAGTGGGTCGACGTCGTCGCGAGCCACTTCGACAACACGTTCGTGGGCATCGACGACGAGGCCGAGCTCGACGAGCGCGCCCGCGACCTCGAGGCCGTCCGCTCCCTCCTCAAGGTGAGGCTGTACCCCGGTGCCGCGCTCCAAGGAATGGAGCCGCACCCGCCGGTGAGCTGGGAGCTCGCACCAGGGCTGACTGCCGCCCTCGTCTACGACCTGCCGACGAGCGTCCGAACAGTGCCGCCGCACCACCTGGAGCGCTGGGAGGCGATCCTGTCCGAGGTGGAGGAGATCGCGCTCGAGAACGTGCGCGGCGAGACCGTGGGCACGCAGGTGCTGGCCGAGGGCGCGTCCGCGCCGATCGCGTGCTTCGAGGACCACTTCTTCGTCGCCTCGCACGCCTTGCTGCTCGGAGAACGGATGCCGTCGCACGCGGCCGACGGAGCCGTCTTCGCCGTCCCCCACCGGCACATGCTCCTGTACGCGCCGATCCTCGATCTCGGCGTCGTCGAGTCGATCAATCGGCTCATCCTCACCGCAACCTCACTGTTCGAGGAGGGGCCGGGGTCGATCAGCCCGTGGATCTACTGGTGGTGCAACGAATCCGTGACGCTGCTCCCGTCAGAGGTCGCCGGGCGGGACGTCGGCTTCGCACCGCCGGACGAGCTCGTCGAGGTCCTGAACCGGCTTCCCGCTCCCTCCTAGAGCGCGCCCCGCTCGCTCAACGGCCGCAGCAGCCACCAGCCGGCGAGCGGAACGACCCCTGCGAGCGCGAACGCGGCGGCCCATGTCCCCGCGTCCACCGTGAGCGCGAAGGCCACCGGCGCCGCCACACCCGCGGCCGCGAGCACGGTCTGCTGGACGCCGATCGCCGCGCCGGTCCGGCGCGGGCCCGCGAGCTCGGCCGCAGCCGTGAACGAGAGCCCGTTCCATCCCATCGCGAACCCCCCTGCGAGGACGAGCACGGGGACGAGGAGCCACGTCGGCCCACCTGCGAGGACAGCGGTCAGCAGCATCGCCGCGCTCACGGCCAGGCCCACGCGCCGCAGCGGCACGACGCGCGCGCCCATCCGGTCCGACCACCGCCCGCCGCCGACCCGGAACACTGCCCCGAGCACCTGCGAGCCCGCGAAGGCGAACGCGGCGGACTGGGTCGTGAGACCGTGCTCGTCCACCAGGAAGAGGACGCCGAAGCCGAGCACGGCGATCTGCGCGTACAGGTAGAGGCCGCTCCCGGCCGAGAGCCGCCAGAGCCTCGCATCTGCGAGCGTGCGCGCGATCGACGCAGGCTCGATCCCGTCGACGACCTCGCGGCCGCGCAGCACGAGCGCGCCGCCGACCGCGCCAGTCGCCACGAGCGCCGCGAGAAAGAGGAATGCCGCCTTCGTCCCGCCCGCCTCGGCCATGGGCGGCAGCGTCAGCGCACCGACGAGCCCACCGAGCGGGATCGCGGTCTGCCGCACGCCGAGCGCGAACCCCCGTTCCTCAGGCCCGAACCAGTGCATGACCGCCCGCCCGCTCGACGAGTTCACCGCCGCGCCCGCCGCGCCCACGAGCCCGAGGAGCACGACGAGCTGCGCGTAGCTCGACGCGAGTGCCGCTCCCACGAGCGCCAGCGACGACGCCAGCATCCCGACCGTGAGCACGACTCGCTCGCCGACGCGGTCGGCTGCGAGCCCCCAGGGGAGCAGCGTGATCGTCGTCCCGACCCACGACGCCGCGAGCAGCACTCCGATCTGGCCGAGCGTGAGGCCGTACTCCTCGCGCAGCTGCGGGACGAGCACCGGCAGCCCGATCCCGAAGGCGGCGTTCGTCCCGGCGGCGCCGGTCCCGGCGGCCAGCACCGCCCACCGGTACGCCGACCGCTCAGCCGTGGGGATCGCCCGCGGGGTACTCGAGGCCACGCTGCCCTGTCACGGGCTCCCGGCCTCGCCGGACGACGGCGCCGAGCTCGGCGAGGCGCTCGACGCGCGCGACCGGCGTCGAACCGATCGCGTCGAGCGCGCCCGGCCGGCTCAAAGGCCGAACGGGTTGATCGGCCGTGCGCCGGTGGAGACGACGATGCTCTTCGTCTCCAGGTAGAGATCGAGCGTCTCGAGCGCCAGCTCCCGCCCGAAGCCCGACTGCTTGTAGCCGCCGAACGGGATCCCGGGGAACGCCGTGTACGGCATGTTGATCCCGACCGTCCCGGACTTGATCCGCGCCGCGATGCGGTGGCCGCGCGCCGGGTCGCCCGTCCAGACAGTGGCCATGAGGCCGTACTTGACGTCGTTCGCGATCCGGATCGCGTCCTTCTCGTCCTCGAACGGGATCACGGTCACGACCGGGCCGAAGACCTCCTCCTGCGCGATCTCGCTCTCGTTCGGCGCGGCCACGACGGTCGGCGGGTAGAACGCGCCGGCGCCGTCGGGGACGGCACCGCCCGCGACGACCTCCGCGCCCTCGCCGGCCCCGCGCTCGACGAACCCGTGCACCTTCTCGCGGTGGGTGCTCGAGATGAGCGAGCCCATCTGCGTCTCCGGGTCGAGCGGGTCGCCGACCTTGACCTTCCCCGCGAAGTCCGACATCTGGGAGACGACGTCGTCGTAGATCGAGCTCTCGACGAGGAGCCGCGAGCGCGCCTCGCAGCTCTGTCCGGCCGCGTAGTAGATCGCCCACGCGGAGCTCGGAACCGCGCTCGCGAGGTCGGCGTCAGCGAACAGGAGGTTCGGGCTCTTGCCGCCGAGCTCGAGCGTGACGCGCTTCACCGGGTCGGAGGCGAGGCGCATGATCTCGCCGCCCGTCCTCGTGGAGCCCGTGAACGCGACCTTGTCCACACCCGGGTGGCGGACGAGGTACGCGCCCGTCGTGGGCCCGTCGCCCGGGACGACGTTGAGCGCGCCCGCGGGGAAGCCGACCTCGGTTGCCAGCTCGGCCAGCCGGATCGCGGTCAGCGGCGTCTGCGGGTCGGGCTTGAGGACGACGGAGCAGCCGGCCGCGAGCGCGGGCGCGAGCTTCCACGTCGCCATCATCAGCGGGTAGTTCCAGGGGACGATCTGCCCGGCGACGCCGACGGGCTCCTTCAGCGAGTAGAAGAGGAGCGAGCCGCCGATCGGGTTGGCGCGGCCGCCGATGGTCGCGATCGCGGAGCCGTAGTAGCGGAAGTTCTCGACCGCCTGGTGCAGCTCGGCCTTGACCGAGGAGATCGCCTTGCCGACGTTGCGTGCCTCGAGCTCGGCGAGCTCCTTGCGGTTGGCGGCGATCGCGTCCGCGAGCGCGTGCAGGAGCCGCGCCCGCTCGGTGCCGGGCGTCTTGCCCCAGTCGCCGGCGAGCGCGGAGCGAGCAGCCTCGACCGCGCGGTCGACGTCCTGCTCGCCGGCGAGCGCCGCGCGGGCGAGCGGTTCGCCGGTCGCGGGCTCCGTCAGGTCGCTGAGGTCGCCGGACGCGGGCTCCGTGGCCTCGCCACCGATGAAGAGGAGGTACTCACGCGTCGCGACCGCCACACCGGGGACGATATCGCGCGTCAGTCGTCGACCGGGCGCTGGTAGAGGAGGTGGTCCTGCCAGGCGCCTGCGATTCGCAGGTAGCGCGGCGCGAGTCCGATGCGAGTGAAGCCGTTCTTCTCGAGGACGCGCTGCGACGCGACGTTGTCGACGAGCGTCGCGGCCTCGAGACGGTGGAGGCCGAGCTCGCCGAACGCGAGGTCGGACAGCGCGGCGACCGCGCCGGTCGCAAGCCCTCGCCCGCGCCGGGCGGCCGCTACCCAGTAGCCGAGCGACGCGCTCTCGAACGGCGCGCCCGCCACGTTCGAGAGGGCGATCGTGCCGGCGAGCGCGCGTTCGAAGATCCCGTAGACGTGGTGCGTCCCGTCGATTCGAGCCCGCTGCGCCTCGGCGGTGAAGAAAGCATCGTCCCGCTCGGGGACGCATGGGGCGTCGAGCTCGCGGCTCGCGGCGAGCAGACGCGCCAGCTCCTCGGCGTCGGCCGCGGTCAATGGCCGGATCGAAGCGGTGGTCACGCGTTCGACGTCACCCGGACGCGGTGTCCGGGTTCGGCATGGGCGCGATGAGCGACGGATCGAGCCACGGACCGCCTGCGTCCTCGGCGAGGTGGGCGAAGGTCACGCTGCCCAGGAGCGTGATCGTCGCGTCGCGCAGCTCCTCCCAGACATCGCGCAGCGAGCAGCCGAGCCCCATCGGGCACGGCTCCGGGTTGTGACGGGTTGCGCACGAGATCGGCGCGAGTGGTCCCTGGAAGAGCCGCACGACTCGCTCGAGCGTGATCTCCTCCGGCGGGTGGTTCAGCCGGTAGCCGCCGGACGGGCCGCGCTCCGAGCGAACGATCCCGGCCGTCCGCATCGTCGGCATGACCTGCTCGAGCACGGACTGGGGAACTGCCGTCCTCCGCGCGAGCGCTTCGAGCTTCATGGGCCCGCCGCCCTCGAGCGCGAGGGCGAGGATCGCGCGTGTCGCGTAGTCGGTTCTCCTCGATACCCACATGTCGGCCTCACCTGGCGGTTGTCGTTTGACGAGAGCTACTTGTCCGCCTAGCTTTACATCCTCAACAATGTTTACTAAACCTATCGAGATTATCAGAAAGACCTAGATGCCCGCGCTGATCATCCTGATCGTGATCGGGTTCTTCGCCCAACTCGTCGACGGGGCGCTGGGAATGGCCTACGGCGCGACCTCGTCCACGCTCCTGCTCGCATACGGGCTCTCCCCCGCGACGGCCTCCGCGTCCGTCCACCTCGCCGAGCTCGGGACGACGGCCGTCGCCGGCCTCAGCCACTGGCGCTTCGGGAACGTGGACTGGCGGACGGTGCGGCGAATCGGGATCCCCGGCGCGATCGGCGCGTTCCTCGGCGCTGTCGTGCTGAGCTCGATCTCGGCCGAGATCGCGAGGCCTTGGATGGCGGGGATCCTGCTCGCCATCGGCGTCTACGTGCTCGTCCGCTTCACCGTCTTCGGCACCCCGAAGCCGCGCGGCCGCCGCTACATCCGCGGCCGCTACCTCGCGCCGCTCGGCCTCGGCGCCGGCTTCGTCGATGCGACCGGCGGCGGAGGCTGGGGGCCGGTCGCAACGCCGACGATCCTTGCCACGGGGAAGTACGAGCCGCGCAAGGTGATCGGGTCGGTGGACACGAGCGAGTTCCTCGTCGCGCTCGCCGCGAGCGTCGGCTTCCTCCTCGCGCTCGGAGGCCAAGGCATCGCGTTCAAGTTCGTCGCGGCACTGCTCGTCGGAGGGGTCCTCGCCGCGCCGCTTGCCGCGTGGCTCGTGCGCCACGTGACCCCGTCGCTCCTCGGCGCCTCGGTCGGCGGTCTCATCCTCGTGACGAACACACGGACGCTGTTCGACGCCTACGGCGTGCCTGGGGACGCACGGAACGTGGCGTACTCGACGCTCGCCGCCGTCTGGGTCGGCGCGCTGGCGGTCGTCGTGCGCCGCCTCCGTCGCAACGGCGAGCCGCTCCTCCAACGGGAGCTCGCCACGGAGGGCCCGTAGCGCGGGCGACTCGGCAGTGCCAAGATCCGTGCGTGGGTGAAACCTCGCTCCCGCAGGGGACGGTCACGTTCCTCTTCAGCGATATCGAGGACTCGACGGAGCTCATGCGGCGCGTCGGCAACGACGTCTTCGCCGAGATGCGCAGCCACCACCACCGCCTGCTCCGGGATGCCTTCCAAGCGCACGGCGGCCACGAGATCGACACCGCCGGCGACGGCTTCTTCGTCGCGTTCGACAGCGCGCGCGACGCCGTCGAGGCAGCGATCGAGGGCCAGTTGGCGCTCCGCGGCTTCGACTGGCCCGGATCCAGCGAGGTGCGCGTGCGCATGGGTCTCCACACGGCGGAACCGCTCCTCACGGGGGAGGGTTACGTGGGCGTGGGCGTCACGCGCGCGTCGCGCATCTGCGACGCGGGTCGCGGAGGCCAGATCCTCGTCTCGAACGCCACGGCCGGAATCGTCGAGGACGCAGAGCTGTCGGGAGTCGTTCTCACCGATCTCGGCCCGCACCGGTTGAAGGGCCTGCATGCCGAGCAGCGGCTGTTTCAAGTCGGAGCACCCGGGCTCGAGTCTGCGTTCCGCCCACCCCGGACGGTCGACGCAGCGACACGGAGGCCGGGAACCGGGACGTTCCTCGTCGCGGATCTCACCAACTGGCAGCACGTCCTCCTGGCGCTCGGAGACGAAGTGAGCTCGACTCTGACCAGCGAGTACCACGTCCGTGCGAGCGCGACGATCGAGGCGCACGACGGCGTCGTGCTCGAGCTCGTAGGCGACACGGTGCTCGCGGTTTTCCACTCGGCGAGCGACGCATTACGAGCCGCCGTTGCGCTTCGCGAGCTGGTCCTCGCCTTCGACTGGCAGTCGGACGCCGAGGTGGGAGTGTCGATCGCGGTGCACTCGGGCCGCTGGTCCGGGAATCCGCAGCGGCCGGAGGCCGGCACGGCGCTGGCCAGGTTGATGCAGCTCGTCCACTCCGTCGAGCGAGGACGCACGGTCGTGTCCGCGACGACGGCGGCGCTCGTCGAGGGCGACCGAGAGGTACCGGGCCTCCGCGTAGTGGTCGGACCCACTCGGGACGAGGCCACGACGCTCTACGAGCTCACGGGCTCGTAGAGTGGCCAGTCAGCGCTCGAAGAGCGCGGCCTGCCCCTGGCCGACGCCGACGCACATCGTCGCCACGCCGTAGCGGCCGCCACGGCGGCGGAGCTCGTGCAGGAGCGAGACGACGAGGCGCGCGCCGCTCATCCCGAGCGGGTGCCCGAGCGCGATCGCGCCGCCGTTCACGTTCACCTTCTCCTCGTCCAGGCCGAGCTCGCGGATCACCGCGAGGCTCTGCGAGGCGAAGGCCTCGTTGAGCTCGACGAGAGCGAGGTCGTCGACCGAGAGCCCCGTGCGCTCGAGGAGCTTCCGGACGGCCGGCACCGGGCCGACGCCCATCACCCGCGGGTCGACGCCGGCGACCGCCGACGCGACGAACGCTCCCAGCGGCTCCACGCCAAGCTCGCGCGCCTTCTCCTCGCTCGCCAGCACGAGCGCGGCGGCCCCGTCGTTGATCCCGGACGAGTTCCCGGCCGTCACCGTGCCGCCGTCGCGGAAGGCCGGCCTCAGCCCTGCGAGCGCCTCCGCGGACGTGTCCGGCCGCGGGTGCTCGTCCACGACGACGTCCTCCACGGCGACGATCTCGTCGGCGAAACGACCCGCCTCCTGCGCCGCCGCCCAGCGCCGCTGCGAGCGCAGGGCGAACGCGTCCTGGTCCTCGCGCGTCACCTCCCAGCGCTCGGCGACGTTCTCACCCGTCTCGCCCATCGACTCGAGCGGGAACATCGCCACGTGGCGGGGGTTGGGGAAGCGCCAGCCGAGTGTCGAGTCCCAGATCGTGCGGTCGCCGCGGGGGAACGCGCGGTCGGGCTTGGACATGACGAGCGGCGCGCGCGACATCGACTCGACGCCGCCGGCGACCGCAATCTCTACGTCCCCGGCCATGATCGCGTGCGCTGCGGAGACGATCGCCGAGAGCCCGGACGCGCACAGCCGGTTCACCGTGACGCCGGCGACCGAGTCTGGGAGCCCCGCGAGCAGCGCAGCCATGCGAGCGACGTTGCGGTTGTCCTCGCCCGCCTGGTTCGCGCAGCCGAGGAAGACGTCCTCGATCGCGGCCGGGTCGACCCCGGAGCGCTCGACCGCCGACTGGATCGCGAGCCCGGCGAGGTCGTCGGGCCGGACGCCGGAGAGGGCGCCGCCGTAGCGGCCGATCGGCGTCCGGACGCCGCTGAGGATCACAGCGCACACGGGAAGGAGTGTATGGACGAGCCCTGCCTCGTCACACGCCCACAGGCCTGTGGAGCGATTGGAACAGTATTGGCGCAGAGTCGTTCACCACGCGCGCGCAGATCGGCGGTACGCTCGCCGCGGGTGGAGGGTGGCCGAACACCCCACCCAGGGTGGGGAGAACGCACGCCTACGCGACGAAGTCGACCTGCACCGGCTCGGGGAATGCGCCCAGCGCCTCGCCGCGCCGCAGCAGCTCCGTGACTGCCTTGCGCCCCTCGTCGCCGTAGTCCTTAGTCAGCTCGTTCACGTACATGGAGACGAAGCGATCGGCGACCGCGGCGTCGATCCCGCGCCCGAACTGGAGCGCGTACTCGAGCGCCTCCGCGCGATGGTCGAGCCCGCACTGGATCGCCTCCCGCAAGACCGCCGAGACCTCGCCCAACGTCTCCTCGCCCAGATCCCGCCGCGCCACGTTGACTCCCAGCGGCAGCGGCAGACCCGTCTCCAGCAGCCACCACTCACCGAGGTCGAGCACCTTCACGAGGCCGTGGTCCTCGAACGTGAGCTGGCTCTCGTGGATGACGAGCCCCGCGTCCGCGCGGCCGGAAGCGACCTCCTCCGGGATCTCGTCGAACGGGAGCTCGCGATGCCGGAAGTCGCCGAGCACGAGCCGCAGCGTCAGGAACGACGTCGTCAGCGCCCCCGGGACCACGATCTCCGCGCCCAGGAGCTCCTCGCGGGAGAGTGTGCGCGGCGCGACGACCACCGGCCCGTACCCGGAGCCGATGCTCGCCCCGTGCGGCAGCAGCGCGTAGTCCTCCTGCACGAACGGGTACGCGGCCAGCGAGAGCGCCGTCACCTCGAGCCGCGCCGCGCGCGCCCATTGGTTCAGCGTCTCGATGTCGCCGAGGACCTGCTCGAACTCGTGCCCGCGCGCGTCCACGAGGTCGGTCGTGAGCGCCCAGAACATGAACGCGTCATCGGGATCGGGGCTGTGGCCGACTCGGATCCGCAAGGACGCGGCACGCTAGCACCGCGTGTCGCGAGCGCGACTCGACAACCGCCGCTCAGCCGACGGCGAGCACCGGCAGCCACGCAACGGCGCGGGCAGGGCTCAGCGGTTGAAGAACCAGCGCTCGAGCAGCGGGAGGACCTCCTTGCGCGTGAACGGCCGAGCGTCCACGTCGCGGCCGTCCGACTCGAGCACGACGACGTCGTCCTCGAGCGCCTCGTTGGCGCGCCCGAGCGCGTCGTCGAGCTCGTAGCCCTCGAAGATCACGTCCTCCGGCCGCGTCTCGTCGGACTCGCGCAGCTGCGGGTTCACCGCGCGGGCGACGGCCCACACTCCGCCCGCGCGCCGCTCGATCCAGAGCACGATGCGCTCCTCGTCGCCCGCGTCGTCGACACCGACGAGCGTCCGCTCGGCGAACCGGCCCTCTCGCGAGCTGCGTCTCATGCACCCTGGATACAATCGCGTCTCGTGGCTGCGTTCAAGAACCTCTTCTCATTCCTCTTCCAGCGCAGCTCGGCGGAGGAGCACGTTGCGCGGTACGTGATCCGCGAGCACGACCGGGGGCGGACGCTCGACGAGATCCTCGCCGACAAGTACGTCCAGAACCGCCTGACACCCGAGCAGCAGCGGCGCCTGCTCGACCGGCCCGAGGTCATCGAGGCCATCTCCGGGGACACGCTCGAGGCCGCGAAGGCCTCTGTCGAGTCGGCATAGGAGCGCTCCACGCGCGCCGCGTACGCCCGGCGCCTACACCTCGGTTCCGACGCCACGCTCTCGCGCGCGCTCGATGGCCGCCGACGCGATCGCCACGTCCCACGCCGCGAGGCCGTTCGACTTGAAGACGACGATGTCCTCGTCCGACTGGCGGCCGGCGATCTCGCCGGCGACCACCTCGCCCAGCTCGTGCACCTCGAGCCAATCGAGCACGCCCGACTCGACGGGCTCGATCAGGTCGCCCGACTCGAGCTTCGCCTGCTCGCGCGAGTCGCAGCAGACGAAGGACGCCCGCTCGAGGACGGCGTTGTCGAGCTCGCGGCGGCTCGGCACGTTCGCCCCCGCTCCCACGATCAGCGCGCCCGGCTTCAGCCACTCCCCGCGCAGGACGGGATCGCGCGAGCTCGTGATCGTGACGACGACGTCCTGCTCGGAGGGGTCGCGGTGGCTCTCACCCGGCTCCGCCGCGACCTTCGCGCAGAACGCGGCGAGCCGCTCCTCCGAGCGCGAGTACGCCACGACGCGCTCGATCCCGGGCAGGGCGGCACGCACGCACGCGACCTGCGTCTCCGCCTGATGGCCGCTGCCGATGACGCCGAGCGTCGTCGCCGCGGGCCGCGCGAGGTGCTTCGCGGCGACCCCGGTGGCGGCCCCGGTGCGCAGGCGACCGAGGTGGTCGGCCTCGAGCACGGCCACGAGCTCGGCGCGCTCGGCGTCGAAGAGGCAGACGACGAAGCTCGTCCCCGCGGGGCCAGCCACGTAGAGCTTCCCGCCCGCGAGCCCGAGCTCGAGGTCCGACGCCGCCATGTCCGCCAGCGACCCCTCCTCGAGCCGGAGCCGGCGGCGCGGCGCGTTCTCGATCCGCCCTCGCCCGAGGCGCTCGAAGCAGGCCTCGACGGCCTGGACGGCGTCCGCCGGCTCGAGGATCGCGGCGACATCCGACTCGGTGAGGTACAGCGGCACGGGCGGGAAGTCTATGAACGAGCGCCGTCTCGTCGTAGACTCGTTCTGCTCTGGCGACCGAGAACTACCTCGATCTGCCGCTCTCCGGCTTCCTCGAGCGCCTGGCGGCGGGCGCGGCGCCGGGCGGCGGCTCCGCGGCGGCGTTGACGGTCGCCTTCGCGGCGAGCCTCGTCGCGATGGTCGCCCGGTCGTCGCGCGGAGGGCCGTGGAAGGACGTGGACGGCGTCGGCGCCCAGGCACTCGCGATCCGGCAGCGAGCGGCCCCGCTCGCCGCGACCGATGCAGCCGCCTGGGAGGAGGCGCTGGGCGCGCTCCGAGCCGCGGAGGAACGCGGCGCGGAGTCGCGAGACGGATCGCTCGAGACAGCCCTCGACCGCGCCGCCGCCATCCCTCTGGAGGTCGCCGAGCTCGCGGCCGACGTCGCCGCACTCGCGGCACTCGCGGCCGAGCACTGCGAGGCGCCGTACCGTGCAGACGCAGCCGCCGCAGCCGCGCTCGCCGCCGGCGCAGCACGTGCGGCCGCCCATCTCGTCGAGGTCAACCTCGCCGTGCACGGGAACGACCAGCGGCTCGCGCGCGCACTCGCGAGCGCCGACGTCGCGGCCGACCACGCCGGTCGCGTTCTCGCGTCGATCCGATGACAATCCGACGGTGGTCCCGCTCTCCACGCTGACCGACGCCGAGCTCGTCCACCGCTGCCGCGAGGGCGACGCGGACGCCTGGAACGAGCTCGTCGAGCGCTTCTCGCGCTACGTGTACGCAGTCTGCGTCCGCGGCTTCCGCCTGAGCGACCCGGACGCCGAGGACGTCTTCCAGGAGGTGTTCGCCCGCGCCTACGCGAACCTCGCGTCGTTGCGCGACGACTCGGCGCTCCGCCCGTGGCTCGGCCAGCTCACGCGCAGGCTCTGCATCGACGCGCTCGCGCGGGCCCAGCGCGAGCAGCCCGCAGCCGACCCCGTGGTCGAGGGGACCGCGCACAGCCTGGACGAGGTCGAGGAGGCGTTCGTCGTCCGCGAGGCGCTGGCGACGCTGCCGGAGGCATGCCAGGAGATCCTCGACCGCTTCTTCGCGCAGGATCAGAGCTACCGCACGATCTCGAGCGAGCTCGACCTCCCGGCCGGGACGATCGCCAGCCGCATCGCCCGCTGCCTCGGAAAGCTGCGCGAGGAGCTCGAGGGAAGAAGCCACCCCACTTCCGAGTCTGGTGTGTAGATGGATCGCGCGCCGAACGAGGAACGGTTGGGGGAGCTCCTGCACATCCTCCGCCCCGCACCCGAGGCCTGGGTGCGGGCAGCGCAGGAGCTGCCGGGCCTTCGCGAGTCGCTCGGCGAGATCGTCGCGCGCGCCGAAGCCGACCTCGAGTTCCGCGCCGCGCTCATCGCCGACCTCGAGACGGCGCTCGGGCAGGCGGGCTACGAGCCGGGCGAGCGCCTTCTCGAGGCGGTTCGCCGGCGGCTCACCGAGCGCTGACGCGACCGAATACGATCCGCGCGTGAGCGAGGTCGCCGCGCACTCGGGCGCCCGTGAGGCGCCGCTTCCCGCCTGGAGCCTGCCGAAGGACGCGGTCGACCGGATCGCGCTGCCGGACGACTGGCCGGATCGCGTCACGCGCGAGTGGGCGTTCGGCGGCTCGACGGGTGCCGGCGTCCGCGTCTGCATCCTCGACTCGGGGGTCGACGGCGATCACCCGAGCGTGGGCGGCCTCGAGAGCGCGGTCGCGATCGAGCTCGACGAACGCGACGAGGCCGTCGTCGAGCCCGACGAGGAGGGCGACGTCTCCGGGCACGGGACCGCGTGCGCCGGGATCGTGCGGGCGCTCGCCCCGGACTGCCGCATCTCCAGCGTCCGCGTGCTCGGCGCGAAGTTCACGGGCAGCGGGGGAGTCCTCCTCGCGGGGCTCCGCTACGCGATCGAGCAGGGCTTCGACGTGATCAACATGAGCCTGTCGACGACGAAGAAGCCGTTCGCGGTCGTGCTGCACGAGCTCGCGGACAGCGCGTACTTCCGGCGCACGGTGCTCGTGGCGTCCGCGCACAACATGCCCGTGGAGAGCTACCCGTGGCGCTTCTCGTCGGTCATCTCGGTGGGCAGCCACGAGGAGACCGACCCGCTCGCCTTCTACTACAACCCGAGCCCGCCCGTGGAGTTCTTCGGGCGCGGCGTGAACGTCGAGGTGCCCTGGAGCGACGGACGGACGCTCACCGTCTCCGGGAACAGCTTCGCGACCCCGCACCTGTCCGGGATCTGCGCGCTGATCCTCGCGCAGCACCCAGAGCTGACGCCGTTCCAGCTCAAGAGCGTCCTCTACCTGACCGCGACGAACGTTGGGGGTGGCAAGTGACCGACAGACCTGATCTCCGCTCCGCCGTCGCTGCCGGCGTGGTCGGCTCGGAGGACTCGTTCCGGGCGCTGCTCGAGGCGATCGTCGAGGTCGCGCGCTCGATCTTCGGCGCCAGGGCCTCCTCGATCCTGCTCCTCGACGAGGAGACGGAGGAGCTCGTCTTCGAGGCGGTGGTGGGCGAGGGCGAGGACCGGCTCCTCGGGACGCGCTTCCCGGCCGGCACCGGCATCGCCGGCTGGGTGCTGGCCACGCGCACGCCGCTCGTGATCGAGGACGTGCAGAACGACCCGCGCTTCGCGCGCGACGTGGCCGAGGGAACGGGCTACGTGCCGAAGGGCCTGATGGCGGCGCCGCTGCTGCACGACGAGGGCGCGCTCGGCGTTCTCTCGGTGCTCGACCGCCCCGAGCAGACGCTCTTCAGCCTCCAAGAGATGGAGCTGCTCGGCCTGTTCGCGAACCAGGCCGCGATCGCCGTCGACCTCCTGCTCAAGGCACGCAAGGCCGAAGCGCTCCTGGGCGACGAGCAGGACGACCTCGGCGTCGTGGCGAAGCTCGCCTCGGCGGTCGACGCCCTCGAAGGCGAGCGCCGCGCAGCGGGCGTCAGGCTGCTCGACGAGCTCGCGACGACGCTCGGCGCACGCGGCACCTGAGCACTCGGCGGCCGCCACACGGCGAAGCGAGCACGGGACAGGTCTGGAAAGAGAGAGGCCCGGGCGTGCCCGGGCCTCTGAACTTCGATCGCTGCCGCAGCTACTCGGCGACGTTCTCCGCCACGTTCTCGGCGACGTTCTCCGCCACGTTCTCGGCGAAGTGATGGCCCTCGACGTCCGGCTGGTCGTCCTGGGCCTCGGCGACGTTCTCCGCCATGTTCTCGGCGAAGTTGTGCCCCTCGACGTCCGGCTGGTCTCCCTGGGCCTCGGCGACGACCGGGGGCTTCTCCGCGTAGAAGTGGCCCTCGACGTCCTCCTCGCCTACCGGCTGGTTCTGCTCGTCCGACATGCGCGTCTCCTCCTTTCGAGCATCTGTGCGATCTCAGTCACAAGACCGAGAACAGCTCCGAAATCTTCCCTTGCTTCCTTTGATTTGACAAGGGGCGGGTGAGATGCTGCCCGCGTGGCGGCGGTGACGCGGGGTCTGGGCGAGTCGGCGGGCGCCTTCCGGGCGGTCGTCGGCAACCCCGATCTCCGGCGGCTCCAGCTCGCGTGGGCATGGACGATCGTCGGGCACTGGGCCTACCTCGTCGCCGTGTCCGTGTACGCGTACGGCGTCGGCGGAGAGGCGGCGGTCGGGCTGATCTTCGCGCTGCGCATGCTCCCGGCCGCGCTCATCGCCCCGTTCGCCGGCCTGCTCGCCGACCGCTTCCCGCGCGAGGGGGTCCTGGTCGTGTCCGCCCTCGTGCGCATGGCGCTCGTCGCGGCCGCGGCTGCGTGCGTCTTCCTCGACGCGCCCCCGGCGGTCGTCTACGCGCTCGCGGTCGGCGCGGCCATCGGACAGACGCCCGTGCGATCGGCGCAGGCGGCCCTCACGCCCTCCCTGGCGAGGACACCCGCGGAGCTCACGTCGGCGAACGCAGTCACGAGCACGATCGAGAGCCTCGCCATCTTCGTCGGCCCCGCCCTCGCGGGCGTCCTGCTCGCCGTCGCGTCGACGAGCCTCGTGTTCGCGGTGAACGCCGGGATGCTCGCGGTCGCGCTGCTCTTCCTCCTCCGGGTCCACGCCCCGACGGCGACGAGGAAGCCGGAGCTCGAGGCGGGCACGATCGTCTCCGAGCTGTTCGCGGGGTTCAAGGTCGTTGGCGGCAACCCTCCGCTCCGAGTCCTGCTCGGGCTGCTGACCGCTCAGACCCTGGTCGCCGGCGCCCTCCAGGTGTACATCGTCGTCGTCTCGTTCGACCTGCTCGACCAGGGCGAGGCCGGCGTGGGGTACCTCAACTCGGCGGTGGGCGTCGGAGCGCTCGTGGGCGGGCTCGTCGCACTCTCGCTCGCGGGCGCGCGCCGGCTCAGCCCCCCGTTCGTGGTCGGGATGCTCGGCTGGAGCATTCCGCTGATGGTGCTCGGGGTCTCGCCCGAGCTGGCCGCGGCCCTCGCCCTGCTCGCGATCGTCGGCGCCTCGAACACCGTCGTCGACGTCACAGGCTTCACCCTGGTGCAGCGCGCGGTCCCGGACGACGTGCTCGCCCGCGTGTTCGGGATCGTCCAGATGCTGTGGCTGCTCTCGCTGGGGCTGGGAGCTCTCGTCGCACCGAGTCTCATCGACGTGGTCGGCATCGAGTGGGCGCTGATCGCGTCCGGCGCGTTCCTGACGCTGCTCGTCGGCGTCTTCGCGGTCAGACTCGCCCGCATCGACGCCGCGGCCACACCGCCGGAGGCGGACGAGCTCCGCGTCCTGACGGCGGTGCCGATCTTCGCCCCGCTCCCCGGCGCCTCGCTCGAGCACCTCGCCGGCCGGCTCGTGCCGCTCCGCCTCGACGCGGGGTCAGTGGTCGTGCGGGAGGGCGACGCAGGCGACCGCTTCTACATCGTCGCCGAGGGCGAGGTGGAGGTGACCGAGGGCGGCGTGCCCATCTCGACCCTCGACGCGGGCGGCTACTTCGGCGAGATCGCGCTCCTCCGGGACGTGCCGCGCACGGCGACCGTCGTCGCCAAGACGCCTGTCGTCCTGTACGCGCTCGACCGGGAGGACTTCCTCGCCGCGGTCACGAGCCACGCGCCGAGCGAGCAGGCCGCGGAGGACGTCGTGAGCGCGCGCCTCGCGGGCGTCCCGGTCGCGGGATCCCGCCTGCCTGCCGGCGGCTGAGCACACCAGCCGTCCCGATCCAATACAGCCCTCCACCCATTGCACGCAGGGCGAGCGAGCGCCACGCTTCCCCGTACCCGAATTCCAGGGACTTTCGACGTCCGAGGGAGCACCGTGATCACCGAGCTCGACCAGCCCAGGCACCACCACCCGCCGTTCCCGGGGAGCGACGGCGACACCCTCCTAGACCCTGCGCCCGTGGCGGCGCTCGACCGGGCACCGGTTCCGGCCGGGCCGCGGGCGGTCTGGATCGCCGCCGGCCGCTCGACCGCGACGAACGAGTTGCTCGTGGGCGCGTTCCACGAGCGCGGCGTGCGCGCCGAGCGGGTGGAGCCGACCGAGCTGGGCCGGCTCGCAACGCCGGGCGACGTGGTCTTCGGCCGCTTGGACGTCGCACCGACGCTCGACGGCGTCGAGGACGGGCTCTGGGAGCTCCGCCGCGTCGAGCGGCGCGGCATCGCCGTGCTCAACCGCGCATCCACTCTCCTCGCGTGCCACGACAAGCTCCAGACCGTGCTGAGGCTCGCCCGCGTCGGGATCCCGCAGCCCGCGACCGCACACGTGGACACCGTCCGCGTGCCCACGGAGCTCGGCTTCCCCGTCGTCGTGAAGCCGCGGTTCGGGAGCTGGGGGCGCGACATCGTCCTCTGCGCGACCGAGGAGGAGCTCACTGCCTGCCTGAAGGCCCTCGGAGACCGGGCCTGGTTCCGGCGCCAGGGCGCGCTCGTGCAGGAGCTCGTCCCGCCCGCGGACTTCGACCTGCGCCTCGTCGTCGCCGGCGGCCGCGTGGTCGGCGCCGTCGAGCGCGTCGCGGCCCGCGGCGAGTGGCGGACGAACATCGCCCTCGGCGGCACCCGCCGTCCGGTGGAGCCGTGCGCCGAGACCTGCGCGCTGGCCGTGGCTGCCGCTTCGGCGGTCGAGGGAGACATCGTGGGCGTCGACCTGCTCCCCGTGCCGGGCGGCGGCTGGTCGGTCCTCGAGGTGAACGGCGCGGTCGACTTCACGTCGGCGTACTCGCTCGCGGGCCAGGACGTCTTCGAGGCGATCGCACGGGTCGTCGCGGACGCGACGCCCGACCTCGACGCGAGCGCCGTCGGGCTCCCCGGCTGAGACGCGAGAGCGGCTGAGCACGCGGCACCCGGGATGGGTGGTGTCACCTATTCCACCCGAGCGCCGAACCGACGATGCTCCGCGGTGCTGGACGGGCGGGAGTCCCGTGGTGGGGGAACCTTCGAGTGCTCCCCGTCCATCACAGCAGTGCGGCGGGGTCCGGTCGTCGGGAGAATCCGGATCCCGCCGCCAGGAGCTGCCTTCGCGGGAACGGGATCTCGCGCCTCAGCTCGCGCGCGCCTGTGTTCGCGCGTCGGGCGCCTCGGCCGGCACCAGGTCGCTGACCAGCCGCGGCGCCATGGTCCCACGGGGAACGACGACGACCGGGCAGGGTGCGCGCAGGACGACGCCGCGCGACACGCTCCCGACCATCGCCGCCCTGAACGGCCCATGGCCGCGCGTGCCGACGACGAGGAGGTCCGCTCCCTCGTCCTTCGCCACCGAGCACAGCGCCTGCACCGGGTCGCCCACGACGACGCGCGTCTCGGCCAGCCCGAGCCCGTGCTCCGACCGCACGCGCCGGAGGAGCCGCTCGGCGTCGTGGACGGCATCGGCACGGAGCGCGTCGTGGCCGTAGGGCACCCCGCTGACGCCCGGCACGAGCGGGACGTGCGCGACGGACACGAGCAGGAGCCGGCAGTCGAGCCGCTTGCTCAGCGAGCGGGCGACGGGCAGCGCGCCCGACACCTCGGCGGACTCGTCGACCCCGCAGACGATCGTTCCGGGCATCTACACCTCCGACCGACACCATCGCCGACCGGACCGTCCACGGCCATCCGGGAGCCCATGCAGTCGGCGGGCAGGACAGCCCTCATCCGACGCCGCATGCGGGGCCGACGAGCCGGGCCTGGATGGCCGCCGGGCCGGAGATGGGCTCGGGCGCCGATGGCCCGAAGCGAGGGGAGCTGCGACCGTCGAGACATGACGGGAGCGCTCGCCTTCCTGATCCTCGCCGACCTCTCGACCCTCGGGCGGTCGCTCGGCTTCGGGCTCGCGATCGGGCTGGCCGCGTTCGGCACCGCCGTCGGCGTGGGGCTCATCTTCGCGGCGATGATCCAGTCCACGGCGCGACAGCCGGAGGCGAGCGGCAACCTGCGGCCGCTCATGTGGATCGGGTTCGCACTCACCGAGGCGATCGTCTTCTACGGCCTCGTCGGCGCGCTGCTGCTGCTCCTCCTCGTCTGAGCCGCCGCCGCGGGACCGTGTGGCTACGGCTCGATGAGGCCGCGCCGGATCGCGTAGCGGGTGAGCTCGACACGGTCGCGCATGCCGAGCTTGCCGAGGATGTTGGCGCGGTGCCGCTCCACGGTCTTGACGCTGATGGTGAGCAGCGCGGCGATCTCCTTCGAGCTGTGCGCCTCCGCGATCAGCTTCAGCACCTCTTGCTCGCGCGGCGTGAGCGGGTCGATCTGGTCACCCTCCGAGTCGCGCTCGAGCACGTCGCGGACGAGCGCGGACACGGCGGCGGGGTACAGGAACGACTGCCCGCGCATCGCCGCCCGGCAGGCGTCGACGATGTCCCGGTCGGCGCCGGACTTGAGCACGTAGCCGGACGCACCCGCCTTCAGCGCCTCGAAGAGGAACTGCTCGTTCTCGTACATGGAGAGGATCAGCGTGCGCACCGACGGCGCCTGCTGCGCGATCGTCCGCGCCGCGTGCAGGCCGGTCATGCGCGGCATGCTCACGTCGAGGATCGCGAGGTCGACATCACCCGCGAGGGCGATGCGGACGGCCTCGGCGCCGTCCCCGGCCTCCGCGACGACGTCGAGGTCGGCCTCTGCGTCCATCACGAGCTTGAGGCCGCGGCGGACGATCTCGTGGTCGTCCGCGACGAGGATGCGGGTGACGAGCGGGATCGGCATCACGCGACCGCCCCGGTCGGCACCTCGAGCCGAACCTCGACCCCGCCGGCCTCGGAGCGCTTGACCGCGAGGGCGGCGCCGACGATCACGGCGCGCTCGCGCATGCCCCGCAGCCCGCCGCCGTCGGCCTGGCTCCCGTTCAGGCCTCTCCCGTCGTCGACGACGCGCAGCACGAGGCTCTCGCGGCCGGGCTCGAGCGAGAGCAGCACCTTGCTCGCGCCGGCGTGCCGGACGGCGTTGGTCAGGCTCTCCTGCGCGACGCGGAAGACGACGAGCTCGCGGTCGGCGGGAAGGTCGGGGAGCCCCGGGGCGAACCGGCGCTCGATCTCGAGCCCGGTGCGTTGGGACAGCCCGTCCGCGAGCGCCTTCAGGGCGCTGACGAGGCCCAGGTGCTCGAGGAGCTCGGGGCGGAGCTCACGCGCGATGCGTCGCACGTCGTCGAGGCTCGCACGCACTGCCTCCTGCGCGTCGACGAGCGCTCCGCGGCTCTCGGGCGGGAGCCCGTTCGACACCCGCTCCAGCAGGAGGAGGACTCCTGTCATCGCCTGGCCGACCTCGTCGTGGAGCTCGGCGGCGACGCGGGCGCGCTCTCCCTCCTGCGCGGCGAGCGCCCGCGCGTTGCTCTCGCGGCGCTCCGTCTCCAGGCGGTCGAGCATCTCGTTGAACGACGTCACGAGCCCCGCGACCTCGGCGCCGCCCGTCACCGGCAGCCGGCGGCCCGGCCGGAGCAGGTCGACGCTGCGCATCGTCCGCGAGAGCCGCTCGAGCGAGCCGAAGGTGCGGCGCAGGAGCAGGTAGTCGGCCCCGAGCAGGAGCAGCAGGCCGGCCGCCAGGATCCCGGCCTCGACCAGGTCGATCGGCGCGCTGACCGTCGCCGGCGATAGTGCCAACGCGATCGCGGCCGCCACCAGGAGGCCGGCGTTGATCACGAAGACGCGCCAGAAGAGGGACACTGTCTCGCCGACGTTCTACCCGACGCGGTGCGCGACGGCGGCCGGCGGAGCGACGGGCTCCGGGTCGGAGCCGGCCGCGACCGCGGGCTCGGGCGGCACGACCACGACCGGGCACGGGGCCATGATCGCGAGCTCGCGCGCGAGCCAGCTGCGCAGGGTTCCTCTCCGGACCCCGCCGTCCGCCCCGACGACGATGAGCTCTGCCATCTCCTCGGCGGCGATCTCCGACACGACGTCGACCGGGCTCCCGATCGCGACGCGGTGCTCGACCCGGGTCCCGGCCAGATCGGCGTGGGCCCAGTCGAGGAGCCGTTGCGCGTCCATGCGCCACGGGCCTGCCGCGTCGTTCCCGTCCCGGAGGTCCTCGGCCTCGCCGTCGGGCGTGCTCACGAGCAGCACGCGCGCGGAGAACAGCTCTCCGAGCCGCAGGGCGACCCTGATCGCGACGTCCGAGCTCTCTGCGTCGTCGACGACGCAGAGGATCGTGCCGCGGATCGTCCGTTCGAGGTCGTGGCGAGCCATGTCGCAGTTGAGAATCGACGCTCGTGCCCCAATCCGGTATCCGTGCCAGCCACCAACTTGCCCGGCAGCACGCGCCAGGGCGGTCGACGGCCGGCAGCGGGGTACACTTGCCGCTCCCCGCGCCCGTAGCTCAGGGGATAGAGCGCTGCCCTGCGGAGGCAGAGGTCGCATGTTCGAATCATGCCGGGCGCATCGCGGAGACCTGCTCCACCGGCCTGCCGCCGAGCTCGAGCGTCGCGTCGTGCGGGACCTCGGCGCGCACGTACCCGAGA
>ML178781.1:55808-56756 GCA_004366385.1 Actinomycetota bacterium
CAGGGGATAGAGCGCTGCCCTGCGGAGGCAGAGGTCGCATGTTCGAATCATGCCGGGCGCACTTAGGGTTCATGCGGGTTTGCGGCCGATGCGGGAGCGCCTTCCCGTAGTGGCCGTGCCCCATTAGTGCCCCAAACGTCGTTTCTGGCCCTCGCCTGCGACTCATCGCCCGCCCTCGCCCTCGGCCTCGGCAGCAGTCTCGAGCGTGGCCTCGAGCGCGTCCAGGCGACCGACGATCCCGGCGTGTGCGCCGCCGATCAGCGTCCCGTAGTGGCGCTCGATCATCGCCACGCTCGTTCCCATCACCTTCGCCAGCTCGAACACAGTGACGCCGGCGGCAAGCGCGTTCGACGCGAACGTCGAGCGCAGGTCGTAGACGCGCGCTGGTGTCACGATCCCCGACGCCTCGACTGCCGGGCGCCACCTGCGGCGGCGGAAGTTGTTGAGGTTCAACGGCCCGCCCTCGGGCGCCGGGAACAGCAGCGGCGTGGACAGCCGCGCGGGTACGCGCTCGAGCGCGGCGAGCGCCCGCCCGGTGAGCGGAACCTCGCGGCGAGATCCGGCTGTCTTCGTCCCGCGCACGGTGAGGATCCTCCCGGCGCGGTCGACGTCCCGGCGTTCGAGCAGCGCCGCCTCGAGCGGCCGTAGCCCGGTCGCGGCGACGAGCGGCACGAACGGCCCGTACTCCGCGCCCAGCTCAGCTTCGAGCGCCGCTAGCTCCGCGAGCGTGTACGCCCGCACCGGCCTGGGCGGCGGCACCGGGTTCTGTCCTGCGGCGACCGCCGGGTTCTGCCGCAGGTAGCCGTAGCGGACTCCGGCGGCGAGTGTCTGACGGAGGGCACGCATGACGTCGTGCGCGAAGCGCGGCGGAAGTGTCGCGCGGAAGTCAGCGAGGCCGCCGCTCATCCCCTCGAGCTCACGCAGCGTCAGGTCGCCGAACACGTCGAG
>ML178782.1:0-128034 GCA_004366385.1 Actinomycetota bacterium
GCGCCCGAGGACCGGGTCGTAAGGGCGGGCGCCCATCTCGATGAGGCCGGTGCTGGTGTCGAGCTTCTTGTCCCAGCGGCCGGTGTAGCGCTCGACCGTCGTGTCCGATGGCTGCGCTTGCAGCGGCTGGAAGTAACCCGTTTCCGTTGACACCTGATCTCTAGGCCGCGATGGCCTCCTGTTGGTGTCGCTGTTCGTAGTCGATGGGGCTGAGCATGCCGAGGCTGGAGTGCCTGCGGCGGGGGTTGTAGAAGCATTCGATGTACCAGAAGATCCTGAGCCGGGCCTGCTCGCGGGTGGCGAAGCGCTCGCGGCGGAGCAGCTCTTTCTCGAGCGAAGCGAAGAAGCTCTCGGCGAGTGCGTTGTCCCACGGATCGCCGATCGAGCCCATCGAGAGGTCGATCCCGGACTGCTTGGCGTAGGCGCCGTAGACCAGGCTCGTGTACTGCGAGCCGTGATCCGAGTGCGCAACGACGCCGCCGGCGTCACCGCCACGAGCGCTCACGGCCATCCCGAGCGCGTCGAGGACGAGCTCTGCCTTGAGGTCGTCGCGCATCGACCAGCCGATGATGCGGCGGCTGAAGACGTCTTGCACGGCGGCGAGGAAGAGGAAGCCCTGCCCGGTCTGGATGTACTTGAGATCACAGACCCAGAGCAGGTTCGGCTCCGCCCGGGCGAAGTCACGGTCGACGAGATCAGGCGCCGAGGAGCGCTTCGGATCGCGAACGGTCGTGCGCAGCGAACCACGACGGCCGTCAGCGCCACGGATGCCGAGCTGCCGCATCAACCTCGCGACCCGCTTCTTTCCGACCGCGATGCCGTCGCCGAGGCGAAGCTCCGAGTAGATCCGCGGCGCTCCGTAGATCTCGTCCGTCTCGGCGTAGATCTCGCGGATCCGTTCGGCGAGCTCGCGGTCGGCGAGCTCACGTGCGCTTGGTGGGCGGCGCTTCCAGGCGTAGTAGCCCTGACGGGTCACACCGACGACTCGGCACAGCAGGGAGACGGGGAACTGTGCGGCCTCTTGCTCGACGAACCGGAACCTGGTCACGGTCGATCGGTCTCCCTGGCAAAGAAAGCCGCGGCCCGCTTCAGGATCTCGCGCTCCTGACGCAGCACCTTGTTTTCGCGCTCGAGCTCGCGCAGCCGCTGCCGCTCCTCCGAGCCCAGCACGTCATCGCGCTCGCCTCGGTCGGCCTGGTCCTGCCGCCACCAGTTACGTAGCGTCTGCTCCGAGCAGCCCAGCTCAACCGCCAGCTGCCTCGGCGAGCGCACTCCGGCTCTCAGCATCCGCACCGCCTCGATCCGGAACTCCGGCGGGTACGGCGGTCTCGTCCTCGGCATTTCCGCTCCTCTCACGGGCCACTTGGCCCGAAAGCATCACGGTGTCAACCAAAGCGGGTCAATTCCAAGAAAGCCCATGCCGCCAGGCTCGCCCTCGCCCTACCGGGATAGGCCCTAAGTCTCGCAACGGCGGCATGGGCAACCGATGAATCGGGTGAGCCGGTCGATGCCCGCGAGGAGATACGCCTCTTCCACGAGCACCTAAACCGCCCGGACCGCCGCTTCGACTTCAAGCGTGACCAGATCATGAAGGCCTGCCTCGTCCTGACCGACGCTGGTAGCACGAGGTTCCAGATCGAAAATTACGGTCGTCGGCAAATGCTGCAGATACGTGACGCTTGGCCGGACATCAAGCGATGCCTGGATCTGGCGGCAAGCCTGCTTGAGCAGTTCGGTCTGACGGCGGTGAACCTGAATGCGCGAAGCGTCATTCATCCGCTTGCGTACTACTTCAAGCGCCGCGACCTTGACTTCTCCTACCTCGAGCTCAAGAGTCAGGAGGAGGATCGCGAGCTAGTTCGACAGTGGGTCATCAGGAGCCTCCTTCGCCAGGGCATCTGGGGGAGCGGACTCGACACGCTTCTTACACGACTGCGTGCGGTCATCAAGGAGCACGGGAGTGATGGATTCCCACGAGCGGCCATCGAGCAGTCGATGGCCGAGGTCGGGAAGAGTCTGGCATTCGACGAAGAGGCGGTCCAGGCATTACTGAAACTTCGGTATGGCGACAAGAACTGCTTCCCGCTTCTCTCTTTGATCTACCCGAGCGGAGACACGACGCGCCGACACGTAGATCACATCTACCCGCAGTCTGCATTCACGAGAGCGAAACTCGACAAGCTTGGATTTCCGCCGGAGGAGATCGCTCCGATGATCGCCAGGTCTCAAGAGATCTCGAATCTCCAACTTCTGACTCCGGCTGAGAACGAATCGAAGGGCGACCGGTTCCCACGAGAGTGGCTGAGCGTTGCGTTCCCGGACGATACGCACAGGGCTGCCGTCCGAGCTTTTCACCACTTCGGTCCTCTTGGCGAGGGCATCGACGGGTTTCACGAGTTCATCGAGTCGCGTTCCGAGATCCTCGCTGGGAAGGTGAGAGCCCAGCTCGGAGTTCAACCACCCGCCTTGAACACGTCATGACCGCGTGGTTGAAAGTGATCGGGACGAGCTCGTCGCCCCTACGGAACGACTGGACAAAGCACGCGCCGTCGCTCTTGCAGTACGCCTCGTTCGCGAAGCGTCCAGGGATGGGATCGTGGGTTCGTGGCGACGAGTTCGTCTATTACGCCCTGCGTGGAGACCTGAGCCGCGTCGTCGCTGTGGGTCGTGTCGTAGGCCCGAAGCTCCTCGATACGTCGAGAATCGAAGATCCCGGTTGGCCGTGGCTGGTCGAGGTCGAGATCGATGCGAAATGTGACCTCATCGGCGACGGCTTCGAACTCGACCTCCTCGATGTCGCGCGGGAGTTGAAGCGCTCGGTCCAGCGCAGATCTCATCTGCGCCTGTCCCCGGAGGAGTTCGATCGTGCTCGACTGCTCTTCGGATCGTCCTAGGCAGAGCGGGTGGTCGGCGCGGCTGATCTGCCGTCTCTCTAGTCTTGTCGAGTCGTGTCGGTTTCTCCCCTCCGCGAGACGTTCCCTGCTGACTGTTGGCCCGACCTCGTTCGCGAGTTCGATGAGCCCTACATGCTTAAGCTGGACCGCTTTCTCGAACGCGAGCGTGCTGAGTGGGGAGATGACGTTCGTCCGGCGGCCGAGGACGTGTTCAACGCCTTTCGTCTAACTGCCTGGAACGACGTCCGTGTTGTGATAATCGGGCAGGACCCGTATCCCAGGCGTGGACTTGCTACGGGGCTGGCCTTTGGTGTTCCGCAAGAACGCAGCTATCCCGACAGCCTCAGGAATATCGACGCCGAGCTGGCCCGAAGTCTCCAGTGCCGTCTACGGACCGGAGATCTCACCTGCTGGGCCGGGCAAGGCGTGCTACTTCTCAACACAGTCCTCACGGTGTTCGGACCAGGTGGAGCGGGATCCCACCGAAGTCGGGGTTGGGAGCAGTTCACATCTGAGGCGATCAGCCGTCTAAATAACCATCCGCGAAGACTGATCTATCTCCCATGGGGAAAGAGGGCCGAGAGACTAGTGCGCACGGTTGACGAATCAAGGCATGTCGTTCTTCCCACAGCGCCTCATCCGCGCGTCTCCGGCACCTACCCTGAAGGATTCGTCGGCTGCGACCACTTCCTGCGCGCACGTCAGCACCTGGACAGGCGGATCGAGTGGTGTTGCTAAAGAGTGCCGGTCCACGTGCCAATGCGTCGTGCCGCTGACTGCGGGACGAACAGCGACAGAAACACACTCGGCCTGGACATCCCGACGTACAGCGCCTGCTCCCTCGCCCCGTCCAGCTCGCACAGCCCGACCACCAGCCGCTCGAGCCCCTTGAAGCGGTAGACCGAGCAGCGGAGGATTCGGTTTCGCTGCCACGGATCGTCCGTCAGCGGCACGCCGCCCAGGTGCTCGACTCGCCAGAGGGCGCTGCGCTCGGCGCTCTTCGCGGTCAGGAGCGCGATGTCGCCCGGCGGCACCTCCGCCTCGCCGACCCAGCGCGCGACCGCCTCGTCGAGCTGCGCGAGGAGCTCGCCCTCGGTCTCGTACACGTGCCGGTCGACGGGCGGGCCTTCCGGGCCCGGCGCCTCGAGCGTGCCGCCCTTGTAGAAGCGCAGCACGAGCTCGTTGATCCGCTTCGTGTTCCGGCAGTTCACGGTCAGCTGCACCGGCTCGGCGAGGAACGGGAGGCCGCTTGGCCCGGGAAATAGCTTCTGGTTGTCGTCGAAGAACACGTACAGCGGGCTCGTGTCGGGGTCGGTCAGAAGAAGCTGCAGCGGGAGCCACCAGTCCGCGTGCACGTCCTGGCCCTCGTCCACGATCAGCGCGTCGAAGCGGCCGGCCATGACGTCCGCGTGCTCGGCGAACGCGGTCTCGAGGGCGCGGTAGTACGAGCCTTCCTCGCCCGGCTCCGGCTCGGGCGGGAGGTCGACGCCCGCCGCCTCGGCGACCTCGCGGCAGAGCCCGTGGAAGACGCGGACGGTCACGTTCGGCACGTCCGCGAGGCCGCGGCGCAGATGCTCGCCGAGGAGGACGTTGAAGACGACGACCAGCACGTTGAAGTCGGCCGCGGCCAGCCGGCGCGCCTTCTCGGCCGCGAGGAACGTCTTGCCCGAGCCCGCGCAGCCCGCGATCGCGACGCGCGTCTGGCGCGCGAGCAGGTCGAGCACGCGGTACTGCTGCTCGGTCAGCGTCATCAGCGCCCGCTGCTCCGCTTCGTATTCGAACGCGAGGGGCGCTTGGAGGTCGAACGAGTTCGCGAGCACGCGCTCGAGGAGCTGCACGCCCTCGGTGCCGAGCGGCTTCTTCACGCGTGGGTCGAACCAGTAGCGGAAGAGGCCGTCGACGCGCTCGGGCAGGTGGCCGACGTCGCCGTGGTCGAGGACGAGCTCGCGCGGGAGGTCGGGGCGCAGCGCCTTGCGCGGCACCTTGCAGTCGGGGAACGCAACCGCGTGCCCGAAGCTCACGTCCGCGCCGGCTCCGCGGGCCGAGCGCGTGAGCGTGCGCCTGAGGAGGTGCGACGCGCGCATCGCCTGCCGGCCAGGGTCGTTGATCTCGTTCTCGCCGCGTCTTCCTGTCGAGAACCACTGGCCGCGCTGCGCCTCGTAGCGGATCGTCCCACCCTTCACCTCGAGCGTGAGGACGCCGAAGTCCGGGTGCGCGAGGACGAAGTCGGACTCGCCCTGCTCCGGCCGGCCCCTCTCGCTCGGGAGCTGCCAGGCGACCGAGTGGAAGGCGACGATCTCGTCCGGGGTCTCGTCGCGGAGCCGCTCGAAGAGCCGCCGCTCGGCGTTGCTCTCGGTGTCGAGCGGCGAGTCGGGGATCATCCGCGCCACGGGAGCATCTTCGGCAGGTTTGCAGCACTTCCTCAAGTCTTGCCGAGGGGCTGCCGACATGCGTACTCGTGGCGGACTCCCTCGTGTCGAACACCGACGAGCGCGCGTGGGCGCTCATCCGCGCCGCCGGCGAGCTGCGCGGGCTGCGGCGCTACGACGAGGCGCTGCAGGCGCTCGACCTCGCCTGCGAGCTCGCGCCGGGGGAGCGCGCGGAGCTCGCGGTCTTCGCGTGCGCGATCGCGATCCACTGCGACGTCGGCGAGTACGAGCTCGCGGTGAAGCTCGAGCGCTCGTTCGCGGAGCGCGGGATCGACCTGCGGCTGGCGCTCGCGTGCCTGCGGCTCTACGCCGAGCTCGCCGAGGCGACGGGGGGCGCGCGCTACCGCGAGCGGCGCGACTTCTACCGCGCGTTCGTCGGCCTTCTCGACGCCTGACCACACCCGTCCAATCCGGACTTGTCCTATTTGACCAACTTGACTAGTCTAGGTCAGGCATGGACACTGACGAGACGCCGGCGCTGCCTCTCATCGACTTCTCGCGTGCGAAGAGCCTGCTCTCCGACGTGATGACGCGCGTCGTCCACGAGCACCGGCCGAGTGTCGTCAGCCGTCACCGCGGGAAGGAGCGCATGGCGCTCGTGCGGGCCGACGACCTCGTGCGCTACCTGGACGCGTTTCGATTCGAGGTCGAGGTGGTCGAGGACGGGGGCGAGGTGACGGCGGCGCTCCCGCGCTTCGGGCTGCTCGGCTTCGGGACGACCCGGGACGAGGCGTTCGACGACCTGCTCGCCGAGATCCGTCTCTACGCCGCGGACTTCTTCGAGCGGCAGGGCTTCTACGACGCGACGGACCGCGCCGAGCATGCGCCGTGGCTCCTCCGCTTCGCGCTCGTCCCACCCGCGGATCAGCGGGCGTTGCTCGACGCGGCGTGAGGACGCCGACCTGGGCGCAGGTCGAGCGCTTCTGCCGAATCGACGGCTGGCGCGAGGTCCGGCGCACGGGCCACGTCCACTTCGAGAAGCTCCTCGCGGACGGGACGCTGCTCAGGACCCACCGCTCGCACGCATCGCGGAAGACGATGAGCCCCGGCCGCTTCAAGGCGATCCTGCGGCACCAGCTTCGCGTCGGCGAGGACGAGTTCTGGAGGGCGATCGAGACCGGGGAGCCGGTCGAGCGCTGACTCTCAGCCGCGCGCGGTCGGGTGGAGGAGCGGGACGGCGCCTTCCCAGTCGGCGCTGAGAACCTCCGCGAGTGAGGGCGGCGTGATCATCGTCGCCGGGCCGCGCGGGCGTGGCCGTCGATCTGCGTATCCCGCGGGCGTCCAGCGCAGGAGCTCGTCGCCGAGCACGAGCCACGGGTCGCCGGCCTCGAGGACGAACGCGCCGTCCGGGAGGTCCTCGAGCCGCGCGTCGTGCAGCCGGCGCTCGCGCGTCGTCGCGTCGACCCGCTCGGCGTGCAGCTGCGCGTCCATCGCGTCGGCGCCGCTCGGCCCTGGGAAGAGCTCGCCGAAGCGCACGTAGTCCTCGCGGCGGCAGAGCGCGCACGGGCGGTGGCCGGCGGCGAACCCGGTCGCCTCGTCGAGGAAGAAGAGCTCCGTGAACTTGCCCGGCTGGAGCAACGGCCCGCGCTCCCAGCCGCGGAACTCGAGCCGGCAGGCGATCCAGCGCTTCACGCCCCAGCGCCGCCGGATCCCCCCGTCGTCGTCGTGCAGGCAGCCGCGGTTGCCGTACACGAGGCCGCGGGCGGGCGTCGCGATCAGCTCGGAGAGCGGCGTGACGCGGTTCTGCAACGGCATGACGAGGAATCGTTGCCGAAGTCGTGACACGCGCGGCGATCGACGCCCTGTGGCTCGATCTCTGGCAGCTTCGCACCGAGGCGTACCGGCGGCGACGGCGCGGCGAGTAGTCGCGACCGGTCGCCAGGTGCCGCAGCCCGAACGCGAGTGGCGTCGCGTCAGAACGACTCGGCGGACGCCACTCGAGCCGGCTCCGGCGTGTCCCCCGGGCTCTCGAGGATCTCCTTCACCTTGCGGAACTGGGCGGCATCGGTCTTCCGGGCCTCCATCGCCATGAACGGGCCGAGCAGGCGCCAGAGGCCGCGCGGCCGGAGATCCGTGTCGCAGGTGACGAGGGTGCCGGCCTCCGTGGGGCGGAACGAGAACTCCGCGGTCGCCGGGAACGGGGCGCCGTACTCGACGACGAGCCTCGCCGGCGGCTCGAACGCGGTCACCGTCCACGGCATCACGAGCTCCTTCCGGCCCAGCGTGCGCGTGTCGACGCCGGTCGTGCCCTCGCGCAGGTCACCGTCGTAGGTGACGCTCACGAGCCCCGTGCTCCACTCCAGCGCGTTGCGGAGGTCGGTGAGGTACGCGTAGACCTCCTCCTGCGGGCGCTCGATCTCGATGGACGTTTCGATGCGTGGCATGGCTCTCTCCTCCCGTTCGACTCAGGACGTGGTGACGGTGACGCGCTCCTTCGCGGGAGCGGCGCCCGCGAGCGCGGCGAGCACCTCGCCGGCCGCCCGCTCGCCCGCACGGATCGCGCCCTCCATCGAGGCGACCCAGACGGTGCCGTTCTCCGATCCCCAGTGGACTCTCCCGCAGGGCTCCCTGAGCGCGGGGCCGTAGCGCGTGAGCGCCCCCGGCGTCAGGTACTGGACGCAGCCGGCGCTCCAGCGCTCGGCCGACCAGTCCAGCTCCAGGTAGCCGGCGGGCTGCCTCGCCTTCGGGCCGACGTAGGTCGCGAAGCACTCGAGGACGGCCTCGCGCCGCTCGGCGGGCCGGAGGTCGGCGAGCGCTGCTCCCCGCCGGGGATGGAGGAAGGTCAGCAGGACGCCCGGCGAGCCGCCGGGCGGAGAGTTGTCGAACGCGAACGGAGCTGCCAGCCCCGGGCCGAGAGCAGTCCCGCTCAATCCCTCGGCGCGCCAGAACGGCTCGTCGTAGACCGCCTGCGCCTTGATCACGACCCCGTAGCCGACGGCCCTGAGCAGCTGGCGGCGGAGGGACGGGAGCTCGGGGCGGTACTCGATCGAGCCGCTGAGGATCGGCGGCGCGGCGACGATCGCGCGCCGCGCGCGGACGGTCACGAGCTCGCTCTCGACGACCACCTCCGCCCCGCTCTGGTCGATCCGCCGCACCGGGCTCCCGAGCACGACCGCATCCCCGAGCCGGTCGGCGAGGCGCCGGCTCAACGCCTGCGAGCCGCCGACGAGGCGGTGCTGGTCGGCCTCCGCGTAGCGGGCGAAGCCGCCGCCGGACGAGAAGAACGACAGCGCGTACAGCAGGGACACGTTCGCCGGGTCGGCTCCGTGCTGGATCCCGGTGAAGAGGGTCAGCAGCGCGCGGCCGGCACGCGTCTTCGTCGTCCGGTCGACCCACGCGCCGAGAGTCTGCGCATCGAGCCGCTCGGCGTCGCGCGCCTCCCACGGAGCCTCGGCGGGCACGCGCTTCTCGAGCCGCCGTAGGCGAAGCATGGCCTGGACGAGATCGGCCGCGACCCGACGAGACGGCGGGAGCTCGCCGTCGTAGGTGCGCCGCTTCCCGTCGAAGACGAAGACCTTGGCTCCCTCGCTGCGGCCGGGAAAGGTCTCGACGCCCAGCTCGGCGGCGAGCTCGTAGATGCGCTCCTGACCGCCCCCGATCCACTGCCCGCCCGCCTCGACCACCTGGCCGCCGCCGAGGTCGTGGTCGAGCGTCCTGCCGCCGACGCGGTCTCGCGCCTCGCAGACGACGACGCTGTGGCCGGCGGCGACGACGGCGCGCGCGGCGGCGAGCCCGGCCAGACCGGCCCCGACGACCGCCACGTCCGCTTCGCGCGCCTCGTGCATCGCCCTGAGCGTTGCGCGGCGAGCGCGGCGGCGGTAGGGGGAGATCCCCTATTCGAGCCCCCATGCCGATCGAACCGGTGCGCCCGTCACCGCGAAGCCGACGCGCGAACTCGAACCGCGGACCCTTCATTGAGAGGGATCGTCGTCCGGCTCACGCAGCTATCGCGACTCAAGTCGCCGGAAGTGCATCCATGGCAAGGTTGCGCCGTTCACGGGCGCGATTGACCCTCAACAAGAAACCGCCCGTTTCCAGGCGGTTTCTCGAAGCCGACGCGCGGACTCGAACCGCGGATCCCTCAACGAGCGTTGATCAGGTGTCGTCTCCAGTTGCGCCGAGTCGCCCGAGGCCGCATGAATCCAGGAAATCCGCCGCGCCGCGGTGGCAGCCGAAGACCTCGGATGACAAGCGCGTAGACCCCGCGTAGACCCCGCTGCGTGTCGTCTGGCACCCGTCTAGCTGTCCCTGCCTCGAGAGGCTGTGAGCGCTCGACACCGAGCGGCCGGCCTCGCCCAACAACTCGGCGACGCGTACCGGGAGCTCGACGCCACCCGGCTCGAGCGCGTCTTGACGGAAACGCCTGCTGCAAACCCGTTCTCGACGACCACTTCACTCCGTTGACCTCTCGTAGACCCTCGGGCCCTCAATGAAGGGTTCGCAGAAAGCGAGAAATCCCTCGAAATCGAGAGAGCCGACGCGCGGACTCGAACCGCGGACCCCTTCATTACGAGCGTTGATCAAGTGTCGTCGCCAGACGGCGGGAGTCGCGCAAAGCCGCAAGAATCCAAGGAATCTGCTCCGCTGCGCTGGCGACCGAAGACCCTAAACGACAACGGCGTAGACCCTGCGTAGACCCCCGGCTCACGGCGGGGGCGTGTCGCGGTCCTAGTCCGACAGGACAGGCGGATCCGGCGTCGGCCCCCAGGGCAGCTCGGCGGGCGGCTGAGTAGCGTCCTTGTAGTGGACGACGAGTCGTTCGACCGCGTCGTCATCAAGCGCGACGTCTGACAGCTCGTAGTAGAACGCGTTCGTCCCCATCTGAACTGCGTGTGCCTTCCCCGCGACGACGACATCGACGCGCGCCACCCTGTCCGTGGCGAGGCCCCAAACGATTACCGGTGTAGCCCGGGTAAAGCGACCGACCGTGAATGTGATCTCGCTGGAGAATCTCTCCGTACAGCCGGACGTGAAGCCGGTCAATCCGCTACAAACGCGCCCCTTCGTCGTCGCGATAGCCCAAATTGACCGATCCGCCGCGCCGAGACCCGTCATCAGAGCGCGAAGAGAGTTCGCCCGCTCGCCACCAGGCAGCATGTCCTCTGGAACGCCAGCCGGTGGATGTCCGATCGTTCCGACGACATCCTCGCGGACGTCCGCCGCACCCGACAGCGCCACGTCGCGAGCAGACTGCGCACGCGAGAAAGCACTCATGCCGCTAACCGCCATGCTGCCCCCGCCGCCCGAGACGTGATCGTCAGCGGCACGAACGACCGGCGCACTCGTCGCTGCCGAAGGAATCTGGTCGGCTGCCCGCGAGCCTTGCACCTCCCATACGACGAGCGCCAAGAAAAGCCCCAGTGCGAGCGACGCAAGCATCCACGCAGTTTGCGAGCGGGACAGGCGAGAAGTCATGGGTGAGTGGTTTGACACGTTACGTTATACAGCGGAAACTCGAACGGCACGACGTTCTGACATCCCGCCCACTTCCGCAGCTACGACCTCCGCCACACCTGCGCCACCCTGCTCCTGTACGAGGGCCGGACGCTGAACGAAGTCGCCGAGCACCTCGGCCATGCCGATCCCGGCTTCACAGCCCGCACGTACGCGCATGTCATGCGTGACGCCTCGAGCAGGCGCCGCGTCCCGATTACTGAAGCGATCAGAAGGGCTCGTGCGACAGCTTCGCGTAGACCCCTGGTAGACCCCTCCGGCTCCAAGACCGCCGCCCGCACTCGCCGCGACGGCGAGAAATCCCTGGAAACCGAGAGAGCCGACGCGCGGACTCGAACCGCGGACCCCTTCATTACGAGTGAAGTGCTCTACCAGCTGAGCTACGTCGGCGTGCGCCTCAGTGTGCCAGCTTTCTCGCGCGGCTCACGGCTCCTGCCGCAAACCCGGTCGCTCCGCCGACGTCTGAATAGCTGCGCGGCGTGGCTCGCCGTCGCCACCTCGTCTATGCCGCAGGCACGACGGGCCCGCGTCGCGCACGGCGCCACCGCCAGGCCGCGCGCCCGCTCGGCCCGCGTTGTGCGCAAGACCGGGATCCCCGATCGGGGGTCCCGGTCGCGCAAGAGAGCGAAGGCGGTGGCGCCACACGCAGGCGCTACGAGAGCGCTGCGTGCGCGGGCCGCAGGTCACGGGCCACGTGCACGAAGAGCGCCTCGAGCGCGAGCGACGGGTTGAGGTTGAACTCCTCCAGCTGGCGCCACGTCTCGCGCACGTGCTCGGCGGCGAGCAGCGGGCCCTCGCCGAGGTCGAGGGCGACGTCCGCGCGCAGGTCGTCCAGCCGATCTGCGTGCACCGCCGCAGCCTCGGCGCCGGCGGCGACGACCACGAGGTCGCGGTACCACGCCTCGAGGCCCTCGAGGCCGGCCAGGAGCTCCTCGCGCTCGGCTCCCCGCTGCGCGCGGCGGACGCGCTGCTCGGCCTCGCGCGCCGGGAGGTCGATGCCCTCGAGCGCGTCCTGCTCCCGCTCCCTCGCCTCCTCACCGGCGGCGTTCGCGGCGTCGAGGAGGACAGCGGCGGCGAGGTCGGGCTCGAAGCCGGGATGGGCGTAGACGGAGCGGGCGGCGGCGATGAGCGAGTCGCGCCGCTCGGCCGCGGCCGCGTCGAGAAGCCGGCGCGCGCGGTCGAGCCGTCCCGCCGCGGCGCGGGCGAGCGCGCGCACCTCGTCCTCGGTCCGCTCGGGCGCGCGCCCGGCGATCCACTCGCGCACGGCGCGCTCGGAGAGCCGGCGGAAGGGCACGAGCTGGCAGCGGGAGAGGATCGTCGGCGGCAGCGGGCCGAGCTCGGAGGCGACGAGCACGATCGTCGCGTACTCGGGCGGCTCCTCGAGATCCTTGAGCAGCGCGTCGGCCGCGTCCTCGTTCATCCGCTGCGCGTCGAGGACGAGGTAGACGCGGCGCGCGCCCTCGTACGGGCGCATGTGCAGGTCGTGGCGGAGCGCGCGGACGTCGTCGATGCGGATCATCTCGCCGAGCGGCTCGAGGACGTAGAGATCCGGGTGCGTGCGGTTCTCGACGCGGTGCGCGTCGCCGAGGAGCGCCGCCGCGAAGGCGGTCGCGGCCGTCCGCTTGCCGACGCCGGGCGGGCCGTGCAGGAGGAACGCGTGCGCGGGCGTCTCGTCGCCGAGCGCCGCGTCGAGCAGGCGCTTCGCCTCGGGCTGCTCAGGGACGGACGCGAAGCGCTCCATGGATCTCCTCGGCGAGGTCGTCGGGGTCGCGGGTGGCGTCGAGGACGACGTAGCGCTCGGGGAAGCGCGCGGCGAGGTCCCGGTACGCGGAGGCGGCGAGGGCGCGGAACGCGGATCCCTCCCGCTCGAGCCGGTCGTGGTCCGAGCCGAGGCGCTCGACCGCGTCCGCGGGGTCGAGCTCGAGCAGGAAGGTCCGGTCGGGCATGAGCCCACCGACCGCGACGAGGTTCAGGTCGAGGACGCGCTCGAGGCCGAGGCCGCGCGCGACTCCCTGGTACGCGGCGGACGAGTCGACGTAGCGGTCGCAGACCACCGACGCGCCGCGCTCGAGCGCCGGGCGGATCACCTCGTCGACGTGCTGCGCGCGGGAGGCGGCGTACAGGAGCGCCTCCGCCCAGGGCGCGACGTGGCCGCCGTGCAGGAGGAGGTCGCGGATGCGCTCGCCGAGCTCCGTGCCGCCCGGCTCGCGGGTCAGGACGACGTCCTCGCCCTCCTCCTCGAGCCTCGCCCGCAGGAGCTCCGCCTGCGTCGACTTCCCGGAGCCGTCGAGGCCTTCGAAGGTGACGAACATCTGCGCGGCATCCTAGGCGCCCTCCGGTCGCAGCGACGGCGTCCGGCCCGACCCGAGGGCTGGCCGAACGGGACTGCGTCCGTAGGATGCGACGCGTGCGGGCCATCGTCACCGGCGGCGCCGGCTTCATCGGATCCCACGTCGCGGACGCGCTCGTCGCGCGCGGGGACGAGGTCGTCGTCGTCGACTCGCTCGCCACCGGGAGGCGCGAGCACGTCCCCGAGGCCGCCACGCTCGTCGTCCGCGACATCCGCGAGCCGCTGGAGGACGTCTTCGACGACGCGCGCCCCGAGGCCGTCTTCCACCTCGCCGCGCAGGCCGACGTCCGCGTCGCCGTCGAGCGCCCACTCGAGGACGCCGAGATCAACGTCCTCGGCACCGTCCGCGTGCTCGAGGCCGCCCGCCGCCACGGCGCGCAGGTCGTCTTCAGCTCCACCGGCGGCGCGATCTACGGCGAGTGCGACGGGCCGGCCGAGGAGACCGCGCCCCTCCGCCCCGTCTCGCCGTACGGCGCCTCGAAGCTCTGCGGGGAGGAGTACCTGCGCACGTACAACCGCCTGCACGGGACGATCCACGTCGCCCTCCGCTACGGGAACGTGTACGGGCCGCGCCAGGACCCGCACGGCGAGGCCGGCGTCGTCGCCATCTTCCTCGGCGCCCTCGCCCGCGGCGAGCAGGCGCGCATCTTCGGCGACGGCACCCAGACCCGCGACTACGTCTACGTGGGAGACGTCGCGCGCGCGACGCTCGCGGCGCTGGGCCAGGAGGGTGGCGTGTTCAACGTCGGCACCGGCCGCGAGACGAGCGTGCTCGAGCTGTACGCGCTCTGCCGCGACGCGGCGGGCTCGACGACGGACGCCGAGCACGCGCCCGCCCGGCTCGGCGAGCTCCAGCGCAGCGTCCTCGACCCGCGGCGCGCGGCCGACGAGCTCGGCTTCGCCGCGATGGTCGCGCTCGAGGACGGGCTCGCGTCGACCTGGGAGTTCGTCTCAGGCGACCCACAGCTTGCGGGCAAAGGTCACGCCGGCGACCGCTGACAACGCCCCGAGCGTCACCAGCACGCCCGTCCTCGCCGCCGGCCGCCCAGAGAGCAGCGCCGCCCCCGCGATCAACACCGGGAAGTCGACCATGACGAAGCGCACCATGCTGTGCAGCGGGAGCGAGGCGCCGGGAGCCGAGGTCGCGATCGCGAGGAACGCGGCCGAGAAGAGGCCGAACGCGACGCCGAGCCGCCGCCACGCGACCACCGTCAACGCCACCGCCGCCGCCAGCGCGGCGAGGTCGACCAGGTTCCAGAGAGCGAGCTGCGCCCGCTGGTGCGCGAGCGTGTCCGGGATCGAGATCGCCTCGCCCGGCACCCCCACCCGCCGCGGCACCGAGGTCAGCCCGTCGAGGCTCTCCGGCACCGCGCGCAACGCCTCCCAGACGCCCGCGAGGGGGCCCAGCCAGGAGGGGCTGCGATCCCAGAACTGCTGCGCGTGCGAGAACGCGAGCGCGTCGTCGAGCGTCGCGTCGAAGTAGAGCGCGACGGCCGCGAGCCCCATGAGCGGGAGGAGGACGACCGGCGCCAGCCGCCACGCCTCCCCACGCGACCGCGGCCAGAGCAGCGCCACGAGCGCGGGCACGAGCGCGATCCCGATGAACCGCGTCCCCACCGCGAGCCCGCCGAGCAGCCCCGCCAGCCACGGCCGCCCGCGCTGCGCCGCGAGGAACGACGTCGTCGCGAACGCGAGGAACAGCCCCTCCGAGTACGCCGAGGTGAAGACGAACGCGGTCGGGTAGAGGGCGAGCAGCAGCATCGAGTCGCGCGCCGCCGCCACGCCGACGAGCGGCTTCGCGATCTCCACCAGCGCCCACGCTCCCACCGCAGCGCCCGCGAGCGAGATCAGCACCGCCGCCGCCAGGTTCGACCCGAGCGGCCAGCCGAGCGCCCACACGAGCGCCGGGTAGAGCGGGAAGAACGCGGCCGACTGCTCCGTGTACCCCTGCTCGACGATCTGGAGGAACCAGTCGCTGTCCCACTGCGCGAACGCGCCGAAGAGGTAGTCGCCGAGCGGGCCGTAGGCGCCGTAGACGAGCACGGACTCGCTCGAGGGCAGCACCCAGACGAGCGACAGCGCCGTCCCGGCGAGGAAGCCGAGGCGGATGAGGGTGAACGTCGCAGCCGGGTGACCGAGGCGGCGCACGCGCGAAGCCTACGACCCTTGCAGGAGTGACGATCCCGTGGGCGAATCGATCCGCGCGTGGATCACCCGCTCTCTCCCCCCGACGCTCTCGTCCGTCCCTGGCGCGTGACCGCTCTCGTCGCCGCGTCGATCGCGGCCGTCGAGCTCCTGCTGCTGCTCGCGATCGGGGGCGGCTGGCTCGTCGAGACCGTCTCGAGCCGCGTGCAGCTGGCCGCGAAGGAGCACGCGCTCGCGCCGAAAAAGGCGCCTGCCTCCAAGCCGGCCGCTGCGAAGAAGAGCGCGCGCCCGAAGCCGAAGCCCGCCGCCCTCCCGCGCAGCCGCGTCGTAGTCATGGTCCTGAACGGGAACGGGCGCACGGGCGCCGCCGCCGCCGCGGCGTCGCGCGTGCAGGGCAGGGGCTACCGGGTCGGCACGGTCGGGAACGCCGCCAGCAGAGGGTTCGCGCACGACCTCGTCATGTTCAAGCCGGGCTTCGCCGAGGAGGGCCGCCGGCTCGGCCGCGACCTCGGCGTGCGCCACGTGGGGCCGCTCGACGGGATCCGCGTCCGCGACCTCGGCCGCGCGCACGCCGTCCTCATCCTGGGCTCGTAGCGCTCCGTGCCCGCGGCGCGCTTCTGCACGGCCTGCGGCGCCCCGCTGCCCTCCCCTCCCCCGGTCGCCTGCGCCGCCTGCGGCACGAGCCACTGGCGAAACCCGAAGCCGTGCGCGAACGCGATCGTGCTCGACGGCGACACGGTGCTCCTGACGCGGCGCGCGCACGAGCCGTGGGCCGGGATGTGGTGCGCGCCGGGCGGCTTCTGCGAGCACGGCGAGCATCCGCTCGAGACCGCCGAGCGCGAGGTGCTCGAGGAGACCGGCCTCCGCGTCTCCGTCACCGGCTACGTCGGCGTGTGGGTCGACGGCTACGAGGACGACGTGATCAACGTCGCGTACTACACGGCGGCGCCGCTCGGCCCGCCCGAGGCCGATCCCGACCCGGCCGAGGTCAGCGAGCTCGACTGGTTCCGCCTCGACGAGCTCCCCTCCGAGCTCGCGCCGCCCGGGACGCTCGCCGCCGTCGTCGCAGTCGCCCGCGACGCCGGGCCCGTGCTCGACCGGCGTCGCTAGTCGCAGGCGCCCTCGTCGACGGCCTGGCGCGAGACGTCGAGCGGGCCGCCCGGCACCCACTGCTCGCCGGCCCGGTCGAGCCCCCACGCGCGGTTCAGGTACTCGTACGCGAGGCAGAGGTTCCCGCGCACGGCGTACTGGAACATCCCGAGCCGGTACCACGTCTCCGGGTTCTCCGGCTGGAGCTCGACCGCGTCCGCGTAGTGCGTCTCGGCGGCGCGCAGGAACCCCAGGCGCTGCGAGCGGCGCGCGAGCGCCCAGATCGGCTCCGGCGAGGACGGGTTGAACAGCCGCGCGCGCTCCGCGAGCTCACGTGACCGGGCGAAGTCGCGGTCGTCGAGCGCGCGGGTGGAGGCCCGCACGTCGCGGTCGGAGAGCCGCGGCGACGCGAAGGAGACGAGCGCGACGACGGCCACGAGCACGGCGGCGACCGTCAGGAGCGGCCTCGCTCTCGTCGCTCCCGCCTCGCCCGCCGCCGCGAGCACGCCGAGCGCGACCAGCACCGGCGCGGTCACCGCGAGGAAGTCCCACGAGTAGTCCACGAGCGAGTGCAGGAGGTACGCCGCCGGAGCGGCAACGAGGGCGGCGGCCGCGGCGCGCTCCGCGCCCTCGAGCCTTCGGAGCGCGCGGACGCAGACGAGCGCACCGGCCCCGACGAGCGCGATCCAGAGCGCGATCCCGCCGATCCCGGCGTCCGAGAGGTGCTGGAGCGCGATGTTGTGGGGCTGCGAGACGTTCCGTGCGTCCTCGCGGTGCGCGCGGCGCGCGATCTCGAACGTCCCCGCCCCGGAGCCGACCGGCTGGTGGTCGGAGTACACGTCGAGCGACTCGCGCCACCAGCAGATCCGGTTCGAGAGGCTGATCGACCCGAGCCGCCGCGGGTCGTTCGCGACCTCGGCGCACGAGACCGGGGACGTGCTCGTGTTGCCGACGGCCAGCACGACGCCCGCGAGCGCCGCCGCGGCGAGGGCGACGGCGGCGACCGAGAGCCCACGCGCGGCACGCGCACGCCCGACCGCGCCGAGCGGCCGGCGCACGGCGAACGCGACGAGCCCGGCCACCAGCAGTGCCCCGCCGAGAGCCAGCACGCCGAGCACCGCGCCGTCTGCCTCCCGGTCCGCCCTCGACGCGACGTCCTCAACGAGCGCGGGCCGCGTGTAGGCCCAGCCGGCGACGAGCACCGCCGGGGTCGCTGCGGCCACGAGCAGGAGGCCGCCCTCGACCCGCTCGCGCGCGAGCAGGATCCAGAGCACGACCACCGCGCTCCCCGCCACGAGGCCGCTCCGCGAGAGCGTCAGGAGCAGCACGAGGGTCGAGACGTAGACGAGCAGCGCTCCCGCGACGCGAACGGCCGGCCGGTGCCCGCGCGTCGCCCCGAGCCACAGCCCGAGCGCGAGCGCGACGTTCGCGAGGAGCGCGAGCGCGTTCCAGTACCCGACCGGCTCGCGGAGCCGCGCGACACGGTCTCCCTCCGGGTCGAGCCCCGGGAACACCTTCGCGACGAGCGCCCACACGAGGATCACGCTCGTGACGATGGATAGGACCGCGCCGGCCAGGCGGGCGGCCACGCGGCCCGCCGCGGCCGCGAGCAGCACGCCGAGGCCGAGGAACGCGAGGTACGCGAGGCTCCGGTTGAACGCCTCCCAGCTCCGGTCGGGCGCGATCGACCACGTGATCGTCGCCCCGAGCCAGAGGCAGAGGAGCGCGAGCACGACGACGAGCGCCACGCCTTCGCGGCCGAGCGCGGGCGCGGCGAGCAGCCCGAGCCCGACCGCGGCCAGCGCGACGGCCGCCGCGACGACTGCGCCGCCGCCGACCGGAAGGATCCCGCCGACGTCCGACCCGTCCCCCGCGAGCCCGGCCCCGAGCAGCGTTCCCGCGACCGCGAGCGCGAGGAGGGAGGCGGCCGTGCCGAGCGCCCGGGCGGACGGCTCAGGCGCCGCGTCCATGACTGTCGAGGCTACCAGCGCCTCCTCAAGCGATCGTCCGCTCTAACCGACAACTGGGGCGTCGCGTCTCAAGAGAGCGAGGCCAGTCCGTCTAACAATTCGTTTACCCTCCTCGTACGCGGGGATCACCTGAGGGGGAAAGACTGTCTCAGGTCATCGGCTGCCACCTTCCGTGAATCGTCACACGAGCCCATCACGACGGCCCCTGGCGTTCCTCGCCGGTCTCATGCTGCTCGCGTGCGCGATCGCGGCGCTCGCGCTGCCGTCCACGGCGATGGCCTCGAAGTGCGGGGACGCGGTGCTCGCGGACTGGTTCGACAACGGCCGCATCGATCGCGTGTACCCGCTTCGCTGCTACCAGGAGGCAATCGACGCCATCCCGGCCGACCTCCGCGACTACGCGAACGTCGAGGAGGTCATCTCCCGCGCCCTCGCTGCGGCGACGAACGCCGACAGCGGCGGCTCCGGCGGGTCGGGCTCCGGTTCCGGCGGCGGCTCGGGCGGCTCCGGCGGGTCGGGCTCCGGCGGCTCGGACGAGCCGACGCGCCCGGTCGCCCCCGTCTCGCCGGGCACCGGCGGAGGCTCCGAGGCGGCGCCGACGATCGACACCTCGTCGGTGTCCTCCGTGCCGATCCCGCTGCTGCTGCTGGGCGGCATGTCGCTCGCGCTCCTCGGCGCGGGCGGCCTCGGGTACCTCTCGCGCCGCCGCCACGAGGCGACCGCCGAAGGCCTGCTCGACGACCTCGGCGACGACGACCTCGGCGGCTGACGCCGACGCCGGGCCATCCGCCGCCCCGGCGGTGAGAGAGCCCCGCGCCGGTAGACTTCAGGAGCCTTGACGCGGTCCAGAACTTCGCTATTTGCAGGAATTTCGCAGGCAAGCCGTACCATCCGACCCCCCTCCTACCCTCTCTGGTCCGCTCGCATGACGCACGTCGCCCATCCGGGCGGGGAGACCTAGATGTCGGACACGGCCCGGGAGGACACGATGGCAACGGCGGGGCAGGCTGGAACCCAGAGCGCGACCCAGAGCGCGGTCGCCGAGAGCGTCGCGATCACCGACGAGGAGATCGCCAACACGGTCGTCGAGCAGGAGGCGAGCGTCGCGCCGCGCCGTCTCTTCACCATCCCCGGCCGCGACCCCTTCGAGGAGGTCGAGTGGGAGCTCCGCCACGCCCACATCCCCGGCAAGGACGGCCCTGCGTTCGAGCAGAAGGACGTCGAGTTCCCCAAGTTCTGGTCGCAGACCGCGACGAACATCGTCGCGCAGAAGTACTTCCGCGGCCGCATGGCCTCCCCCGAGCGCGAGCGCTCCGTGAAGCAGATGATCGGCCGCGTCGTCGACACGATCGGCGGCTGGGGCCGCGAGGGCGGCTACTTCGCGACCGACGAGGAGGCCGACACCTTCGAGGCCGAGCTGAAGGCGATCCTCGTCAACCAGTACGCGTCCTTCAACTCCCCGGTCTGGTTCAACGTCGGCTTCGAGGCGAAGCCGCAATGCTCGGCGTGCCAACCGTGGCACGCGCTCGTCTCGACCCCCGACGGGATGATCCCGATCGGGCAGCTCGTCGAGGAGGAGCAGGTCGGGCGTGAGGTCTACGACGCCGCCGGCATCACCCGGATCGTTGCGGTCAAGGCCAACGGCCTGAAGGAGGTCTTCCGCGTCACCCTCCGCAACGGCAGCTTCGTCGAAGCGACCGGCGACCACGTCGTCAAGGTCGTGCACACGCGCAGGACGCAGCCGTCCTGGCTCCGCGTCGACGCGCTCAGGCCTGGAATGCGGATGCACCTCCATCCCCATCGCGCGAAGGTCGAAGCGCGCACGCCGGCTCTCGTCGGCGGCGGCTCGGCGCTGCTCGACGACTCGGAGACGACCGCTGACCCAGTTGCGATCGCCGAGGCGGCGCTCGCCGGCTGGCTCCAGGCGGACGGGTTCGTCGGCCAGTACGAGCAGGGCACGAACCGGTCGCTCACCGTCGAGTTCCAGGTCGCGAACGACGACGAGTACGAGTGGGTCGTCTCCAACCTCGACCTCGTCTTCCCCGACGTCCACCGCCATGTCCGCAACGTCCCGACACAGGACGAGTCGCTGACCTGCCGGCGCATCCGCCTCTACGGCGAGGAGCTCCGCGACTTCGTCGATCGCTGGCAGCTTCTCCTTCACGGCACGGCGATCCGCGTTCCGGAGCAGCTCTGGACGGCGTCCCACGAGGAGATCACCGCGTACCTGCGCAGCGTCTTCCAGGCGGACGGCTACGTGAGCGTTCGCCGCGACAACGGCAACGAGAACGGGCGCGTGGGCTTCTCGGTCATCGGCGAGCGCTGGGCCGAAGACGTGCAACTCCTCCTGAACGTCGTCGGAATCTACTCGCGCCGCACCCGCAAGACTGAGGCGCGCGACAACCGCCACGACCTCCACGAGGTCTCGATCTCGATCGGCTCCGAGCGAGCACGCTTCGCCGAGCTCGTCGGCTTCGTCGGCGCGGACAAGCAGCAGAAGCTCCTCGAGTCGCTCGGGCTCCGCGGCCTGAAGACCTGCCCGGACCTCCGCGAGGAGGAGATCGTCTCGATCGAGAGCATCGGCGTCCGCGACGTCTACGACATCCAGACCGAGTCGGGCGAGTACCTGACCAACAACGTCGCCGTGCACAACTGCTTCATCCTCTCGATCGAGGACTCGATGGAGTCGATCCTCGACTGGATCCGCCGTGAGGGCGTCATCTTCCGCGGCGGCTCCGGCTCCGGCGTCAACCTCTCCCGCCTCCGCTCCTCGAAGGAGCAGCTCTCGAAGGGCGGCCACGCCTCCGGGCCCGTCTCCTTCATGCGCGGCGCCGACGCGTCCGCCGGCACGATCAAGTCCGGCGGCAAGACGCGGCGCGCCGCGAAGATGGTCGTCCTCGACGTCGACCACCCGGACGTCGAGGAGTTCATCTGGTGCAAGGCCAAGGAGGAGCGCAAGGCGCGCATCCTCGAGCAGGCGGGCTACGACATGTCGCTCGACTCGCCCGACTGGGCCTCGATCCAGTACCAGAACGCGAACAACTCGGTCCGCGTCACGGACGCCTTCATGGAGTCCGTCGTCGAGGGCAAGGAGTGGAACCTGACCGCGCGCACCGACGGCTCCGTCGTGGAGACGAAGGACGCGCGCGACATCCTCCGCCAGATGGCCGAGGCCGCGTGGGAGTGCGCCGACCCGGGCGTCCAGTACGACACGACGATCAACAACTGGCACACGCTCCCGAACACGAGCCGCATCAACGCGTCGAACCCGTGCTTCCCCGGCGATGCGCGCGTGCACACGACGCTCGGTCTGCTCCGCTTCGAGGAGCTGTACGAACGCTGGCTCGCCGGCGAGGAGCTCCGCGTCTACACGCATCGCGCGACCGCGAAGGAGCCGGGCGAGGGTGTCGTGGCGACGGTCCCGGTCACGGTCATGCAGAACGGGATCAAGCCGATCGTCCTTCTTCGCTTCGCGAACGGCCAGCAGCTGCGGTGCACGCCGAACCACCGCGTGTGGACACTGAACCGCGGCTACGTCGAAGCCGCCGAGCTGACGACGGAGGACCGCGTCCTGCTCAACGACACCGCGACGCCGGCCACCGACGCGTCGTGGATCCTGCCCGTCAAGGTCGAGGCCCTCGCCAAGTCTGCCCCGCGTGGAGGCACCGCGACGTACCGCGAGCTTCCCGACCGCTGGAGCGAAGGCCTCGCGGAGCTCACCGGCCATCTGATCGGTGACGGCTGTCTCACGGACGCACAGACCCAATGGATCTACGGAGGCGACGACATCGAGGACGGCCTCTGCGGATCACACGAGGGGATGCTGCGCGAGCTGATCGGCGGCATCTCGGTGCAGAACATGCCGAACGACACGCTGCAGCTGCGCGCCGGGAGCGAAGCGGTGCGCGAGCTCTTCCGCGGCATCGGTGTCACGTCGGGACGAGCGCACGAGAAGCGCGTCCCGGCAGGAGTCTTCACCGCACCGATCGAGGTGCAAGCCGCGTTCCTGCGCGGGCTGTTCGGCGCGGACGGCTGCGTCTCTCGCGTGGAGAACGGCAAGGGAAGCCGCTACGTCGGGCTCGGAAGCCGCAGCGAGGCGCTGCTCAAGGACGTGCAGCGGCTCCTGAACGCGTTCGGCATCCGGGGCCGCATCTACACGGTCTCAGGGAGCGAGACAACGAACTTCGAGTACACGCGCGTCGACGGGACGCACGTCGCGTACGCCTCACGCCAGGGCTTCGACCTCCGGATCACCGGGTCGGATCTCGCCCGCTTCGCCAGCGAGATCCGGTTCTCCGCGCCGCGCAAGCAGGCTGCGCTCGAGACGCTCCTCGCCGAGACGGGGCGCTACGCGACGAAGGCGGGCACGACGCTCGTCGCGCGCGAGGAGGACGGCCAGGAGGCCGTCTACAACCTCACCGAGCCACTGCACCACTCCTACATCGTCGATGGGGTCGTGGTCGCGAACTGCAGTGAGTACATGTCGATCGACGACTCCGCCTGCAACCTCGCGTCGCTCAACCTCCTGAAGTTCCGCCGCGAGGACGGCGAGCTCGACATCGAGGCGTTCGAGCACGCCGTCGACGTCGTCTTCCTCGCGCAGGAGATCGCGGTCGGCTACTCCTCGTACCCGACCCCCGAGATCGAGCGGAACGCGAAGGCGTACCGCCAGCTCGGCCTCGGCTACGCGAACCTCGGCGCCCTGCTCATGGCGCGCGGGCTCCCGTACGACTCGGACGAGGGTCGCGCGTACGCGGCCGCGATCACCGCGCTCATGACCGGCCGTGCGTATCGGAAGTCTGCGGAGGTGGCGCGCCGCATGGGGCCGTTCGCCGGCTACCGCCCGAACGCCGCGGCGATGACGGGCGTCATCGCGAAGCACCGCGCGGCCGTCGGCAACATCGACCACCAGGACTCCGTGCCGAACGACCTGCTCGCCGCCGCGCGCAAAGCGTGGGACGAAGCGCTCGAAATTGGCGAGGCGAATGGCTGGCGAAATGCACAGGCCAGTGTTTTGGCCCCCACTGGGACTATAAGTTTTATGATGGATTGTGATACAACTGGTGTCGAGCCCGACTTCTCGCTCGTGAAGTCGAAGAAGCTCGTCGGCGGTGGCGAGATCACGATCGTCAACCGCACCGTCCCGATGGCCCTCGACAAGCTCGGCTACGCGCCGACCGAGGGCGAGGAGATCGTCGCGTTCATCGACGAGCGGAACACGATCGTCGGCGCCCCGTACGTCAAGGCCGAGCACTACCCGGTCTTCGACTGCGCGATCGGCGACCGCGCGATCCACTACATGGGCCACGTGAAGATGATGGGCGCCGTCCAGCCGTTCATCTCGGGCGCGATCTCGAAGACGGTGAACCTCCCCGAGGAGGTCACGGTCGACGAGATCTCGCAGCTCCTCGTCGAGTCGTGGCAGCTCGGCGTGAAGGCGATCGCGATCTACCGCGACAACTGCAAGGTCGCGCAGCCGCTCTCAGGGAAGTCCGAGGCGGGCGCGACGACGCTCGAGCCCGTTGCCGTCGGCGTTGGCCCGCTCCCGCAGCGGCGCCGCCTGCCGGACGACCGCGTCGAGGTCGGCCGCAAGTTCAAGGTCGGCGAGTACGAGGGCTACATCCACGTCGGCCTCTTCGACGACGGCACGCCCGGCGACATCTTCGTGGACATCGCGAAGGAGGGCACGACCCTCGCCGGCCTCATGAACTCGTTCATGATCTCCGTCTCGCTCGGCCTCCAGTACGGCGTGCCGCTCGAGGTGTACGTCTCGAAGTTCAGCCACATGCGCTTCGAGCCCTCGGGCATGACGAACGACGCGGACATCCGGGTCGCGAAGTCGATCGTCGACTACATCTTCCGCTGGATGGGGAAGAAGTTCCTCTCCACCGACCAGCAGGAGGAGGCGGGCATCCTGACGGCCGAGGTGAAGGCGCGCCTGGCGGCGGCCTACAACGAGGCGGGCGACCACGCGGCGGCGGCCGAGATGGTGAGCGCGCCCGCCCCGGGCCAGACGGCGCTCTTCAACCAGTGGGAGGACGCAGTCGAGTGCGCCAAGTGCGGCGGCCGGATGGTCAGGACAGGGTCGTGCTACACGTGCCGAGACTGCGGCACGAACACCGGCTGCTCGTAGCTAGAGGAGAGCCGTCCCAGGGAGCAACACGAGAGCGTGCCTGAGCTCGTACTTGAATCCATCAAGGACTTCGGCGGCATTGATGCCGACGCTGACGAGCTCTTGCGTGAGTGCTTTCAGGATCACCCCGCATTCCTGGCTGCTCGGGCGCACGAGCGCTTCCTCGTCATCGGTCGTAAAGGAAGCGGCAAGACAGCCATCTTCAAGCGGATCATTACCGAGCGGTCACCGCTCACGTTCAGCTTTGGGCACACCTTCGACGACTACCCGTGGTCGTACCACGATCTTCAGGCTCAGGTCGGCGTGCCTGAAGAACGGCGATACATACACAGCTGGCGCTACCTCATTCTCATGGGCCTCGCCAAGCTGCTCCTTAACGTTGACCAGTCGCAGCCGTGGGATGACGTCGCTATCGAACCGCTTGGTGACCTCGAGGACTTCGTGGTCGACTCCTACGGTTCCCGTGACCCCGACCTTACTCAGCTCTTCCAACCACAAAAGCGACTGCGCTTCAAAGGCGGTCTCAAACTCGCGATCGCTTCGATCGAAGGCGAGACAGTACTTGTCAAGGAACTGCCCACGCACGTTCAAGACGTCAACCGCACTGTTCAGAGTGCGGTGCTGACGTCGTTATCGCATACGCGACCGCGGCGAGCGCTTCGTCGAAGTCGAGTGCGGATGCCTTCAGCTGTCCTGCGCGCTCAAGCACTGTGAGCGATGCCTCTCGGCGCGCTCGATTCGACTCCACCCCGTCCACGAGCCGGAGACCCTAGTCGGATGTCGAACAGGGGAACCCGGGTCGGGTCCTAGTCGGTGCACCGAAGCGGATGCGCGACCCGCCCCGGGGACTAGCATCCAGCGGGGAGGCGGGCGAGGCGCACTGGTACTCGCCGGACGAAGGAGCGCCCGCCGGCATCGTGGCGTTCGCCGGCAGGGAGCCGCAGGACCTCGTGCTCTGGATCGAGGACCGCCGCACGGTCATCTGCGGCGACTCGCTCGTCGACTTCGGCCAGGGCCTCGAGATCCCGCTCCAGTGGCTCCGCAAGGACGTCTCCCGCGAGCAGGTCGTCGCGAGCCTGAGCCCCCTGCTCGACTTCCCCGTCGAGCTCGTGCTTCCGACGCACGGCGCTCCGACCGACCGGGCCGCGCTCGAGCGCGCGCTGTCCTGATGACCGTGCGCGGCGGCGCCCCGAGAGGCGGCAGGTGAGCTTCGCGGTCGCCGCCGAGGCGTACGACCGGTTCATGGGGAGATACTCGGAGCCGCTCGCTCCGCTGCTCGCCGACTTCGCAGGGATCTCGAGCGAGCAGCGCGTGATCGACGTCGGTTGCGGCCCGGGCGCGTTGACGGCGGAGCTCGCGCGGCGGCTGGGGGCTCGGAGCGTGTCTGCCGTCGACCCCTCGGAGTCGTTCGTCGAGGCGATGCGGGAGCGCCACCCGGACGTCACGGTGCAGCAGGCCCCGGCGGAGGAGCTGCCCTTCGAGGCGGGCTCGTTCGACGCGGCTCTCGCGCAACTGGTCGTCCACTTCATGGCAGACCCGGTCGCGGGGCTGCGCGAGATGGCGCGAGTGACGCGGCGGGGCGGCGTTGTAGCCGCGTGCGTGTGGGACCACGCCGGGAGCTACGGGCCGCTCAGCCTCTTCTGGGAGGTCGTCGCCAGCCTGGACGGCGACGTCGACGACGAGTCGAAGCTCCCAGGGACCCGCGAAGGCCACCTCGCAGAGCTCTGCCAGGCCGCAGGACTGCGCGACGTGGAGGACGACGTGCTCACGATCACCCTCGAGCACACGACCTTCGAGGACTGGTGGGAGCCCTACACGCTGGGCGTCGGCCCGGCGGGCGCCTACGTCGCCGGGCTCGATCCCGAGCGCCGCGAGCAGCTGCGCGAGAGCTGCCGGGCTCGCCTCCCCGCAGCGCCGTTCGTGCTCTCGGCCCGAGCCTGGGCCGTGCGGGGCAGAGTGGCTGACTGATCGCGGTTGTGCGCCCGACGCACGGCCAGCCGACCGACCGGGCCCCCCGAGCGCGCGCTCGCGTGACCTGGGGCGACACGGAACCAGTCAGTCCGAGCCGCAGGGAGGAACGGCCTCGTACCCGCCGGCGCGGATGAGTGTGCGAAGCGTGTCGACCGGGATCGCGAGCCCGTAGCCGGTCGCTATCTCGATCGCGTAGACGACCGCCACGATCTTCCCCTTCGAGTTGAGCACCGGCCCGCCCGAGTTGCCCGGCTGCACGCGCGCGCTGAGTCGCATCACCCGTCCCGGGATGCCGAGCCCGCCGCTCCCGTCGACGTAGTCGATGACGGTGCCCGAGCGCAGAGTGAGCGCGCCGCCGAGCGGGTAACCAGCGACCGTGATCGGCGTCGAGGCTGCCGGCGTCCGCCCGTAGCTCCCGACCTGCGGCAGCTTCCCGTCGACGACCGCGATACCGAGATCACCCAGGACGCCGACCTCCGCGGTGTCGACGTCGAAGGAGCGACCGTCCCACGTCGAGACCTCGAGAATCGCGGCGCCCGCAATCACGTGCCTGTTGGTCACCAGGACGTCGTCTGCGATCGCGAAGCCCGAGCCGGTGCCGACACCGAGGCACGAGATGTTCCGCACGCGGACGGTCAACCGTTTCGCTCGGCGCGAGAACGACTCGGCGGCGAGCTTCGGCACCTTGACCCGCACGGCGCGGGGGACATCGGCCGAGACCTCTTCGACCGCGGGCACCGAGACCGTTGGCTCCTCCTCGGGCGGGGCGCTCGCCTGCACGGCGCAGCCCGCGGAGAGGAGCCCCATCCCGCAGACGACAACGAGCGTAGCTCTCCGCAAGCCGTTACCCGAACCTGGCGTTGTAGTCGTCGAGCGAGTACTCGGCGTAGTCGCAATCGTCCCGAACCTCGGAGACGATCGCGCTCGCGGAGTAGTAGTCCTCGTCCAGCACGTACCCCAACAGCTGAGCGAGCCCACCGTTGCAGGCGATGACGGCGTCGGCCACCTCCTCGATCGCCGCCGACTGGACGAGCAGGGCTGCGCGCTCGTCCTCGACCTCGGCCTTCTCGGCTGCCAGGGCTCGCTGCCTGTCCTCGAGCGAGCTGACGTCCGCTTCCGACCGGCGCAGAGCCGACTGCTGCCTCCGCACCTTCGACGCCATCCCGTTGAGCTCGCGAGTGCGCGCGTTCAGCTCGTTCGATCTCTCGACGAGCACGCCGTTGAGCTGATCGACGTTGCGCTCGAGCGCCAGCGAGCGCTCCTCCCACCGGCCGGCGCGATCCTTGTTCACCTCGGCGACGTACCCCGTCACGGCCAGCGCCGTGACGAGCAGCACGAGCGTCACAGCAGCGAGAGCGCCGAGCAGCAACCTCCGCGTGTCGCGGCGAGACGCGTGTGGAACGACGAGTGGGACGGATCGACCCGGGGTCTCGTCAGGCGCCGGGGCTGCTGCGTCTCGGCTCTCCGTGACCCCGGTCGCTTCAGCTGCGAGACGGTCTGCCAGCTGGCGCGAGGCGTCGGCGGCCGACGGCCCGCCGTCACCGAAGCTCGGCCGGGGCCAGCGCTCGCCGTCAGGCTTGGCCGTGTCCTCCGTCATCGCAACTCAGAGCATTCTGGCCTAGGCATCACACGACAATAGTCCCAGGCGAGTCGCCGTCGTCTTACACGGCCATGCCGTCTGCCTCAACGCAGCTGCCGGATGACCGTCGCCTTGAACGGCACCGCGAGCAGTTCGGCCAGAGGCGCGTAGGCGCCGGTCGCCGCGGCCTCCTCCATGTGGGCCAGCCGCGCCTCGGGGGACTCCCACTCGGCGATCTCGATCAGCGTGTCGGGGTCGTCCAGCACCTCGTAGCGCGTGCTGCCCAGGAAGCCGCGCAGACCTTCTCCCTCGGTGGCGACCAGGCTCTCGAGCAGACGCTCGAGCTCGGCCCGCCGGCCGGGCTTGGCCTGAAGCTCGACGATCACCTTGATCGACACGGCATCCCTCGCCGCAACCGTACCGACGGGCCGACGCTACTTCCTCGCCTCACGCCGGGCGCGGGCGTGGTACGAAGTGCGCGTGCCGGACGAGATCGTCATTCGCTTTCCCGACGAGGGGGTCGCCGCAGCGGCGCGGCTGCTCCGGGAGCAGGCGCCGGAGACGTGCCGCGCCGTCCTCGACGCGCTGCCTGCCGGCGGCAGCGCGCGCCACGCGATCTACTCGGGGAGCGAGGTCTACCTCGTGCTTCCCGCCGTGCTCGAGCCGCCGCGCGAGCACGCGACGACGATCGTCGGCGCCGGCGACGTCGCCTTCCTCACCGTCGAGCGCGGCTCGAGCTACGGGGTCGACGAGAGCTACTCGGAGATCTGCTGGTTCTACGACCTCGACGCGACGCCCTCGATGCCCGAGGGGCCGATCGCCGTCAACGTCTTCGCCCGGCTCCACGACGCCGACGACTTCTTCTCCGTGTGCCGGCGCATGCGTCTCGAGGGCGCGAAGAAGGTCGAGATCGCCCGCGCTTGAGGGAAAGCGGGCGCCGGCGCGCGGCACTGTCGCTGACCGCACGCGCCCCGTGTAAGAGTGTCCTCGGCGGGTGATCCTCTTCCCGTGGGGCAGTCGGCCACGGGCGACACGGAAGGGAGACGGCGTGGCGAGCCCTGACGCGGGATTCGAGGCGGTTCGTGAGTTCTCACTGCTGGACGCGCTCTACGGGAGACGCGCGCGGCGCTTCGGGCTGGGGATGGAGATCCCCTCCGGCCCCTTGGCGTTCCGCTCCGAGAAGGACCCTCTCCCGCTCTCCGAGCCCGAGCAGATGCTGCTCGTCGCGGCCGCGACCGGCGTCTCCGGCTGGACTTTCGGCGTGCCGTTCACGCCGCGGCTGCCGGACTCGCACGCCGACTTCACGGTCCGCTTCACGGGCCGCACGGCGCCGACGGCGGCAGGCATCGGGACCCCGGCGCTGTTCTTCACGGACGACGACGGCTGCTACTGCACGCGGACGCGAGACGTGCGGCCCGCCGCAGCGAGCACCGGCGGCGGCGACCTGAACGCGGCCGTCGCTCTTTGCCGAGAGCAGACGACCCGGCTCACGGACGCGCGGCTGGAGGTCCCGTCCTCACCGCCGTACATCCTCCCGCCGAACCTGTGGTGGGCGAACCAGCCCGGCTCGACGCTGTTCATGCCCGTCGGCGACGCCGCGGAGGAGTGCCTCGGGATCCTCGGGCTCATGCTCCGGCACGGCGTGATGGTCGTCGACGACGAGACCGGCGAGCCGGCGGGAGATCTCGACCCGTTCGTCCGCGCCGGCGTCCTCGATCCCGAGAAGCGGCTCCCGCTCGCCGAGCTCCTCGCGGACGTCAACGACAGCATGTGCCTCGAGCTCGCGTTCATGGGGCACAACATCGTCCTCATGCTCCAGGCGATGGGAATCGGCGGCCTGTACTTCAACGGCATGGACGGCCTGGCCGCGCTCGGCGCATACGCCGGCGACGGTGTCCCGGGGCTCGGGTTCCGGTACGTCGAGGACGAGCGCTGGGTCACGCCGAGCGTCGTCGGTCTCGACGGCGTCTACGAGGCGCTCTGCCCGCCGTACTTCCCGGACATGCACGCGGCCGTCGAGGCCTTCGTCGAGCGGAAGTTCGGAGCGGGCGGCGCCTACGACGCGAGCGCGCCCGGCCCCTGGAAGGATCCCGCCCGCGTCCGGGGGACGACGGAGCCCTACAGCCGCGACTTCGTGGAGTGCATGGCCGAGATCGCGCAGTACATCCACGACAAGTTCGGGAAGTTCCCGGGGACGCGCAGCACGGTCATGCTTCCCGGCTTCGTCCAGGCCCACCACCTCGACACCGACTTCTACGACGAGCACTACGGGGAGGGGTCGTACCTGCCGACGCACGCACGGCACCTGGAGCTCTGGCACGGCGCCTGACGAACGGGCGGTGGGATGCGCGATTCAGGTCTCGACGTGGCCGTGGTCAGGGCTTCCACGGTCCGCGGCGCGGTCGCTCCTCGCCTGCCCACTGCGCGACCGCCTCCGGACTAACGCTCCTCGGGCGTATGGCAGACGGCCTCGAGCTTGAATCCGTGGGGATCCAGCCAGTAGGTCGCGTAACAGTCCTCCCCGTACTGCGGGAACTCCTGTGGCTCGTCCAGGATCACGGCTCCGCGTGCACGTGCCCACTCGTGCGCTGCCCGCACCGTTGCTCTGCTCGCGACCAGGAACGCCAGATGGTGGAGGCCGGTCGCCCCGCGTGAGTACGTCGCTGGTTCCTCTGCCGGTAGGAGAACAGCTGCGAGCCTCGGGCGCCGTCGGGCCCGTAGTTGAGGGGCCCTCCCGGGCCTGTCTCGAACCACTCTCGGAGCCCGACGATGGACATGAGCTCGTCGTAGTACTCCTTGGCCGCGGCGAGATCGGGGACGCCGATCCCGACGTGGTCGATGAATCCGGCTTGGGCCAACGAGAACCTCCTCCGGTAGCGAACGGAGGTGATGGTAAGCGACCGCCTCGGAGCCGACAGGTGCTGGAGCGGCTACGGCGACGGGTCGCGCATTCTCGCCAGCGCCTCCGCGACGTGCCGGTGCCCGACCGTCTCGTACCCGACCACCGTCACGATCGGCGCGAACATCAGGACGACGAGGCAGATCGCGACGCTGACCCCCGCCGCGGCGAGCACGACCGTCAGCACGAGCACGGCCGCGGTCGCCGCGAGGAGCGACAGGTGGAACGGGTCGCGATGGCGCGTGAACGACGCGTACAGCCCGTACAGCGTCACGACGTAGATCGCGAACGGGATCACGGTGCAGAGCACCGTCGCCGTGTCGCTGATCGTCGTCTTGCCCTCGAGGTAGTACGCGGCGACGTGCAGGCCGGCGCCGATCGCCGCGAGCGACGCGAAGACCACGAGATGGCCGTACCCCCAGAGGAAGGATCGCTCCCGATACGCCGCGAGCACCTCGGCCCAGGGGACGAGGAAGTACGTCCACCAGGTGGCGAAGATGAGGCCGATCCCCGCGATCGCGACCACCGCCGCGTCGACCGTCCACCCGTGGGCGCCGTGCACGACGGCGTTGATCGACGCGACCGTGCCGAGGATGCCCTCGCCGAGCGTGATGATCACGAGCAGGCCGTATCTCTCCGAGATGTGATGCGCGTGCCACGGCGTCCCGCCCTTCCGGCTTTCGGCGACGAACGGGCCGGCCATCTCGACGCCGATCAGAGCCAGCGTCACGGCGAATGCGAGCGCCATCGTCGGGTCACCGACGGCGAGCGCGACCCAGAACACCTGCGCGACCGAGATCGTCCACATGTACGTCCTCGCCGTCCGGCGGCGCGCGGGATCGTGACGCGCGACCTGCGCCCACAGGAACACCATCGGCACGCGCATGACCACGTAGCCGGCGACCATGACGCCGATGTCGAGCGTGCCGCCGCGGGCGATCGACGCGAACGCCGGCTCCAGGCCGAGCGCAAGGACGATCACGCCCACCATCTGCACCATCGTCGCCAGGCGGAACACCCAGTCGTCCGTGTCGTAGGCGGATGCGAACCACGAGTAGTTGATCCACGCCCACGCGACCGCGAACGTCGCCAGCGAGAAGCCCACGACGCCCGTGCGGATGTCCCCCTCGGCGAGGTAGTGGGCGAGCTCGCTCGAGGCGACGCCGAACCCGACCACGAAGGTCAGGTCGAAGAGGAGCTCGAGCGGAGTCGCGCCGCGGTGGACCTGAAGCGGGTCGCGCCCCGAGAACCGGCGGCGCCGGTGCGACCGGTCGGAGGCGATGTCGACAGTCACGCCCGCGGCATGCTGCCAGGATCGCGGCGGGCGCTTCGACTGGAGGGCATCCCCGGGCTGCACATGCCCGACCTCCACGGCAACGCCGCTCCAGGTCAGCCGAAGGCGGCGATCGCGTCGCCGATCAGCTTCGCCCCGATGACGAGGAAGAGCACCGTCATGATCGCTGTGTTGGAGCGCACCATCCAGCCTCGCACGCGCTCCAGCGGCTCCCGAGACCGCTCTCCGAGAGCCACCGCGAGAACGAGTGGCGTCAGCACGCCGATCGAGGCGACGGCGACGAAAGCGAGCAACACCGCGAGCTCCTGGCTCGACGCCAGCCCGACAGCGGCGATCTCGACGGCCGCGGCGGCAACCAGCAGCACGCTTTTCGGGTTGAGCGCCGTGAGGGCGAGGCCCGCGCCCGCGGCCTCTCCCACGGTGAAGTCGTCGATCGTGCGCATCCAGCCCGGGATCGTCGGCTCGTCCGCGGCGCCCGGACGCCCCCGCCACTGCTTGACCGCGGCTGCACGGGGCGCACTGGGGCTCTCACGAGGAGACGCGCGAAGCCGAGCGTCGTCCCGCTAGCGTCCTCCGCGTGAGGGTCACCGCCGAGACCGCGCGCCGCTTCCTCATCGCTCGCCACCAGCTCGCGCCCGCGCGATCGCTCGAGGAAGGGCCGGACGCCGTGCTCGAGGTCGTCCGCCGGCTCGGCTCGCTCCAGTTCGACCCGATCGCGGTCGCCGGCCGCGCCCACGACCTCGTCTTGCACGCGCGCGTGGCCGAGTACGAACCGGCGTGGTGCGACCTCCTCTACGAGCGCCGCGAGATCTTCGAGGCGTACAACAAGGGGCTCTCGTTCGTCCCGACGAGCGACCTCCCGTGGTTCCGCGTGCCCTCGAGCAGGGCGTCCCGCACCCTCGCCGAGAACGCCGACGTGGCCGAGCGCGTGCTCGAGCGCGTCCGCGCCGAGGGCCCGCTCTCGTCGCTCGACTTCGAGAGCGAGCGCGGGCAGGCGACGGACTGGTTCGGGGTGCCGACGAACACCGTCCGCGCCGTGCTCGAGGCGTACACCGTCACCGGCGTCCTCGGCCTCGCGCGGCGCGACGGCAACCGGCGCTACTACGACGTCGTCGAGCGGCTCCTGCCGGCCGACGTGCTCGCGCGCGAGATCCCGCTCGCGGAGCAGCTGCGCCACAAGCTCCTCTCCCGCTACCGCGCGCACGGCCTCCTCGGGGTGGGCGGCGGCGGGGACGTCTTCGGCGGCATCGGCCCCGCCAAGCCCGATCCGAGGTGGCCCGAGAACCCGGGACGGACGGCGCTCCGCGAGCAGCTGATCGCGCGCGGCGAGCTCGTCCCGGTGGAGGTCGAGAACGTGCGCGGCAAGCGGTTCGTGCTCAGGGAGGACGTGGGCCTGCTCGAGCGCTCGCCGGAGCCGGTGCCCTCGGTCGCCTTCCTGCCGCCGTTCGATCCGCTGGTCTGGGACCGCGGCCTGCTCGGGTCGCTGTTCGGGTTCGAGTACGTGTGGGATCTCTTCCACCCGCCGGAGAAGCGGCGCTTCGGCTGGTACGTGCTGCCGATCCTCTTCGGAGACCGCTTCGTCGGCCGGATCGAGCCACGAATCGAGCGCGACGCCGGCAGCGTGCAGCTGCTCGGTCTCTGGTGGGAGGACGGCTTCGAGCCGCGCCGAGCCGAGGGCTTCGTCGACGCGATGCGCGACGCGCTGCGCGCCTACCTCCGCTTCGCATCCGCGACGCGCATCGAGTGGCCGGCGGAGCTCGCGGCCGAGAGGCGACTGCTCCGCACACGCCCCTGACAGGCGCTGCGTGGTTCCCCCGATGCTCGACGGTCTCTCCGCTGCGAGGCTGCAGCCGGAATCCCTTCGAGAGGAGGTGACATGGTCGGAGGCAGAGCGTGGCTCCCGCCGCGCTGGTTCGTCACGACGTTCTGGCGCGTGCACCGGCGCGTCGTGCGGAGAAGCGGCGGCCGTCGCGGGCTGTGGGCTCCACGCCCCGGGAAGTGGGGCGCCCTGCGGCTCACCACGACGGGCCGGCGGAGCGGCGAGCCGCGGAGCGTGATCATCGGCTACTACGAGGACGGGCCGAACCTGGTCTCGATGGCCATGAACGGCTGGGGCGCCGCCGAGCCCGCGTGGTGGCTGAACCTGCAGGCCGAGCCGCAGGCGGTCGTCGACCTGGCGGGCGGTAGCCGGCGCGAGGTGCTCGGCAGGGCCGCCGCGGGCGACGAGCGCGAGCGCTTGTGGCAGCGCTGGCGCGAGATCGACAAGAACCTCGACAGCTACGCCGCCCGGCGCCCGCGGGAGACGGCGGTCGTCGTGCTCGAGCCGCGCACGGCGGCGGAGTGACCCTCGGGCGCGCCGTCGCCGCGGCTCAGGCGGCGGCGGCGCTCGGCGCGTGGAACACGGCCTCGACGTTGTTGCCGTCGGGATCGAGGACGAACGCCGCGTAGTAGCGACCGCTGTACTCCGGCCGCAGGCCGGGCGGGCCGTTGTCCGTCCCGCCGTGCCGGAGCGCCGCGCGGTGCCAGCGCGTCACCGCGTCCTCGCTCGGGGCCTTGAAGGCGACGTGCGCTCCGGTGGTGACGCGGTCACGCCCCGGCTTGCTGCCGACCGCGTGCAGGCTGAAGTCGTCGCCGGAGCCGCGGCCGAAGAGGACGTACGCGTCGCCTTCGAACTCGCCCTCGCCGAGCACGGAGAAGCCGAGCTCGGCCAGCGCGGCTTCGTACATCCGGCGGCTCGCAGGCAGATCGGCCACCCGGAAGCCCACGTGGTCGACGACGTCGCTCACGGCCGTGATTCTTCCAGCGCGCCGTTCGAACGAGGCTGATCGGGCAGTGCAGCCGATGAGTTCTCGCTGGTTTGTCAGTCTCTACCCGCGATGCGGCCGGAGCAGGCCGCCCGGAACGAGGAGCCAGTGAGATGACGCGATACCTGATCTCGTTCGACGACGGGGCGATGACGTTCCCCGCGGAGGAGCTACCCGACGTGGCCGAGGCTGCGCACGCGGTGGTCCGCGAGGCCGAGGACGCCGGCGTCTGGGTCTTCGGCGGCGGACTGCACTCCCACGAAACGGTGAGCGTGGTAGCTACCGACGGGACGGTCGCCGACGGCCCGGAGAGCAAGGCGTACATCGGCGGGTTCTCGGTTGTCGACGTCCCCTCGCGCGCGGAGGCGCTGGAGTGGGCGGCCAAGATCGCCGTCGCCTGCCGCTGCGCTCAAGAGGTGCGCGAGTTCGTGCCCGGCTCGACCCCCTGATCGCCGTGCCGTTCACGCTCAGCAACATCAAGGACGTGGAGGACATCGGCCCCGTGTTCCGCGGCGCGCCCGACCTCGAGTTTCGCGCGCCCACCAAGGCGCTCGAGCTCGAGCAGTCCGCCCTGAGCTACCAGCGCATACCCCCGGCCATCGCTTCCCATACGGCCACACGCACACGAAGCAGGAGGAGGTGTACGTGGTCCTGCGCCGCACGTGGCGGGGCTACGAGGCCGGGCCCGAGGGCCTCGAGCTCCTCGTCGTCGGCGTCCCCAACCTCGGGGAGGATCGCGCGGGGACGTCGACGGCCGGCGCGACTGGTGGGCCGACTAGCCGACGATTCCTGGCCCAGGGCGTCTGCCCTCCTGGGCTCACCCCAGCGTCTGCCCGGGAGCAGGACAACGCCCGCGGGACGGGCGCTGTCCTGAGTCACGTGCAGTCAGTGACCCTTGCGGGCGACGGCAGCCTTCAACTGGCCCTTGTTCATCTTCGAGCGCCCTTTGACGTTGAGGCGCTTCGCCTCACGATAGAGCTGCTCCTTGGTCCGCTCACGCATAGCCATCAGATCACCCCTTTCGATCGGGTAGCTCAGCGTTGCGGGTACCCGGGGGGCGCGCCCGCAAACACGGACCCCGACGACGTGAGGCTGGAACGTGTCGCGCCGATGAGCTCTCGGTGGTTTGTCGGTCTCTACCGCGATGTGGCGAAGCGGCAGATCGGAACGAGGGGGGCATGAGATGACCCGGATCGACGCTGTGAAGCGAGTCGAGGCGTTCGGCGCTCGCGACCTCGACGGATCGACCACCGCACGGTGAACGCCCCCGCCTCGATCACCGTCACGCCGGTTCTCGTTGCCGACCTCTCCGTCGAGGGCGAGCGGATGCCGGTCTACGTGCACGTCATCGACCATCCCGATGCGCGCGTGCTCGTCGACACCGGCATGACGGAGCTGCACCGGCGCTGGCCGACATGGATCCCCGCCTCCGGCCGCTGAGCGAGCAGGACTTCGATCTCGCCTGCATCGACATCGTCGTCAACACACACCTGCACGCCGACCACTGCGGCGGCAACCACCTCTTCGCCGGCACGCCGATCTACGTCCAGCGCCGAGAGCTCGACGACGCGCGCAGCGAGGACGGCTACACCATTCGCGGGTGGGTCGAGGCGCCCGGCGTCGAGTACGTGCCGGTCGACGGCGAGTACGAGCTGCTTCCCGGGCTCCGCCTCGTCCCGGCGCCGGGGCACACACGCGGCATGCAGATGGTCGTCGTCGAGACCGGCGGGCGCCCGGTCATCGTCGGCGGCGACGTGGCGGTGTGGTTCGGCGAGTTCGACGAGCCGCCCACCGAAGGCCGGCAGCGGGTCCTTGCGCTCGACCCCGAGCTCGTCTGGCTCACGCACGAGCACGAGCCGTGGCGACCCCGCACCGCCTGAGGCATCACGCCGGCCCCCGCGCAACTGTCGGGCCACGAGTCGATCGTCACGTTGACCACGTCCGACCGGGTGACTGGGCGCTCGGCTGCGCGAGGGTGCTCTTCCTCGGCCGGCCACATGGCGAGCCGGTGCCCTGTCGGATCCGTGAGCCAAACTGCCGGCCGCGGCTCGACTCACGCCTGCTCGAGGTGCCTCGCGATCGGCCAGGCGCCGTCCGACCAGTTCGAGATGACGGTGCGGGTCTCGCCCGCGACCGGGTCGTGCGTCGAGCGGAACGAGACTCCCGCGTCGTAGCCCTCGAGAGTCACCGCGTCCCCCGACTCGTGCAGCCAGAGGCCGAGCCCGTAGCGCCTGGAGTCGGCCGGGACGTCGCTCCGCGGCCGCGTCATCTCCGTGACCCAGTCGCGCGACACGATCTGGCCTGCGAAGAGCGCCGTCCACAGCGAGCGGATGTCCGCCGCGGTCGAGTAGATCCCGCCGTCACCCGAGCCGCGCACGGGAAGGTGGAGGACGTTCGTCCGCGGGCCGTCGGCCGAGAGGTAGCCGACCGCGGCGCGGCCCGGCAGCTCGTCCGAGCGCAGGAACTCCGTGTCGCGCATCCCCGCCGGCTCGCACACGCGCCGGGCGACGAGGTCGTGGAACGGCACCCCGCTTGCGCGCTCGGCGATCAGCGCCAGCACGACGTAGCCGCCGTTGCAGTAGGCGAAGCGCTCGCCCGGCGCGAACTTCGTCGGGTACCCGTCCAGCACCGCGAGGTACTGCTCGGTCGTCGCCAGCTCGTGCACGGGCACCGGCAGCACGTGCTCGGTGATGTCTCCCGCGTCATCCTCGTCGAAGTAGTCGCCGATGCCCGAGCGGTGCGCGAGCAGGTGCTCGACGGTCACGTCGTCCCGGATCAGCGGGAGATCCGGCCCGAGGAGCGACCGCGCGGTCGTCGAGAGCTCGAGCACGCCCTCGGCGACGAGGCCCACGACCGCGAGCGCCGTGAGCCCCTTCACCCCGCTCGCTACGGCGAACAGCGTGTCGACCTCGTTCGCGATCCCGTGGCCGCGGTGCGCGAGCCCGTAGGCCTTCACGAACGTCCGGTTCTCGGCATCGACGCGGACGACGCCGGAGAACCCCGTCTCCGCGGCGAGCGCGTCGAGCCCCTGCCCCAGCTCCTCCACGGCGAGACCGTACTCGCGCCGCACTCCGCGCGCGGAGTAGCTCCGTGGACGAGACCGTCCAGAGCGCTGGGGTACGGTTCGGCGATGGCCACTCGCGAAGCCGCCTGCCACTGCGGCCAGCTCCGGCTGGAGGTGGAGGGCGACCCGTTCGTGATCGGGATCTGCCACTGCCTGTCCTGCCAGCGCCGGACCGGGAGCGCGTTCGGGATGCAGGCCGCGTTCGCACCGGAGCACGTGACCGTCGTCGGCCGCCACTCGACCTACAGGCGGATCTCGGACGAGGCCGACCGAAAGCCGCACGACTTCCACTTCTGCCCGGAGTGCGGCTCGCAGGTCTTCTACACCGAGCCGGACGAGCCCGACCTCGTCGTCGTCTCGGTCGGGTCGTTCGCAGATCCGTCCTTTCCGCCGCCGACGGAGGCGGGGTACGGCTCGCGCCGGCACCACTGGCTCCCCGACCTGCCGCTCGCCGGCTAGAAGTCGATCCGCATGACGACCCGGCGCTTGGTCGGGTGGCTGACCTGTCGGAAGCCGGCGGCCTCGAACACGCTGCGCGCGCCGACGTGGATCTCGTCCCAGATGACGTCCTTGCCGCGCTCGGTCAGCATCGGGTAGCCCTCGAGGGCGCGGGCGCCGCGCTCGCGCGCATGCTCGACGGCGGCGCGGGCGAGCGCGTAGCTGACGCCCTTGCGCCGGAACCCGGCGCGAACGAAGAAGCAGGTCACGGCCCAGACGCTGTCGTCGGACTTGTCCTCGTCGCGGCCCTCCCACGGGACGCGGTACGCCCGCGCCAGCCCCGTGTACGCGCTGCGGGGCTCGACGGCGCACCAGCCGACGGGCTCGCCGCCCGAATACGCGACGAGGCCGCTCGTCGTCTTCGAGCTCGGATGCCCACACTCGGTCTGCGTCCGCAGGCGATGCGCACGCTCCTCGGCCGGGAAGTGCTTGAACGCCTCCTTCGGCGCCAGCTTGTACCGCTGGCACCAGCAGACGGCGCCCGCCCCGCGCGTGCCGAAGACGGCCCGGAGGTCCTCCCAGCTCGCCTCGTTGGCGGGGACGATCGTCACCTCGGGTGTCGCCGCGCTGGCCACGGCGCGCACCGTATCGTTCGGCGCTCGGGTGCCAGGGAGACGACGAGGGAGGCGAGATGGCAGAGGTGCTGCTCTTCCACCATGCACAGGGCCAGACCGAGGGCTTCCACGCCTTCGCGGACGAGTTGCGGAGCGCGGGTCACACCGTGCACACGCCCGACCTCTTCGACGGCCGCACGTTCGGGTCGATCGAGGAGGGCGTCGCACATGCGGAGGAGATCGGCTTCGGCGAGCTGATCGAGCGCGGCGTGCGCGCAGCCGACGGGCTGCCGAGCCAGCTCGTGTACGGCGGCTTCTCGCTCGGGGTGCTTCCGGCGCAGAAGCTCGCGCAGACGCGCCCGGGCGCGCGCGGCGCGCTGCTCTTCCACTCGTGCGTGCCCGCCTCGGAGTTCGGCTCCTGGCCCGAGGACGTTCCGGTGCAGGTCCACGGGATGGACGCGGACCCGTTCTTCGTCGGCGAGGGCGACGTCGACGCGGCGCGCGCGCTCGTCGAGTCGACCGAGGGCGCCGAGCTCTTCCTCTACCCCGGCGACCGGCATCTCTTCGCCGACTCGAGCCTCCCGAGCTACGACGAGAGCGCCGCGGAGCTGCTCACGCAGCGAGTGCTCGCGTTCCTCGCAGCCCGCGGGTGAGCATCAGTCGACGAGGAACGCCTCCAGCCGCGCCGCCTCGTCCTCCAGCTCCTGCCGCTCCGGGGGCAAGAGCCGCGCGAACGGCTCGACGACGACGCGACCCTCCTCGACCCGCCACGTCCCCGCGACGACGCCGTCGACGAGAACCGTCTGCGCCAGGTCGCCGTTCATGCGGATGACCTTCGGGCGGTGCTCCTCCGGGAGCACGCGCGTGCGGTCGGCGAACGCGAGCAGCAGGTTGTCCCACTTCGGGAGGAAGCGGACGGGAGCGGGCATCTCGGGGTCGGGGAGAGGCGCGCGAGGCACGTCGAGGAGCTCGCGACCCTGCTCGTCGCGGAAGCGGCGCAGCTCGAGCCGGTCGAGGGCGCGCTGGATCTCGGGCACGCGCATCATCGCCCAGGCGACGACGTCGCGTCTCGTCGCAGGCCCGAAGGCGGCGAGGTAGCGGCGCAGGAGCTCGGCGCGCGCCTCGGTCGGGTCGTGCTCCTCGGGCTCGTCGAGGGCGACGAAACGGCCCTCGGGCCGGGCGTGCCACAGCGCCGTCTCGTGGTGGTGCAGAAGGTGGGCGCGAATCCTGGCGCCTCGCCAGGCCCGGCGCGCGTCGATCCCCGTGAGCCCGTGCTCGCGCTCGAGCATCTCGAGCGCGTCGGCCGTGGTCACCGGGCCGTCCGCTGCGAGCGCGCGGACGGACGGCGCGAGGCGCTTCGCAACCTCGGTCTGCTCCGGGTAGTTCGTCTCGCTGAGCGCCGCCCGTATCAGCGCGTAGTCGCGCCGCGTGACGAGGTGCAGCGTCTGCCGCATCACGTTCGACTTGACGACGGCGCCGTGCGCGAGCAGCCGTTCGAGCGTCTCCCGCCGGAAGCTCGTCACGCGCGTCCAGACGCCCACGTACGGCGCGGGCGGCCACTGCGCCTGCATCCCGACGAGGCGCTCGACCACCGCCGCGGGCGCGAGCCGCTTCCGCTCGAGCAGGAGCTGGCGGGCGAGCGTGGCGCGGTTCAGCTCGCGCTGCGTCAGGACCCGCTCGGCCACGCGCCTACGCTACAGACGGAGCTCCGGGCCACGACTGCGAGGAGGAGATCATGACCGCGCTCGAGGGAGGCTGTGCCTGCGGAGAGGTCCGCTACCGGCTCACGTCCGAGCCGCTCTTCACCCACTGCTGCCACTGCCTGAACTGCCAGCGCCAGACCGGGAGCGCGTTCGTGATCAACCTGCTGATCGAGACCGACCGCGTGGAGCTGCTCGCGGGCGAGCCGCAGCCTGTCGCCGTGCCCCGCAGCGGGAGCAAGAGGCAGAGGATCTGGCGCTGCCGGACCTGCCAGGTGGCCGTCTTCAGCCAGTACACGAGCGCCCGCATCCGGTTCGTGCGCGGCGGGACGCTCGACGACCCGTCGCGCGTCACGCCCGACGTGCACATCTACACGCGCTCGAAGCTGCCGTGGGTCGAGCTCCCGGAGGGCGTGCCGGCCTTCGCGACCTACTACGACACGAAGAAGCTCTGGCCGGCGGCGAGCCACGAGCGCCTCGACGCGCTCAGGGCTCGGGGCCGGCGCAGCTGAGCGGCCGCGCGCACCGCGCCCGTAGGCGGTGAGCCGGCGAGGATTCCGGGGCTCCCCGGGCGGGAATGCATCTAGGAACGAGTGTCGCTCGGGCCCTCCCGAGGCGACACTCGACGAGAGGTCGGAGCGATGCGATGACGCCCTTCACCGAGCCTGCCCGGGGCCGTGCCCACGGGTGCGCTCGCCTGCCGGGGGAGCGATGACCGAGCTCCTCCAGCTCGTCGTCAACGGCCTCGTGACCGGCTCGATCATCGCGATCGCGGCGATCGGGCTCTCGCTCGTCTACGGGATCCTCAAGATCGTCAACTTCGCGCACGGCGACTACCTGACGCTCGGCGCGTTCGTCGCGTTCACGGTCAACGTGACCTGGGGCTTCGGCATGGCGGGCGCGGCGCTCGCGGCGATCGTCGCCGTCGCGCTCGTCGGCTTCGGGCTCGAGCGCGGGCTGTGGCGGCCGCTGCGCCGCCGCGGATCCGGGCTGATCGGGCTCTTCATCGTCTCGATCGGCCTCGCACTCGTCCTCCGCAACGTGATCCTCCTCGTCTGGGGCGCGCGGCCGCGGCGCTACGACGTCGACGTCTTCCAGGTGTACGAGCTCGGGCCGATCCGGCTGTCGCAGAGCCAGCTCGTCGTCATCGTGGTCGCGTCGACGGCGATCACGCTGGTCGGGCTGATGCTCGCGCGGACGCGGCTCGGGAAGGGGATGCGCGCGCTCGCGGACAACCGCCAGCTCGCGGCCGCGACCGGGATCGACGCCGACCGGATCACGACCTACACCTGGCTGCTCGCGGCGGGCCTGGCCGGGCTCGGCGGCGTGCTCCAGGGGCTGCTCCAGAACGCCTTCACGCCGTCGATGGGCTTCACGCTCCTGCTCCCGATCTTCGCCGCGGTGATCCTCGGTGGCGTCGGCAGCGCCTACGGCGCGCTGGTGGGCGGGCTCGTCCTCGGGCTGGTGATGGAGGTCTCGACCTGGAGCGCGCTCGCCGGCGGCATCCCGAGCGTCTACAAGCCGGTCGTCGCGTTCGCGGTGCTGATCGGCGTGCTCGTCCTGCGACCGCAGGGCGTGCTCGGCCGCGCGAGGACGGTGTGAGCCGTGACCGGCCTCGCCAACGTCCAGTTCTGGGCCTTCGTCGGCGTCGTCGCCGGCATCTTCACGATCTTCTCGCTCGGGCTCCAAGTGCAGTTCGGCTTCGCCGGCCTCCTCAACTTCGGGCACGTGGCGTTCATGGCGATCGGCGCGTACACGATGGCCATCCTCGTCGTGAAGACGGGGCTCTCGCTGTGGATCGCGTCGCTGATCGCGATCGCGGTCTCGATGGGCTTCGGGCTCCTGCTCGGGCTGCCGACCCTCCGCCTGCGCGCCGACTACCTCGCGATCACCACCATCGCCTTCGGGGAGATCGTCCGCTACCTGGCGCTGAACGAACAGGAGCTTACCGGCGGCCCGCAGGGGACGATCAACCTCGAGGGCGCGGGCGCTGCGGCCCGCTACAACGACGAGTGGCTCGACTTCCAGCGCACCGTCCAGGGCTGGCTCGAGGTCCTGCTCGGCGACAACGCGACGCGCGACGTGACGATGCTCGTGATCGTGTGGACGGTCGCGCTCGTCGCGATCGTGCTGCTCCAGATCCTCGTCCGCTCGCCGTGGGGCCGCGTGCTGCGCTCGATCCGCGAGGACGAGGACGCCGCCTCCGCACTCGGCAAGAACGTCTTCTCGTACCGCCTCCAGGCGCTCGCGCTCGGCGCGGCGCTCGGCGCGGTCGCGGGCCTCTTCTTCGCCTTCCAGTTCTCGTTCTTCAGCCCCAACGACTTCGAGCCGCTGACGACCTTCTTCGCCTACGTCATCGTGATCCTCGGCGGCACGGCCAAGAACTGGGGCGTGCCGCTCGGCGCGCTCATCTTCGGGTTCATCTTCGCCGGCACGCGCTTCCTCGACGTCTGGCCGCTGAACACGTTCGACTCGGCCGAGCGTGCGTACCTGCGCCTCATCATCGTCGGGCTGATCCTCATCGGGCTCATGGCGTTCCGGCCGCAGGGGATCCTCGGGAAGCGGGAGGAGCTCGTCGTTGAGTGAGCGGGACGTCATCCTCGAGGTCGAGGACGTGCACAAGAGCTTCGGCGGGCTCGCGGCCGTGGCCGGTGCGACGTTCGACGTCGAGCGCAGCTCGATCACCGCGCTCATCGGCCCGAACGGCGCGGGCAAGACGACCCTCTTCCACGTCGTCTCCGGCTTCTACAAGCCCGATCACGGAGCCGTGCGCCTCGACGGCGAGCGCATCGACGGCAGCCCGACGCACCGGATCGTGCGGCGCGGCCTCGTCCGCACCTTCCAGCTCACGAAGGCGCTCACGCGCATGAGCGTCCTCGACAACATGCTCGTGGCCGCGCCCGCGCAGCCCGGCGAGCGGATGTGGCGCGTGTTCGCGACGCCGGGCGCGGTCAAGCGGCGCGAGGAGGAGGTGCACGAGCGCGCGCTCGAGCTGCTCTCGCTCGTCGGGCTCGAGCGGCTCGCCGACGACTACGCGGCCGTGCTCTCGGGCGGGCAGCGGAAGCTGCTCGAGTTCGCGCGCGCGCTGATGACCGAGCCGTCGCTGGTGATGCTCGACGAGCCGATGGCGGGCGTGAATCCGTCCCTCGGCGTCGAGCTGCTCGAGCACATGCGCGAGCTCCAGCGTGAGCGCGGGACGACGTTCCTCCTGATCGAGCACGACATCGACGTCGTGATGACGGTGAGCGAGCGCGTGGTCGTGATGAGCAGCGGCGCGGTGATCGCAGACGGCCCGCCGGACGACGTGCGCCGGAACGAGGCCGTGATCGACGCCTACCTCGGCTCGCCGCACGCGCACGAGGAGGTCCACGAGATCGCGGGGGAGAGCTCGTCGTGACCGACGCGCGGCCCATCTTCGAGGCCGAGGGCCTCCAGGCGGGGTACAGCGACGTCAACATCCTGCACGGCGTCTCCGTCTCCGTCCCGCGCGGCGGCACCGTGTCGGTGATCGGGCCGAACGGCTCCGGCAAGACGACGCTCCTGCGCGCGCTCTTCGGCTTCATCCCGCTCCGCGGCGGGCGGGTCGTGTTCCGGCCGGAGGGAGCCGAGCACGACGTCAGCGACCTCCCGCCGCACCGCCGCACCGCGCTCGGGATCGGCTTCGTGCCGCAGCTCGACAACGTCTTCCCGAGCATGACCGTGCGCGAGAACCTCGAGCTCGGCGCCTTCCTCGAGCCCGGCCGCACCGTGGCGGAACGGCTCGAGCGCGTGTACGCATGGTTCCCGCTGCTCGCGGAGCGCCGCCGCCAGCGCGCGGGCACGCTCTCGGGCGGGGAGCGGCAGATGCTCGCGCTCGCCCGGGCGCTCATGCCCAACCCGAAGCTCCTCCTCCTCGACGAGCCCTCGGCCGGGTTGGCGCCAATGGTCGTGGACGCGATCTTCGAGCAGCTCGAGGAGATCAACCACGCCGGGATCTCGCTGATGATCGTCGAGCAGAACGCGCGGCGCTCGCTGGCGATGTCCGACTGGGGCTACGTCCTCGAGCTCGGGAGGAACCGCTTCTCCGGCCCGGGGCCGGACCTCCTCCACGACCCGAAGGTGGTCGACCTCTACCTCGGCGGCCGCGGGCGGCTGGCCGCCGCGGGCGAGCTCGCGGGCGAGGACTACGAGGCGACGCCGCCGGCGGAACGCCTGCGCCGGCGGCGGTGAGGAGCCTCGGGAGTCTGCGCTCGGGTGAGGTACGGAGCCGGAAGGCGTGCGGCAGGGCGCCCTCGCGGCTCCGACCTCGAGCGAGGCGTCTAGCTAGGCCGACTCCTCGAACGTGAGCGTCTCCTCGGTGACGATCTCGCCACCGTCGAAGCGCCAGATCTCGTACAGCGCCGAGCCCGGATCGCCGTTCGCGTCGAAGTCGATCGGGCCGGACGCGCCCTCGTAGTCGATGTCCTCGCCGTCCGCGAGCAGCCGGATGGCCTCGTCCAGGTCCTCGAACGTGACCTGCCGGCCGGGCGGCCCGGTGACGGCCTGGAGGTTGTCGCGGATCGCCTCCGGGTCGGACGAGCCGGCCCGGACGGCCGCGAGGAACCCGACGATGACGGCGTCGAACGCGTGCGCGTCGAACGTCTGCCGGTCGACGCCGGACGGCGCGCGCTCGCGGAAGACGCGGTCGAACGCGTCGCCGGCAGGGGCGCCCTCGGACGTCGGCGCCGTGCCGCGCATGCCGTCGGTCGCGGGCGCGCCGACCTCGTCGGGGAGCGTGCTCGAGCGCAGCCCGTCGGCCGTGAAGGTCAGGGTCGGATCCCAGCCGCCGGCGCGCACGAGCGCAGGGCCGACGCGCGCCCAGGTCTCGGGGAAGTCGATGATGAGCCAGCCATCCGGGTCTCCGCCGGCGAGCTGCTGCGCCTCGGAGTCGAAGGACGGCGCCTCCGGATTCCAGCGCACGGAGCGGCCGATCGTGCCGCCGCCCTCCTCCCACGCCTGCTCGAACACGCCGACGAGGGCGGTGCCGTAGGCGTCGTTGCGCGTCCCGGTGTTGATCGTGGCCTCGGCCCCGAACTCGCCCGCCATCGCCTGCGCCAGCACGCGCCCCTGGAGGGCGTCGGACGGAGGGGTGCGCCAGACGAAGCCGTCGTCGTCGAGATCGCTGATCGCAGGCGACGTCGAGGCGGGCGAGATCATCACCACTCGGTTCGGGATGGCGACGGACTCGGCGATCGGCGTCGTCACCGCGCTCGCGAGCGAGCCGACGATGACACTGACGTTGTCCGTCTGCACGAGCTTGGTGGCTGCCTCCACGCCGGCCGTGGCCTGGGTCTGGTCGTCCTCGGACGCCGCGACGGTGAGGGAGACGCCCTCGATGCCGACGCGCTCGATGGACTCGTTGATCAGGTCCGCGGCGATGCGCGCCGCTTGGTCGAGCGGCTGCCCGAAGGCGGAGAGGTCACCGGTGAAGGAGGTGATGACCCCCACGCGGAGGTCGAACGCCTCGACGTCCGCCCCGTTGTCGTCACCCGCACGCACGACGAGCACCGCGACCACGGCGACCGCCGCGAGCGCACCGACGATGGCAAGCACGACCCGCCTGGAGATGTTCACGCCACCAACCCCCTCTCAGCTCGGTCCTTCAAGACTGCTGCCCAGAGCCACGCAGGGCCATGGGTGCGATCTTGGATTCCCCGGCCGTGCCGCCTCCAAACGCCGTCCGCGCCCCCTGTAGCGCCCGCTCAGCCGGCGAGCAGTGCCGTCAGGGCGCGCGGACGACCGCGTAGCGGGCGCAGGCGAAGTCGCCGTTTCGGTGCAGCTCCTCCAGCCGGAGCTCCTGCCGGCGCGGGAGGAGCGGTGCGCCCGCGCCCAGCGTGACCGGCGCGATGTAGACGATCACCTCGTCCAGGAGGCCCGCGTCGGCGAACTGGCCGGCGAGGTCTCCGCCGCCCACGATCCACACGTCCTTGCCGCCGGCCGCCTCGACCATCTCCGCGTGCACCGGGGCGACGTCGCCGCTCGCGAAGCGGAGGTCGGCTCCCGGGACGGCGGCGAGCTCACGCGTCGTGAAGACCCAGCTCGGCCGCTCGTACGGCCACGTCCAGTCCGCGCGCTCGGCGGCCCGCTCGTGCTCGAGGACCCACTCGTAGGTCGTCGACCCCATCGCAAGGGCGCCGACGCCGGCGCTGAAGTCCGCGTAGTTGAGCGGCCCGGCGTGATCCTGGTTCCGCGTGAAGAGCCAGTCGAGCGAGTGCTGCTCGTCCGCGATGAAGCCGTCGAGCGTGGTCGCCGTGTAGTAGCACGTGCGGCTCACCGGTCGTGGGAGATCCCCTTCTTCGCCAGCGCAGCCTTGACCCGAGCCTCGATCTTCTCCCCCATCAGCTCCATGCACGCGGCGAGCTCGTCGACGGAGGACGGGTCGCCGCCGGTCGCCTCGATCTTCCTCTCGAACGCGCCGAGGATGCGCTCCTGGATCCCGGCGGCGAGACGGGCGCCGAGATCCTCGAAGCGCCGCTCGATGTCACGCTCGAGCTCGTCCTTCGGCTGCTCGGCGCGAGCCGCGGGCGCCGGCTCGGGCTCGCGCTCCTCGGCCGAGACGGGCTCGAGGCCGTCGATCGCGACCTCGTACACCCGCTCCGGCTCGTCGATCCCGCGGAGGTGCCGCTGCCCCGCCGGGAACACCTCGACGCCCTCGGGCAGCCCGGAGCCGACGAGCGCCCGCGTGGTCTCGGAGAGCAGGATCTGCCCGCCCCGCCCCTCGGTGCAGATGCGGGCCGCACGCACGACGTCGAGGCCGACGTACCCCTCCTCGTGGACGGCCGGCTCGCCCGTGTGCAGGCCGATGCGCACGCGGACCGTCTCGCCGCCCGGCCACGTGTGCGCCGCATGCGCGCGCTGGGCCTCGACCGCCCCGAGCAGCGCGTCCCCGGCGCGCGGGAAGACGAAGAAGAACGCGTCGCCCTGCGTGTCGATCTCGATGCCGTCGCACGCCCGGAACGCGCCGCGGACGATCTGCCGGTGCGCGGTGAGGACGTCGCCGTACTCGTCGCCGAGCCGCTTGAGGAGCTCCGTCGAGTCCTCGATATCGGTGAAGACGAAGGTGACGGTCCCGCGGGGCAGCTCGGCCACGGCCCGATCGTAGTCGCGGGGTGAGGTCACCGCGGATCGTCGAGCACCGCGTCCAGCCAGCGCCACGCCTCGTCGACGAGCACGGCGTTCGTCTCCTCCGTGTAGTACGAGAGCGCCGCCACGGCCTGGGAGAGCGCCCAGCCGCGAGCTCGTGCCCAGGTGGCGTCGTCGACGGCGAGCTCGGCCCGAACGACGCGGCGCGCGTCGTCCGGGAGCAGCTTCCACGCGACCATCACGTCGCAGGCGGGGTCGCCCACGCCGAGACAGCCCCAGTCGATGACCCCGCTCAGCCGCCCGTCCCGGGCGAGCAGGTTGCGGGAGTCCAGGTCGCCGTGGATCCAGACGGGGCGCGCGTCCCAGTCGGGCGCCTCGAGCGCCTCCTCCCACGCAGCCGTCACGACCCCGGTGTCGACCCGATCTCCGAGCGACGCGAGAGCGGCGCGCGTCGACTCGTCCCGCAGCCGGAGCGGCTCGCCGCGGTGGACGTTGTGCTCGCCCGGACCGGGGCCGTCGGTCGCGTCGAGGGCGTGGAGGGCGGCAACGAGCCCTGCGAGATCGGACGCCGCGCGGCCGGGATCCAGCCGCTCGACCGTCGCCTGCTCGCCGTCGAGCCACGTGTACACCGCCCACGGGAACGGAAACCCCTCGCCCGGCTCGCCGACCGCCACCGGGAGCGGCGCCGCGAGCGGCAGCGACGGCACGAGCCGCGGCAGCCACTCGATCTCCTTCTCGAGCGCGGAGACCGCCCGCGGGATACGCGGGAGGCGCACGACCAGCTCCTCGCCGAGCCGGTAGCTCGCGTTGTCCGTCCCGAGCGGGAGCACCGGCTCGAGCGCGAGCCCGGCCCACTCCGGACGCTGCGCCGCGACGAGCCGCTCGACGAGCCAGACGTCGACGTCGACCTCGTCGGCGTGCATCCTCGACCTCACGACGTCACATGGTGACGACGATCTTGCCGCGGCAGTGGCCGTCGCCCATCTGGTCGAGCGCGTCCACGAGCCGGTCGAGCTCGTACCGCTCGTCCAGCACCGACCGGATCCGCCCGGGCTCGAGCAGGTCGCCGAGCGTCTCCAGATCCTCCTTGTTCAGCCGTGCGACGAAGAAGACGAGCCTGCGGCCGCTCCCGATCGACGCGAGCCGCATCCCGATGACGTGCTCGAGCGGGCCGAGCAGGGGGCCCTTCTTGGGGGCGCCGACGAGGACGACCGTCGCCCTCGAGGCGAGCACACGCTTCACGTGCCGCCACGGCCGGCTCCCCGCGACGTCGACCATCAGGTCGAAGCGGTCGTCGAGCCTCGTGAAGTCCTCCTGCGTGTAGTCGACGACGCGGTCGGCGCCGAGCGAGCGGGCGGTCTCGACGTTCCGTGTCGAGCAGACGGCCGTGACGTGCCCGGCGCCGAGCGCCTTCGCGAGCTGCACCGCGTACGTGCCGACGCCGCCCGAGGCGCCGTTGACGAGAACGCGCTGCCCCGGCCCCATCCGGCCCTGGTCGCGGATCGCCTGGAGCGCGGTGATCGCGGCGATCGGGACGGCGGCCGCCTCGTCGAAGCTCACGTTCGCGGGCTTGTGCGCGACGGCGCGGCCGGCATCGGCGACCACGTACTCCGCGTATGCGCCTGTGCGGCCTCCGAAGACCTCGTCGCCGGGCGCGAAGCCCGTCACGGCCTTCCCGACCGCCTCGACCGTCCCCGCGTAGTCCGTTCCGATCCGCAGCTCCTTCGGCCCGCGGACCCCCATCGCGACGCGGCCGATCCAGGGCCTGCCGACGACGGCGTACCAGTCGGCGACATTGATCGAGGCCGCGTGCACGCGCACGAGCAGCTCGTCGTCGCCGGGCACGGGCTTCTCGAGGTCGCGGATCCGGACGACGTCACGAGGGTTGCCGAAGCGCTCCCGGACAGCCGCGCGCATCGTGAGCTTCCGCGTCTCGGTGCTCGCCGGGGTGGTGGCTGCTGCGGCCTCCACGGTCAGCGCTCCTTCACGAGCAGGTCGGGCGTCGGCGCGAGCCGTGCCGGGTCGAGACGATCGGCCGCGCGCCTGAGCGCGACGGCGATCGCATGGCGCACCGGCGACCGCCCGCCAACACGCGCAGCCGCAGCGTCGGCGCGCAGCCGGCGGCCTCGCGCATGGACGAGCTCGAGGTCGTCGTGGGTGTGAGTGAGCATCGTTGCCTCCAATCCGCCTCACGCCACCGTGAGGACGACGTTGCCGGTCTTCTGCCAGCTCTCGACGTAGCGGGTCGCCTCGACCACGTCCTCGAGCGGGTAGGTGCGATCGACGACGGCGCGGTACTCCCCCGCCTCGATCAGGCTCTTGTAGAAGAGAAGGTCGTCCCGCGTCGGGTACTCGGCCTGGAACACGACCGTCCGTGAGTCGAACCACCTCGTCCAGTACCGGAGGAAGAGGTTGCGCAGCCGGTCGGTGGCGACGTAGATGCCGCCCGGGCGGAGCGAGCGGCGGCACTTCGTGTACGCGTACTTGCCGACCGCGTCGACGACGACGTCGTACACCTGGCCGTTCCTCGTGAAGTCCTCCCGCAGGTAGTCGACGACCTCGTCGGCGCCGAGCGAGAGCACGAGCTCGACGTCCTTCGCAGTGCAGACCGCCGTCACGTGCGCGCCGAGGTGCCGCGCGAACTGCACCGCCGCGGTGCCCAGCGAGCCGGACGCGCCGTACACGACCAGCCGCGTCCCCGCGCCGACGTTCGCGACGCGCAGCGCCGCGAGACCCTGGTACGCGCCGTCGCAGATCGCCGCGGCCTCCTCGAACGGCATGCCGTCGGGCATGTGGACGACGAGGGCGGACTCGCGCACGCACAGGTACTCGGCGTGCGCAGCGGCGTTCCAGCCCCAGCCGAACACGCGCTCGCCGGGCCGGAAGCCGGTGACCGCGGAGCCCACGGCCTCGACCTCGCCGGCGAACTCGGTTCCGAGGATCTGCTGCTTGGGCCGCAGGAAGCCTTCGAGGAAGCGCCAGAAGACCTGCTTCGCGGCGCGGCGGTGGCAGTCGGTCTGGTTCACCGTGGTGGCGCGCACGCGGACGAGGAGCTCGTCCTCGGCCGGCTCCGGCCGCGCCACCTCGCGCAGCTCCTGGACCTCGGGCGGCCCGTAGCGCTCGTGCACGACCGCCTTCACGGGGCGACCCTCAGCACGACGTTGCCGATCTTCTGGCGCGTCTCGACGTAGCGGTTCGCCTCGACGACCTCCTCCAGCGGGTACGTGCGGTCGATCACCGGGCGGTACTCGCCGGCCTCCACCAGCTCCTTCACGAGCAGGAGGTCGTCCTTGCGGTACTTGCCGATGCCGATCTTCGCCTTCCGGCTGCCAACCCACTTCGTCGCCAGGACGGCCAGCGGGCCGTGCCACAGGAAGCCGAGGTCGGCGGAGATGTAGAGCCCGCCCGGGCTCAGTGCGCGGCGCGAGCGGCGGAACGAGTGCTTGCCGACCGCGTCCAACACGAGGTCGTACGTCTCGCCCGTGCTCGTGAAGTCCTCGTGCAGGTAGTCGACGACCGCGTCCGGCCCGAGCGAGCGGACGACGTCGACGCTCCTCGTGTCGCAGACCGCGGTGACGTGCGCGCCGAAGTGCTTCGCGAGCTGCACGGACGCCGTCCCGATCGAGCCCGAGGCGCCGTAGACGACGACGCGCTTGCCCTCGAGCGGGAACGCCGCCTGCATGCACGTCAGCGCGAGCAGCGGGCCGTCGACGCAGGCCGCGGCCTCCTCGAAGGTCAGCCCGGCCGGCTTGGGCGCGAGCACGCCGCTCTCGCGGACGCAGACGTACTCGGCGTTCGCGCCGCCCTTGAAGCCGAAGACCTCGTCGCCGGGGCCGAACTCGGTGGCCCCGGCGCCCACCGCCTCGACCACCCCGGCGAGCTCGGTGCCCGCGATCGTGCGCTTCGGCCGCCGCAGCCCGGTGAACGCGCGGCTGAAGAAGTACTCGGTGTTGCGCAGGCCGGTGTCGGATCGCGTGACCGTCGACGCGTGCACGCGAACGAGAACCTCGTTCTCCTCCGGCTCGGGCTTCGCGACGTCCTTGACCTCGAGCACCTCGGGCGGGCCGTAGGACTCGTGCACGACCGCTCTCACGCGACCACCTTGAGGACGACGCTCCCGGTCTTCTCGCCGGTCTCGACGTAGCGGGTCGCCTCGACCACCTGCTCGAGCGAGTACGTGCGGTCGATCACCGGGCGGTAACTCCCGGCCTCGACGAGCTCCTTGACGAAGAGCATGTCCTCCTTCGTGTAGCCGGGGATCGGGAGCGTCACGCGCTTGTCGCCGAGCCAGCGGGATGCCAGCGCGAGCAGAGGGACGTGCCACATGAACCCGAGGTCGGTCTCGAGGAAGACGCCGCCCGGGCCCAGCGAGCCGCGCGCACGCCGGAACGAGTGCTTGCCGACGGAGTCGAAGATGACGTCGTAGGTCTGACCGTTTCGCGTGAAGTCCTCGTGCAGGCGGTCCACGACCTCGTCGGCGCCGAGCGAGCGCATGAGCTCGAGGCGCTTCGTGTCGCCGACGGCCGTCACGTGCGCGCCGAGCGCTTTCGCCACCTGCAGGCCGGCCGTGCCGATCGACCCGGTCGCGCCGTAGACGAGGACGCGCGTTCCTTCGAGCGGCTCGGCCTTCCGCAGGCAGGCGCGGGCGATGCACGCGCCGTCCGGGATCGCGGCGGCCTCCTCGAAGGTCAGGCCCGCCGGGATATGGGCCAGCGCGCCCTGCTCCCGGACGCACACGAGCTCCGCGTTCGCACCCGAGCGGAGGCCGAAGACGCGGTCGCCCGCCTCGAACTCGGTGACACCTCCGCCGACGGCCTCGACCTCGCCCGCCAGCTCCATGCCCACGATCCGCTGCCTCGGCCCGCGAAGGCCCGTGAAGAGGCGGGAGAAGAACGGGTGTGCCCCGCGGTACCCGCAGTCGGAGCGCGTCACCGACGACGCGTGGACCCGAACGAGGACCTCGCCCTCCTTCGGCACGGGCGCCTCGACGTCCTCGATGCGAAGCACCTCGGGCGGGCCGTACCGGTCGTAGACGACGGCTCTCACGTCTTCCGCTCCTGGGCCCGCTGGTGGAGGCGGTGGATGGGGCCGCCGTGATCCCAGGCGCGCCCCGCGCGGAAGAGCTCCGGGGGCCGGCCGCCGGACGAGCCGGGCTGGGCGCGCCGACCGGTCGGGATCACCCAGCCGTCCTCGGAGACCACGGCGCGGCGGAAGTTCGCCGCGTCGAGCTGGACGCCCCAGATCGCCTCGTACACGGTGCGAAGCTCGGCCATCGTGAACGTCGTCCCGACGAACGCGGTCGCGATGCCGGAGACCTCGAGCTCGACGCGGGCGCGCTCGATCGCGTCCCGGACGATCCGCGCGTGGTCGAAGGCGAGCTCGCGCTCGCCGTTCAGGATCTCGGAGGCCGGGACGAGCGCGGCGTCGATCGCGTCGGAGCCGGCCTCCAGCTCGCCCACGTCGCGGATGACCGCGAGGTAGGCGACGGTAACGACGTTCATGCGCGGGTCGCGGCCGGGATCGCCGTAGGCGCCGAACTGCGCGAGCAAGCTCGCCGCGTCGACGCCCGTCTCCTCGCGGAGCTCACGCTTCGCCGCCTCGTCCAGGGTCTCGGCCGGCCGCTTGAAGCCGCCGGGGATCGCCCACGTGCCCTCGAACGGCGCCTCGCCGCGCTTCACGAGCAACACGTGCAGGACACCCGCGGACATCGTCAGGATCACGACGTCCACGGTGACGGCGAACGCCGGGAACTGCGCGGGGTCGTAGCCGGAAGGAGGGTCAGGGGCCGAAGTTCTTGTCGACATGACCACTACTCTGCCACAGAGTTCTGGTCATGTCAACCAAAACATCGCCGATCGGCTCAACCGGGTGGGAAGCCGGGGCCTGGGACGAGCTCGAGCTCGTCGTTCGCGAGCGTCGGCGTGCCCTCGGGGACGAGCGCGGCGACGACCGGCGTCCCGTCGCTCCGCCGCCGCAGCAGGCGCATCGGCTCCTCGCACAGGTACCGGTCGCCCCACTGCCGGAGCGCGTTCAGCGCGACGAACAGCTCCTCTCCCTTCTCCGTGAGCGTGTAGCGGTCGCGCGGTGGCCGCTCGCTGTAGCGCACGCGCTCGAGGATCCCCTCGGCGACGAGCCGGCCGAGACGGTCGGCGAGCACGTTCGGCGCGATGCCGAGGCTCGCCCGGAAGTCGGCGAAGCGCGAGAGGCCGAGGAACGCGTCGCGCACGATCAGCCACGTCCAGCGGTCGCCGACGATCTCGAGCGTCCTCGCCACCGAGCACGCCTCCTGCCCCACGTAGTCGCGCTTGAGCACCCGCACAGCGTACGAGCGTTGCATGACGCTAGCAACTGACGCTAGGATCGGTTTCGCCACGCAACCGACCCTGAGGGGGCCGCCATGAGCACCGACCGTCCAGACACGATCGTCCTGATCCACGGGCTGTGGATGACCCCCAGGAGCTGGGAGACCTGGGTGCCGTACTACGAGGCGAAGGGCTACCGCGTCCTCACGCCCGGGTACCCGGGCTTCGAGATCGAGGTGGAGGCGCTGCGCGAGAGCCCGTCCGTGATCGCGGAGCTGACGGTCCCCGAGGTCGTCGACCATCTCGCCGGCGTGATCGGCGAGCTCGAGCGGCCGCCGATCGTCATGGGCCACTCGTTCGGAGGCGCGCTCACACAGCTTCTGCTCGACCGCGGCCTCGGCGCGGCCGGCGTCGCGATCAACGGCGCGCCGACCGAGGGCGTCCGCGTGCAGCCGCTGTCGCAGATCAAGTCGATCTTCCCCGCGCTCAGGAACCCGACGAAGCGCCACGACGCCTTCGGCTTCACGCACGACCAGTTCCACTACGCGTTCACGAACACGCTGAGCGAGGAGGACTCGCAGCAGGTGTACGACCGGTACCACATCGCCGCTCCTGCGGCCTGGTTGTGGGCGTACGGCGTCTTCGCGAACCTCAAGCCGGGCCCGCAGGAGACGTGGGTGAACTACGAGAACCCGGATCGCGCGCCGCTCCTCTTCATCACGGGCGGCGAGGACCACATCATGCCGCCGTCCGTCCAGCACTCGAACGCGAAGCACTACAAGGGCGACACGATCACCGAGGTGCACGACTTCGAGGGCCGGTCGCACTGGACGTGCGGCGAGCCCGGCTGGGAGGCGATCGCGGATGACGCGCTCGAGTGGGCGCTCGCGCACGCGAGGACTCCCGCCGCGACGGCCTCGTAGGTTCCCGCGGCCTCGAGCGCGCGCTTCGGCCAAACTCGCGGATGTGAGCGCGCGCACGCTGATCCTCGGCGGCGGCTTCGGCGGCATCGCGACGGCCGTCGAGCTCCGGCGGCGCCTCGGCGAGGAGCACGAGATCGTGCTCGTCGACCGCAAGCCCGAGTTCGCGATGGGGCTCCGGAAGCTGTGGGAGCTCGTCGGGCACGGAACGGTCGCCGAGGGCAGCCGCTCGCGGGCTCTGCTCTCGCGGCACGGGGTGGACTTCCGGCAGGTCGAGATCACGGCGATCGACCCGGAGGGACGGGCTGCGGAGACCTCGGAGGGGCGGCTGGAGGGCGACCACCTCGTCGTCGCGCTCGGCGCGGCGGCGCGGCCCGACCTCGTCCCGGGCCTCGCGGAGCACGGGCACGACGTGTGGGCGTTCGAGGGCGTCCCGGCCGCGACGGCCGCGCTCCGCGGCTTCGAGGGCGGGCGTCTCCTCGTGCTCGTGGCGGGCGCGCCGTACCCGTGCCCGCCGGCGCCGTACGAGTGCACGATCCACCTCCACGAGCACCTGCTCGAGCGCGGGCTCCGCTACGAGACCGACCTCGCCGTCGCGACGCTCCAGCCGCTGCTCATGCCCAACGCCGGCCGCAAGGGCTCGGAGTGGATGGGCAAGCAGCTCGACGAGCGCGGCGTCGCCTACCGCGCCGGCGCAAAGACCGAGCGCGTCGAGCCCGGCCGCGTCGTGCTCGCGGACGGCGAGATCCCGTTCGACCTGCTGATCACGGTGCCGCCGCACCGGCCGCCCGAGGTCGTGCTCGAGAGCCCGCTCGCGGGCGAGCAGGGCTGGATCCCGGTCGACGCTGGGACGCTCCAGACGTCCTACCCCGGCGTGTACTCGGTCGGCGACGTGATGGCGATCACGCTCTCGAACGGCCTCCCGTTCCCGAAGGCGGGCGTGATGGCGAAGCTCCAGGGGACACGCGTGGCGCGCGCGATCGCGGCGGAGCTGCGCGGCGAAGAGCCGCCGCCTCTCTTCGACGGCAGCGGCTTCTGCCCGATCGAGGTCGGAGGAGGCGCGGCGGCGGTCGTCCAGGGCCGCTGGTACGCGGAGCCGGAGCCGGTCGTCGCGATCTCGGGCCCGACCGCCGCGCACGCCGCGGAGAAGGCGGCGTTCGAGACGGAGCACCTCGAGCGCTGGTTCGGCGGCTGAGCGAGGAGCGTCTCGCCTCAGGGCCGGCGCGCGACGAAGACGTACTCGCGGCTCTCGTCCGTGAACGGCTCGGCAGCGAAGCCGCCGTGGAGGGACTCGACCTCGAGGCCGGCGACGTCGACGAGCCCGAGCCACTCGTTCTTCGTCGCCCACCACAGCGAGCTCGTCCCGCCTCCGTCGAGGGTGATGTCGATGCGGTTGTCGCCGACCGCATAGCGGAGCGTGTGCGGGACCGGGTCGTCGTCGTGCCTGCCGTCGAGCCGCGCCGCGATCGCATGGTCGAACGCGAACGCGTTCCACGCGAACCGCCCTCCGGGGAGCAGCGACGCGGCCACGCGCTCGAAGACACGCCGCCGGTCGGCCCACGTCGGCAGGTGCAGGAGCGCGCGGAACGGGCAGTAGACGAGCGCGGCAGGCTCTTCGAGCGAGAGGTCGCGCATGTCGCCCTCGCGCAGGTCGAGCTCGACGCCTGCCTCGGCGGCCTTCGCGCGCGCCTGCGCGAGCATCGCGGGTGAGATGTCGATCCCGAGCACGCGCTGCCCGGTCGCCCGCGCGACGGGAACGGCCACACGCCCGTTCCCGACGGCGAGCTCCACGAGCGGCCCGTCCGCCTCGAGCGCGAGCCCGACGTAGAACGGGATGTCCTCGGTCATCGCCGCGGCCCATTCGTCGTAGCGGTGCGCGAACGCCTCGTCCCAGCTCACGCGGCGATGATCGCACCGCGTGTGGCAGGCTGCCACGCATGGTCCCGGAGGCACAGCTCGAGAAGACCGAGGACGGCCTCGTCGTGCAGGGCGACGGCTGGTTCGTGCTGAACGCGCGCGAGTCGCGCTGGTACCACGCGGACGGCCGCAGCGCGTACTGCGACTTCGAGGGCGAGCAGGACTTCGCCGAGGTGGGGGTCAACGTGCAGGTGCTCGAGCCGGGCGTGCCGATGTCCATGTATCACTGGGAGGCCGACCAGGAGGACTTCCTCGTCGTCTCGGGCGAGGCGCTGCTGATCGTGGAGGGCGAGGAGCGCCCGCTCCGGGCCTGGGACTTCGTCCACTGCCCGCCGGGGACGAAGCACACGATCGTGGGCGCCGGCTCGGGCCCGTGCGCCGTCGTCTGCGTCGGCGGCCGCGCGCACCAGGACGGCCCCGGCTGGGGCGGCTACTCCGTGGACGAGGCGGCTCTCCGGCACGGCGCGGGCGTGGAGGCGGAGACGAACGACCCACGCGAGGCCTACGCCTCGGTCACGAAGCGCGAGCCGGCTGCCTACCGCGACGGCTGGCTGCCCGGTTCGTAGCCCGCCTCCGCGCTCGTCAGGCCACGAGCACGGCAACCGCCGCGAGCGCGACGACGAGCGCGACCGCCACGGCCGCGAGCGCGAGCCGGAGGACGAGACGGCGGCGACGCGGCTTCTCGCCGCCCGACCGGGACGGAACCGAGCCGTGCGCGACGACCTCCGCGCCGGCGAGGCGCTGCGCGAGGAGCCTCGACGCCTCGGCGGCGGACGGCTGGGCAGAGTGGGAGTGGTCGTCGTGGTCGCTCACGTGGAGGCTCCGGCCGCGGGGCCGCCGGCAGTGGAGCCGGTCGCGCCCCCGACGGCGTTGGCGTTCCCATACTCGCAACGCCGGTGGAAGGGCGCAAGGGGCGCAACAGCCGGGAGCACGCACGTCCCCACGGCTCAATCCTGCCTCGCGCGCCGGGCGACCAGGAGGCCCGCGTGCCAGCCGGGCGCGCGGCCTCCGTCCGGCATGCGGGCCGTCTCGAGCTCGAGCCCGGCGCGCACGATCAGCCACGAGATCAGCGAGTTCGAGTTCCACATCTCCCCCGTTCCGAGCTCGTCGCGGCCCCAGACCGGAGTCGGGACATCAGGGACGAGCTCGAGCACGTGCCGAGCGCGGGTCGCGTCGTCGGTGAGGCGCTGCGGGCTGTCCACCGCCTCGTCGACGTCCGGGATCACGCCCTCGTACCAGCGCCGCACCTCGTAGCGGAAGATCCGGAGACGCCTGGCCAAGCGGCTGCCGACGGGGCCTTCGGCGACGACGCCGCGGCTCGCTCCGTCCGCGTCGGGGATCGGCGCCATCTCGATCACGAACCTCCCCTCGGGCGCGGACACGACGAGCGCGGAGTGGTAGAGGTCGCGCGCCGGCCGGCGCTCGAGCCGCGACACCACCGCCTCGAAGACGCGCCCGTTCCACTTCACCGAGTGCCCGCCCGCGCCGAGCGGGAGCCAGTACAGGTCGACGCCGCTCACGCCGCAAGCCTGCCGCGGTAGTGCGACGTCGTGCGCTGTGCGAACATGTGTTCGTATGCGTGCGACGATCCTCCACGCCGACCTGGACTCGTTCTTCGCCTCGGTCGAGCAGCGGGACGACCCGCGGCTGCGCGGGCGGCCGGTGATCGTCGGTGCCGGCGTCGTGCTCGCGGCGAGCTACGAGGCGAAGGCATTCGGCGTGCGGACGGCGATGGGCGGTCGGCAGGCGCGGCGGCTGTGCCCCCGCGCGGTCGTCGTCCCGCCGCGGATGGAGGCGTACTCGGAGGCGAGCAAGGCGGTCTTCCGCGTCTTCGAGGACGTGACGCCGCTCGTGGAGGGGCTCTCGATCGACGAGGCGTTCCTGGACGTGCGCGGCCTCGAACGGCTGGCCGGCCCGCCGGAGACGATCGCGCGGCGGCTGCGAAAGCGGGTGCTCGACCAGGTCGGGCTCCCGATCACCGTCGGCATCGCACGCACGAAGTTCCTCGCGAAGGTGGCGAGCGCGGTCGCGAAGCCGGACGGGCTCCTCGTCGTCCCGCCCGACGGCGAGCTGCGGTTCCTGCACCCGCTCCCGGTCGAGGCGCTCTGGGGCGTCGGCCGCGTGACCGCCGCGAAGCTGCACGAACGCGGCATCCGCACCGTCGGCCAGGTGGCGACGCTCGACGAGCGGGTGCTCGTGTGGATGCTCGGGCGCGCGGCCGGGCGCCACCTGCACGCGCTCGCGCACAACCGCGACCCGCGGGCGGTGCGAACCGGTCGGCGGCGGCGCTCGATCGGGAGCCAACGTGCGCTCGGCCGGCGGCCGCGGAGCATGGAGGAGATCGACGCGACCGTCGTCGCGATCGTCGACCGGCTCGCACGCCGGCTGCGCAAGGGGCGGCGCGCGTGCCGAACCGTGACCCTGCGGCTGCGGTTCTCCGACTTCACGCGCGCGACCCGGTCGCACACGCTCCCGCAGGCGACGACCGAGACGCGCGAGCTGCTGGCGGCTGCGCGCGGGTTGCTGGCAGAGGCGACGCCGCTGATCCGCGCACAGGGGCTCACGCTCGTCGGCCTCTCGCTGACGAACCTCGTGGACGGGGACCGGATCCAGCTCGCGCTCCCGCTCGAGCCGAGCCTCTCGCCCCTCGACGCCGCGCTCGACGAGGTGCGCGAGCGCTACGGCGCGGACGCGATCACGCGCGGCGTGCTCCTCGGTCGGAGCCAGGGCGTCGTGATGCCGGTGCTGCCCGATTGACGGTCATTGGTCGACGTAGCGCTGCGACCAGGCGCGCTCGGACGAGCCGTTGCGGAGGTCGACGCCGAAGTCCGCCGCGGCCTTCAGCACGAGCAGCCAGCTCACCCAGCCGGGGTGGAGCTCGACCCACGCGGCCGGGTCCTCGCAGCGGCAGCGCATTTCGAGCAGGCAGCCGCCGTCCTCGCGCTCCGCGAGCGAGAGCTCGACATCCGCGCCGAAGTAGCGGAGCGCGAGACGAGCCGGCGGCTCGCGCTCGACCACCTCCACGACGGTCGTCAGGCCACCCGGGAACTCGAGCTCGAAGCCGCCGTCTCCGGCCGCCGAGCGCACCGCCCAGAAGCGCTCGCGGCCCTCGTCCGTGTCGAGCAGGTGGAAGACGTGCGCGCGCACGCTCGCGAGCGACAGCCGCCAGACGATCGTCTCGCCGACGTCGACTCTCATCGCCGGCCGGTGTCGACGGCGCGCGTCGGATCGAGGACCGTGCCGCGGCAGGCGCCCCAGAGCCCGCGCCTCGCGGCCTTCGCGCGCACGGCCTCGGCATACAGGCGCGAGGCGTACTTCCCGCGCACGCCGCCGTAGAACCACGGCGCCGCCGCCCCCGCGCGCACGAGGGCGACGTTCACGTTCGCCGTCCCGCGGTGGACGTAGCGAAGCAGCCGCCCGTAGCGGTCGACGCGGTCGAGCCGCGGGTCCGCCTCGAGCACCACGCGCGAGCCGACGGGTACGCGGATCAGCAGCGCCGTCCGCGCGGCTCGCGAGTAGCACTCACCGGTGCCGAGCTCCGGCGTGTCGATCTGGAGGAGGCGGACGCGCGCGCCGTTCGTCAGCCGCAGCGTGTCCCCGTCGGTGATCGACGCGACCGTCGCGGAGACCTGCGCAGGGCGCGCACCGAGCCCGGCCTGCGCCGAGAGCACGACCGTGAGCGCCACGAGGACGCCTGCGAGCTTGCTGACCACGTCTCCGTCCCTCCGACCGCATTGTGGCGGCTCGTACCGGAGGGCCAGGTCCGGAGCGGACGAGTCCTACGCGCCGCTCACCCGCCGGCCTCGCCCTCGCCGTGCCCGACCTCCTGGAGCACCCACGAGTTGCCGTCGGGGTCGCGGAAGTCCGCGAAGGAGCCGTAGTCGGAGCGGGCGGGGTCGACGCCCGGCCGCCACTCGCCCTGCTCGCGGTCGAAGTGACGGATGTCGCTGACCTCCACCCCGCGCCCGACGAGCTCCGCCCGCGCGACTTCGAGGTTCGAGACGACGAGGTGCGTCCCACGGTACGACCCGGGAGCGGCGTCGGTGATCCCGGTGCCGATCGTGACCGAGCACGCCGAGCCGGGCGGCGTCAGCTGCACGACGCGGAAGCCCTCGACCGGGGTCGTGTCCACGTCGAGCGCGAACCCGAGCTGCTCGGTGTAGAACGCCTTCGCGCGGTCGACGTCGGAGACGGGGACGATGACGAGCTCGAGCTTGTAGTCCATCAGGGCTCCTCTCAGGCGGCTTCGGTCACGGACTCCGGCTCGGGCGCCGGCTCGCCGTGCTCGTCGAGTGACGGCACGGCCGCCGGGCGGAGGATGACAGCTGCGATCACCGCCGCGCAGAGCGCGAAGACCGCGCCGACGAGGAACGCGAGCTGGTAGCCGCCCGTGAGGGCCGCCGCCTCGGACGCGCCGCCGCCGAGCAGCGAGCCCGATCTCGACGCCGCCAGGCTCGCGAGTACCGCCAGGCCGAGCGCGCCGCCCATCATGAAGGCCGTGTTGACGACGCCCGACGCGAGCCCCGCCTGGTCCGGCGGCGCGTCGCTCATCGCCGCGAGCAGCACCGGGTTCATCGCCGTCCCCACGCCGATCCCGAGGATCAGCATCGAGGGCAGCACGTCCACGAGGAGCACGCCATCGACGGGCGCCCGCGCGAAGAGCGCGAGCCCGAGCGCGACGACCGTCATCCCCGTGACGAGCGGCGGCTTGATGCCAAAGCGCATGACGAGCCTCGCCGAGAGCCCGAGCGAGAACGCGCCCATGATCAGGTTCGCCGGCAGGAACGCGAGGCCGACCTCCAGCGGGCTGTACCCGAGGACGCGCTGGAGGTAGAGCGCGGCCATGAAGAACCACGCGAACATCGCGGCCGACCAGAGGATCCCGACGACGTTGGCGGTCGAGAGGTTCCGATGCCGGAAGAGCCCGAGCGGGACGAGCGGCGACGGCGCACGCGCCTCGATCGCGAGGAAGAGCATGAGGAGGGCGGCCGAGGCGCCGAGCAGGCCGAGCGTGCGCGCGGCCGTCCACCCGACCTCGTTCCCGTTCACGATCGCGTACACGGCCAGCATCAGCGAGGCCGTCACGGTCACCGCGCCGGCGACGTCGAGCCTCGTCTCGCGTGCGCCGCCGCGCGTCGCCGGGATGAACGCGAGGCTGAGCGCGATCACGGCGATGCCGACGGGCACGTTCACGAGGAAGATCCAGTGCCAGCTCAGGAGATCGGTGAGGACGCCGCCCGCGAGCACGCCGATCGACCCGCCGCCCGCGGCCACGAAGCCGATGACGCCCATCGCCTTCGCCCGCTCACCGGGCTCCGTGAACAGGGTCATGATCAGCGCGAGCGCGACGGCGGCGACGACCGCGGCGCCGAGACCCTGGATCGCCCGCGCCGCGACGAGCATCGCCTGCGAGGCCGCGAGCCCGCACGCGAGCGACGCGATCGTGAAGAGCGCGATCCCGCCGAGGAAGAGCCGCCGCTGGCCGTACAGGTCGCCGAGCCGGCCGCCGAGCAGCAGGAACCCCCCGAACGTGAGCGTGTACGCGTTCACGACCCACGCGAGCGAGCTCTCGCCGAAGCCCAGGTCGGCCCTGATCGACGGCAGCGCGACGCCGACGATGGTCACGTCGAGGACGATCATGAGGTCGCCCAGGCAGAGGACGATCAGGGCCAGCCAGCGGGTTCGGGAGTCGAGGGTCATCGCAGTCCGTTCGCGGTCGGTCTCGGACGTGCAGACCCGGTCGCGGCACGAAACTCATCGGCCGGGCTGCGAGCATGTCGCGCATGGACGTCATCGAGCTCGAGACGCCCCACGGGCCGGCCCGCGCCCACCTCTCCCGCGTGGACGACCCGGTCGCGACGCTCGTCCTCGGCCACGGAGCCGGAGGGGGCGTGCATGCGCCCGACCTCGAGGCCGCCCGCCTCGCGGCGCGCGGGCGCGGCTGGACGGTCGCGCTCGTCGAGCAGCCCTACCGGGTTGCCGGCCGTCGCAGCTCCCCGCCGACGGCGCACCTCGACGCCGCCTGGATCGCGGTCGTGTCGCACCTCCAGGCCGTCCTCGGGCCGCTCGTCGTGACGGGAGGGCGCTCGGCCGGCGCGCGCGTCGCCTGCCGGACCGCGGAGGCGACGTCCGCCGCCGGCGTCCTCTGTCTCGCGTTCCCGCTCCAGCCGCCCGCACGTGCGGGGAAGGAGCTCGGGCCGAGCCGGCTGCCGGAGCTCGACGCCGTCACGGTCGAGACGCTCGTCGTCCAGGGCGAGCGCGACCGCTTCGGCATCCCGCCGCCCGGCCCGCACCGCGAGGTCGTCGTCATCCGCGGCGACCACGGCCTGAAGACCGACCTGCCTGCGCTCGCCGAGGCCGTCGGGCGCTGGATCGCGCGCATCGCGAGCTGACCGCGCCGCGCCGACAAAGCGCCGGGGGGGACCAGCGTCCCCCACCGGCTCAGGCTTCGCTCGGCTCGGGCCCGGCCCGGCCGCGCTCCGCGCCGACCTCGTACTCGCCGTCGTGGGGCGGCTCGATCGTGATGTTCGGGAGCAGCTTGTCGAGCCAGCGCGGGATGTACCACGTCTTCTCGCCGAGCCACGTGAAGAAGGCCGGCACGAGCGTCATGCGCACGACGAGCGCGTCCGTGAGGATCGCGACCGCGAGCAGCAGGCCGAACTCCTTTGAGATCCGGTCGGCGGTGAGGATGAACGCCGCGAAGACGGTGCCCATGATCAGCGCAGCCGCGACCACGACGCGCCCGATCGCGGCGATCCCGTGCTCGACCGCCTCGCGCGTGTTCAGGCCGTGGACGTGCTCCTCCCGGATGCGGCTCATGAGGAAGACCATGTAGTCCATCGAGAGTCCGAACAGGATCGCGAAGGCGATCGGCGGCACGAACGTCTCGATCGGGCCGGTGCGGTCGAGCCCCATGAGCGAGAGCAGATACCCCTCCTGGAAGACGAGCGTGAGCACGCCGAAGCCGACGAATGCGGACAGGATCGTCGTCACCGCTGCGGTCAGCGAGACCACGATCGACCGGAACGCCATCGCGAGCACGATGAACGTGACCCCGACGATGTAGAGCAGGAACAGCGGCAGCCGCTCCATGATCCGGTCGCCGATGTCGATGAACGCCGCGTTCAGGCCCGAGACGTAGACGACCGCCTCGCTGCCCTCGGTCGCGGCGGGCACGACCTCGCCGCGCAGCCGGTCGACGAGCTGCTCGGTCTCCTCGTCCTGCGGCGCCGAGTCCGGCGTCACGAAGACGATCGCGACGGTCTCCTCGTCGTTGAACTGCGGCTCGCCGGCCGAGGCGACCCCCGCGAGGTTCCGAACGCCCTCGTACACGCGCTGCGGCGCCTCTGCGTCGCCGCGCACGTCGACGACGATCGGGATCGGGCCGTTGAAGCCCGGGCCGAAGCCTGCCGCGAGCAGGTCGTACGCGCGGCGCGCGGTCTGCTCGGTCGGCTGGGTGCCCTGGTCGGAGGCACCGAGCCGGACGAGCGCCGAGCTCGACGCGAGCAGAAGCCCCGTGAGCAGGAGCACGACGAAGATCGGCTTGTGGTTGCGCGTCACGAACCGCCCCCAGCGCGCGATGACGGTCTTCTCGCGCGCTTCCTCGGAGTCGTCGAGCGGCCGCAGGAACGGCACCTTCAGCCGGTCGACCTTGTGCCCGAGCAGCCGCAGGACGGAGATGAGCAGCGAGTTCGCGATCAGCACCGTGGTGAGGACGCCGAGCGCCGACCCGATGCCCAGCTTCGTCACGAAGTCGAGCCCGAAGAACGCGAGGCCGGAGACCGAGATCGCGACCGTGAGCCCGGCGAACATCGTTGCGCGGCCCGCAGACGCGCCGGCCTCGGCTGCCGCGTCGGTCGGGGAGAGCCCCTCGTGCAGCAGCTGGCGGAAGCGGGTGACGATGAACAGCGAGTAGTCGATCCCGACGCCGAGCCCGATCATCGACACGAGCAGCGGCGTGACCGTATTCACAGCGGTGAAGCCGGCGATGATGAAGAGCAGGAAGAACGCGCTCATGACCGCCGTGACGGCGAGAAAGATCGGGATGCTCGCGGCGACGAACGTGCGGAAGACGATCAGCAGCACGATCAGCGCGGCGAGCAGCCCGAGGATCTCCTGGATTCCCTGCTCGATCGGCGGGAACTCGGCGTCGCCGTTGAACTCGGCCTGGATCCCCGCCGGCTCGACCGTCTCGCGCACGGCCTCCTGCACGGCCACGACGCGCTCGCGGCTCTCGTCGTAGATCACGCGGTCGAACTGGGCCTCGGCGTAGGCGATCCGCCCGTCGTCCGAGAACGTGTTCTCGTCGAACGGGTCGCCGACGCTCGTGATGCCGGTCTCGCCCTCCGGCGCTTCCTCGGTGGGGGCGAACTCGTCGGTCTCGAGCCTTGCGATCGCGGCGGCGATCGCGGCCTTCCGCTCGGACGTGTCCAGGCGCTCGCCCTCGGGGGCGGCGAAGACGAGGTTCAGGATCCCGCCCTGCTTCTCCGCGAACTCGGCCTCGATGAGGTCGGTCGCCCGCTGCGTGTCGGAGCCCGGGATCTCGAACTCGTCCTTCAGGCTCCCGCCGATCGTCATGACGAGGACGATCAGGGCCGCGATGATCCCGATCCACGTCACGACGACGCGCCACGGGTGCTCCGCACAGTGCCGCATCCAGCGCGCCAGCGCCCCCGTCGAGAGGCGCTCGTGAGCCGCTCGCCGCTCTCTGTCGTTCCCGATCCCGTGCTCCGTCATGGGGTCAGCCCCCTCCTCCCGGATTCGCCTTCGGTCCTGCTGGTTCGACTCGACGACGAGCTCCCCCTCAGCGGTCGCCGCATTTGTTCCGTCGCGGCGCAAGCCGCGTGTTCTAGCAGTTGAGGCGCGGGAGGACGCGGTCGCACACCAGATCGACACCGCCGGGTGTCGTTCGGCCCTGCGGGGTGCCGAGCTCGACGCGGTCGGCGCCGGCTTCCCACAGCTCGACGACGCGCTCGGCTACCTCCTCCGGCGTGCCCGCGATGCAGAAGCTCTCGAGCGGGCGCTCGGCCGGAGCGAGGGTCGGGTCGTGACGGGCGACGACGTCGACATACGGGCCGACGACCTCGCGCGCCCGCTCGCGCGCCCGGTCGCCGTCCTCGTCCACCACGGTCACGCAGCCCGTGACGAGCCTCACCCGGTCGTTGCCGATCCATTCGCGGACGAGCGGCAGCAGCTCCGGGTTGGCGGTACCGCCGACCTTGACCTCGTCGGCGACCGAGCCCGCCCAGCGCAGCGTCTGCGGCCCCCAGCTGCCGACCGACAGCGGCACCCGGTCGCGGACGCGCGGGTAGGCGAGCGTCGCCCCGGGCGCGAGCGTGAAGTGCTCGCCCTCGAAGCCCGCGTCGTCGCCGGCGAGCAGCGCGCGGATCACGGCGACCGCCTCCTGCAGAGCCGCCAGCGGCCGCTCCTCCTCGATGCCGACCTGATCGAGCCACGCGCCCTTCGCGAGCCCGAGGTACGCGCGCCCTCCCGAGACCGAGTCGAGGAACGCGATCTGGCCTGCGATCTCGTACGGGTGCAGCGTGAACGGGTTGAGCGCGGCCGGCCCGAGACGGATCCGCTCCGTCACGCGCGCCATGAGCAGCAGCGGCCCGATCGCGGGCTGGTACAGGAGGTCGTGGAAGACCGAGAGGACGTCGAGGCCCGCGGCCTCGGCCCGGCGCGCGATCGCCTCGTACTCGTGCGGGGCCAGGTCCGTCCGGAGACCGATGCCGAGCTCGCGGGCTACGTGAGCTCCTCGGTGACGAGCGTCCGCTCGCCGATCCGCTCGATGCGCATGATCACGCGCTCGTCGGGGTCGGGGCAGGCGACGAGACTGTCGCGCTCGAGCCAGTCCTCGCCGGGGAGCCGTCGCATCTTCGCCGGGATGAGCGGGAGCACGGCCTGCAGCGCGAACAGGCAGAAGTGCCGTCCCTCGGGGATGCGGACTCGGCTCGACTCCGTCACCTCGAACCAGTCGCCGACCTCGAGCCCGCAGACCGAGCGGCCCTCGATCCGCTCCACGGTCACGCGCACGTCGTAGAGGCGCATCTCCGTCACGGGCGCGAGCGTACAAGCGGCGATGAGTTGCGGTCGAGCGCGCGGTCTATGCGTCGATGGGCGTCGAAGGGCCGCAATCCGTGGTGTTCTCGATCCGCGGCCCCATCGCCCGCGCCGACCTCGACGGACTCACCGGCCGCGTCTGCGCGCTCCTCCGCGAGGCGGGCGCCGGAGGCGTGGCCGTGTGTGACGTCGCCGGCGTGGAGCCGGACGCGGTGACGGTGGACGCGCTCTGCCGCCTCCAGCTGGGCGCGCACCGGGCCGGCTGCTGCGTGCGGCTCCGGAACGCGTCGGCGGACCTCGTCGAGCTCGTGGAGCTCATGGGTCTCGCAGACGCTCTCTGCGACCGATGAGATCGGCGGTCTGACACGGTCTGAAGTGAGACAAGCGACAAGGAGGCTGGAGATGGCACGCATGCTCTTCCCGAACCTGGCCGTGCAGGATCTCGACCGCTCGGTCGCGTTCTTCACCGAGCTCGGGTTCGAGTTCGACCCACGCTTCACGGACGACACGGCGACCGCGATGGTCGTGAACGAACAGGCGACCGTGATGCTCCTCACCCGCGAGAAGTTCGCGGAGTTCACGACGAGGGAGCTCGCCGACCCGGCCACGCAGACCGAGGCGATCATCGCGCTCTCCGCCGACAGCCGCGAGGACGTCGACGCGTTCGCGGACAAGGCGCTCGCGTCCGGCGGGTCGCCCGCGAAGGAGCCGATGGACCTCGGCTTCATGTACGGGCGGAGCTTCCACGACCCCGACGGGCACCACTGGGAGATCTTCTGGATGGACCCCGCGGCGCTCGAGCGGATGTCGGCCGAGGCGGACGTGGCGGCGTAGGCGGGCTACGCGTCGAGCTCGAGCGGCAGCCCGAACAGCGGGAACAGGCGCTGGACGTCGAGGAAGAAGGTGAAGTCGACGATCTTCCCGTCCTCGATCTCGAGCACCTGGAGCGCCCACGGCTCATACCCGGCGCCCGTCTCGCTCGGCTTGTACTGGCCGAACGCGGGCGCGCCGTTCGCGCTCTCGACCGAGACAACCCGGGACCCGCGGCAGCCGCCGCCGGGGCCGATCCACCACGTGAGGATGTCGTCGCGCCCGGCGAGCCACATGTCGAACGGCGGCATCGACTGCGTCGCATCCTCGTGGATCAGCTCGGTGAGCGCGTCCATGTCGTACGCCTCGAAGGCCGCGACGTAGCGCGCGAGCAGCTCCTCGTCGGCCGCGTCGACCGAGGGCGACGTCGTCGCGGGCTCGATCCTCCGCTCCTCGAGCGTCGCCCGCGCCCGCTGGAGCGCGCTGTTCACCGAGGCGACGCTCGTCTCGAGCAGCTCCGCGACCTCGGACGCCTGCCAGCGCAGCACCTCGCAGAGGACGAGCACGGCGCGCTGCCGCGGCGGCAGGTGCTGGAGCGCGGCGACGAACGCGAGCCGCACCGTCTCGCGCGCCTCGGTGACCGCCGCGGGGTCGCCGTCCGGCACGACGCGCCCGTCGGGCATCGGCTCGAGCCACGGGATCTCCGGCGTGCGCAGGTTCTCCGCGACAGGCTCGCTCGCCGGGCCGAGGTCGATCGGCCGCGCGCGCCGCTTCCGGCCCTCGAGCATGTCGAGGCACACGTTCGTCGCGATCCGGTAGAGCCAGGAGCGAAGCGTGGAGCGTCCCTCGAAGCGGTCGAACGAGCGCCAGGCGCGGATGAACGTCTCCTGCACCGCGTCCTCGGCGTCGACCGAGCCGAGCATGCGGTAGCAGTAGGCGGTCAGCTCGATCCGGTGCTGCTCGAGCTGCTGCTCGACGGGAGCGGACGCGGCGGAGGCTGGGCTCTGCACCCGAGCCATCGTACGGAACGCGAGGAGGGTCACGCAGGCGCGGGCCGGGCCCGGACCGGCAGGATGGCTCGCAGCGCATGACCGAGCCTCCGAGCCAGCAGGACGGGCGTGGGCCCGCCGCCGCGCGGCCGGGCAGGATCGACGGCAGCCTGCGGCACGGCCTCCTGCGCGAGGCGTTCCTCGTCGCGGCCGCGATCGTCGCGTACTTCGTCGTCCGCAACATCAGCGCAGGCGGGGCACGGGACGCGTTCGCGAACGCACGCCGCCTCGTCGACCTCGAGGAGCGGCTCGGGATCGCCTGGGAGGACGCGATCCAGGGCGTCGTCACGAGCAGCGAGACGCTCGTCACCCTGACGAACTGGGTCTACATCTGGTTCCACTGGCCGGTGATCATCGCGACCGCGGTCGCGCTGTACCTGTACCGCCGGCGCCGCTACCTCATCTTCCGCAACGCGCTGTTCGTCTCCGGCGCGATCGGGTTCCTGTTCTTCGCCCTCTTCCCGGTCGCGCCGCCCAGGCTCATGGATCTCGGCCTCGTCGACACCGTGACGGAGCAGTCGCGCTCGTACCGCGCGCTGCAGCCGCCGGGCCTGACGAACCAGTACGCCGCCTTCCCGAGCCTGCACGTGGGCTGGAACATCGCGGTCGGGATCGTCCTCTTCACGGCCGCGAGCAGCCTCGCGGTGCGCACGTTCGCCGTCGTCTCGCCGCTCGCGATGGCGATCGCGGTGGTGGCGACCGCGAACCACTTCGTCATCGACGTCTTCGCCGGGCTCGCGGTCGTGCTCGTCGGGCTCGCCGTGGCGCTCGCGATCGACCGCTGGAGAGGCCCGGCTACACTGAGCCGCGGTGGAGTCGACGCCCGCCACGACGCCGCGAGCGGGCCTTCGTCGCCCGTTCCTCGTCGCGCACCGGGCGGGGAACCGTCTCGACAGCCTCCGCGCGGCTGAGCGCCACGGCGACGCGCTCGTCGAGGCCGACGTGCGCCTCTTCCGCGGCCGGCTCGAGATCCGTCACCTGAAGACGCTCGGCCCGCTCCCGATCCTCTGGGACCGCTGGGAGCTCGCCGCCCCGTGGCGGCCGCGCCTGGAGCTGGCCGCACTCCTCGACGCGGTCTCCCCCCGGACCGAGCTCGTCCTGGACCTCAAGGGCCGCGACAAGCGCGTGGCGACACACGTGCTCGAAGCGCTCGACCCGCACCTCGGGCGCCGCCGCTTCACGGTGTGCGCGCGGCACTGGAGCCTCCTCGACGTCTTCCACGGCCGGCCGGTGCGCCGGATGCAGTCGATCGGCAGCGCCCGCCAGCTCCGCAGGCTGCTGCGGCGCTTCGCCGGCGAGCGGCTCGACGGGGTCTCGATCCACGAGCGCCTCCTGAACGCGGAGAGCGTCGCGTCGCTGCGGGAGATCGCGGACGTGATCATGACCTGGCCGGTGAACCGGCCGGAGCGGGCCCGCGAGCTGCTCCGGCTCGGCGTGACCGGGCTCATCACCGACGAGCTCGCCGGCCTCGCGGGCGCCGGCGTCCCGGAGCCGGCGCGGTGAACGTCGTCGAGGCGGTCGGCGAGGAGCTCGCCGCGGTCGCCGGGCACGTCGACAACCTCGACGGGCGCTTTCTCGCGCTCGCGCTGATGCTCCAGCTCGCCGCGCTCGCGCTCCGCGCGCTCACGTGGCGGAACGTCCTCGCAGCCGCCTACCCCGACCGGAAAGTGCCCGTGCTCGGAGTCGGCTGCGCGTACGCGGCGGGCATGGCCGCCAACGCCGTCCTCCCCGCGCGGGGCGGCGAGGGCGTGAAGATCGCGCTCGCGCGGACGCAGGTGCCGGGCTCGAGCATCCCGACCATCGCCGCCTCGCTCTCGGTCGTCCTGCTCCTCGACGCGTGCATCGGCGGGATCCTCGTCGGCGTGCTCTGGAGCACCGGCGTGCTCCCCTCGCTGCCCGCGCTCCCGCACGTCGGCGTCCTGCCGCTCGCGGCGGCCGCCGCGGGGCTCGCGCTCGTCGCACTCGCCTTCACCGCGCGCCGGATCGGCCCCGCGCTGCGCCGCGCAGCCGTGGCCGCCGCGCAGGGCCTCGCCATCCTCCGCAGCCCCGCGCGCTACGCACGAACCGTGCTCCCGTTCCAGCTCGCCGCGTGGGGATGCCGGATCGGCGTCGTGTTCTTCGTGCTCACGGCCTTCCGGGTCGACGCCGGGCTCGAGACCGCGGCGCTGATCGTGGTGCTGAACGGCGCCTCGACCGCCGTCCCCGTCCCCGGCGGCGCCGGAACGCAGCAGGTGCTCGCGACCTACGCGCTCCAGGGCATGCTCTCGGCGGCGGCCGCCGTGTCGCTCTCGGTGAGCATGCAGGTCGGCGTGACGATGGTGAACACGACGGTCGGGCTCGTCGCCGTGATGCTCCTGTTCCGGACCGCGCGGCCGATCGCGTCGCTGCGGGCCGCGAGCTGGACGCGCGAGGGCTGAGGACGATGCCGTACGCGACCGTCGGCGATCTCGAGCTCTACCACGAGGAGCCGGGTCGCGAGGACGGGCAGCCGCTCGTCCTGCTCCACGGCGCCGGGGGGACGATCGACGACCCTGTCGGCGGTTGGGCCGGGCTCATGCCGTCCTTCGCGGAGGAGTACCGCGTCGTCGCCGTCGAGCACCGCGGCCACGGGCGCACGACGAACCCGGCCGGCTTCATGTCCTTCGAGCAGCTCGGCGACGACATCGGCGGGCTGATCGAGCAGCTCGGGATCGCGCCCGCGCACGTCGCCGGGATCAGCGACGGCGGCGTGGTCGCGCTCGACCTCGCGCTCCGCCGCCCGCAGCTCACGCGCTCGATCGTCGTGCTCGGCGCGAACCACTCGACGCACGACGGCCTCGCCGACTACGCGGCCTCACTCGACCCGGACGCGCTCGAAGAGGCGCACCCCGAGGCCGCGGCCGCATTCGCCGCCCGCCACGACCAGGGCAAGGAGCCCGGCTGGTGGAAGACGCTCATGCGCCAGATCGTCGAGAACAACACGCACAACCCGACGTGGACGCCGGAGGACCTGAACCGCATCTCCTGCCCGACGCTGCTGATCGCGGGCGAGAACGACCCGTTCGCCCCGACCGACCAGATGACGACGATGAAGCGCGAGATCCCGGGCGCAGAGTGGCTGATCGTGAACCACGCGGGCCACCCGGTGCACTTCGAGCACCCGGAGATCGTCGGCCCGCGGATCCTCGACTTCCTCGGCCGGAACTAACTCTTGAACGGGCCTTCGACCTCGGACGTGATCCAGCCGCCGTAGAAGTCGCCCGGCTGCGGCTCGACGCGCTCGTCGTCGAGGAAGCAGGCGTCGACCCGGCCGGGATAGAACGCGACCCAGTCTCGGATCGGGTCGAAGCCGGGGAGCGGGTCGCGGTACGTCCACGCGGCGCGCTCCGCCCGCACGCCGCCCGCGACCGCGTCGTAGTAGTCGGCCGTCCCCTTCCACTCGCAGAACGTCGTGCGCCCGCCCGCGGGCTCGAGCACCCCTTCGCGGACGTCCTCGAGCGCGACGTAGTACACGGGTGGATGGCTGGTCTCGAGCACGCGCTGCGAGCGGCCCGTGTCGACGATCGTCTCGCCGCCGAGGACGACGCGGATCCGCCGCTCGCTCGGCTCGACGCGCGGCGGGCGCGGGTACTCCCAGACGGACTCGGCCATAAGGCCATCGTGCCTGTCAGACGTACTCCTCGCTGCGGAGCCCGGCGAGGCGGCGATCGACCCGGCGCTCGCGTTCGGAGTCGGGGAGGAACCAGCGCTCGGCGATCGCGGTCGGGACGACGGCCGAGAGGACGACGACGGTGACGAGGAGCGAGAACTGGGTCGTGTCGATGATCCCCGCCTCGAGGCCGAAGAGCGCCGAGATCGTCCCGAAGGTCAGGCCCGTGCTCATGAGCAGCGTCGTGAACGCGCCGTGGCGGCGGTCGGCGCGCCGCGCGAGCGGGTACACGAGGCCGAGCTTGGGGATCATCTTCGCCGCCAGCAGAACGAACAGCAGCCCCAGGTTCCCGACAACGGCGCCCAGCGAGACGTTCAAGCCGCTGCGCACGAAGAAGAACGGGGTCAGGAACGCGAACGCGACCACGCGCAGCCGCTTCTGCTCCTCCCGGTGCTCCTGGTAGTGCCTGCTCATCACCAGCCCGAGGACGAACGCGGGGAGCACGGCGTGGCCGTTCGAGACGTCGGCCAGCACCATGAGCACGAGCAGACAGAGGAAGACGAGCTTGATCTCGGGCTCGATCACGCGGTCGCCGTAGCGGCCGAAGAACCACGGTGCGAGCCGCGGCAGCCCGAGGATCAGCCCCAGCGACACGGCCAGGAACAGCGGGAACCACGCGTTCGGCGTGACGAAGATCGCGGACAGCGCGAGCGCGGTGCAGAGATCGGTGACGAACGTCGCGCTCATCAGCAGCTTCCCGACGTTCGTCCCCGTGAGGCCGCGCTCGACGAGGACCGCGTACACGACCGCGAGCGACGTCGTGGACAGCGCCGTGCCGGCGATCAGCGACGCGCGGCCCGACCAGTCGAGCAGGAGATAGGCGACCCCGGACGCGACGAGGAACGGCCCGACGAACGAGACGACCCCGATCCCGACGGACGCCTCCAAGCGCCGCCGCATGAACTTCGGGTCGACCTCCATGCCCGCGAGGAACGTGAGCACGATGGCCGCGAACCCCGCGATGAAGTCGAGCCAGTCCTGGGTCTCGAGGCCGAGCAGGTTCCCGGCGACGACGCCGAACGTGAGCTCCACGAGGGCGACAGTGATCCCGAGCTCGACGGAGACGATGCTGGCGAGCAGCACGACCACCGCCAGGACTGCTGCGAGTTGGATGGGCTCCACCGGTACGGCCTCCTGTGCTCGAGGGAACGTCGGTAGAGGCCATCAGCTCCCGGAGGAGCGGTTGAGCGCGAGCCTCATCGCGCGAGCCGGCACTGTAGCGGAGGGCTAGCCTGATGCACATGGCCGGCTGGGAGACCGTCCGCGAGATCGCGTCCGCGCTCCCGGGCGCCGAGGAGGGCGTGACCTACGGCAAGCCGGCGTTCAAGGTCGGCGGCAGGCTCTTCGCGTGGATGAGCCCGTCCAGCGACGCGCCCGCGGATGCGCTCGCGCTCCGCGTCGATCCGGACGAGAAGCCGCTCGTCATCGCCTCCGACCCGGACGTGTTCTTCGAGACGCCGCACTACGCCGGGCACCCGATCGTCCTCGTCCACCTGGACACGGTCGACCGCGCGACCCTCGCCGACCGGATCGAGGATTCCTGGCTCCTGCGGGCGCCGAAGCGGCTCGTCGCCGAGTACACGGCTGACGCCTGATGGCCGGCCTCGACACCGTCCGCGAGCTCGTCTCCTCCTTCCCGGAGGTGGAGGAGTCGGGCGAAGGCCGCGCAGGCTGGCGCGTTCGCGGGAAGCTGTTCGCCTGGGAGGCGCGCGAGCGGGACGGTGGCGGCCTCGCCGTGCGCGTCGACCGCGACGAGAAGCAGCTCATCCTCGACGCCGACCCCGGCGTCTACTTCACGAGCCCGCACTACCACGGCTACCCGGCCGTGCAGATCAGGCTCGAGGCGATCGAGCGCGAGGAGTTGCACGCGCGGCTCGAGGACGCGTGGCTGATCCAGGCGCCGAAGCGGCTCGCCGCGTCCTACGTGGCCGAGAACGACTGACGCAGTGCCGCGGCTGTCTCGTCGAGCTCGGCACGCGGCCGGATCGAGTAGTCGTCCGGAAGCCGCAGCCCGAAGCCGTCGCCCTCGTACCGCGGGATCACATGCAGGTGCACGTGGAAGACCTCCTGCCCGGCCGCCTCGCCGTCCGCGAGGAACAGGTTGACTCCCTCGCAGCGGAGCGAGGACGCGCGCAGCGCAGCCGCGACCCGCTGCCCCGCGACGAACACCTCCGCGCCGTCCTCCGGGTCGAGGTCGGCGAGGTACGTCGCGTGCGTGCGCGGCACCACGAGCACGTGCCCGCGCACGACCGGCTGGATGTCCATGAACGTGACCGTCCGCTCCGCCTCCTCCACGACGGACACCTCTCCGTCGCCCGCGACGAGCCGGCAGAAGAGGCAGTCGCTCACGCGGTCGCGTCGGCCACGAACGCGGCGATCGCGTCCGTGAACTCGCGCCTGCTCGACTCCCACGCGTAGAACATGTGCCCGCCGCCGAAGTGGCGCACGGTGAGGCGCTCGGCCATCTGCGGGTCGAGGCGCATGAGGTTCCGCAGGCGGTCGCTCGCGTAGTACGGCGTGATCAGGTCGAAGCGGCCGTGCGTGACGAACGCCTGCATGTGCGGGTTCAGCGCCATCCCGTAGCGGAAGTCGTCCGTCGCGCCGGGCGGCGCGGCGAACGCGTGGTGCTCGGTGTCGTTCTTCCAGGCCGTGTTCACCTCGTACGAGAGCAGCGTGTACTCGCGGTCGGTCTCGACCCCGATCTCGGAACGGAGCATGCGGTTCACGGCCATCGTGTACGCGGGGCTGATCCCCGAGAGCGTCGGATCCGGCCAGGCGAAGCCGTCCCGGTCCGGGAACGGGTCGGTCGCCGTGATCGTCGTGTCGTAGACGCCGAGGATCTTCCGCTGGTCGCGCAACAGCTCCCGCGCGAAGGTGATGATCGAGACACGGCCCTCCGCGCGCTGCACGAGCTCGAGCGGGAGGCCGATGAGGTCGGCGAGCCGCTCGAGGATCCGATCCCGCTCCTTCGCCGGCATGGACGCGCCACGCGTGAGGAACGCGGTGTAGTCGCCGGTCGCGAACTCCTCGGCCTCGCGGAAGACCTTGTTGAGCGCCGCGCCCTTGCGGAACGCGCGCGAGCGGCCGTGGTGCACCGCCGCCGCGGCCATCGTGGGGACGCGGTCGATCCAGCCGAGAACCTCGTAGTCGGTCGGCTGGAGGCCCGTGATCTCGAGCGCCGGCGAGATGAGGATCGCGCCGTTCAGGCCGACGCCGGCGGTCTCCTGGAGCGAGCGCGCGAGCCGCCCCACGCGGTAGCCGCCGTAGCTCTCGCCGGCGATGAAGACGGGCGAGCCCCAGCGGTCGTGCTCGGAGAGCCAGCGGCTCACGAGCTCGCAGATCGACTCGAGGTCGCGCTTGTAGCCGAAGTACTCCTTCGGGTCGGCCGCGTCCTCGGGCGGCTTCGCCTCGCTCTTCGTGTCGCCCTTCTTCTCGGGCTCGATGACGCGGCTGAAGCCCGTCCCGATGGGGTCGACGAAGACGATGTCGGTGAAGGCCAGCCACGAGGACTCGTTCTCGACGAGCTTCGGGGGCATCGCGGGCAGCGTCCCGTCGGCGGGGAAGTCGATCCGCTGCGGGCCGACCGCACCCATGTGCAGGTACGCCGACGAGGCGCCCGGGCCGCCGTTGAAGACGAAGGTCACGGGACGGTCGCGGTCGCCGTCTCCGGCGACGTACGCGACCGAGAACATCTCGGCCGCGGGCTTCTCCTTCTTCCGGAGCACCGTCCACTTGGCGGTGGCCGAGTACTCGATCGCCTTCTTGCCGCGGCCCCAGCGCGCCGTCGTCTCGGCCCCGGCGGGCGGCTCGTGGTCGCGCTTGGCCTCGCTCTTCTCGTTCGTCGTCTGCTCGCTCATGGGCGCGCACGCTACCGACTTCCCCGCATCCGGTCGCGGATCACTCCCGATGGCGGAACCCGGACGCGGTGCGAGCGTGGCCGCAGCGGAGGCACACGATGGGCGAGATCGCAGCGAAGAAGAAACGGAAGACGCCAGCACCCGCCCCCGGGTCGTTCTTCTTCGCGCTCATGGCCGGGCTGTGGGGCTCGTTCGTGACGCTGCTCGCGGCATCACCGGAGTCGCTCGACGACGCATACGAGTGGCTCCGCGGCCTCGCGCTCGTGTGGGAGATCGCGATGTGGATTCTCACGCTCCCCTGGACGCTCGCGTACCTCGTCTACGAGACGTCGTGGGCCCACTGGCTCCGCGTCCTCCTCGTCGCGCTGTTCGTCCTCGTCCACCTGTCGGTCTCGGCGCCGCGAGCGCGACGCTGAGGCGGGGAGCCGTGTAAGAGTGTCGTTGCCGCAGATGGACGCCCGGCAGGCATACCCGGTACGGCTCGAGGGCGAGCTCGACGCGAAGCTCTCCCGCTGGCTCTGGCTCGTCAAGTGGCTGCTCGCGATCCCGCACTACATCGTGCTCGCGTTCCTGTGGCTCGCGTACTTCGCGCTGACGGTGGTCGCGTTCTTCGCGGTCCTCTTCACCGGCCGCTACCCGCGCGGGATCTTCGCGTTCAACCTCGGCGTGCTGCGCTGGACGTGGCGCGTCGGGTTCTACACGTACGCGGCGCTCGGCACCGACCGCTACCCGCCGTTCACGCTCGACGACGTCCCCGACTACCCCGCGCGGCTCGACATCGCCTACCCGGAGCGGCTCTCGCGCGGGCTCGTGCTCGTGAAGTGGTGGCTGCTCGCCATCCCGCACTACGTCGTCCTCGGTCTCTTTCTCGGCGGCGCGAGCTACACGGTGGCGAAGACGACGGGCTGGGTGTGGGGCTTCGGCTTCCAGACCGGGCTCATCGGCTTCCTCGTGCTCGTCGCAGGCGTCGTGCTCCTCTTCCGGACGACGTATCCGCGCGGCGTCTTCGACCTCGTCCTCGGGCTCGACCGCTGGGTCGCACGCGTCGTCGCGTACGCCGGGCTCATGACCGACGAGTACCCGCCCTTCCGGCTCGACCAGGGCGGCGCCGACCCGGCCGGGATCGCGCCGGGCGCGCCGGCCGAGGTCGTCCCCTCCGAGCCCGCCGCCGCGGAGACTGCAGGTGCGGCGCCGAGCGGCGGCCGCGCCGGGCGCATCGTCCTCGTCGTCCTCGGCAGCATCGCGGCGATCCTCGCGTTCGGGCTGCTCACGGGCGGCTGCGCGCTCGTCGGCGTCGACCGCATCGCCCGCGACGACGACGGCTTCCTGATGTCCCCGACCGAGGACCTGAGGACGTCGACGTACGCGATCGTGTCCGACCGGGCCGAGCTGGACACCGACGGGGCGGAGTGGGCGCTCGAGACGTTCCTCGGCACCGTCCGAGTCCGGGCGGAGAGCGAGACCGGGCGGGAGATCTTCATCGGCATCGGGCGGGAGCGGGAGGTCGCCGCGTACCTCGGCCAGGTCGAGCGAGACGTCGTCAGCGGCCTCGACTTCGACGGCGATCCCGAGTACGAGCGCCGACCGGGCCGAGCCCCGAGGACGGAGCCGGTGAACACGTTCTGGGCGGCGTCGGCGTCCGGAACCGGCGAGGTGACGCTCGACTGGGAGCCCGAGGATGGCGACTGGCGCGTGGTGCTGATGAACGCGGACGGGTCGCGAGGGGTGTCCGCGGACGTCTCGATCGGCGCCGAGCTCGACCCGCTCCTCTGGATCGGGATCGGCCTCCTCGTCGCGGGCGGCCTGCTCGCCGCCGCCGCGGCCCTCGCGATCACCTTCGGCGTGCGCCACGGCCGGACGTAGGGCGTGCCGGCCGGCGACGAGACGCCCGTTTCCCCGGATCAGCACTCGCTCGCGCGCTCGATCGCCCTCCACCTCCTGCCCGGCGTGGCGCTCGGGGTCTTCGTCCTGGTCGCCGCCCAGTGGCTGCCGGCGGTCGTCGCGCTCCTCGTCGGCATCGGCCTGGTGATCGTCCCACTCGAGCTCGGCTACCTCCTGTACCAGGCGAGGCGCCGCAACGGGTCGTGGTCCATGGAGGGCGTCATCCTCTACCGTGAGCGTCACCCGGCGCGGACGGTCGCGCTCTGGGCCGTCCCGCTCGTGTTGTGGGCGAGCGTGATCTTCGTGGTCTCGATCGCGGTGCTGGACGACTGGATCGTCGACACGCTCTTCTCCTGGTACCCGGAGTCGATCCGCGAGCTCGCGAGCTTCGAGGACGACGACGACCCGGCCACGTGGGTGCTCGTCGTCCTCTTCGCGCTCGCGTTCCTGCTCAACGGCTTCGTCGGGCCGGTGACGGAGGAGCTGTACTTCCGCGGGCACCTGCTCCCGCGGATCGACCGCTTCCGCCGCGGCGCGCCCGTACTCAACGCCGTGCTCTTCTCGCTGTACCACGTCTGGACGCCGTGGCAGAACCCGGCCCGGATCGTCGCGCTCCTGCCCTGGATCTACAGGGTCTGGAGAAAGCGCTCGCTCGCGCTCTCGCTCGCCGTGCACCTCGCCATCAACAACCTGTTCCTGCTCCTCGTGCTCGTCGCGTTCCTCTGACGCGGCCCCGTCGACCCGAAAGGAGGGGCTCGTGAAGACCGCCGTCGCCACGCTCGCCTCGCTCGCCGCCCTCGTCCTCCTCGTCACCGCCTCCTCCGCGCCGTCGGCCCCATCGTCGCCGGCGGCGTCCGCCGCACCCGCGCGGCTGTTCAACCCGCCGCAGGTGCTCTGGCACTACGGCTACGTCCGCTCGCTGACGCCCACGGGCTCGCGCTACCTGCTCCGCTTCGACCCGGCGCTGTGGCTCGGAGGCGTGACCGCGAACCGAGCCGCCGAGGAGGACAAGGTCGTCAAGCCGGGCGAGGGCGTCCCGAACGACTACTACGTCCGGAACGAGAGCAAGCGCGCGCTGACCTTCCTCGTGCCAGGCGGAGCGAAGGCGACCGTGATCACGACGTCGGGCGGCCTCCGTTCGACGCGGGTGCCGGTCTCCGAGCTCGCGCAGATCGTGAAGGGGAAGAACCCGAAGGGGCGCGCGCTCATGGCTCGGAGCAACCACCTCGGGTTCTGGATCGCCGTCTCGGTGGACAAGGTGCGCTCACTCGATCAGCAGTACCAGCCGTGATCGTGCGCACGACCGGGAATCCCCAAGCGGGGATTCCCGGTCGCGCGGTCGAGCGAAGGACCTGAAGGCGGCCGCTGGCGCGCGGCCGCAATCGCACCGGTCCATCTGGGTGCGCGGGGTAGCGCGCGCCACCGCGTACCCGTCACAATGCGCCGGGGTGATGGCGCAGGTTCTCGACACCTTGGAGGCCGCACGCGCGGCCGCGTCCGATCAGCAGTGGCGCGCGGCGTACGTGTCGTTCTCGACGCTGGGCGAACGCGAGCTCGCGCCCGAGGACCTCGAGACCTACGCGGAGGCCGCCTGGTGGAACGGGCAGCTCGACGAGGCGATCTCGCTCCGGGAGCGCGCCCACGCGGAGTACACCGCCGCCGGCGACCCGCTCGGCGCCGCGCGCATGGCGCTCGTCCTGGCCTGGGACTACGAGGGCCGCGGGTCGTTCGCGGTCTCCAACGGCTGGCTCGCGAGCGCGGAGCGGATCCTCGACGGGCTCCCGGAAGCCCCGGAGCACGGCCGGCTGCTGCTGTTGAAGGGGATCGCCGCGCTCTTCGCCGAGGGCGACCTCGAGCGGGCGGTGGAGCTGTTCGAGGAGACGTTCGAGCTCGCTTCACGCGTCGGCGACCGCGACGTCCAGATGCTCGCGCTCTCGGGGAAGGGGCGCGCGTTCATCAAGGCCGGGGAGATCGAGCGCGGGCTCGCGCTGCTCGACGAGGCGACGGCGTCGGCGATGTGCGGCGACATCCGGCCGCACGCGGCCGGGCTCGTCTACTGCGTCACGATCAGCTCCTGCCAGGACCTCGGCGACGTGCGCAGGGCCGCGGAGTGGACGGAGGCGGCGAACCGCTGGTGCGACCGGCTCGACGTCACCGGCTTCCCCGGCGCGTGCCGGATCCACCGCGCGGAGGTGCTCCGGATCCGCGGCGACTGGCCCGCAGCGGAGGCGCAGGCGTTGGCGGCATGCGAGGAGCTCCTCGACTTCGACCGCTCGATCACCGCCGGCGGCCACTACGAGATCGGGGAGATCAGGAGGCGGCAGGGGAACTTCGCCGGCGCGGAGGAGGCCTACCGGGTCTCGAACGAGCTGGGCCGTGACCCGCAGCCGGGCCTCGCGCTCCTCCGGCTGGCCGAGGGCAAGGTCGACGCGGCGACGGCGGGCATCACGCGGGCGCTCGACGAGACGACGGATCCGCTCTCGCGACTACGCAGGCTGCCGGCGCGGGTCGAGATCGCGATCGCAGCCGGCGACCTCAGAGCTGCCCGGGCGGCGGCGGACGAGATGGAGGGGATCATCGACTCGTACAAGATCGGCGAGCGGCGAGCGGCTGCGTTCGACGCGCTCCTGCACTTCGCGCGCGGCCGCATCCTGCTCGCCGAGGGCGACTCCGAGGGCGCGGCGAGCGCGCTCAAGCGGGCGCGCGACGAGTGGCAGGGTGTCGGGGCGCCGTACGAGACCGCGCAGGCGCGGCTCACGCTCGGGATCGCGTTCCGGCGGCTCGGCGACGAGCATGCGGCGGCGGCGGAGCTGGAGGGCGCGCTCGGCGCGTTCGAGCGGCTCGGCGCGAAGCTCGACGAGGCGCGCGCACAGGAGCTCCTCGGCCGCGTCGAGGCGCGGCGCACGTTCCTCTTCACCGACATCGTCGACTCGACCAAGCTCGCGCAGACGCTCGGCGACGACAAGTGGCAGCGGCTGCTGGCGCGGCACGACGAGCTCGCCGGGCAGGCGATCGCCGAGAGCGGCGGCGAGGTCGTGAAGCAGACGGGCGACGGGTTCTTCGCGTCGTTCGACAACCCGCGGGCGGCGCTCGACGCGGCGGTCGCGATGCAGCGCGCGCTCGCGGCGGAGATCATCGCGCCGGACGTGCGGATCGGAGTGCATGCGGGCGGCGCGTTCCGGACCGGCGCGGACGGTGCCGACTACGGCGGTCAGGGAGTGCACGTCGCGGCGCGGGTGGGTGCGGCGGCGCGCGGCGGCGAGATCCTCGCCAGCGCGGACACGGTCGACGGCGTGGGCGGCTCGTTCCGGCTCTCGCAGCCGCGGACGGAGACGCTGAAGGGCGTCGCCGAGCCCGTCGACCTCGTCTCCGTCGACTGGCACTAGCCGCACAGCGCCGGAGGTCGCCCCAGGAAACGGAGCGTCCCGCGGCACAGCCCGAGCGCGGCGCGGCGCTGGTACACGGCGGTGGCGAGCAGGCGATCGTCGGTCGGGTTCGTCATGAAGCCCATCTCGACGAGGATCACCGGGACGTCGGCCCAGTTGAAGCCGGTGAAGTCGCTTCGCTCGTGCAGGCCGCGGTCGGGGAAGCCGAGCGCACGGACGAGCTCTCTCTGGACGAGGCCCGCCGCGCGTTTGCTGGGCGCGTAGACGTCGTCCGTCCAGCCGCGACGGAGTGCGGGGTACAGCGTGTGGGTGCCCCGCGCGCGGCGGTCGGCGAGCCCGTCGGCGTGGATGCGGAGGAAGAGCTTCGCGCGGGCGCGGTTCGCGATGCGGGCGCGGGCGATGTTCCCCATGCTCGTGCCGGAGGTGGTGGTGCGCGTCATGACGACGCGGACGCCGGCGCGGCGCAGCAGCGTGCGGAGGCGGAGGCCGACGCGGAGGTTGAGCTCGGCCTCGGTCAGGCCGGAGACGACGCCACGCGTCCCGCCCCCGTCCTTGATCTTCAGCGTGGACGAGCCGGGGCCGATGGGCTCCTGCTCGAGGTTGGCGCGCAGGTCGTGCCCGGGATCGACGACGACGACGGGCGTCGCGCCCGGCGCCGCCGCGGCGGCGGGGAGCCACGCGACCAGCGCGACCAGGGCGACGAGCCAGGCGCTGGGGAACGATTGTCGCACTCTTGTCACGAACACCACCGTCCGCGGCGGACAGGTCCAGGGTCTGACCCCGGACATGTCTCTCTCGCGCGATTGGCACGCACTTGTTGCACTCTGCCCCGGGGCCTCGGCCGCTGCTCCGCCTCGCTCGAGAAGGCTAGAGAACGACGAGGGTGACGGCGACGAACTGCGTGGCCGCGGCTGCGACCACGAGGACGTGGAACACCTCGTGGAAGCCGAAGGTCGCCGGGAACGGATCGGGCCAATGCGTCGCGTACGCGACCGCGCCCAGCGTGTAGAGCACGCCCCCCACCACGACGAGCACCGCTGACGCGAGGTTCACCTCCGTGAAGAGCTGCGGCGCCGCGATCACGCCCACCCAGCCGACGAGGAGGTAGACGGGCGCGGTCACCCACTTCGGCGCGTCGATCCAGCTCACGTTGAGGGCGACCCCGAGCGCCGCCCCACCCCACACGCAGGCGAGCACGACCGCCGGCAGGACGCCGCTGAACGCCAGGAGCGCGAAGGGCGTGTATGTGCCGGCGATGAAGAGAAAGATCATCGAGTGGTCGACCCGGCGCGCCCACGCACGGGCCCGCGCCGACCTCCACGGAGCCCGATGGTAGAGCGCGCTCGCGCCGAACATCGCTGCCAGCGCGATCGCGTACACCGCGCCGGCGAACCGGGCGCGTGCACCCTCCGCGAGCGCGACGAGCGCGACCCCGCCCGCGAGGGCCGCGAAGAACGCGTACTGGTGGAAGACGCCCCGCAGCAACGGCTTGGCCGGAAGGCTCATCCCGCGATTGTGCCGACGTCCGCGGGCGCGCGCGTCATCGCGCCCGCTCGAGCAGCCGGCTCAGCGCGTCCGGGGGCCCGAGCCTCTGCGCCCGCCGCGAGTCCCCCGCAGGGAGCTCGAGTGCGAACCGGTACCGCTTCCGGGGGAGGTAGACCGGGCACTCCTCCACCGTGCAGGGCCTCATGGAGAGGCGCCGGACGCGCACGCCGTTGGAGTCGAAGAAGACGATCGAGAGCGGCACGAGCGTGTTCTTCATCCAGAACCCGCCGCCCGTGTCGGCCGGGAACACGAACAACATCCCGTCCGCAGGCGCCCGCTTCCGGAACATGAGCCCGCGCCCGCGAGCCCGCGGGGTCAGCGCGAGCTCCGGCCGGAGCGGCTTGCCGTCGAGCTGGAGCTTGGCGCGAACGACTTCGGGCCGCCCCTCGGCGTGCCGCACACCCTCCCCGATTGCGCCGACGCCGACCACGGCCACGGCCACGAGCACGGCGATCACACCGGGACGGCGCACGACGAACACGGTACGCGGACCCGTCGAGCCGCATTCCTTCGAACGAGGGCTGACGGCCGAGCCTCGAGCGGACGAGCCCGAAGTCGACGCCGAGTGACCCGGCGTCTACCATCGACTGTCGCCGACGTGACCACGACGAGACCCTTCGAGCTCGTCCTCTCCGCGGCGCGGCAGGGCGAGGAGTGGGCACTGACCTCCCTCTACCGGCGACTCCAGCCCGGGCTCCTCGGCTACCTCCGCTCGCAACGCCCGGACGCCGCGGAGGACCTCGCGTCCGAGACGTGGATCACGGTCGCGCGCGGCCTCGCGAGCTTCAAGGGCGGCGAGGACGAGTTCCGCCGCTGGGTGTTTGCAACTGCGCGGCGCCGCCTGCTCGACCTCGTGCGCGCGGAGAGCCGCCGGCCGCGCACCGTCCCGGAAGCGGCGGTCGCGGGTGCGCCCGTCCCCGTGTCGCCTGACGCCGAGACCGAGGTGCTCCAGGGGCTCGCGACCCGCCGAGTCCTTCAGCACCTCGCCTCGCTGTCGCCCTCCGAGGTCGAGGTCGTCCTCCTCCGAGTCGTCGCTGGGCTCTCGACCGAGGACGTGGCCTCGATCACCGGACGCACGTCCGTCTCCGTCCGTGTCCTTCAGCATCGCGCGCTGCGCAGGCTGGCGAAGCTCGTGAGCACGACCGTCGTAACGATTCAGGGCCGGCTGGCGTTGTAGGGACATGCGGCGCTTCGACAGAAACCGAGACGACAAGATCCTCGACGGGGCCGAGCGGCCGGAGGGCTACGAGGAGGTAGGCGACCTGCTCGACGGCCTTCGCGCCCTGCGCACCGACCTGGATCCCGACACGGAGGTCGAGACAGTGCGTGCGATGAAGAACGAGCTCGGGAGGTCGGGTGAGAGCAGTTCCACCGCACGGCGCAGGCGTTTCAGGCCGATCGCAGTCGCGATCGCGATCGTGGCAGTGGCGCTGGCCGGTACGGCGAGCGCGGCAGTCGCGGGGAGCCCGGTCTCCATCCCGGGCGTGCCGACCGCGGAGCCCAGCGAGATGGCGCGGGCGGTGCTCGAGCGCTTGGGCATCCAGCAGCGAACGGACGAGGAGGACGCGGAAGCGGACCGCCTCGACCGCGAGAAGGACGAGGCCGAGCGCCAGGCCGAGGAGGCCGAGCGCCAGGCAGAGCAGGAGGAGAGGGGCGACCAGGAGCTGCCAGGGCCTGCCAAGGAGGGGATGGATCAGGCGAAGAAGAACTCCGACGAGGCGAAGACATTCGCGACGTCGATGCAGGCATGGGCGATGTGCGTGGCGAGCAAGGCGCCACAGCACAAGTCCTCCGAGGGCGAGTTCGACCCGGTGGCGGCGTGCGGGCCGAAGCCGACGAACAAGGGCGGCCTCGGAACCGACGACGACCCGGCCGAGGAGGCCGAGGACCCGGAGCGCAGAGGGCCTCCGCCGACGGCCGGACCTCCCCCGAACGCCGGTCCGCCGCCTGGGGTCGGGCCGAACAAGAGCAACGGATCCTCGGGCAAGCCCGGGCCTCCGCCCGGCGCCGGGCCCCCGCCCGGAGCAGGACCTCCGCCGGGCATCGGGCCTCCACCCGGAGCGGGCCCTCCGCCAGGAGTCGGCCCCGGCTTCGGCGGCGGAGGCGACGACCCGCCGGAAGAGCCGTAGAGGGGACGGCTCGGTCGGACGCGAGACCCGCCGGAAGGCGGGTCTCGCCGCGTTCCAGCGCTACTCCACGACGGTGACGGCCACGCGCTGCACCGCGTTGTTCGCGTAGCCGCCGAGGTTCCACGGCGGCTCGAGCGGCTGCACGGTCCCGGACTCGTCACGCGCGCGGCAGCAGAGCTCGCGCTCGCCCGGACGCGCGTCCCACGTGCAGCGCCACGTCCGCCAGGCCCAGCGCCCGAGCGCCGCCGGGCCGAGCTCCGCCTCCGCCCACGTGACGCCGCCGTCGTCGGAGACCTCCACGCCCGCGACCTCCGCCTCCCCCGACCACGCGCGGCCTTCGAGCACGTGCTCTCCCGCGCGAACCACCCGCGCGCGCGTCGCGAACTCGGGGATCCCCGGCGGGATCATCAGCGCGCGCACCTGGATGCGGTCGACCGGGATCCCCTCCTCGTCCTCCTCGCGGCGCAGCCTGTACGAGCGCCGCTGCTGGTAGCCGTCGAACGGCTCGGCCAGCACCGTCACGCGGGCGAGCCACTTCACGCTCGTCATGCCGTACCAGCCGGGGACGAGGAGCCGGAGCGGGAACCCGTGCTGCGGCGGGAGCGGCACACCGTTCACCTCGTACGCGAGGAGCACGTCCTCGTGCAGCGCATCGTCGAGCGGGAGGCTGCGCGCGTAGTCCTGCTCCTCCTCGCCCTCTACGCCGCGGTCGAGCCCTGTGAACAGCACCTCGACGGCCGCTTCGGCAGCGCCGGCCTCGTCGAGCAGGGACCGCAGGGGGACTCCGCGCCAGCGCGCCGTCCCGACCGCCTCCAGCAGCCACGGCTGGCTGACGACGTGCGGCTCGAGGAGCGCGCGGCCGTTCCCCGCACACTCCATCGTCGCTACCACCTCCCGCGCCGGGCGCGCCCGCAGCTCGTCCAGCGAGAGCGAGAGCGGCGCCCCCACGAGACCGTCGAGCTCGAGCCGCCACGCGGCCGGGTCGACCTCGGGGATGTCGTAGTGGATCAGGAGGTAGTGCAGCCCGACCGGCGTGAGGTCCCAGCGCAGCGCCTCGAGCGGGAGCCCGTGGTTCCGCGCCGCGAGCTGGAGCTCCTCGAGGCTGATCTCGCCGCCCACCGCGCCACCGTACTACGGGCGCCGCCCCCGCGGTGAAGCGTCGTAGGATCGCTGCGTGGAGCAGCGGGAGCTCGGTCGCAGCGGGATCGCGGTCACGCGCATCGTCCTCGGCTGCGGGAACTTCGGCGGCGTCGGTTCCGCTCCCGCGTTCTTCGGACAGGGCATCCCGCGCGACGAGGCGATGCAGATCATGGACGCGGCCTGGGAGCTCGGGATCCGCACGTTCGACACCGCGGACGCGTACGGCGGCGGCCGGAGCGAGACGTGGATCGGGGAGTGGCTCGCGGGGAAGGGCCCGGCGGTGCGCGACGAGATCACGATCCAGACGAAGACGTTCAACCCGGTCGCGGAGGGCGCCGACCGCGGACTCGCGGCGGCCCGCATCGCGCGGCAGGTCGACACGAGCCTCGCACGGCTCGGGGTGGAGCGCGTCGGCCTCTACCTCGCGCACGCGTTCGACCCGGACACGCCGCAGGAGGAGACGCTGCGCGCGTTCGACTCGCTCGTCCGCGCGGGCAAGGCCGGCGCGGTCGGCGCCTCGAACTTCACCGCCGAGCAGCTCGCGGAGGCGGTCGAGATCTCGGAGCTGGAGGGCCTTGCGCGATACGAGCTCGTCCAGAACTCGTTCTCGCTGCTCGACCGCGACGATGCGGAGACCGTGTTCCCCGTCTGCCGCGAGCACGGTCTCGCGTACGAGGCGTTCGGGCCGCTCGCAGGCGGCTGGCTCACGGGGAAGTACCGGCGCGGCGAGGCGTACGCGGAGGGCTCGCGGATGGCGCAGCGGCCGGAGGCGTACCGCCGCTTCGAGGACGACCGCGTCTTCGACGGGCTCGAGGCGCTCGAGCTCCAGGCGCTCGGCCGCGGCGTCTCGATGGCGGGGCTCGCGCTCGGGTGGCTCCTCGGCGAGGAGGAGGTGACGGCCGTCGTCGTCGGGCCGACCCGCGTCGAGTACCTCCACCCGGTGCGCGAGGCGCTCTCGCTCGACCTCGGCCCGGAGGAGCACGAGCACCTGCGAGGCTTGTTCGCGTGAGGGTCCTCTCCGAGCACGACGTCCGCGAGCTGCTCGACATGGAGTCGTGCGTCGCGGCGATGGAGGAGGTGCTCGCGGCGCTCGCGCGCGGCGAGCTCTACAACCCGCTCCGCTCGATCGCCCGCCCGCCCGGCGCCGAGAACCTCCTCGGGCTCATGCCCGCCCACCGCGGCGGCGACTCCCCCGCCTTCGCGCTGAAGGAGATCGTGGTCGCGCCGGGCAACCCGGCGCGCGGGCTCGACACGCACATGGGCGCGGTGCTCCTCCACGACGGCGAGACGGGAGAGCTCGTCGCGCTCGCGAACGCTGCGCCGATCACCGAGATCCGGACGGCCGCCGTCTCGGGCGTGGCCACGCGGGCGCTCGCGCGCCGCGACGCACAGCGTGTCGCGATCCTCGGCGCAGGCGCGCAGGCGCGCGGTCACGTGGACGCCATGCGGGCCGTGCTCGACGACCCCGAGATCCGCATCTGGGCCCGTCGCCTCGAGGCGGCCGAGGAGCTGGCCGGCGAGGTCGGCGCGACGGTCGCCCCGTCGGCGGACGCGGCGCTCTTCGGCGCCGAGGTCGTCTGCACGACGACCGGCGCGACCGAGCCGATCGTCGAGAAGCGCTGGCTCTCGCCGGGCGCGCACGTGAACGCGGTCGGGTCGTGCTTCCCGACCACCCGCGAGCTCGACACCGAGACGGTCGCCTCCGCGGCGTTCTTCACCGACCGCCGCGAGTCGTGCCTGAACGAGGCCGGCGACTACATCCTCGCCGCGGCCGAGGGCGCCGTCGGGCCCGAGCACATCCGGGCTGAGCTCGGCGAGGTGCTCGCCGGGATGCACCCGGGCCGCCGCAGCGAGGACGAGCTCACGGTGTTCGAGTCGCTCGGGATCGCAGTCGAGGACCTCGCCTCGGCGGAGCTGATCCTGCGCCGCGCGCGCGAGCGCGACGTCGGAGTCGAGGTCGAGCTCTGATCCCGCTCGACGAGATCGAGAAGGCGCGCGAGCGGATCTCGACCGTCGTCGACCACACGCCGCTCGTCCGCCTCCACCTCGACGACGCACCCGCCGAGATCTGGCTCAAGCTCGAGAGCCTGCAGCCGATCGGCTCCTTCAAGCTCCGCGGCGCCGCGAACGCGATCCTCTCCGCGCCGCGCTCGGAGCTCGTGCGCGGCGTCGTCACGACGAGCACCGGGAACATGGCGCAGGGCGTCGCGTACATGGCGCGCTCGCTCGGCGTGCCGGCGACGATCGTCGTCCCCGACAACGCATCGGCCACGAAGCTGGAGGCGGTCGAGCGCATGGGCGGTTCGATCGTCCGCGTGCCGTGGGAGCGGTGGTGGGCCGCGGTCGAGTCGGGCAGCCCGAAGGAGGCGGCCGAGGAGATCGAGGGCTTCTTCGTCCATCCCGTCCGCGACCTGCCGGTGATGGCGGGGAACGGGACGATCGGGCTCGAGCTCGTCGAGCAGCTGGACGGGATCGACGCGGTGCTGATAGATTGGGGCGGCGGCGGGCTGACGACCGGGATCGCGAGCGCGCTGCGGGGACTGTCGCAGGCGACGAAGGTCTGTGTCTGCGAGCCGGACACCGGCGCGCCGGTGACTGCGGCGCTGGCGAACGACGGCGTCGCGGTGCCGGTCCCGTTCACGCCCTCGTTCGTCGACGGCGCCGGGTCGGGCTCGCTGCTGCCGGAGATGTGGGAGCACGCGCGGCCGCTCGTCTCGGGGTCGTTTCCGATCTCGCTCGAGGAGACGGCGGCGGCGGTGAAGCTGCTCCTGGAGCGAGGCCGCATCGTGGCGGAGGGCGCGGCCGCGCTGCCCGTTGCGGCAGCTCTCTCCGGCGCGGCAGGAGGCGGCCGGATCGTCTGCATCGTCTCGGGCGGGAACATCGACTCGTCCCGGCTCGCCGAGATCCTCGCCGGCCGAGTCCCGGACTAGCGCTAGAAGCGGCGCTGGCTCTCGCGGCTGAGGAAGAAGCCGCGGCCGTCTCGGTTCCGGCACGTGAGCCCGGCCGAGCGCGAGACGCACGTGATCCCTGCCCGGCGCCAGGTCCGCCCGTGCGGGAGCACGCGGACGTCCGTCCCGATGTTGCCGAGCACGAACCGGACGCGCGCCGGCCCGCGCGGCCGCATCCACCACGACCGCTGACCCTTCGTGGGCGAGCTCTCCGAGAACACGACGCAGGAGATCCCCGGCTCGCCGGAGATCGGCACGCCTCGGTTGCAGACGATGTTCCCGGACGGCATCTCGAAGCCGAACCAGCTGACCGGCTTCGCGCCGGGCCCCGCGCTCGAGGCCGAGACGGGCGCGAGCGCGCACGCGGCGGTCGCGGCGGCGGCGGCTGCGAGGCGGCTCACGCGTCCGACCGTACAACAGGGACGGGACGGCGGCCCGTCGTCGTTAGGTTCCGCCAGGTGAAGACGATCTCGCTCACGGCGCTCCGATGGCTCGCGATCGCGGCTCAGGGGTACGCCCCGCGCGCCCGCTCCGGCACCCGCCGCGAGGTCGAGGACGCGATCCGCCGGCTCTCCTGCGTCCAGCTCGACTCGATCACCGCCGTCGAGCGCAGCCACCGGATCGCGCTCGGCTCACGGGTCGGCGCGTACCCGCGCGAGACCGTCTCGCGCCTCCTCTCCCAGGGCCGGATCTTCGAGTACTGGGCGCACGAGGCCTGTCTGATCCCGGCGGAGGAGTGGCCGCTCTTCCGCGCCGCGATGACGAACCACCACCCGTGGCGCGGCGACGTGCTCGCACAGCACCCCGAGCTCGCGGACGAGGTGCGCGCGGCGATCCGCGAGCGCGGGCCGCTCGCGTCGCGCGACTTCGAGGGCCGGGGCGGGGGCGGGATGTGGAACTGGAAGCCGGCGAAAGTGATGCTGGAGGCGCTCTGGAACGCGGGCGAGGTCGTGATCGCCGGGCGCGTGCGCGGGTTCCAGCGGCTGTACGACCTGCCCGAGCGCGTTCTCCCGCACGAGGTGCTGGAGGCACCGGTGCCGGACGAGGCCACTCGGCTTCGCGAGCTCACGGTGCGCGCAGTGCGGGCGCGGGGCGCGCTCACCGAGGCGGCCGTCGTCGAGCACTGGCGGCTGCGCGGCGGCGCCGCCCGCATCCGCCCGCACGCGGACGAGCTGGTGGCCGAAGGCGTGCTCGAGCGGCTCGCAGTCGAGGACGGCGGCGCTCCGGTGCTCGTCCCCGCGGGCGCGCCGCTCGACCCGCCGCGCCCATCCGCGCCCGTGCTCCTATCGCCGTTCGACAACCTGCTCTGGGACCGCCCGTTCGCGCGCCGCGTCTTCGGCTTCCACCACGTGATCGAGGTGTACAAGCCCGCGCCGCAGCGGCAGTTCGGCTACTACGTCCTCCCCTTCCTCTGGCGCGACCGGATCGCCGGCCGGGCCGACGTGAAGTCCGAGCGCAGCGAGGGGGCCCTCGTCGTCCGAGCACTCCATCTCGAGCCGGGCGTCCGCCGGTCGGGCGCACTCGACGACGCCTTCGAGCGGGCGCTCGACCGCCTGCGCCGCGTCGCGGGCCTCGAGTCCGTCGTGATGCCGTGAGAACGTGGTCGGCCGCGAACCGCGCCGTACTCGAGCCCAAGTTACAAGTTGTCACTTGGGCCTCCGTCCTCCAGCCCGATCCCGTGCCGCAGCGCGACATCGCGACAGTCGGCAGGCCACGCCACCCGCTGTTCAACGCAGGTTGCAACTTGTAACTTGGCGTCCTCTCGCGACATGTCCCGAGCGACTGGATCCGTGAGGCTCGTCTCGGCCGAGGAGGCGCGGCGGATCGCGGTTCGCGCGCAGGCGCTCGACGGCTCGGCGACGAGCGTGCTCGACACCGTTCGCCGCCTCGGCTTCCTCCAGATCGACCCGATCTCCACGGTCGCGCCAGCGCAGCACCTCGTGCTCTTCAGCAGGCTCGGCCCAGGATACGACCCGGCCGAGCTCGACCGGCTGCTCTGGGACGAGCGGGCGCTCTTCGAGCACGCTGCGTACATCCGCCCGCTCGAGGATCTGCCCCTCGTGCGGGCACGCATGCGCAGGCGGCGGGGGAAGTACGCGTGGGAGCGGCGCGGCGACGAGCTCCTGCGCGAGCACGCCGCCTTCAAGCGTTACCTCCTGCGTGAGCTGGAGCGGGACGGGCCGCTGCTGTCACGCGAGATCGCGGAGCATGCGAAGACGCCGCGCGGGAGCCATCGCTGGTGGGGGAACCGCCAGGTCGCGCTGATGCTGGAGATCCTCGAGGGGAAAGGGGTCGTCGCGGTCGCGGGCCGCCGGAACGGCCAGCGGCTGTGGGATCTCGCCGAGCGGCGGTGGCCGCCGGAGACCGTGCGGGTGCCGCTGCGCGATGCGGAGCGCGCGCTGGCCGAGAAGCGGTTCCGCGCGCTCGGCGTCCGGTTGACGAAGCAGGGCTGGGAGGCGCACCCTGAGGCGAAGGCCGGACCTGTGCCCGACCGCGCGACGCTCCTCTCCCCGTTCGACCGGCTCGTCCACGACCGCGACCGCGCGGAGGCGCTGTGGGGCTTCCGCTACCGGCTCGAGATGTTCGTGCCCAAGGCGAAGCGCGAGTACGGCTACTACGTGCTGCCGCTCCTCGTGGGCGACCGTCTCGTCGGCCGCGTCGAGCCGCACTTCGACCGGGAGACACGGGAGCTCGAGGTGCTCGGCGCCTGGGGCGATACGACGCGTGCGGACGAGGCGCTCGCGAGCCTGGCGACGTGTCTCGGCGCCGAGCGCGTCGTCGGAACATAAAAACCGGTGTCAGACACCGGTCTTGTCAAGTGGCCTTCGTGCCGACTTCGTGTCAACTCGTCCACAGGCGCTGGCCCGCGAAGCGGCTTGGCGAGCATGTTCAGGCCGTAACGGACCTGTCCTCCGCTTGCCGGGCGCTAACGCGCCCAACCCCGGTGTCTGACACCGGCGTCTCAGTAGCATCCGACCTCGTGGAGTTCGAGACCCGCGCGATTCACGTCGGCCAGGAGCCGGACGAGGCCACCGGCGCGATCACGACCCCGATCTACCAGACGTCCACGTTCGTTCAGGAGGCCGTGGGCGTCCACAAGGGGTACGACTACGCACGGGTCGCGAACCCGACCCGCACCGCGCTCCAGGAGTGCCTCGCCTCGCTCGAAGGAGCGGCGCACGGGCACGCGTTCTCCTCCGGGCTCGGCGCCTCGACGACGCTGATGCACCTCCTCCACCCGGGCGATCGCGTCGTCTCGGTGAACGACGTCTACGGCGGGATCTACCGAATGTTCACGCAGGTATACGAGCCGAAGGGATACGAGTTCACGTTCCTCTCCGCGGAGGAGGTCTCGACCGGCCTCGCGGAGCACCTGGACGAGCGCGTGAAGCTCGTCTGGCTCGAGTCGCCGACGAACCCGCTGCTCAACGTCGTCGACATCCGCGCCGCCGCCGAGGCTGCGCACGCGGCCGGCGCGCTCGTCGTCGTCGACAACACGTTCGCGACCCCCTATCTCCAGCAGCCGCTCGCGCTCGGCGCCGACCTCGTCCTCCACTCCACGACGAAGTACCTCGGCGGCCACTCCGACGTCGTCGGCGGCTTCGTCGCGACGAACGACGACGCCCTGTCGGAGAACCTCGCCTTCCTCCAGAAGTCGCTCGGCGCCGTCCCCGGCCCGTTCGACTCCTGGCTCGTGCTGCGCGGGCTCAAGACGCTCGCCGTCCGGATGGACCGCCACTGCCGGAACGCGGCCGTCGTCGCCGAGCACTTCGACCGGCACCCGAAGGTCGAGCGCGCCCTGTACCCCGGGCTCCCGAACCACCCGGGCCACGAGCTCGCCGCCCGGCAGATGCGGCACTTCGGCGGGATGGTGTCGCTTCTCGTCGGAAGCGAGAAGGAGGCGATCGCAACCGTAGCCCGCACGAAGGTCTGGAAGCTCGCGGAGAGCCTCGGCGGCGTCGAGAGCCTCATCGAGCAGCCCGCGCGCATGACGCACGCGTCCACCGCGGAGGCGCCGTTCGCGGTGCCGGGCAACCTCATCCGGCTGTCGGTCGGGATCGAGGCGGCCGAAGACCTCGTCGAAGACCTCGAGCAGGCGCTCCGCTGAGATGACCACGCTCGCGAGCGCCCAGCCGATCGACCTGCACCACATCGACGAGCGCGTCATCGGCGTCTACCTCCTGGAGACGCTCGACGGCCCGGCGCTGTTCGACTGCGGCCCGACGAGCTGCCTCCCGTACCTCAAGGCCGGGCTCGCCGACCGCGGCCTCGACCTGACCGACCTCCGCCACCTGCTCCTCTCCCACATCCACCTCGACCATGCAGGCGCCGCGGGGGTCCTCGTCCGCCAGAACCCGTGGCTCCAGGTGCACGTGTCCGAGGTCGGCGCGCCGCACCTCGCCGACCCCACGCGGCTGGAGGCGAGCGCGCGGCGGCTGTACGGGATGAGCTTCGACTCGCTCTGGGGCGAGCTCGCACCCGTGCCGGACTCGAACCTGCACCCGGTCGGCGACCGCCTGCTCGGGCTCGAGGTCATCCCGACTCCCGGCCACGCGTGGCACCACGTCTCGTACCTCGACGCCGACGGAACGCTGTACGCGGGCGACGCGGCCGGAGTCCGCATCGCGCCCGGCCGCTTCGTGCTGCCGCCGTGCCCGCCGCCCGAGATCGACCTCGAGGCGTGGGAGCAGTCCATCGAGGAGATCGAGCGCCGCTCGCCCGGCCGTCTCGCGCTCATCCACTTCGGCGCGTTCGACGACGTCCCCGAGCACCTCGCCGCCCTGCGCGAGACGCTGCGCACGTGGTCCGAGCGCGTGGAGGACGGGATGGACGAGGAGACCTTCGTCGCCGCCGGCCGCTACGACATCGAGCAGGTCGACCCGGAGCTCGTCGCGGGCTACGACGAGGCCGCCCCGCTCTGGCACCACTTCCGCGGCCTCGACCGCTACTGGCGAAAACGCCGCGAGACGACTGCCTGGACCGAGTAGGCGCCTACGAAGGCGCCGCGTGCGCCTCGAGGTCCGCGAGCGAGACGAACTCGAGCGCGGACGCGTGCGTCGCCCCCAGCACGACGGGAGGCGCGGCGCCCGCCTCGAGCGCCTCCTGCCAGCGCGCCGCGACGACGCACCAGCGGTCGCCGGGCCGGAGCCCGGGGAAGAGCCACTGCGGCTGCGGCGTGGACAGGTCGTTCCCGACAGCGCGCGAGAACTCGAGGAACTCCTCCGTCATCACCGCGCACACCGAGTGGAACCCCGGGTCGCGGCCCTCGGTGCGGCAGTAGCCGTCGCGGAAGAATCCGGTCACCGGGTCGAACGAGCAGGGCTCGAGGTCGCCGCCGAGGACGTTCAACCGCGCGCCTCCCCGGGAGCGCGCCGCGCCATCTCGGTGTAGAGGTACTCGAAGTGCTCGTAGAGGCGCGGGTCGTCGGACCTCGCGCGCGCCTCCTCGACCACGGGCTCGACCTTCTCCCACAGCTGGCGAGCGGAGTTCCCGAGAAGCGCGTCGACGAGCTCGAAGTCGATCAGGCCTCGCCGCAGCAGGACACCGACCTGGTCGTAGAAGGTGAAGAGGTAGGTGCCCACGTGGCGCTGGCCTTCGAGAGCTCCGAGCAGCGCGTCGTAGTCGTGGGTATCGGCCCAGTAGACGGTGTGGAACGCCCGCTGGAACTCGAGCGAGTCGAACGTCGCGTAGAGCCGCAGAACGAGGTCGGCCCTCCGCGCGTACGTCTGGTTCCGGATCTGGAAGCTGTAGTAGATGCTGGCCGCGACGACGCTTGCGGCGGCGAGGATCACGGAGGCGGTCGCGATGCTCATGCGTGCCGCCCCGGTCGCCACGTCGCGGACGCGTCCCCGTCCATTCGAGCGCGACTCTAGCTATGCCCACCCCGTCACGAGCCAGCGGCCGCGTCTGAAGCGGGCGGCCATCAGCGCGAGGCGCACGAGGATGAGAACGACGAGCGCGGCCCACACGCCGCGGATCCCCCAGTCGCCCGCGAGCGTCGCGAGCAGCAGGCCTGCGCACGCGGCGAACGCCACCACCATCGAGATCGCCAGGAACGGCCCGTCGCCGGCGCCGATGAGGATCCCGTCGAGCGCGAACACCGCCCCGTTCAGCGGCTGCATGAGCGCGAAGAGCGGCCACAGGAGCGCGGCCTCGGCCAGCACCGACGCGTCGCCGGTGAAGATCCGCGGCAGCACTCCCGCGAGCGCGAGCATCGCGACCGTGAACGCCCCGCCGACCGCCACCGAGAGCCAGATCATCCGCGAGCTCGCCGCGTACGCGCGCTCGGATCGCCCGGCTCCCAGCTCCCTCCCCACGATGATCTGCCCCGCGATCGCGATCGAGTCGAGGACGAGCGCGAGGAAGATGAAGAGCTGGAACGCGATCTGATGCGCGCCGATCGCGGCCTCGCCGGATCTCGTCGCCACCGCCCCGGCCAGGACGAACGAGCCCATGAGCGCGCTCGTCCGGATGAAGATCCACTTCCCGAGCGAGAGGACGCGCCGCGCTAGCGCGAGGCTCGGCCTCGCCTCCCGCCGCTCGAGCCCCCGGAGCACGGCGACGACGAACGCGGCCCCCATCCCGAGCTGCGCGAGCGCCGTGCTCCAAGCCGCGCCCTCGATCCCCCAGCCGAAGCCGTACACGAAGATCACCTCGAGGATCACGTTCACGACGTTCGCGGCGATCACGATGACGAGGGGCGTCCGCAAATCGGCGATCCCACGTAGGTAGCCCTGGCCGCCGAGGGCGAGGAACGCGGCGGGGAAGCCGATCGCCGCGATGCGGAGGTACGTGACCGCGTAGTCGGCCGCCTGGCCCTCGCCGCCGACGAGCGCGACGAGCGGCTCCGCGAAGAGCGCGATGAGCGCCGAGACGGCGATCCCGAACGCGAGCGAGAGCCACAGCGCCTGCGCCCCGAGCCGGCGCGCGACCTCTCGCTCCCCCGCACCGCCCGCGCGCGCGACCTGCGCCGTCGTCCCGTACTGGAGGAAGTTGAAGATCGCGAACGCGCCGCCCAGCATCACGGCCGCGATCCCGAGCGCCGCGAGCTGCGGGCGGCCGAGGTGGCCGACGATCGCGGTGTCGACGAGGAGGTAGAGCGGCTCGGCCGCGAGCGCACCGAGCGCCGGGAGCGCGAGCTTGAGGATCTCGCGGTCGTACGACGAGCGGAGCCTCATAGCACGGACAGGGCCGAGAGAGCCGTCCTCCGACGCCAAGTGACAACTTGTAACTTGGCACGGAACTCGCCGCAGAGAGTCGGAAACCGCCAAGCTGCAACTTGTAACTTGGGGACCCCTTCGGACCTGGCCGCGGCGCGGCCGGCGGCCGCGGACGGGCTCGAGAGCGAGCTCACGCGCCGGCCGTGGCCGCGATCGTCGCCTCGTAGGCCGCCACGTAGTCCGCGACCATGCGCTCTGTCGAGAAGCGCTCCTCGACCTCGGCGCGCAGCACCTCGGGGTCGAGCTTGTCTGCGAGCTCGAGGATCTCCGGCTCCTCCATCTCCCGGTAGTTGTCGACGAGGACGCCCGTGCGGCCGTGGTCGACGATCTCGGGGAAGGCGCCGCGGCGGGTCGCGATCACCGGCGTCCCGCACGCCATCGCCTCGATCACGACGAGCCCGAACGGCTCCTCCCAGTCGATCGGGTTGATCAACGCGCGCGCGCCCATGAGGAGCTCGACCTTGTCCGCGTGCCCGACCTCGCCGACGTACTCGAGCGAGCCGCCGAGGTGCGGGCGGATGAACTCGTCGAAGTAGCGGATCTCGAGCGGCTCGCGGCACTTCGCGGCGATCTTCAGCGGCAGCCCCGTCTCGAGCGCCACCGCCAGCGCGCGGTGCGCCCCCTTGTCCGGGCTCATGCGCCCGAGGAAGAGCAGGTAATCGCCTCCGGTCTTCCGCCGGAAGGGATAGACGGAGAGGTCGAGCGCGTTCGGGCAGTTGGCGATCCAGGGCAGGTTCGGCTTCGGCCTGCGCTGGTTCATCGAGATGGAGATGAGCTTCGTCCGCGGCGCAAGCGAGATCACGTCCTCGTACATCCGGCCCGGCTGCCCGGTCAGCGGCCCGTGCACGGTGTGGCAGAAGGGCACGTCGACCAGGCCGCCGAACGCGAGCCCGAGCAGGCCCGTGTGGTCGTGCAGGACGTCGAAGTCGCCGGGTCGCCGGAGCGCGTGCATCGTGTGCTGCATCTCCCAGTACGTGTGCCCGATCCACTCGCTCGGCGCGGTCTGAAACACGTACTCGAGCCGCGCCCGGGTCTGCGAGTCGCCCGAGGCGAAGAGCGTCACGTCGTGGCCGACGTCGACGAGCCCGTCGGCGAGCAGCGCGACGACGCGCTCGGTCCCCCCGTACGCCTGCGGAGGCACGGGGAACCAGCACGGACTGAGAATCCCGATTCGCATCAGACGCCTTCCGAGATCGTTACACGGCCGTTGTCGACCCCGATCGACCAGGTCCGGCCGAACGCGCGGACGGCCTCGACGCGCAGCCCCTCGAGCCAGCTCGGGAGCTCGTCCTCGACCGTGGTGACGAGCCGCTCGCGCGCGCGGTCGGGCTCTATCCCGAGGAGGACGCGGACGAGGAGGATCGGCGTGCCCGCAGCCCAGGCCTGGGGGCGGGCAGCCGTCGGGTAGGCGATCGGGAACGGGGTCTCGTCGCGGGCGTAGCCGGCAAAGACCTCGGGAAGCGACCAGTCGAAGTGGCCGGCGGCCTCGATGAGCGCGCGCGAGACGCGGCGCGCAGGCTCGACGTGGCCGTGGCGCGCGAGCCCCCACGCCGCGAGCGCCGAGTCGTGTGGCCACACGGTGCCGTTGTGGTAGCTCAGCGGGTTGTAGGCCGCGTCGTCGCTCGACATCGTTCGGATCCCCCAGCCCGACCAGAGCCCCTCGCCGAGGAGCTGGTCGACGACGGTCGCGACCCGCTCGGGCCCCACGATCCCGCTCCAGAGCAGGTGCCCCATGTTGGAGCAGCGCGCGTCGACCTTCTGCTTCTGGCCGTCGAGGGCGAGCGCGTAGAAGCCGCCCCGCTCCGGGACCCAGAATGCGTCCTCGAACCGCGCCTGGAGCGCAGCCGCCTCCGCCTCCAGCCGATCGGCGAGCGCGCGGTCGCGCCACACCTCTCGCGCGATCTCTGCGAGTCCGAGCTTCGCGGCGTACACGTATCCCTGCACCTCGACCGGCGCGATCGGCGCGTCGGCCAGGCGCCCGTCGTGGAAGCGCTGGGAGTCGCCGGAGTCCTTCCACGACTGGTTCGCGAGGCCGCCGTCCGCACGGCGCGCGTACTCGACGAAGCCGTCGCCGTCGGAGTCGCCGTAGCGGTCGATCCACTCGAGCGCGCGCAGCGCCGGCTCGTGCAGGCGGGTGGCGAGCCCGGTGTCGTCCGTCCAGCGCCACGTCTCCGAAAGGAGCACGAGGAACAGCGGCGTCGAGTCGATCGAGCCGAAGTAGCGCGAGAACCAGAGGTCCGCGGCGCGGCCGTGGCGCACCTCGTGGACGATCTTCCCCGGCTCGGCGTCGATCTCCGGGTCCTCCTCCTCGGCCTGGAGCTCCGCGAGCGCGTCCAGCGCGCCGGTCGCGAGCTCGGGCCCGAGCAGCAGCGTCTGGAGCGAGGTGACCGCCGTGTCGCGACCGAACACGGTCATGAACCACGGCATCCCGGCCGCGAACAGCGGGTGGCGGTTGTCACCCGAGCGCATGCGCAGCGCGCCGAGGTCGTCGATCGAGCGGTCGAACGCGCGGCGGAGGCTCTCCCAGCCGCCGCGCACGCGCGGGACCCGCAGCGTCCAGGCCGCGGCGACGTCCGCGCGCGTCTCCCGCTCCTCCTCGAGCCCCTCGGCCGCGGCGTGGGCGTGGTCGAGCGTGGGAAGCGCCTCGAGGCTGACCGTCCAGCGCTCGTGCGCGCCGAGCGCGAGCCGGAACGAGACCTCGCCGTGCGCGAGCTCGAACGGCTCAGAGATGGCGACGCGCGTGCGCAGCTCGCCGCCCGCGTCCGCGATCACCACGCGCTGCTCCTCCTGCGTCGCCGGCGCGAGCGGCGGCAGCTCGGGCGCGTGCAGCGGGTCCCCGAGCGCGAAGTCGTACTGCTTCACCGAGATGATGTCCGCGAAGTCGGCGCCGACGTCGAGCGAGAGGTCGAGCTCGAGGCGCTCCATCGTCTCGTTCCGAACGGTGATCCGCTCCTGGAGGCCCGTGCCGACGAAGCGCTCGCGCGCGACCGAGAGCGCGTCGTGCGGGAGCCCGTTCACGGGCGGGTTGCGGAGGTAGAACGCCGCCGCGTAGTGGCCGACCCGGCCCGAGGAGAGCAGCAGCGGCCGCTCGCCCTCGATCCGCAGCACGAGCCGCGAGAGGAAGCGCGTGTCGTGCGCGAAGAACCCGCTCGTCTCGGCGGCGATGTCGCCGCGGTCGTCCGAGATGCAGAACGTCGACCCCTCGAGGACCGTGAGCATGGCTACGAGGGACGGCGCACGATCCGGCCGCCGCTCGACTGCGCGAGGGCCTTGACGACGACCTCGTCGACGTTCACGTGCGGGGGGCGGGTGAGCGCGAAGAGGACGCAGTCGGCGACGTCGTCGGGTGTGAGCGGGTCGACGTTCTCGTACACGGCCTTCGCCCGCTCGGCGTCGCCCTTGAAGCGGACGAGCGAGAACTCGGTCTCGGTGAGGCCGGCGTCCACGGTGGTGACGCGGATGTCGCGGCCGAGCAGGTCCTCGCGCAGGCCGTACACGAACCCGCGCAGCCCGAACTTGGCCGCGACGTACGACGCGGCGTTCTCGTACGCCTGCCGGCCGGCGACGGAGCCGGTGAAGAGGATGTGGCCGCCGTCGCGGACGTGCGGGAGGCAGAGCCGCGTCATGCGCAGCACGCCGTCGACGTTCGTGTGCAGCACGGTCGCCTCGTCCTCCTCGTTCGACTCCCAGAACGGGTAGCGGCCGAGCGCGAGGCCCGCGTTGTTGTAGAGGATGTCGAGGCCGCCGAGCTCGGCGACGGCGCGGCCGACGAACGCCGCGGACGACTCCTCGTCGGTCACGTCGAGCGGGAGCGCGAGGTCGGCCTCGATCCGCTCGACCCGCCGCGCGCCGCCGACGACCCTCACGCCCGCCTCGCGCAGCTTGCGCACGGTCGCGGCGCCGATGCCGCTGGAGGCGCCGGTGACGATCGCGGTCCTGCCCTGGAGGTTCATCCGCGGGAGTGTAGGGCGAGAGACGAGAGGACTTACGAGAGCTCGACGGACTCGATCGTGACCGGCGTCAGCGGGCGGTCGCGGCCGTCGCGCTCCACCATCGAGATCTTGTCGATGACGTCCTGCCCGGAGGTGACGCGCCCGAAGACCGTGTGCTTGCCGTCGAGCCACGGGGTCGCCTCCGCGGTGACGATGAAGAACTGCGAGCCGTTCGTGTTCGGCCCCGCGTTCGCCATCGCGAGCGCGCCGCGATCGACCTTGTGCTCGTTGAACTCGTCCTCGAACTGGTAGCCGGGGCCACCCGTGCCGGTGCCCTCGGGGCAGCCACCCTGGATCATGAAGTCCGGGATCACGCGGTGGAAGATCAGCCCGTCGTAGAACCCGTCGGCCGCGAGCTTCGTGAAGTTCTCGACCGTCTTCGGGGCCTCGTCGGGATAGAGCTCGAGCTCGATCCGGCCCTCGCTGGTGTTCAGAGCTGCGTTCATCGCGCGCACCCTACCCCAGTGGTGAGGTGGGGTGTACTGATCGGTGGCCCCCGTCTGGATCCCTCGAACGAGGGAACTTTCGGCCTGACGCCCCACAACGACGTCCTGACTCCCGATGATGCGGGATGCCGCCCGCTGTTCGGGCTGCACCCGAACCGACGAGGGAGAGGGGTGGGAAGGATGGACAACGGCACCAACGGAGCGCGCGCGCTGACCGTCGAGCGAGGCGACGACGTCGAGGCCGCCGGGCTGTCGCAGGCGATTCGCGATCTGATCCTGTGGTTCACGGTGACGGACGGGGAAGGGACGCTCGATCGCGCGGCGTTCACGCGCCAGTCGCTCCCGCCGCCGGACGCACCGCCTCAGCCCTCCTGACCGACCGGGATCAGCCGTCGAGCGCCCGCCGGAGGAGCAGGTCGAGCTCCGACTGGCCGTCGACGTCCAGCAGGTTCAGCGCGCGCGTCCCAGACAGCTTCTCGCAGAGCGCGACGCCGGCGGCCGTGGTCGTCGCCTTGCCCGCGACGACGTCGGGGACGACGCCGTGCGCGTCCGCCACGCCGACGACCGCGTACGGATCGGACGCGCAGAGGATCCGGAAGCGGATGTGCTCGCGCAGCGCCTCCTCCGCGAGATCGACGTTGTAGGGCTCGAGCGGCGACGCGCCCGCCTCGCCGACGACGACGTCGAGGTCGGCGCCCGCGAGGCTCGAGACCATGTGCGCGAGCGCCGCACGGTAGACGTCGGGCTCGCACACCGTGGAGGGCAGCCCCGCGTCGACGAAGTCGACGACGTGCGCGGTGCCCGCGTCCCGCATCGCGAGCGCATCGGCGTAGCGCGCGACCCCCGTCAGCTTCACGCCCCCGACCCGCAGGCCCCGGGCCGTCAGCAGCCGGACGGCGATCTTGGCCGTCGTCGTCTTGCCCGCGGACATCGACGTCCCGATGATCAGGATCACGGGCGCGTCGAGCTCCCGGCGCTCGAGCGGGAGCACGAAGTCGGACATCGTGAGCTTGCCGCCGTCCTCGAGGACGTGGCCGAGGTAGCGGAGCGGGATCACCTGCGGGAGCGACTGGGGTGCGACCGACGTGCAGCGGCCGAACACTCCCGCGCGCGTGAGCGAGTCGAGCCGGAGGTCGTCGCCGACGTCACGCCAGTCCCCGACCGACTCGAGCGTCGCGAACCGCGACCCGAGCGCCCCGACGAGCACGTCGCGCGGGAAGACCTCGGCCATGCGCCCGCTCGTCGACTCGACGGTGTGCGCGACCCCGGGGCGCTCGAGCACGGTGGCCGCGACGAAGTCCCCGGTCGCCCACGACTTCCGCGGCAGCGCCTCGACCGAGCCGGAGCCGAGCCGCCCGGCGAGGTCGGCGATCCGGGTGACGCTCGCGAAGACGACGTTCGCGCCGACGGGCGCCCAGGGGAAGGGCGCGGTGCGGGCCGGGGCGGCGGTCTCGTTCACGGCTCCACCTCCGCGGGGAGCAGCAGCAGGAGCGAGAGCAGCGCGGCCCGCTCGGGGAGGCTCGCGAGCACGACGTGCTCGTCGGGTGCGTGCGCCCCCTCGCCGACGGCGCCGAGCCCGTCGAGCGTCGCCGTGTACAGGCTCGTGATGTTCGCATCGGAGGCGCCGCCGACGGCTGCCTCCTGGAGCGCGAGCCCGATCTTCTCCCCCTCGGCCCGCGCCGCCTGCCACAGCGCCCGGTTCCGCGGGTTCGGCTCCAGCGGGAGCCGGCCGAAGCGGCCGCTGACCTCGACCGTGAGCCCCTCTCCGACGGGAGCGAGCGCCTTGAGCGAGCGCTCGACCTCCTCCGCCGCCTCGAGCGTGGGGACTCGCACGTCCACCTCGGCCCGCGCGACGGGCGCGACCACGTTCGGGCGCAGCCCGCCGTCGATGGTGCCGACGTTGACCGTGATCCCGCGCGTGGCGTCGTTCAGCGCGAAGAGCCGCTGCACCTGGTGGGAGAGCTCGAGGATCGCGCTCACGCCCTCCTCCGGGTTCACGCCGGCGTGCGCCGCGCGCCCGCGGACGGTGACCGTGAAGCGGCCGGCGGACTTCCTCGCGGTCTTGAGCCGGCCCTCTCGCCCGTACGGTGGCTCGAGCACGAAGGCGCGCGCGGCGCCGGGCGAGAGCCGCTCGAGCGCGGCGCGCGACTCGACGCTCCCGATCTCCTCGTCCGTGTTCACGAGGACGACCGGCGTCACCTCCGGCCGGAAGCCGCACTCGGCGAGCGCGCGCAGCGCGAAGAGGCCGACGACGAGCCCGCCCTTCATGTCGAACGCGCCCGGGCCGTGCGCGCGGCCGTCGTCGATCCCGACCCCGAGCTCGGCGGCGCTCCCGAGCGGCCAGACCGTGTCCACGTGCCCGACGACGAGCTGGTACGGCGCGTGCCGCCGCCGGTCGGCCGGCCGCGCGTAGAGCAGGCCGGCCGTCCGCCTGCCTGGACGCAGCCGCACGTCGAAGCCGATCTCGTGCAGCTCGTCCGCGAGCAGCGCGAGCGCGGGGCCGTGCGCCTCCGGGGCCATGCTCGGCGTCTCGGCATCGACCAGCCGGAGGAGGAGGTCCGCCATCTCCCCGCTCCGGTCGACGAGCCAGGCGTGCAGGAGCGCTGCGCCGGCCTCGTCCATCGTCACACCCGGAAGTCGAAGGGGTAGGGGAAGGACAGGCTCTCGCGGACCTGGGCGAAGCGGCCCGGGCTCAGGTACGCGAGGAGCGGGGAGCCGGCGACGAGGTCGGCGTCGTCGCTGTCGGAGAGGCGCACCGTATCCGCGGCCGCCGCGGCGGCGACGATCCTCCCGACGACGAGGGCGCTGTCGTCGAACCCCTCGACGATCCGCTCGAGCTCGCACTCGAGGTGCAGGTAGCAGCCGTCGACGAGGACGCCGTCGACGCGGGTCGCGGGGAACGTGCGGAGCGCCGCGAGGGTCGGCTTGGAGGAGTCCTCGAGCCGGCCGCCCGCGGCGAGGCTCGCCTCGACGATCTGCGAGGGGCGCGGGAAGCTCACGGTGAACGCGCCGCGCGCCTCGGCGTTGCGGAGGGTCGCGTGCCGCCGCGAGCAGACGAAGCAGAAGCGGTTCTCCCAGCCGAGCGGCATGGCCAGATGCTTCGGCGCGAGGTCGGGGGTGCCGTCGTCCTCGAGCGTCCCGACGAGCACCAGCGGCGCGACGACGAAGACCTTGCTCCAGATCGGCGTGTCGGTCGAGAGCACGACGAGGTCGGCGGGCAGCGCAGACGTCTCCATGCCTCCATGCTGCGCGCCGCGAGCAGCCGAGACGAGCGAGCCGCCACCGATCCCGCTGCGTGGAAACCACTGATCCCCTGGACAGACCGGGCAGCCGCGCTCCGTCATCAAACGCTAATGCCCGGCTTATCGAGCACTAAGGGGCCGGTGCTCTCCTTTCGTGATGAGCGCCGGGCCCGGGTGACAGGCCGTGGAGGCCGACGTGCGGTTCGAGGGGATCCTCGCGGCGGCGCAAAGGGGCGAGGAGTGGGCGCTGGCCGCGCTCTACCGTCAGCTCCAGCCCCGCCTCGTCGGCTACCTCCGAAGCCAGCGCCCGGACGAGGCGAGGACATCGCGTCGGAGACGTGGATCTCCGCGGCTCGCGGGCTGCACGGGTTCCGAGGGGACGAGAGCGACTTTCGCCGCTGGATCTTCGCCATCGCGCGGCGGCGCCTCATCGACGCCCAGCGCCGTGAGGCGCGGCGGCCGACGACGGTCCCGCTCCAGGACGAGGTCCTCTCCACGGTTCGCGGGGGGCCCGACGCGGCGAGCGAGGCGCTTGAGTCGCTCGCGGCGAAGCGCGCGCTCGAGCACATCGCCCTGCTGCCGCCCGCCGAGGCGGAGGTCGTGGCGCTCAGGGTGATCGCGGGGTTGCCGGCGACGGACGTGGCGGCGATCACGGGCCGCCGGCCGGTCGCGGTCCGCGTCCTCCAGCATCGCGCGCTGAAGAGGCTGGCGAGCCTGCTCGAAGGATCGTCGTAACGGATGCCGGCCCGCCGGCGATGTAGGCCATATGGGTGACCCACGTCCGAGCGACGTCACCGTGGAGCGACGCGCGCCGGGATCGACCCCGGCAGCCCCGCCGACCGGCGCCGGACCGCCTGCCTCGGGTCGCCCGCTCCAACCACCCAGGCTTGCCTCTCATTCCTCCCCAACCGCGGGTCCCCCCGCGGCTCCCCGCCCGCGATGGAGGCACAGCTTCGATCGCGGGTTCCCCTGCGGGCGCGGGCCCGTCCCGCGCCCGCAGGGTCCCCACCACAACTGACCCTCCGGGCAGGACCGCCGGACCCTCACCCGATCGAGGTCGGGTCGGGATTAGCGCTCGCTAATCCGGAACTAATCACGGTCTAACGCGCCGGTGATAGGTCTCGACCTGAGGCCCAGGGGATAGACCGGAATGGTTTGGGCCCGGGAGGAGGGAGCGAACGATGCGTGTTGCTGCGGCTTGGAGTTCCGTCGTGTTGGGTCTGGCGTTGCTGGCGGGCCTGGTCCCTGGAAGCGTCACACCTGCGATCGCCAGCGATCCGGCGGTCACGTTCGTCACGCCCGACGACGGCGAGATCCTGGACGGCACCGTCCGGATCAGAGCCAACGTCAGCGGCGCGACGGCCTCCGGCGTGGAGTTCTTCTACCGCGCGCACGAGTCCGCGACGCCGGTCTCGCTCGGCGACGCGTCGTTCGACTCGAGCAGCGGCCTCTGGGTCCTCGACTGGGACACGAGGACGGTCGAGGACACGTTCAACATGATCGACACGGACGGCGACGGCGAGGCCGACACCAAGGTCAACATCACGAAGCCGCCGACCCACGACGAGCTGAGCGTCGAGGCCGATATCGGCGCCCCGGATCCCCTCACGAACGCGATCGACGTGCGCATCCAGAACATGCTCACGGTGCGCTTCACGCTGCCCGACAACCAGGAGGACCTGAAGGGCTTCGAGGACCTCGAGGTCCTGCTCACGGGCGAGCACGAGGTCACGAGCGTCCGCTTCGACGTCTACGACATCGGAGCTGCGACGGTCGAGAACCCAGGCTGCGCGGATCCGAGGATGTTCGTCCCCTTCGGCGAGACCCTGCCGGATGCGGACCCGGGCAGGCAGTTCCAGCCGATCGAGAACCCGCACTACGGGCGACCGCTGGGCGCCCCCCTCTTCCCGTCGTGCGCCGAGCCTGAGCACGAGATCGGCGCGGCGCGGCCCGAAGGCTCGAAGCGCTGGGTCTACCGCGGCTGGGACACGACGACGATCCCCGACGGCACCTGGCTGCTCGTCGCCAGCGCGACGGACAGCGAAGGCCGCACGGCGACGTACATGGTCGAGAGCTACATCGTCAACGACCTCAGGGTGATGATCACCGCGCCACGCGACGGCGCGACCGTCAGCCGCTTCGTCGCCCTCGAGGCGCGCACCAGCTCCGTGACGGGCGCCGACAACGCGCTCGCCGGAGGCCTGTGGCCGGCGACCGCCGTCGAGTTCGAGATCGACGGCACGGTCATCGACGCCACCGAGATCCCGAGCGGCAGCGGCCGCTGGCGGGCGGTCTGGACGGCGACGCCTTCGCACCCGGCCAGTACACGATCACGGCCACGGCCACGAACGAGAACCCCAACGGCGCCGAGATCGCGATCGACTCCGTTGACGTGAGCCTCGTCGCAGCCGGCGCAGACCTCGAAGCCTTCTTCCCGTTCGACTGGTCGACCTGCACGTTGCAGGTCTGCTCGTTCCTCGACGGCTCGGGCGGCGGGCCGAACTGGTGGCTGTGGGAGTTCGGCGACGGGAACTCGTCCACCGAGCAGCTCCCGACGCACACGTACGCCGACCCCGGCGTGTACACGGTGAAGCTGACCGTGAGCAACGACGGCGGGACGACCACGGACTCCTACGAGCGCGTCATCCCGGTGGGCAACACGGCCGTCGTCGGTTTCAACCGGAACCCGCTCGTCGCCGGGGAGGAGCTGTACATCGACTGGACGTCCGCCTTCAAGAACTTCGAGTACGTCGTGGGCTCGACCCTCGCCATCCCCGTGATGTGGGAGACCACCGAGGGAAGCGCCACGTTCAACTCACTGCCCGAGGCCGTCTGCGACGACGACGACGAGACCTCCAACCAGCAGTGCGTCATCTTCACGCCCGAGGAGGCGATGGGCGAGGCGCCGACCGTGGTCGGCGCGGCCGAGAACGGGGTGCTCTTCACCATGAAGTTCACGAAGGTCCAGTTCCGCGGCGTCACGGACGTCTTCAAGGGCAAGGCCAACCTCCGCGTCCTCGTTGACGTCGACCTGGACGGCGACGACGTCGCCGACCAGACGAACCAGCTCGGCACGAACGTCGACGTCACGAACAGCGGCGTCGAGGGCGACGAAGGCCGGCTCGTCAAGATCATCTCGCCCTTCGAGGGCCAGTTCGTCGGCGGGATCGTCCCGGTCTCCGCCGGCGTCGTCAGCGCCTCGAGCGCGGACGAGGTCGAGTTCTTCGTCAACGGGGACAGCATCGGCTCGGACGACGAGCCCAACGCGAACGGCACCTTTGCCGTGAAGTGGGATACGACCCTGGTCGCCGACGGCCCCTACGAGCTCACGGCCGTAGCGACCTTCGGAGACCTGGAGACGACCTCCGCTGTGCGGAACGTCAACGTCGAGAACACGCGTCCTCCGGATCCCGACGCGCCGGACGGCACCTTCGTCACCGGCCGGACGAGCGACACGACGGGCCACTACCTCACGTTCCCGTACGAGCTGGAGGAGTTCGAGGAGGAAGAGGAGGGCGGCGGAGGCGGCGGCAAGGGCGGCCGGCCGAAGCAGGAGCCGAGCATCGAGTCTTCCGCGACCGCGGTCATCCTCGACGACAGCATCGAGGTCATCCCCGGTGGGACTGCCCCTGAAGGGGAGCCGGGGGCGGCGGCCTCATCGGCGGCGACGCGCTCGAGTTCGACATCCTGATCACCAACACGTCCGAGGACCCCGGCGCGGTCCTCACGGCCTACGCCTTCCAATCGAAGTTCAGCGAGTCGCCGGCCCTGGCAAGCCGCATCGGCGACAAGGCGTACTTCGGCGTGCTCGTGCCGGGCGCTCATCCGGCCGGCCCGCTGGCCTCCGTGAAGAAGAACGGCACCGCCCAGGGCCTCTTCACCGGCCGCTGGAAGGGCATCTGCATCAACAGCTCGACCGCATGCTGCCCTACGACGTCGGGGATGCCGCCTCGGCGTCGGCGCTCGAGACGCGGGGAGCGACGCTCGCGGAGGGCACGCGGGTCGTCTCGGTCCAGCGCCACTTCCTCTACTTCGAGATCGCGTTCTTCGCGCTCGTCGGCCTGTACTACGTCGGCCTCACCTCCTGGATCGTGCAGCTCTTCGCCCCGGTCGCGATCCTCGTCGTCGCGTGGTTCCTCGTCCAGCCCTCGACGGCCACGCAGGCGGTCCGGCGGCGCCTCGCAGCCGTCAGGTCGGGTGCGCCCGGCACCGCCGTGGACACCCTGCGCACCTTCGCCCGGCGCCCGGCCACGCTCGTGGAGCTCATGCTCCTCTCGATCGCCGCGTTCCTGGTCGTGGACACGGCCGCGTACTTCATCGCCCAGGCCTTCACCGGCGAGATCGTCCTCCTGAACGCGACGGGGCCGCAGATCCTGATGGCGCTCGTGGCGGGCTACATCGCCCGTCTCGTGCCGTTGACACCGGGAGGCATCGGCCAGTTCGAGCTGGGATTCACGGCCGCGCTCTACGCGACCGGGATGGATCCGGCCGTGGCGGTGTCGATCGCGCTCCTCGTCAGCCTGGTGCGCTACCTCGCCGGAGGCCTGGTCTTCCTCTTCACCGTGCTCGCGTACCGGCTGGAGACCAGCCTCGCGCGAACGCTCGAGCTCGTCCGCGTGGCACGCCCCGGGGAGACGGCATGACGACGACTCCCACCGCTCCCGCCGTCGAGCCGGCCTCGCGCGACGGCCGACGGAAGCAAGCCGTCGTCCACGTGCCGTCACTCGGAATGCTGCTCGCGCGCGCCCTCGTGCTCGCGTACGCCGGGGCCGCCGTCTTCGTGGTCGACCGCGTCTTCGACCTGCTCATGGACTACTGGCTCCTCGACAGCCTCGGCTTCGCCGGCGTCTTCTGGACGAACTTCTGGACGAGCCTCGCGCTGTTCGCCTTCGGGTTCGTCGTCTTCGCAGCGGCCGTCGCAGCGCCGCTGCTCGTCTCCGGGGCGACGCAGCGCGTGCGCCGCCGCCGGACGCTCCAGGTCGCTGCGCTCGTCGGCCTCGCAGCCGGCTACCTGCTCGCGCGGCGCTTCCACGAGTTCCTGCTCCTCGTTCACGGCAAGTCGTTCGGCGAGCGGGACCCCGTCTTCGGGCTGGACGCGAGCTTCTACGTCTTCGACCTGCCCGCCTACCGGACGCTGGCCACGGTCGCCCTGCTCGCCGGCGGCGTGCTCCTCGTCTCGTCGCTCGTCCACGAGCTGCTGCGCCGCGACCGCGGCCGCGACGGACTGCTGCAGGCCCTGAGCGCGCCCACCTCGCTCGTCGCGCTCGGCGTGCTGGCAGTTGCGGGCGCCGCCGAGCTCTGGCTCGCACGCTATGGCCTGCTGGCGCGCGACAACGGCGACGAGCGGCGCGCCGAGATCTTCAGCGGGCCGAACTACATCGACGTGAACGGCTCGCTCTCGACGAAGAACCTGCTCGCGGTCGGAGCGGTCGCACTCCTCGTCGGTGTCGGCGCCGTCGTCTACCGGCTCGTCCGCCTCGCGGCCGCCGGCGGCCCGCCGCACGCCCGCGCCCTGCTCCTCGCCGCCGCGCCGGCGGTGGCGGGATACCTCGCCTTCTGGGGCCTCGTCGAGGTGCGCGACCAGACCCACGTCACGCCCAACGAGCCGGTCAACCAGCTTCCGTACATCCAGCACCACCTCGACGCGACGAACGCCGCCTGGACGATGAACCAGGTCGAGGTCGTCCCCTTCGTCCCCAAGTCGGCCGACGCGCCGAGGCCGAGCGTCAACCGGCTCCTCGCGCATCCGACGTTCACCAACGCGCCCCTCTGGCCGGGCTACGTGTCCTCGTTCGAGCGGGTGGTCGACCCCGACTACGTGGACCGGATCGTCGCCGCGCGCGGGGACACGACGATCTACGGGCCGTCGCTGGACATGTTCCGCCAGCAGCAGAAGCTCCGCCCCTACTACGACTTCATGGACGTGGACACGACGCGCTACCGCGTCGACGGCGAGCCGGTGATGGTGGCAAGCGCGGTGCGCGAGCTTCCGCTCATCGAGCCGCAGCCATGGCTCGCCTGGTGGGGTCAGCGCTTCGTCATCTTCACCCACGGGCACGGCCTCGTCGCCGCCCCGACGAGCGGGATCTCGCCGCAGGGAGAGCCGACGTACGCGTCCGGCGCGCTCCCTCACCAGGCGCAAGCGGAGGCGCTCGAGCTCACCCAGCCCGGCGTGTACTACGGCGAGGGCTCGAGGACGATGGCGTTCAGCAACCTCGACGCGATCCGCGAGCACGACTACCCCACGCCGCAGGATCGCGCGGAGACGTCCTTCCCGGACGACGTCGACGCCGGCGTCCGCATCGACAGCCTCCTCAAGCGCATCGTCTTCGGCTGGAGGAGCGGCTCGCTCCTGGACATCGTCTTCAGCGACCTCGTCACCGACTCGAGCCGCGTGCACTACGCGCGCTCACCGCTCGAGCGCGTGGCGAAGGTCGCACCCTTCCTCTACCTGGACAGCAACCCCTTCGCCGTCGCCGCCGATGGGCGGATCGTGTGGATGGTCAACGGGCTCACGACGAGCGACCAGTACCCGTACAGCGCCTTCGCGGAGCTCGGGGACAAGGCCGACCGGCGCACCCCGATCGCGCGCCCGACCCGCGTCGTGAACTACGCGCGGGACGCCGTGAAGATCACCGTCGACGCCTTCACAGGCGAGGTGGGGCTCTACGCGATCGCGGACGAGCCGATCACGCGCACGTGGGCCGCGATCTACCCGGACCTCTTCCGGCAGGCCGACGCGATGCCGCCCGAGGTGCGGGAGCAGCTCCAGTACCCGGTTCAGCTCATGCACTCGATCTTCGACGACCTCTACATCTACTTCCACCAGACCGACCCGCTGACGTTCTTCAGCTGGGAGGACGTCTTCGACGACGCCGACGAGGTGAAAGGCGACCTCCTGGCCGAGGGCACGTCGGTGAGCTTCTCGATCGAGCCCTACTACTGGATCGCGGAGACGGGCAAGGATCTGCCGGGATCGAGCGATCGCCACCAGTTCGCGCTCTCCGCGGTGTTCACCCCCGAGGGCGCCCGGAACCTGCGCGCGATCGCGACCGCCTACATGGACGGCCCCGACTACGGGAAGCTCTCGATCCTCCAGGTTCCGAAGGGCCGCTTCTTCCCCGGGCCCGAGCAGGCGGACGCGGCGATCGACCAGGACGCGTTCATCTCGCAGGAGATCAGCCTCTGGAACCGGCTCGGCCTGAACGTCATCCGCGGCCACACGACGCCGCTCGTCGTCGAGGGCGAGGTCTTCTACGTCGAGCCGCTCTTCATCAAGTCCGCGCAGAACCCGGTTCCGCAGCTGAAGCGCGTGGTCGTCGTCTTCCGCGGGAAGGCGGCGATGGGCGCCACGCTCGAGGAGGCCCTGCGGGCCGCTGTCGACGGCGACGAGGAACAGCCCTCGGCCGCGCGGACGCCCTGATCGAACGGGGGGCGCATTGCGGGAGTGGGCGGTAGAGGGCTTGAACCTCTGACCTCCTGCGTGTAAAGCAGGCGCTCTACCAACTGAGCTAACCGCCCGGACGGCCCACAGGATACGGCTCGCGGCTTAACTTGCTCTGCGAACACACGTTCGCTAGAGTCGCGCGCTCCGCCCGCGGCCCTGGAGGGAAGAGAGATGGAGCGACTCGTCCGCATGTCCGTCGACGAGCTGGAGGAGCTGGTGGCCGGCGAGGAGGGGGTGTACGAGCTCGACGAGGCCTCGTACCCGCCCTGCCTGAGACCGCGGACGGGGCCGATCCGACTCAAGCGTCTCGCCCGCGGCGAGCTCAAGGTCGAGGTCGACAAGCGCGACGGGCGGATCGGAAGCTTCGAGCTCGACGTGCTCTTCACGAACGGCGTCAGCGTCTTCGGCGAGCCGTACTGGTTCGGGACGTTCCTGCGCGGCCCGGTCGCCGAGGCGTTCGGGATCGAGATCGAGCCGCACCCGACGCCTGCGCCCCGTTCAGCGCAGGCGATGGTCGAGGATCTGATGCCGGAAGCCCCGCGCTCGAGTGAGCCGGAGCCGCGCCGCCAGCCGAAGCGCCGGAGGGCTGTCCAGCCCCGCCCCGCCGAGCTCGCCCGTGCCCTCGCGAAGCGCGTCTCCGGGCAGGACGCCGCCGTGAGCCGAATCGCCGAGCTCGTCTCCGGCCAGCTCTCGAAGGTCGCGCCCGCGCGGCCGGAGAGCATGCTCCTGATCGGCCCGCACGGCTCCGGGAAGACGCGCGCGGTCGAGGCGCTCCCGGAGGTGCTCGCCGAAGCCGGCCACGCGGGCGCGCACGTCTTCCGGGTCGACTGCGGGCTCGCCGGCGGGTTCGACGCGAGCCGGCTCCTCGGCTCCGCGCCCGGGTACGTCGGCTACACCGAGTCGCCTCCGCTGCTCGAGGCGCTCGAGACCCGCAGCTGCATCCTGCTGCTCGACGAGATCGAGAAGGCGCACGACCGCGCCCATGAGGTGCTCCTCGGGCTGATCGCCGAGGGCCGCCTGGTCGCGCCCGACGGGCGGTCGGTCGAGGCGCCGGGGCTGGTCGTCGCGATGACGTCCGCCGACGGCGCCGAGGACCTCGAGCATGCGCTCGCGGAGGTGCCGCCGGGCTCGCGCGAGGAGGTCGACGCCTGCCGCACCCACCTCTTCCGGCAGGGCTGGCCCGAGGAGCTGATCGGGCGCGTCGGCTCCTTCGTCGTCTTCGACCCGCCGCCGGAGACGTCGCTGCACGAGGCGGCCGAGCGCGCGATCCGGGAGCTCGCGGGCGAGTACGGGCTCGAGGTCGAGACGCTCCCGCCGGTGCTCGCGGACGTGGTGACCGACCTCGCAGATGCGAACGAGACAGGGCTGCGCGCGGTCACGCACGCGGCGCGCGACCTGCTCATGCAGGCGTTCGCGGACGCGGCGCGCGACGGGCTCGAAGGCCCGGTCGCGATCGACCCCGGCCCACCGCCGAAGGTGGAGGCGCTCCAGAAGAGCTTGCTCTAGGCTCGCGCCGTGCTCGACCGGAGGGAGGTCGCGGAGCTCGTCTCGCAGCTCGTCTCGATCGAGTCCGTGAACCCCACGCTCGTCCCAGGCGGCGCGGGCGAGGCCGAGGTCGGACGCTTCGTCGCGGACTGGCTCGAGCGGCACGGGCTCGAGACCGAGTACGAGGAGGTCGAGCCGGGACGGGCGAACGTCGTCGGGCGCGTGCGCGGGTCGGGTCGCGGGCGCACGCTGCTCCTGAACGCGCACCTGGACACGGTCGGGCTCGGCGGCCCGGACGGCGGGACGACGCCGCGCGTCGACGGCGACCGGCTCTACGGGCGCGGCTCGTACGACATGAAGAGCGGGCTCGCGGCGATCATGCTCGCCGCCGCCCGCGCCCGCGACCTGCGCCTCGCGGGCGACGTCGTCGTGACCGCGGTCTCCGACGAGGAGGATCGCTCGCTCGGCTCCGAGCGGATCGCGGCGACCGTGCAGGCGGACGCGGCACTCGTCACCGAGCCCACGGGCATGCGGCTCGCGATCGCGCACCGCGGCTTCCTCTGGCTCGAGCTGGAGACGCAGGGCGTCGCGGCACACGGCTCGCGCTACGACCTCGGCGTGGACGCGATCGCGCGGATGGGGCACGTGCTCGTCGCGCTGGAGAAACTGGACGCGGAGCTGCGCGCGGACGAGCCGGGGCACCCGCTCCTCGGCTACGCATCGCTGCACGCGTCGCTGATCGAGGGCGGGACCGAGCTCTCGACCTACCCCGACCGCTGCGTGCTGAAGATCGAGCGACGAACGCTCCCCGGCGAGACGGTCGAGGCGGTCGAGGCGCAGATCCGCGCAGCAGCGCCGGAGGCGGAGGTGCGGACGCTGTTCGTGCGCGAGCCGCTGGAGACGCCGCGCGACGCCGAGATCGTCGAGCGGCTGCTTGCGAACACCCAGCCTCTGCTCGGCCACGCGCCGGAGGTCGTGGGCGTGCCGTACTGGACGGACGCGGCGCTCTTCTCCGCGGCCGGGATCCCGTCCGTCGTCTTCGGCGTCGGCGGCGAGGGCGCGCACGCGGAGCCGGAGTGGGTCGACCTCGGCGACGTCGAGCGTGTGGCGGAGATCGTGCTCGCGACGATCGCGGACTTCTGCAAGTGAGGGCGAGGCCGGCCTCGCCCTCACTTGCAGAGCTCCGTCAGCGGGACTTCAAGCGCTCGACCTCGCGGTCGATGTCCGCCTCAGTGGTCGGCCGATCGAAGTAGTAGGCGCGAAGACCGGCGATCGTGACGAGAACGCCGCCGATCAGGGCGACCCAGACGATCCACGGATCCCAGTCCCCTGAGTACCTCGGCCTCGAGCTCAGGTGCTCGGGCCAGCCGCCGGCGGACTCGTACTGCGTGACGATCCAGACGGGCGTGAGGACGAGCAGCGAGAGCGCGTAGATCGTGAGATAGAGCTTGAACTTGCGGATGTGCTCCAGGTGTCGGATCGCGAACTTCCGGAGCGTCCCGACCTCCGGACGAACCTCGAGTCCGAGGATTCACTGATGCCCGGGTCGACGTGGCGAGACATGCTCGAGCCTTGACGGGGCTCTAGGCAATGCCCCCACAGAGGAGGTTCAGATGTTCACCTACGTCGGGCTCTTCAGGCTCACGCCGGTTGCGCGGGAGCAGATCGAGAAGACCCCTGAGTACTTCGAGAAGATCCACGAGATCGTCGAGGCCGAGGGCGGCACCGTCGAGCGCTTCCTCGCGATCATGGGCCCGTGGGAGTACTTCGGCATCTTCGAGTATCCCGATCTCGAGGCCGCGTTCCGCGTCCTCGGCAAGATCGCGAAGCTCGAGGTGTTCGAGACCGAGACGTTCCCGGCCGAGGACGTCAAGCTCTTCTGGAAGGCGCTCGTCTAGCGTCGTCGGGTTCCAGCGGACGCAACGTGGGCCGCCTCCGGGCGGCTCACGCCGTCTTGGCGGGAACGGCACCACTGATGATGCCCCCAACGGGATTCGAACCCGTGCTGCCACCTTGAAAGGGTGGTGACCTAGGCCGCTAGTCGATGGGGGCCCGGCTCGGAGTGTAGAGGGGGCGCACGGCGCTACTCTGAGCCGCATGACTGCGACGGCCACGCCCGCCCACGTCCTCGGTCGGCTCGCCGACGAGCGGCGCCTCCGCGTGCTCGCGGCGGTCGCGCTCGGCGAGACGTCCGTCCCGGAGATCGCGGAGCGCGCCGGGCTCAGCGGCGACGAGACCGCCCGGGCGCTGGCGCAGCTCATGGGCGCGGGCATCGTCACGCAGGAGCCGAGTGGCCTCGAGGTCGACTTCCGCGCGTTCTCGGAGGCCGCGCGCGCCGCCTCCACCCCGCGCCGCCGGCCGTCGCTCGACGATGCCACGCCCGAACAGGCGGCGGTGCTCCGCAACTTCGTCGACGAGCACGGCCGGATCACCGCGCTCCCCGCACGCGAGGCGAAACGACGGCTCGTGCTCGAGTACGTCGCCGCGCGGTTCGAGCCCGGCCGCGAGTACGACGAGAAGCAGGTGAACGGCGTGCTGCTCGAGCTGTTCGACGACCCGGCGTCGCTACGCCGCTTCCTCGTCGACGAACAGCTGCTCGAGCGCGAGGCGGGCATCTACCGCCGCAGGTAGCCGCCTACACTGCCCGCGCGGGCCGGTAGCTCAGCTGGTAGAGCAGGGGACTTTTAATCCCAAGGTCGCAGGTTCGATCCCTGCCCGGCCCACTCGCGAAGCGAGTTGTCCCGGCGAAGCCGGGACCAGTGGAGGGGGTCTGGGGGAACCGGGAGGTTCCCCCAGCCGTGCGGAGGGGCGCGCCAGACCCGCCCGCCGCGCGCGCTGTCGGCCTCCGCTGCGTACGATCCGTCCGTGCACGAGGTTCGGGCGGGCATCTGGCACTGGGAAGCGCGGCATCCGGAGTGGAACGAGCGGCAGTGGTGGGGACCGCTCGTGTCGTCGTACGCGATCGACGCCGGCGGGCGCCTCGTGCTCTTCGACCCGCTCTCGCCGCCGGCCGAGCTCGACACGTGGGCGCAGGAGCGGGAGACCGCGATCGTCCCGAGCTGCCCCTGGCACCGGCGTGACGCCGAGACCCTGGCGGGCCGCTACGGCGCGCCGCTGTACGTGCCGCCGCCCGACGAGGGCGATCCGAGCCCCGTGGACGGAACCGTGTTCAGGGAGGGCGACCGGCTGCCGGTCGGCGTCGAGGCGTTCCCGGGGATGGAGCCGAACGACCTCGTGCTCTGGGTCGAGAGCCACGGGGCGCTCGTCGCCGGGGACACGCTCCAGGACCGCGGCGCCGGCCTCCAGTTCCTCGGCGACCTCCCGAACAACGTCCCCCCGGAGCTCGCCGTCGACGCGGAGCAGGCCCGCGCGCGCATGCAGCCGCTGCTCGCGCTCCCCGTCGAGGTCGTCCTGCCCACGCACGGTGCACCCACGGGCCGTGCCGCGCTCGAGGCCGCGCTCGAGGCCGGCTAGGGCGCTACGGCGTCGCAGTCCGGACGGCATCCGCGACTACGACACCACGACCGGGCGCCACCCGCGACACGCGGACCGACGGCCGATCCCCCGCCTGCAGCGGGAACACGCCGAGCGACACCCAGCTGCCGCCGTTCCGCCGCTGGTCGACTCGGACGACCCGTGGCCCCGCGACGGTCTCGACCACGAACGGCGTCGCGGCGTTGTTGCGGGTGCCTGCCGGCCACCAGGCCGACACGCGGTACGTGGAGGTCTGCGGCACGAGCACGCGGAACCGCGCCGGCGCCGGGTGAGCAGCAGGCTGCGCGTACCGGAAAGTCGAGCCGAACGCCGACGCGCGCGCTCCTCCCACCCAACCAGGCTCCGCGGTAAAGCGCGGCGATCGATCGTCGACCGTCTGCCGGTAGACGGCTGCGAAGCGAAAGAGGTCGACGAAGCGGTAGCCGCGACCGCGCAGCGCCGAGATGACTCCCGGAAGGGCTGACGCGTCGAGCGTCGTCCCGTCGTTCGCCGCGCCGAGGTGCATGAGCACGATCGCCCCGGGCCGGGCAGCATCGAGGACACGCGCGCGCACCGACGCCGCCGACCGGCCTGCGGCCGCGCCCTGCCAGCCGAGCGTGTCGACTGTCCATCGGATCGCCCCGTAGCCCATCCCGTTCACGACTGCGATCGTGCGCGCGTTCCGGTCGCCGTACGGGAAGCGGAAGAGCGGGGCGGGATCGGCCTTCGTCGCGCGGCGGATCGCGGTCGCGCCGCCGACGATCTCGTCGCGGACGCGAGCGTCGGAGAGCGGGGTCAGGTGCGGATGCGTGCGCGTGTGGTTCCCGACGGCGTGACTCGCGGCGATCCTCCGTGCCGTCCCCGGGTAGCGGTCGACCCACTGCCCGCAGAGGAAGAACGTCGCCGGTACCTGCTCACGCACCAGCGTCTGCAGAATCGGCGCCGCGCCGCGGTCGTCGCCACAGGCGTCGAAGGTGAGCGCGATCACGCGGCTCGAGGTCGGAATGCGCTCCCACTCGGTGCCGAGGAGCCTCGGGGAGACGCGATGCACCACGGCGGAAGCGACCGGCTGCGTGCTCCCGTCCGCCTCGACCGGCGGCTCCTGCGGCGCCGTGCGCGTCTCCGGAAGCTCACCGCTCCCGGCCGAGCACGCAGCCGCGACGAACGCGACGGCGAGCACCGCTGCCGGCCGCCCGTCCACGGTGGGAAGCATCGCGGCAGCACGCCCTTCGCGCATCGGCGCATACCGGGATCGGGCGCGCGGGTTTCTACCGCCCGCTTGCTAGCGTCAGCGGCGTGGAGCGCTGGCATCTTCCCTCGATCGAGGCGGACGGGAAGCGGGAGCCGCGTGTCCTCTTCTCCGGCCCGGACTGCCGCGCGGTCGTGTTCGACCTGAACGCGGGCGACGAGCTCGGCGACCACCGCTTGCACGAGCACGCGGTGGTGCAGGTCGTGTCGGGCCGGCTCGGTATCACGCTCTCCGGCGAGGAGCTCGAGTGCGAGGCGGGGATGCTCATGACCTTCGTGGCCGGGGAGACGCGCAGCGTCCGCGCCCTCGAGCCGTCCCGGCTCCTGCTGCTCCTCACGCCCTGGCCCGGAGACGGCCACTTCCCCGAGGGCGAGGACACCGATCCGGGCCGCATGCCCGCGAACGCGACCGCGCCGCCGCTCGGCGAGTGAGGAGAGCCCGGGCCGGGCGGCCCGGGCTCTCCGGTCTACCTACGGCGCCGGGTTCGGGGCGCCGGGGAACAGGTCGTCCCCGATCGTCGGGATGAACTGCGGCGGGACGCGCACTTTCGTCGCCTGCTCGTAGTCGTAGGCGAGGCCGATCAGCTTCGGCTCGTCCCAGCGGCCGCCGATGAACGTGATCCCGATCGGCAGCCCCGGGTGCTTGGGGTGCTTCTTGCACCGGCTCGAGCCGTAGTGGCCTCGCGACTGCTTCTTCTTGCACGCCTCGGGCTGACCGAGGTAGCCGGCGGGCACCGTGATGTCGGCGTAGCCCGACACCGCAGCGGCCGAGGACGAGAACACGAAGTACTCGAAGTGGCCGTCGAGGTCACCCTCCTCCGGGTTGTCGTTGTTCGGCCAGGCCGGCCCGTTCGTCAGGGCCACGATCGCGTCGAGGTCGTTCTCGGCCATGAGGTCGTCGATCTCCTGCTGGACCGGCGGCGTCACGCCGGCACGGATGTCGGCGCACTCCTGGTCACGGCCGTTCGTGTCCTCGGCGAGCTCGAACACGGCGTCGTCCCAGGGGCCTTCCAGCTCGGGATTGGCCTGGTTGAACGCGATCAGCTCGGCGAGGGTCTGCGGGTACGGGTCGCCGGTCACCGGGTTCGTGCCGACGGCGTACTTCTGGAGGTACGCCGCGATGTCGGTCTTGTACTCGCACAGGAGCGCGTCGAACTCGCCGGCGGTCGCCGACAGGTCGATGTCCATCCCCTCGATGACCGTGGCGCCCTCCTTCTTGAGAGCCTTGACCGCCTCGTCGAGGATCGGCTCGATCACCGGCCCGGTCAGGTCACGATCGACGAAGGTGCCTTCACGCCAGACGCCGATCCGGGCGCCCTTGAGCGCCTTCTTGTCGAGGAACTTCGTGTAGTCGGCGAAGGCCTCGTCGGTCTGGTCCTCGGTCGCGGCGTCCTGCGGGTCGACTCCGATGGCAGCCCCGAGGAGCACGGCAGCGTCCGTCACGTTGCGGGCGATCGGGCCGGCCGTGTCCTGGTCGGCGCTGATCGGGACGATGCCTGTGCGGCTCCACAGCCCGAGCGTGGGCTTGATCCCGACGACGCCGTTGGCGCCGGACGGGCACACGATCGAGCCGTCCGTCTCCGTGCCGACGGCCGCGACGGCGAGGTCCGCAGCCGCCACGACGGCGGAGCCGGAGCTCGAGCCGCACGGGTTGCGATCGAGGACGTAGGGCATGCTCCCCTGGCCGCCGATCCCGCTCCAGCCGCTCGACGGAAAACCGGACCGGAAGTTGGCCCACTCGGACAGGTTCGCCTTGCCGATGATGAGCGCGCCGGCGGCCTTCAGGCGCGCGGTGATGAACGCGTCACTCGGCGTGCTCCCGGCGAGCGCCCAGGAGCCGGCCGTCGTCGGCATGCCGGTGGTGTTGATGATGTCCTTGACGATGATCGGGATCCCGAGCAGCGGTCGCTTGTCGCCCTTGCGCCGCGCCTTGTCGGCCGCCCGCGCGTCGGCGAGGGCCGTCGGGCTGACCGTGATCACCGCGTTGAGCTTCGGGTTCAGCTGCTTGATGCGCTTGAGGTAGAAGCTCGTCAGCTCGACCGAGCTCAGCCGGCCCTTGTTCATCAGCTTCTGGAGCTCCGGGATCGTCGTCTGGTCGACGTCGATGCCCTCGACCTTGGTCTTCGTCGGGTCGCCCCCGAGGCCGAAGTGCGCCGCCGCGCCGGACACTCCGAGCACGAGGGCCAGCAGGGTCGCCAGGACAAGGGAGCGCCGCAGTCGGCTGCTCATCGTGTGACCTCCTCGATCGTGTGACGGCACGCCTGCGCCCGATCGGCCAGGCGTGCGACGAACGTCCTCCGGTCGGGCCTCCGCTCGCCTCCGGCCGGTACGGCATCGGTCTCGCCCATGAGTCTCCCCCTCCTGTCGCTGGCGGGCTGACCCCGGTCGCGCCCAGGAGGACATCGCACCCGAATCGGCTCCTCGGGGGGAGCCCGCAAGCCCTGCGCGAGACCGGCGACCCGACCCTACGACCTCGTGTCCGACATGTCAACCAATGAGAACGAGTCGCTCAGTTGCTGAGCGTACGGGCTATCCGGCGTCGATGTGCGGGCGGATCAGCTCGTCGATCTCACGGCCCGTCGAGCGCCCCTCGAGCCGGCCCACGACCCTGCCCTGGTCCACGAGCAGGAGCGCGGGCGCCGAGCCCACGCCGAGCGAGCGCACCGACTCCGGGTGCTCGTCGGCGTCGAGGTGCACGACCCGCAGCTTGCGTCGCTGCGTCACCTCGACCCAGGCGACGAGGCTCTCCATCCTCCGCGACGCACCGGAGCGCCGGCTCTGGACGAACACCAGCGTCGGCAGGCGCACGCCGCTCCGGGAACGCCTCACGGAGCTCATGCAGGAGATGTGCCCTCGATCCGGCTCCGCGAAACGCGGCACCGGGTGAGCGCTACGGCGCCTGCGGCTCGTCGGGCTTCGCGAGCCGCACGGTCATCCACTCGGCGCCGTCGCGGGTCGCGGAGTCCACGCCGTCGACGAGCCTGGACACGACCCGCTTGAGCCCGCGGTCGCTCGAGCTGCCCGGGCGCAGCGGGCCGACGGACACCGCGAGCGAGCCCTCGCCCGCGACGACCGACACCGTCGCCTCCTCCCCCTCGACCGCCTCGAGCAGGCTGAGGATCGCAAGCTGGAGGTCGTCCATCCGCTCGTAGGGGAGGTCGAACCTCGTGCCGATCCCGCCGAGGACGAGCGTCGGGACCGCCCGGAAGCGGTCGTCGGCCGGGAGCGTGAGCGTGATCGTGTCGATCGAGCCGTCGAGCATGGTCTCGGCTACGAGTCTGCCCGACGAGGCAGACCCGTGCCGCCCGCTGCCCGTGCGATCGCCGTCACGCACCGTCCGCCGCCCCCGGCCCGGCCGCACGCAGCGCCTCCTCGCGAGTCTCGTAGAGCGGCAGCACGCGGTCGAGCAGCGTGATCTCGAAGACCCGGCGCACCTCGGCGCGCGGCGCGACGAGGCACATGCGTGCTCCCCGCTCACGCGTCCGCTTCATCGCGCCGAGCAGCACGCCGAGGGCCATCGAGTCGACGAACGTCGTCGCCGAGAGGTCGATCACGAGGCCGCTCGCGCCCTCCTCGACGACCGACGCGATCGCGTCGCGCAGCTCGGGCGCGACGTGCAGGTCGGCCTCGCCGGCCACGGACAAGACGACCGTCCCGGGAGCGGGCGCCTCGACTCGGAGCTCGATCCTGCCGAGCTCGCTCGCTGCCTCGTACATCGCCGTCCGGAATACCCGGCGCCCCGGCCGGCGAAACATGGCGAACCGCGGGCGTATGCTGCTGCGCGCATGTCGTCGTTCGAGCTCGAGAGACAGGAGGGGGAGGGGGACGGGCTCGTGCTCGTGGCGCTCACCGGCGAGCTCGACCTGACGAACGCCCGCGCCCTCGAGCTCCGGCTCCGTGAAGCCGCTCCGAAGGAGGCCCGGCTCGTGGTCGACCTGAACGGCGTGTCGTTCCTGGACAGCGCCGCGCTGCACGTGCTCTTCGGGCAGGCCCGGTCGCGCGGGCGCGGCGGGCTGGCGTTCCTCGTCGAGCCGGGTGCTCTCGTGGCACGCACGCTGGAGATCGCGGGGCTGCCGCAGGCCGCACCCACGGGCGCCTCGCTCGAGGCCCTCCCGCCGGCGAGCCCGACCGGATAGCGGGCGCGGCGTATCTCAGCTCGCCGCGCCGGAGAGGTGCTTCGTCATCCGGACGACCGTCCCGCGGCCGTCGGCACCCCGTCCGACCTCGAGCTCGTCGACGATGGTCCCGATGATCGTCATGCCCATCCCGCTCTCGAGCGGGGCGGTCGCCGGCACGGGGCGCGCGGCGCCATTCGCATCGATGCCCACCCCCTGGTCCTCGACGATCATCACCAGCCGGTCGTCGCCGACGACGAAGGCGAGGCCGACAGGGCCGGGCTCACCCCCGTACGCGTGGCGCACGGCGTTCCCGCACGCCTCGGTGACGGCGAGCTTGAGGTCGGCGACCTCCTCGTCCTCGAGCCGCAGCTGCCGGGCGACGCCGGAGAGCGCGAGCCGCGCGAGGAGCAGGTAGTCCGGCCGCGCGGGGAACGACAAGCGCACGACGCTCTCACTCATCGTCCGAGATCTCCTCGATCCGCCCGCGCATGGTCGCGAGCGCCCGCCGGAGCAGGCGCGACACGTGCATCTGGGAGATGCCGATCTCGGCGGCGATCTGCGACTGCGTCATCTCCTCGAAGAATCGCAGCTCGACAATCCGGCGCTCGCGGTCGTCGAGCGCGTCCAGCCCGGCCGCGACGAGCGCGCCGTCCTCGACGTCCGCGTAGCCCGCCTCCTCCGAGCCGAGCCGGTCAGCGAGGCTGTCGTCGCCCTCGTCGTCGAACGGCGCGTGCAGCGAGCGGGTCGAGTAGGCGTTGGACGAGTCGAGCGCGTCGATCACGTCCTCCTCCTCGACCCCGGTCGCGTGCGCGAGCTCGGCGATGGTGGGCGAGCGCCCGAGCTCGGCCGTCAGCTCGTCCAGCGTGCGCGAGAGCCGCAGCGACAGCTCCTTGAGCCGGCGCGGCACGTGCATCGCCCAGGCCTTGTCGCGGAAGTGCCGCCGGATCTCGCCGACGATCGTCGGAACCGCGTAGCTCGAGAACTCGACGCCCCGATCGACGTCGAAGCGGTCGACCGCCTTGATGAGGCCGACGGAGCCGACCTGGACGAGGTCCTCGAGCGGCTCGCCGCGCCCGGCGTAGCGGGCGGCGAGCGCGCGCACCAGCGGCATCAGCTCCACGAGGGCGAGCTCACGCGCGCTCGCGTCGCCCTCGCGATGGTAGGCCACCAGGAGTGACTCGACGGATCGGCTCATCACGGTGCTCATGGATCCCGACGCCGCTGCTGGCACCGAGGACGCGCCGGGCCCAGGCCAGGAGAGTATGCGCCCGAGGCGCGCGCCGAGTGCTCGCTCACCGCGTGTCTCGTACCCGAGCCACAGCCGGCCGAAACCCGTTCGTGCCCTGCCTGAGGCGACGCGCCGTAGGAGCAGAGGGGCCCGCAGGCCCCTCTGCTCCCCCAGCCGACCGGAGCCTCGCTACGGCCACCGGGTGTCGTCCTCGACGACGCGGCCGGACTCGATCGAGCCGCGCCAGGCGCCGGATGCGTGCCGGCGGCTCTCGACGAGGTCGCGGAAGCGCTCGAGGTCGTCCTCGACCTGCCCGCCGTCCATGCCGAGCAGCGCGCCCAGGGTCTCCTTCACGCCCTCGGGCTCGTACTCCATCTCGACCGTCACGCGCGTGCCCTTGTCGATCGGCTCGAACTCGACGCGGCCCTTCGAGGGCACACCCTCGAGCGAGCGCCAGGCGATCACGCGATCGGGCTTCTGCTCGACGATCTCGGCCTTCCACTGGTGACGCTCGCCGCCGACCTCGGCCGTCCAGCGAACGTGCTTGTCGTCGAGCTGCTTCACGTCGACGATCCCCTCCATGAACTCGGGGAACTCCTCGAACTGTGTCCACTGGTCGTAGGCGACGGACACAGGGACCTCGACGTCGATCGACTTCTCGATCGTGGCCATGCTTCACCTCGCTTGGTCGCTTGCTTCGTCCCTCTGCGATTGCCCGGCGCCTCGACGTGCAAACATGCGTCCGAGTGCTTCGTGCGGCAGCCGCCCCGACGACGGCGCGCCGCCTCCCCGTCAGCGACGGAAGGAGCTGAGATGAACCGACGGATCACGGTCGTCCTCCTGGCTCTCGTGCTCGGCCTGGGGGCCGCCGCGTGCGGCGGCGGGGACGACAACGGGACGGACACGACCCCCGACGGGACGGTGAACGAGGCGGGCAAGGCCGTCTTCGTCGCCAACTGCGGCACCTGCCACACGCTCTCCGACGCGGGGACGACCGGGACGATCGGGCCGGGCCTCGACGACATCGCGCTCTCCGAAGCCGCGATCGAGGAGCAGGTGCGCGAAGGAGGCGGCGGGATGCCGGCCTTCGAGGGCCAGCTCGACGACCAGGAGATCACGGACGTCGCCGAGTACGTGGTGGACGCGTCGCAACCCTGAGCCGCTCAGGCGTCCTCGAGCACTGACGCCGCGGCCGGGGTGGGCGCGCGCGAGCCGCGCCGGAGGTGCGCGAGCACGGTCGCGAGCGCGGCCGTGATCGGCACCGCGAGCAGCGCTCCGACGATCCCCCAGAGAACGGCTCCGGCACCGACCGCGAGCACGATCACCGCGGGGTGCAGGCGCACCGAGCGGCCGACGATCACCGGCTGGAGGACGTTGCCCTCGAGCTGCTGGACGAGGAGGACGACGCCGAGCACGGCGAGCGCCGTCAGCGGTCCCTTGGCCACGAGCGCGACGAGGACGGCGAGCAGGCCGGCCACCGTCGCGCCCACGATCGGGATGAAACCGCCGACGAACGTGAGCAGTGCGAGGGGGAGGACGAGCGGGACGCCGAGCAGGTAGAGGCCGATCCCGATGCCGACCGCGTCGACCAGCGAGACGATCGCGGTGCCCCGGATGAACCCGGCGAGCACGTCGCGGACGTCGCGGCCGATCGTCGTCCACTCCGCCCGTCGATGCGACGGCAGGAAGCCGCAGATCCACCGCCACATCCGGTCGCCGTCCTTGAGGAAGAAGAACGCGAGCACGAGCGAGAGGACGATCCCCGCGACGACCTCGACGGCAACCTGCGCGCCGTTCCAGGCACCGAGGAGAAATCCCGGGAACGCGCCGCGAGCGCGGGCCTCGGCGGACTCGAAGAGGCGGTCCACCTCTCTCTCCGAGAGCGAGAGCGGGCCCTGCACGAGCCAGGAGCGGACGCCGTCGATCCACTCGTCCGCGTTCACGTCCAGGCTGCGGACGTCCTCCACGGCCGGAGGGAGGACGAGCCAGCCCGCGACCGCGAGCGATCCCAGAAGAGCGATCAGCATCGCGAGCGCGGCCAGGGACGGCGGCACGCCGCGAGCGCGGAGCCTCCGCGAGCCCGGCGAGAGCGCGCATGCGAGCAGCACGGCGACGAGCGTCCCGACGAGCACGACCTGGAGCCGCTCGAGGAGCAGCACCGCCGCCACGACGGCCGCGCCGACGACGAGCAGGCGCCAGCTCACCGCCGCGGCCAGCTCGAGCGACCGCGGAACGTGCACGCGTGGTCGCTCGCCGCTCGCCGCAGCCGGCGGCGGGTGGAGGCGCACGGCCGCGCCGGCAGCCTCGCGCCTCGCGGGCTCACGCTGCATGCGAGGGGCATGCCCACTCGAGGGGGCACCCGAAACCGCGTCGGACGGGGCGGCGGAGTAGAGTCGCGCCCGAACGTCTCGGAAGGGAGGGCGGGAATGGCCGACTACACGATCGTGCGACTCGAGGACGTGGACGACGTGCTGGGCGACTACCCGGGCGAGATGCGCATGCTCACCGCCGCGCTCGACGCCGAGCAGGTCGCGCTCACGTACCGGCGGATGCCGCAGCACACGGGCGGCAAGGGCTCGTACGGGCACCGCCACAGGACGCAGGAGGAGGTCTACTTCGTAGCCTCCGGCAAGCTCCAGTTCAAGCTCGGCGACGACGTGGTCGAGCTCGGCGCGGGGTCGGCCGTGCGCGTTGCGCCGTCGACGTGGCGCTCGGTGTGGAACGACGAGCCCGAGGACGCGGAGCTCATCATCGTCTCGCCGCGCATCGAGAGCGCCCGCGACGACGCGGAGTACCTCGAGGACTTCTGGCCGACAGACTGAGCGAGCTCAGGCGACGAGCCGAGGGCCGCGGAGGAACGCCGCGACCTCGTCCGCAGGCAGCGCGGGCGAGAACAGCGGGCCTTGACCGTACGCGAAGCCGAGGTCGCGCAGCCGCTCCCGCTGGCTGGGCTCCTCGACGCCGTCCACGATCGTGTCCAAGCCGAGGGTGGAGGCGAGCTGCACGACGGCGCGCGCGAATCGCTCCTGGCCGGAGTCCACGGCGACCCGGTCGGCGAACGGCTTCCCGATCTTCAGGGCGTGGACGGGGAGCCGCCGCAAGAGGTCGAGCGACGAGTGCCCGGTCCCGAAGCCGTCGATCGCGATCCGCACGCCCAGCCGCTCGAGCTCTTCGAGGCGGCCGGCCGCAGCGCGATCGTCCAGGAGCGGGCTCTCGGCGAGCTCGAGCACGAGCGCCGAGGGCTCGAGCGCAGCTGCGCGGAGCGCCGCGGTCACGTCCGCGACGACGCCGTCGCTCGCGAGGTGCTGCGCGCGGAGATCGACGCTGACGCCGAGGCCTGCGAGCCCGAGCTCCCGCCAGCCCCGCAGGTCGCGACAGGCGCGGCCGAGGACGACGCGCCCGAGCGCGACGGCGAGACCCGCCTCCTCGGCGAGCGCGACAACGTCGCCGGGCGCCACGAGCCCGCGCTCGGGATGCCGCCAGCGAACGACGGCCTCGAGCGCCGCCACCGCCCCCGTCTCGAGCGCCAGGATCGGTCTGTAGTGCACCTCCAGCTCGTCCTCCGCGACGGAGCGCTCGAGCTCCGCCTTCACAGCGAGGCGCCGAGTGACGTCCTCGTGCATCGCGGGCTCGAAGACCGCGAACCGTGACTTCCCCTGGTTCTTCGCGCTGTACATCGCGAGGTCGGCGCTCCGCAGGATCTCGCTCACCGACTCGCCTCCGGACGCGAGCGCGATCCCGACGCTGCCGTGGACGACGACGTCCGTCCCGAGCACGACGAGCGGCTCACCGATAGCGCGCAGCACGCGCTGCGACACGCTCATCGCGTCCTCCGGGCCCGCGAGACCCTCGATGAGGATCGCGAACTCGTCCCCGCCCAGCCGCGCGCACGTGTCCTCGGGCCGCAGGCAGCTCTCGAGCCGGCGCGCGACGAGGACGAGCAGCTCGTCCCCCGCCGCGTGCCCGAGGCTGTCGTTGACGAGCTTGAAGTCGTCGAGGTCGATGAGGAGCACGGCGAACGTGCTCCCGCGGCGGGCGCCGCGCTCCAACGCGTGCTCCACCCGGTTGGCGAACAGCGCGCGGTTGGCGAGGCCGGTGAGCGAGTCGTGGAACGCCTGGTGCTCGAGCTCGGCCTCGAGCCGGCGGCGCTCGGTCACGTCGCGGGCGGTCACGACCACGCCGGCGACGTTCGGGTCGTCGAGCAGGTTGTTGAAGGCGCTCTCGAGCCGGAGCACCGAGCCGTCCCGGGCACGAAGCGGGAGATCCCGCGGGACGGGGGTGGCCGGCAGACCGCAGACGTCGGCGTGGAACCCCCGGAGCCGCTCGGCTTCGGCGTCCTCGACGAGCTCGGTCAGCTCCTGCACCGACCAGGTCGGCGAGGTGACACCGATGCGGATGACGGCGTCGGCGTTCGCGTCGGCGTTCGCGTCGACGAACGTCGAAAGCCGCCGACGCCGACGCAAACGCTCAAGGCTCTCCTGCAGGCTAATGCGCATGCGCTCGAGCGCCTGGCTTAAATCGCCCAGCTCGTCGTTGCTGTCGATCAGCACGCTGGTCGTCAGATCGCCGCGG
>ML178782.1:128044-155661 GCA_004366385.1 Actinomycetota bacterium
GGGGTGGCCGGCAGACCGCAGACGTCGGCGTGGAACCCCCGGAGCCGCTCGGCTTCGACGGCCTCGACGAGCTCGGTCAGCTTGACGCCCACGAGCTCGTCCTCCCGGTAGCCGAGGACGCGCTCCACCGAGGGCGTGTGGTACCGGATCGTCAGGTCGGGCTCGAGGAGCAGGATCACGTCGCTGGAGCTCTGGACGAGGGAGCGAAAGCGCTCGGAGCTCTGCCGCTCGTGCAGGTCCTCGGCGAGCGCGGCCCCCTCCAGCGCGAGCGCGACCTGCGCGGCAAGCGTGTCGAGGCCGTCGCGGGCGAGCGGCGCGAGCTGCTCGCGCGTGTGGACCGCCAGCATGCCGAGCGGCTCGCCCTGGACGACGAGCCCGATCTCCGTGAGCACACCTTCGCGCTCGAGTGCTTCGAGCCCGCGCACGAGCACGGCGTCGGCGCACGCACCGGCGCTCGCGACGATCTGCGGGCCGTCCGCGTCCGCGAGCGCCAGGACGGCGGTCGCCTCGTCGTCCACGATCTGGAGCGCGCCGTCGACGGCGACCCGGTGGACGTCCTCAGGGGTCCAGGCGGCGACGAGCGCCGCCGCGGCCTCGGCGATCGCGTGCTCGCGGCGCTCGGCCCGCTCGTGGCGCGAGACCATCCCGGCGAGCCGGACGAGCACGAGCGCGGAGAGCGCCGCCGCGGCTCCGATCACGACGAGCAGCTCTCCTGCTCCTGACTTCACCGCGGCGGCGACGAGGGCCGCAGGCGCCATGAAGGTCGCAGCGCACAGGACGGCGAGACGCTTCCCCGTGAGCCGCTGCTCGGGATCGGAGTTCGGCTCGGTGAGCTGCACCATCGAGGGGTGAAGCGCCGCGGTCCCGAGGCAGATGGCCGAGAGGACGAACAGGAGGTCGACCGAGTCCCCGGCGCGGTACCAGCCGTGCAGCGACCCGAACCCGTACATGGCGTCGCCGACGAGCTGGAACACGAGCGCGATCGTCACGAGCGCGAAGGCGGGGGAACGGAGGCCGCGGCTCAGCACCATCCGCGCGACGAGCGAGAGCAGGAGCACGTCCAGCACCGGGAACGCGAGCGCGACGACCGTGTCGAACGCGCTCCCGTCCGGCGCCAGCCTCGGCTGCATCACGAACGTCCAGGCGACGATGGCGACGCCCACGGTCACGATCGCGGCGTCGACGAGGCTCGGCCAGTCGCGGCCCGGCGCCTGCATCCGGATCATCAGCAGGAGGGCGGCCGCGAGCACGACGTACGAGCCGAGCTCGAGGTAGTCGGCGGTCGACGGGAAGGCGGCCTCGCCGCCCCGATCGAGGTGAACCACGTGAACCGCGTCCGCGGCGATCGCGAAGAGGCCGGCGAGGGCGACGAGGTACCACGGCGCGCGGGAGCGCGGCGCGTTCAGCGTCACCCCGACGAGCGTGGCGACGACGGCGGCGATCGGGAAGAGCTGGTACCAGCGCCCGTAGAGCGCGCCGTCGTGCGGCAGCGAGAGATACGCGAGCGCACTCGCGGTCGCGATGAGGAAGAACGCCCGGTCGGGGCGAGCGATGGTCACCCTCGAGCTATCGGCAGCCTCCGAGCGGCGTCTTAGACGGCTCGGAGGCTGACGCCTGGGCGCCCGGCTACGCGCGCGCCCAGGCGTCGAGCGCGTCGAGGAGCGCCCTGAGCTTCAGTCCCGACGGCGTGAGGACGTACTCGACGCGCGGCGGGCGCGCGTCGGTGACCTCCCGCTTCAGCACCCCCGCCCGCTCGAGCTCGACGAGCCGCTGCGCGAGCGTCCCCGGCGGGATCTCTCCCAGCGCGTGCCGGAACTCCGTGAAGCGCGTGCAGCCCTGGTGCGAGGCGTAGAGGATGGAGACGGCGTAGCGCCGCTCGAGGAGGTCCGCCACCCGGCGGACCTCCTCGGGGACGGGGGAGTGCTGCTTACAGCGCCACATTGCGGCGAGCAGGCTCCTCCTCGAGCGCGAGCGCGAGCACCTCGCCGATCGACATGACCGGGTGGAAGGTGACGTCCTCGCGCACCTTCTCGGGCAGCTCCTCGATGTCGGCGCGGTTCCGCTCGGGGAGGATCACGTCGGTGATCCCGGCCGCGTGCGCGGCGAGCACCTTCTGCTTGAGGCCGCCGATCGGGAGCACGCGGCCCTGGAGCGTGATCTCGCCCGTCATGCCGACCGTGTGCTTCACCGGCCTCGACGTGAGGAGCGAGGCGACCGCGGTCGCCATCGTGATCCCCGCACTCGGGCCGTCCTTCGGGATCGCGCCCGCCGGCACGTGCAGGTGGAAGGAGCGCTTCTCGAACGCGTCCTCGTCGATCCCGAGCTGGGGCGCGAGCGCGCGCACCGTCGAGATCGCGATCTGCGCCGACTCCTTCATCACGTCGCCGAGCTGGCCGGTGAGGACGAGCTTGTCGCCGTCGGTGTGCGACGTCGCCTCGATGAAGAGGACGTCGCCGCCCGTCGCCGTGGCGGCGAGGCCGGTGGCGACGCCGGGCACCGCCGTCCGCTCCGCGACCTCGCGGAAGATCTTCTGCCGACCGAGCGCCTCGCGCACTGCCTCCTCGCCGATCTCGACGGGCGGCTCGACCTCCTCGGAGGCGATCCTCGTCGCGGTCTTCCGCAGCAGCGTCCCGAGCTCGCGCTCGAGCTGGCGGACGCCCGCCTCGCGCGTGTACTCCTCGACGACCTTCTCGAGCGCGTCGTCCGTGACCGACACCTCGTCCTCGCGCAGGCCGTTCCGCTCGCGCTGCCGCGGCCAGAGGTAGTCCCGCGCGATCGCGACCTTCTCGTCGGTCGTGTAGCCGTCGAAGCGGATGACCTCCATGCGGTCGAGGAGCGGCCCCGGGATCGTCTCGGCCATGTTCCCCGTCGCGATGAAGAAGATCTCGGAGAGGTCGAGCTCGACGTCGAGGTAGTGATCCCGGAACGAGTGGTTCTGCGCCGGGTCGAGCACCTCGAGCAGCGCCGAGGACGGGTCGCCGCGCCAGTCCGCGCCGACCTTGTCGACCTCGTCGAGCATGATCACCGGGTTCATCGTCCCGGCGTCGCGGAGCGCGCGGACGAGCCGGCCCGGGAGCGCGCCGATGTACGTGCGCCGGTGGCCGCGGATCTCGGCCTCGTCGCGGATGCCGCCGAGGGACATGCGGACGAACTCGCGCCCGGTCGCACGCGCGATCGACTCGCCGATGGACGTCTTGCCGGTGCCGGGCGGCCCGATGAGGGTGAGGATCACACCGGAGCGTTTGTCGTCCTCGACGCCGCGCTCCCGGCGGAGCTTCGCGACCGCGATGTGCTCGACGATGCGGTCCTTCACGTCCTCGAGGCCCGCGTGGTCGGCGTCGAGCACCTCGCGCGTGTGCACGGGGTCGAGCCGCTCGTCGGAGCGCTTGCTCCACGGGACGGCGAGCAGCCAATCGAGGTAGTTCCTGATCACGGTCGCCTCGGGCGTCTGGTCGCCCATGCGCTCGAGCCGGGAGAGCTCGCGCTCGGCCTGCTCGAGCACGTTCTCGGGCATCTCCGCCTCGGCGATCTTCGCGCGGTACTCCTCGACGACGGACGCCTCGTCGTCGCCGAGCTCCTTCCTGATCGAGTCGAGCTGGCGGCGGAGGATGTACTCGCGCTGCTGCTTCTCGACGCCGGACTCGACGTCCTCCTGGATGCGGCGGCGCACCTGCATGAGCGCCAGGCGCTCGCGCTGCATCTCGAGCGAGAGCTCGAGGCGCTCGCGCACGTCGACGGCCTCGAGCAGCTGCACCTTCTGCTCGAAGGTCAGGTCGGGCGAGTAGCCGGCCGTGTCGGCGAGCGCGCCGGGCTCGGTGATCGAGCGGACGAAGGCGGCGATGCGGCCGTCGTCGCCGCGGAGCTCGAGGATCTCCTCGACGACGGCCCGGTACTCGCGCTCGAGCTCGCGGATGCGGCCGTCGGCCTCCTCGGGATCGGGACGCTCCTCGACGTCGACGTACAGGCGGCCCTGGCTGTCGGTGCCGGCGGCGCCGGCGATGCCGCGATGGAGGCCGTTCAACGCGACGGCGCGCGCGCCACCGGGGAGGCGGATGCGGTCGGTGATCTCCGCGACGGTGCCGACCCCCGCGTACTCGTCGCCCGACTTCGGGACGAGCAGCACGCGCTCCTCGCCGGCGACGTCGACGGTCAGCGTCACGTTCATGTTCGGGAAGACGACGAGGTCGTCGAGGGGGACGAGCAGGAGCCTGATGGTCGTTTCGCTCACGTTCCTCTCTTTCGTAGCACGTTCGGAAGCTGGATCTAGTTCGAAAAGTGTAGCGGGGAGGGTGAGGGTGCCGGTTGCGGCCCGGTTACGCCCCGGAACGGCGGAAGCGGTCGTACGCCGCCCGCGCGATGCGACCCGCGAGGAGGTCGGATCCGGCGCCGGCACCGCTCGGCTTCCACGTCAGGACGGAAGCGACGATGACCCCTCCCTGCCAGAGCACGAGCCCGGTGTCGTGGCGCGCCTGCTTGATCCAGCCCGCCTTGTGCAGGACGGCGACCCCCGGCCGCCCGCGCAGGCTCGTGTCCAGCTTGCGTGTGTCGCGCACGCGCGAGAGCCACCAGAGCAGGTACCGCGCGTCGGCGGCCGTGAAGCCGGGCTGCGCGCGGGCGAGCGGGCCGCGGCCGCCGGACGCGAGCCAGACCGCGCGCCAGAGCCGGGACATGTCCCAGGCGGTCGTGTACTTGCCAACGCCGAAGGCCGGTTGCTGGTCGACCCGCACGGGGATGGAGGCGGACGGCGAGCGCGTGACGAGGTAGCCGCCGTACATGACCGAGTCGTACATCCCGATCGAGCGCATCATCGCGTTCACGAGGTGCGACCCGGCGCTGGTCGAGCCCGCCATCCAGACCTCCATCAGGTTCGCCGCCTCGTCGTCGGAGACGGTGAGCATCTTCCGGAAGAGCCCGTCGGGGTACGAGCCGCGGGCCGGGATGCCAGAGTGGCGCGAGAGCGCGGTGACCGCGATCGCGAGCTTGAGGGTCGACGCGGCGGGGAAGCGCGCGCGGGCGTTCCACGCCGCGCCCTGGCCGCTCGTCAGGCTCTGAACGTAGAAGGCCGGCGTGCCGCGGAAGCGCGCGGCCAGCGCGCGGAGCCTGCGGCCGAGCACCGGGTCGGCGCGCCCGCTCGCGACGCGTGGGCTCGCAGCGGGTGGGAGGCTGTAGACGTCGCGCACGACGCGGGAGGAGCTCCGCCCGTCCTTCGCGAGCGCGGTCACGCGCAGGGTGACGTCTCCGAGCGGGAGCGGCGCGCGGATCCAGAACCGCCGGCCGTTGACGCTCCGGGCCGCCACCACCTCCCCGTTCGCCGCGACCACGATGCGGGTCGTCCCGCGCACAGCCGTCCCCGTCACGAGGCCGTACGTCACCTGCCGCGGCGCGGGCTGCTCGAGCGCGGGAGGCGGCAGCGGCGGCGCGTCGATCACGCCACACCCGGCCTTCGGCGCCCGTCCTCGGTCACGGGCCAACGATAGAGCGCGGCTCGGCACCGCCAAGTTACAAGTTGCAACTAGAGTCGTTTCGGGACAGGGCTCGGCTCCGAGACGGACGTAAGGGTGCGGTTCGATGCACTTCGTTACAAGTTGTAACTAGGCGTCCTCTCCGGACAGACCCTGGCCGGAAGGCGATCTAGCCTTGCCGCCGTGGCACCGCCGACCGGGATCCTCGCCCACCTCGACCTCGACGCGTTCTTCGCGGCGGTCGAGGAGCTGGAGGACCCGTCACTGCGGGAGCAGCCGCTCGTCGTCGGCGGCGACCCCCACGGGCGCGGGGTCGTGGCGACGGCGAACTACGCGGCTCGCCGGTTCGGGATCCACTCGGCGATGAGCTCGGCCGAGGCGCTCCGACGCTGCCCGCACGCGGTCTTCCTCCGGCCGCGGCACGCGCTCTACCGGCAGTACTCGCGCGCCGTCTGGGACACCGTGGGCGAGATCGTCCCGCGCACCGAGCGCACGGGGCTGGACGAGGGGTACCTCGACCTCGCGACGGTCGCGGACGGGTTCACGCAGGCGCGCGCGGTCGCGTCCGCGATCCAGACGTCGGTGCGCGCGACGACGAGCCTGACGTGCTCGCTCGGAGTCTCGACCTCGAAGGTCGTCTGCAAGATCGCGTCCGACCGGCGCAAGCCGGGCGGGATCACGGTCGTCCCTCCCGGGCACGAGGCTCGGTTCCTCGCGCCACTGGCGGTGCGGCTCCTGCCGGGGGTCGGGCCGCGCGCGGAGGAGCGCCTCGCCCGCGCAGGCATCGAGACGATCGGCGGACTCGCCGCGCTCGACGATGCCGAGCTGAGGGCCGTGCTTCCAGGGTCGGTCGGCATGCTCCTGCGCGACCGCGCGCGCGGGGTCGACCCGCGCGACCTCGAGCTCGAGGCGGAGCAGGTCTCCGTCTCGGCGGAGGACACCTTCGCGCGGGACGTCTCCGATCGGGCGCTGTTGCACGACGAGGTGCGGCGGCTCTCCGAGCTCGTCGCGCAGCGCCTCGCGAGCTCGGGTCTCACCGGGCGGACCGTGACCGCGAAGCTCCGCTACGGCGACTTCTCGATCCGCACGCGCTCGACGACGCTACCCGCGGCGACGGACGAGGCAGAGCTCATCGGCAGCGTCGCGTGCGGGCTCCTCGACCGCGGCCTCCGCGACCGCCCGGGGGCCCTGCGACTGGTCGGCGTGGGCGTCTCGGGCCTCTCGCCGTACCGCCAGCTGACGCTCGGGGGTTAGATAAAGACCGGTGTCAGACACCGGTCTTGTCAAGGGGAAGGTGCAACGAGAGTGCGCCGATCGTTCTACAGGCTGCTCGTGGAAGCACGCGGTCCCGCCACGTGCCGACACGTCCAGAGCGGCCAATGACACGTCGCCTCCGGCCAGGGTGCATCGAACACCGGTGTCTGACACCGGTGTTCGCTCACCGGTGCTTCGCTACGACCGGAGCAGCGGGCGCGTGAGGCAGGTCGGGCCGCCGTCGCCCTTGCGCGAGATCTCGTCGCCGCGGTACGTGACGACGTCGACGCCGGCGCGCTCCATCCGCCGCCGCGTCTCGGGACTCCCCTCGAGCGCGAGCGCGCGCCGTGGGCCGAGCGCGAGCACGTTCGGGCCCTGCGACTCGAACTCCTCGTCGGGCACCTCGACCACCGAGATCCCGCGCTCGGCGAGTAGCGCCATGAGCCGCACCGGCGCGATCCGCGGGTACACCAGCGCGAGGTCGCGATCGAGCGGCGAGATGAAGGACATGAGGTGCATCACCTCGCCCGCGCCGTTCCAGTGCGGGAGGTCGAACGGGATCACCCCGACGCCTGGGAACGCCTCGCGCAGCGCCGGCACGGCCGCCGCGTTCGTGCGGTAGCCGACGCCGACGAGCAGCGTCTCGGCGTCGAGCCACACCGTGTCGCCGCCCTCGACGAGCGCTCGCTCGGCCACCGACCTCGCGACCGGCACCCCTGCCGCCTCGAGCATCGGCGCGAGCGCGCCCGGCTCTCCGCGGCGCACCTCCTTCCCCGGCCGCAGCAGCACCGCGCCCTCGCGCCCGACGAGCACCGGGTCGTAGACGTAGATCGCGTCAGGGTTGCCCGGGTCGTGCCGGGAGACCACGACCTCGGCACCCGCCTCCTCGAGCAGGCCGACGAGGACCTCGTGCTCGGCAGCGGCAGCGGGATGGTCGGGCGCTGCCCGCCAGCCACACTCACGCCAGCGCGCGCCGTCCTCGGCGAGCGGCGGCCGCACGAGCACCCGCTCGAGCGTCCCGATCATGGATGCGCTGCCGAACCTCTCCACGGCCCGGGACGCTACACGGGACCAGGGGGCAAGCACGCACGCGGCATCAGGGTCGACCACGATGCGGCGGTCGCGCTGCACCGGCCACGATCCACTCGAAGGGAGGCTGGACGATGACGCAGACCACTGGACGATTCACGAGCGAAGAGGCCGAGCGGCTGGGGACGGAGATCGGCATCGACTGGGCGAGCTCGCCCTTCGACGCAGAGCAGTTCCGCATCGGGCTCGAGGTCGAGCTCGAGCACGGCGCGCACGACCCCGAGACGGACGTGACCGGCGACGACCCGATCCTCACGGCGAAGATCGCGTGGGCGCACCTCAAGGAGCTGCCCGACTACTACACGCGCCTCGTCGCGATGGAGCGGGAGGCCGAGGCCTGAGCCGGGTCAGGCGCCGAGCACGCGCGGCCGGTGCGAGGTCGAGTAGACGTCCTTGCGCAGGATCAGCCCGTCCTCGCACGGGAAGACATCGATCCCGTCCCACTCGAGGCGGCGCCCGTCGGACGCGGTCGCGGTCGCCGTCCACTCCGAGACGACGAGCCCGTCGCGCGCGTACAGCCGCCGGCCGCGGAACGCCAGGTCGGGCCAGTTCCGGAAGATCTCGGCGATGTGCGGGCCCACCTCGTCGCCCTCGACGCGCTCGCCCGCCGTGTGGTTCTCGAACACCATGCCCGACGCGTGGAAGCGGACGATCGCGTCGACGTCGTGGGCGTTCCACGCGTCGTTGTAGCGCTCGATCGTCGCCTCGAGTGCCGCTGCGGAGTCGCGCTCGCCCATCGGCGGAGGATCGTAGTCGCCGCACAAGATATTGACGAACGTCGATCTAGTGTGCTAACCTCGGGCATCGATGAACGTCGATCTACCACAGCTGACACCGGTCGAGTGCTGCCGCCCGCTCGACGACGACATGACCGGCGAGGACGCCGAGGCGACCGCGCAGGTCTTCAAGGCCCTCTCCGACCCCGCGCGTGTCCGCATCGTGAACCTGCTCGTGCGGAATCCCGAGGCGGTCTGCGTGTGCGACCTCACCCCCGTGCTCGGGCTCGCCCAGCCGACCGTGAGCCACCATCTCAAGAAGCTCGTCCAGGCGGGCCTGCTCCAGCGCGAGCAGCGGGGCGTCTGGGCCTACTACTCCCTCGACCGCGACGGCCTCGAGCGCGCGGCGGGCATCTTCGACCTGGAAGGAGCAGCGGTATGAGCACGACAGACGTGCGCGCCGAGGTGCGCGAGAAGTACGCGGAGGCGGCGCTCGCCGTCTCGCACGGCAGCGGCTCCGGTTGCGGCTGCGGCTGCACCACCGACGACGGCAGCGGCTGCTGCGGCGGCGAGCCGACCTCTGCCGTGACGTTCGGCGAGGGGCTCTACTCCGCCGGCGAGCGCGCGGAGCTCCCCGAGGCGGCAGCCACGGCGAGCCTCGGCTGCGGGAACCCGGTCGCGGTCGCCGACCTGCGCGAGGGCGACACCGTGCTCGACCTCGGCTCGGGCGGCGGCATCGACGTCCTTCTCTCGGCGAAGCGCGTCGGCCCGGCCGGCACCGTCTACGGGCTGGACATGACGGACGAGATGCTCGCCCTCGCACAGCGCAACGCGCGCGAGGCGGGCGCGACGAACGTCCGCTTCCTGAAGGGGCTGATCGAGGACGTGCCGCTCCCCGCCGAGAGCGTCGACGTCGTCATCTCGAACTGCGTCGTGAACCTCTCGCCGGAGAAGCCGAGGGTGCTTGCCGAGATCACACGCGTGCTCAAGCCCGGCGGGCGCGTCGGGATCACCGACATCGTCGCCGAGGACCGGCTGACGCCCAAGGACCGCGCGGCGCGCGGGAGTCACGTCGGCTGCATCGCGGGCGCGCTCTCGGAGACCGAGTACCGCGAGGGCTTCGCCGCGGCCGGGCTCGTGGACGTCGAGGTCGAGCGCACGCACGCGGTCGCCGACGGGATGCACGGCGCGATCGTCCGCGCGCGCAAGCCCGAGTAGCTACGCGAGCAGCCCGCGGCACTCGCCGAGGGCGGCGAGGATGCGCTCGACGTCCTCTCGCGTGTTGTAGAGGTGGAGCGAGATGCGGACGCTCTGATCCCGCGAGGAGGTGACGATCGCGCGCTCGCGGAGCGCCGCCACGAGGCCCTCCGGGTCTGTCGAGCGCACGCAGACGAGCGGGCCGTGGTCGCCCACCCCGCGCGGCGTCACCACCGTTGCGCCGAGCTCGTCGAGCCCCGCGAGCAGCTCGTCGACGAGACCGCGCACGTGCGCCTCGATCGCCTCCACCCCGGCCTCCTGCACGATCCCCATCCCCGCGAGGCCCGCGTAGATGTTCGGCACCGGCGGCGTCCCCGAGTCGAAGCGCCGCGCATCGTGCGCCGGCGAGTAGTCGGAGACGTCCATCCGGAACACGTCCTCGTCCGCGAACCAGCCCGTCTGCGTCGGGAGCAGCTGCTCGTGCAGACCGCTCCGCACGTACATGAACGCGAGCCCGGCGGAGGCGAGCAGGTACTTCACCGTCCCGGCGGTGAGGAAGTCGACGCCGAGCTCGCCCACGTCGAGCGGCACCGCGCCCGCCGCCTGGTAGCTGTCGGCGAGGCAGAGCACGCCGCGCTCACGCGCGAGCCGCGCGACCTCGGCGACGTCGAGCCGGTAGCCGGTGCGGTACGAGATCGCCGTGCAGCAGACGAGCGCCGTCCGCTCGTCGATCGCCTCGGCGAAGCGCTCGAGCGGGATCGTGCCGTCGTCCTCCGGGAGCACGTGCACGACCTCGGCCCCGCGAAGCTCCTGCGCGTGCGCGATCTGGCCCACCGTCGGGAACTCGAGGTCGGAGATCACGATCTTGGCCCTCCCCCGCTCGAGCGGCAGCGCGCTGACGAGCGCGCTCACCGCCTGCGAGACCGACGTCGTGACCGCGACCTCGGACGGATCGGCGCTCACGAGCGAGGCGAACGCCGCCCGCGCCGCCTCCGCGCGCTCGACCCAGTGCTCCCACTCGGCGCCGTGCTCGTCCCAGCCGGCGAGGTACTCCTCGTACGCGCGCCGCACGTCGACGGAGAGCGCGCCCTGCGAGCACGAGTTCGCGTAGGTCGTGTGCTCGAAGATCGGAAACCGCTCGCGAAGCCCTCTCATCGGCCGAGGTAGGCCTTCCGCAGCTCCTCGTGCCGGATCAGCTCCGAGGCCCTCCCCTCGAGCACGACGCGGCCGGTCGAGAGCACGTACCCGCGGTCGGCGATCGAGAGCGACACGTTCGCGTTCTGCTCGACGACGAGCAGCGCGACGCCCGCGGAGTGCACCTGCTTGATGATCTCGAAGCTGCGCTCGACGAGGATCGGCGCAAGCCCCATCGACGGCTCGTCCATCAGCAGGAGCTTCGGCCGCGCCATGAGCGCGCGTCCCATCGCCACCATCTGCTGCTCGCCTCCCGACAACGTCCCGGCCAGCTGCTTCCGACGCGCGGCCACGTGCGGGAAGATCTCGTACACGCGCTCGAGGTCCTCCTTGAGATCGGCCCGCGGCCGCAGGTACGCGCCCAGCTCGAGGTTCTCGAGCACCGTCATCGGGCCGAACAGGCGGCGGTTCTCGGGGACGATCGCGAGCCCGCGCTCGATGCGCTTCGCCGTCGAGTAGCGCGTGACGTCCTCGCCGGCGAGCACGACTTTCCCCGACCGCGGCGGCACGACCCCGAGGATCGTCTTCAGGGTCGTCGACTTCCCGGAGGCGTTCCCGCCGAGCAGGCACACGAGCTCGCCCTCCCCCACCTCGAGATCGACGTCCTGGAGGATGTGCATCTGCCCGTAGTAGGTGTTGACACCCTCGAGGCGGAGGAGCGGGGCGGGCGCGCCGTTCGTCACGCTCACTTCCGCTCCGTGGCGGACGTGCCGAGGTAGGCCTCGACGACGCGCGGGTCGGTGGCGACGGCGTCGAACGAGCCCTCGGCGATCTTCACGCCGTGGTCGAGCGCGACCACGCGGTCGGAGATCCCCTCGACGACGTGCATGTCGTGCTCGATGACGAGGATCGTGTAGCCGCCCTCGTCGCGCAGGCGCGCGATGAGCTCGGTGATCTCGTGCGTCTCGACGGGGTTCATCCCCGCCGCGGGCTCGTCGAGGAGCAGGAGGCGGGGCCTCGCAGCAGTCGCGCGCGCGATCTCGAGCCGGCGCCGGTTCGCGTACGAGAGGCTGTACGCGGGCTGCGTCCAGCGGTAGCCGACGAGCCGGTCGCCGAAGAACGCGAGCCGCTCCTCGGCCAGCCGCTCGATCTCCTTCTCCTCCCGCCGCATGCCCGGCGTTCGCAGGACGGAACGCAGCACGCCGGCTTTCGTGTGCCCGTAGGCCGCGGACATGACGTTCTCCTTCACCGTCATGTTCAGGAACAGCCGCAGCGTCTGGAACGTGCGCGCGATGCCGCGGCGGGCGATCTTGTGCGGGTCGAGCCCGAGCAGCGACCGGCCCTCGAACAGGATCTCGCCCTCGTCCGGCGGGTACACGCCCGTGATGACGTTGAAGAGCGTCGTCTTGCCCGCGCCGTTCGGGCCGATGACGCTCACGATCTCGCCCTCCCCCACCACCAGGTCGAGCTCGGACAGGCAGGTGAGCCCGCCGAAGGCGATCGTGAGGCCCTGCACCTCGAGCAGCGGCGTGCGTGCGTCTTCGGTGCTCACACGATCTCCACGCGCCGCCGTCCGAGGAGCCCCTGCGGGCGGAAGGCCATGAGCGCGACGAGCAGCGCGCCGATGAGGACGAAGCGCGCGACCGCGGGCTGCGCGAGGAGCACGTTCTCCCAGACGCAGGCCGCGAGGTACAGGACCGGGACCATGAGCCCGGCGCGCAGCCAGCGGTCGCGCACGAGCGTCAGCGCGAGCACGGACGCGACGAGGCCGAGGTACGCGAGCCGCGCGAGCGCGCCCGCCGGGAGCCCGTCCGGCCCGACGGCGCCCTCCGGCACGAGCACCCACGAGTCGACCAGCTCGTCGATCCGCGCCGTCCCGACCGTCGTCCCCTCGACGAGCGAGGGACGGGCCCGCTCGGCGAGCTCGTGCACGCCCATGCCGAAGACGACCGTCGCGGCGAGCACCGCAGGAGCCAGCCAGCGCGGCCGCATCAGCGCGACGAGGCCGATCGCGACGACGCCGTAGAACACCCAGCTGGCGTCGCTCGGGTCACGCAGCGTCTCGAGCACGGCCATGATGAGCACCGCCCCGACCGTCACGCCGAGGAGGCTTCCCGCGCCGCCGAGCACGACCATCGCGTAGACGGTGATGAGCACGAGGATGTCGAAGTTCGCGGGGAACACCGCGCCCTGCGACGGCGCGTAGAGCGCGCCCGCGACGCCCGCGATCCCGGCGCCGACGGCGAACGCCATCAGCTTCAGGCGGTTCACCGGCATCGTCATCAGCTCCGCGGCGAGCTCGTCCTCGCGCAGCGCCCGCCAGGCGCGCCCGGTGCGCGACCTGTTCAGGAGGAAGAGGAACGAGACGATGACGACGAAGAACGCGAGCGCGACGTAGTAGTAGCCCTCGAGCGAGACCACCTCGCGGCCGAGGAGCTGGAGGGGGTACAGGTCCGAGATCCCGTTCGGCCCCCGCGTGAACGACGCGTTGATCAGCACGACGAGCCAGAGCTGGAGGAAGAACAGCGTCACGATCGCGAGGTAGTCGCCGACGAGGCGGCGGGACGGGAGCCCGACGAGGAAGCCCGCCACCGCGACCGAGATCGCGATCGCCGGGATCGCGAGCATCCCGTCCCAGCTCCGGCCCGCGTACTCGGATGCGACCGCCGCATACAGGTACGCGCCGAGCCCGAAGAACGCGACGAACCCGAGGTCGAGGAGGCCGACCCAGCCGACGGCCACGTTGAGCCCCAGCGCGAGCAGGACGAAGACGAGCGTGTCGACGCCGACCTGCATGAGGTAGTCGGAGTCGACGAGCTGCGGGAACACCGCGAACGGGACGACGAGCGCGAGGAGCTTGACCGCGGCGGGCGTCCGCTCGTACAGCGCCTCGGCGCGCCCGGCGAGTGAGCGCTCGCGCCGGCCCTCCGCGCTCGCGACCCACTCGTCGACGCCGATCCGCGGGCTGTCGCTCGGCTCTGACATCAGACCTTCTTCACGTCCTTCTTGCCGAAGATCCCCTGCGGGCGCAGGAGCATGAACCCGATGAGGATCAGGAACACCACGAGGTCGCTGAACGCGCTCCCGAGCCGGCCGAACGTGACGTCCTCGATGTAGCCGACCGAGAACGCCTCTGCGAGGCCGATCAAGATGCCGCCGAACATCGCCCCCGGGATCGAGCCGATGCCGCCGACCACGGCGGCGGTGAAGCCCTTCAGCCCGTAGCCGAAGCCCATGAAGTGGTTGATCGAGCCGAACACGAGCCCGACGAGGACGCCGGCCGCGCCCGCGAGCGCCGACCCGATGAAGAAGGTCTTGACGATGACGCGGTCGACGTCGATCCCCATCATCGCGGCCGCCTCGCGGTCGAACGCAGTCGCGCGCATCGCCCGCCCGAGCTTGGTGCGCGTCACGAGGATCCAGAGGCCGAGCATCATCGCCAGGGCCGAGGCCATCACGACGATGCGGAGGATCCAGACGTTCAGCGGCCCCCAGTGGATCCCTACCTCGACGTCGACGAGGTCGAACGACTCGTAACTGCGAAAGTTGGCGCCGAACAGCAGCAGCACGGAGTTCTGGATGAAGAACGAGACGCCGAGCGCCGAGATCAGCGGCGCGATCCGCGGCGCACGCCGCAACGGCCGGTACGCGAAGCGCTCGATCGCGACCCCGAGGAAGCCGCAGCCGGCCATCGCCGCCAGGACCATGAGCGTGAGCAGGATCCAGACGGCGACGCTGGGGTCCTGCGCGCCGCCGAGCCAGCCGAGGACGCCCCAGCCGATGAACGCGCCGACCATGAGCACGTCGCCGTGGGCGAGGTTCAGGAGCTTCAGGATCCCGTAGACCATCGAGAACCCGAGCGCCACGAGGGCGTAGACGCTGCCGAGGGTCAGACCGTTGACCAGCAGCTGGACGATCTTGTCCCAGTCCACGACCGGGTTATCTCACACCGCGCGGGAGGGTGTCACAGGACGGAGAGGCGAGCGGCCCGCCCTCGCGGGCGAGCCGCTCGTTCCCGTGGGGCGTCTAGCGGACTGGGCTGTACTTGCCGTTCGCGATCTTGTAGATCACGAACTTGCCGCCGCGGACGTCACCCTTCTTGTCGAAGCGGACGTTCGCTCCGATGATCGACGGGACGTTCGACGTTGCGACGTTCCGGACGACCTCCGCACGCGTGGCGGTGCCGTCGGCGCAGGCCTTCTCGATCGCGGTCATCGCGACCCAGCCGGCCATGTACGTCGCCGGGCCGAACGCGCCCGACGTGTCCTTCTTCACGAACTTGCGGTACTCGGCGATGACCGCCCGTGCCTTCGGATCGAAGTGCAGATCCGGGGCGAACACCGACACGTACCCGCTCCTCGGCTTGAACTGCGACGGCGAGTAGGCGCCGTCCGTCCCGAACACGATCGCCCTCTTGCCCTGCTCGCGAAGCTGGTTCGAGAGCGTGTTCGCCGCGCTCGCGACCTGCGTCGCGAAGATGACGACGGTCACGTTCCCGCCGACGTTCGCGACGATGGACGAGAAGTCCGTGTCGTCGGCCGAGACCGACTCGCGGGACACGTTCACCTTCTTGGCCCTGAGGCCGCGAGTGATCGCCGCCGCGAGCGGCTTCGAGTAGTCGTCCTGCGAGTCGATGACGACGACGTTCTTCGCCTTCAGGTTCCCGGAGACGAACTTGATGACGTCCGGCCCCTGGATGCCGTCGTTCGGCACGACCCGGAAGAACGACTTGTACGGGCGGCCCTTGGTCAGGTCGATGGCTGTCGCCGAGCCCGACACGGACACCAGGTTCGCCTTGCCGAGCAGCTTCCCGCTCACGCGGACGGCCTGGCTCTCGGAGCCGCCGATGACGGCCATCACGTTCTGGTTGCCGATGAGCCTGCGAGCCACCGTGAGCGCGACCGGAGCCTTCAGCTGCGTATCGCCCTGGACGACCTTGAAGCGGGTGCCCTTGGCCTTGTTGTACTTCTGTACGCCGAACCGCAGCCACGACAGCTGCTCCTGGCCGAGGAACCCGGCCGGTCCGGTCAGCGGCCCGAAGAAGCCGAGCGACACGTTCGTGCACGCGGCTACCTGAGCCGACGCCTGCGGCGACGACGTGTTCGCGACAGCGCTCGCTGCCACCGCTGCAGAGACGAGCGCCGCGAGCGCCGCGGCGACCAGTCCTCTCCTCATTTGCCCTCCTTCTCGCTTGCTGTGCCCTCTGTGAGACGGCCCGCACGCGGTTTTGGTTGCGGGCAGCCCACCCCGAACGCCTGCCTCGAAGGTGCATCGAACCGTGTCCGGACCGCCGTGTCAATCGACACGTGCCGCCCGCCGAGTAGCGTACGGCGCCTGGACACCGGGCTTCAGGGTCGGAACGTGCTCGTGACGGGCGCCTCCGGAGGGATCGGCGCCGCGTGCGCGCGGGCGTTCGCAGCCGAGGGCGCGCGCGTTGCGATTCACTGCCACCGGGGCGAGGAGCGGGCGCGGGTGCTCGCGGAGGAGCTCGGCGGGGCGCCGGTCGTCCAGGCAGATCTCTGCGAGGAAGCCGAGGTCGAGCGGCTGTTCGAGGAGGCGAGGGAGGCACTCGGCGCCGTCGACGCGTGCGCCGCGGTGCACGGCGTGTGGCCGCGCGAGGACGTCCCTGTGTGGGAGCTGCCGCTCGAGCGCTGGGAGGAGACGCTGCGCGCGAACCTCACGTCGACCTTCCTCGTCGCCCGCGGCTTCCTGCGCGAGGTCGCGCGCAACGGCCACGGGTCGCTCGTGCTGGTGGGCTCGACGGCGGGGGTGTTCGGCGAGGCGGGGCACGCCGATTACGCAGCCGCGAAGTCGGCGCTCCTCGGCGGCCTCCTGCTCTCGCTAAAGAACGAGATCGTGCGCGTGGCGCCGCGCGGGCGCGTGAACGCGGTCGCGCCGGGCTGGACGGAGTCGCCGATGACCCGCGGGCTCGTCGACCCGGAGCGGGTGCGCGACGTCTCGCGCACGATGGCGCTGCGCAAGGTCGCGCAGCCGGAGGACGTCGCCGCGCAGGTCGTCGTCCTCGCGTCCGACGCGCTCTCCGGGCACGTCACCGGCCAGGTCGTGGTCGTGGCGGGCGGGATGGAGGGCCGCACCGTCCACCCCGACTGAGGAGGCGCAGATGGCAGAGCCCGAGGGCAGGCGCACGTTCAACGCGTTCACGAGCCCGTTCCTCGAGTACGACCTCGAAGGGCCGGTGCAGCCGGAGCTGAGCTGGCTCCCGGTCAGCTACGAGCGAGAGACGGGCCAGGGCTGCTACCTCATGCGGATGCAGCCGGGCGCCGTGACCATCGCCCACGAGCACCAGGGGATGGAGGAGTTCCTCGTCCTCGAGGGCGACCTCGTCGACTCGGACGGGACGCGGTTCGGCCCCGGCGACGTGATCTCGTACGAGCCGGGGACACACCACAACTCGTGGACGGAGGGCGGCTGCGTGCTCGCGGTGTTCGAGTGGCGGAAGCCGGAGTGACCCGCGCCGGCGGACTCCCGCGCAACCAGCGCCGACCCGAGCGCCGCGACCGCGACCGGCGAGGCCGGCCGCCTTCAGGGCTCTTTGCCTTTCGCGCGATCGGAATCCCCGGCAGCGGATTCCGATCTTGCGCATGAGAAGGGCGGCGTCGTCCGCCGCCCCTTCTCGACGCTCCGCGGCCGGTTCTGATTGCCGTCAGTCCCCAGCTGGGAGTCGTGGGAGGTATCGGCAGCAGCCTCGCCGGACCTGAGCCGGCGTCACACCCCGAAGCCCGCAGCGATGCCGCTACGCGGCGAAGGAGCTCACCTGTCGCGAGAGCTGATCGCCGTTCCGCCCCGACCCACAGCCGACTTCACACCCGAAGCCCTGAGCCGTTCGGGCACCCATACAGGGTTCGTGCCTGCCGCTCCCTGCGCAAAGAGACAGGGCGGGGTAGCCGCCAAGCCCCCGCCCCGTCCGGCAGGCTCCTCGAGGAGGAACCGCATGCCCATCGAGTTGCTCCCTCACCCTCGCGACTGCCGCATCGTCGCGCCCGGTGAGTGATCCCGAGCGTGGTCGATTCACCCGCTGCGGGCGTCACCCGGGCGGGCTTGATCGATCACTCGTGGTGGGTTGACGACGGCGCTTCACCGCCTGGCCGCTTCTCTAGAGTCCAGCCGTGCCCGCCCGCTTCCTCGACCGCCTCCGAGAGGGCCCGCCGCTCGTCGGGGACGGCGGGATGGGCGTCCTCGTGTCGAGCGCCGTCCCGCGCCTGCGCTGCCCCGAGGAGGCGAACGTTCGCTCGCCCGACAGCGTGGTCTCGCTCCACCTCGGCTTCATCCGCGCCGGCGCCGACCTGATCGAGACGAACACGTTCGGGGCGAACCGGAGCAAGCTCCGCGCGCAGTTCCTCGAGGACGACGTCGAGGCGATCAACCGGGCCGCTGTCAAGCTCGCGCGCGACGCGCGCGAGGTCTCCGGCCGGGACGTGCTCGTCGCCGGGGCGATCGGCCCGCTCGGCGACGAGCGGCCCGAGTCCGAGGAGGAGCGCGCAGCGATCTTCGCCGAGCAGGCGGAGCTGCTCGAGGGCCGCGGCGTCGACCTGCTCCTGGTGGAGACGTTCTACGAGCTCCAGGAGCTCGTGACCGCGGTCACCGCCGTCCGCTCGGTGTCGTCGCTCCCGGTGGTCGCCCTGCTCACCTTCGACGAGGACGCGGAGACGCTCGGCGGCGTGACGGCCGAGCAGGCGGCGGCCGCGCTCGGCGGCCTCGAGGTGGACGGGATCGGCGCCAACCACGGCGTCGGGCCGCAGGCGGCGCTGCGCGCGATCGAGCAGATGCGGGGCAGTGGCCTCCCGCTCGCAGTCATGCCGAACGTCGGCCTCGCGAGCCTCGCCGGGCGCCGCATCGTGTTCCCGCACGCGACGCCGGAGTACTTCGCGGACTTCACGGCCCACGCGCAGGACCTCGGCGCGCGCATCGTCGGCGGCTGCTGCGGGACGACCCCGACCGAGATCGCCGCCATTCGCGCCGCGGTGGACGAGGGCAGGCGGCCGACCTCCCCGCTCGTGACCCGAGCCCGCGACCTCGTCGTCCCGGCCCCGGAGCCGGCGCACGAGACGCTCCTCCAGCGCAAGCTCGCCGCGGGCGAATTCGTCGTCTCGGTCGAGATCGACCCGCCGCGCGGCGGCAACGCGCAGGGGATGCTCGAGCTCGCGCGGACGCTGCACGCGTCGGGCCACGTCCACGTCGTGGACGTGAACGACAACCCGCGGGCGCGGGCACGGATGAACGGCCTCTTCGCGTCGGCCGCGATCGAGCGCCTCGTCGGGATCGAGACGATCCCGCACCTCACGCCGCGAGACTCCTCGATCGCCGGGCTCGAGTCGATGCTGCTCGCCGCCCACGCGGACGGCATCCGCAACGTCCTCGCCGTGACCGGCGACCCGCCGGAGGCCGGCGACTACCCGGGCGCGCGCGGCGTGTACGAGATCGACTCGATCGGGCTCTCGAGGGTGATCGAGCGCATGAACGCGGGCGAGGACTTCAACGGCCGTGAGATCGACGCGCCCACGTCCTTCTTCCTCGGCGTCGCCGTGAACCCGGCCGCGGACGACCTCGACTACGAGCTCGAGCGCTTCGAGCGGAAGCTCGAGGCGGGCGCGCAGTTCGCGATGACGCAGGTGCTCTTCGACCTCGAGTACCTCGACCGCTTCCTCGAGCGGCTCGGCGGCTCCTGCCCGATCCCGCTGCTCGTCGGGATCTTCTACGTGCGGAGCTTCCAGCTCGCGCAGCGGCTGCACAACGAGGTGCCCGGGATCGTCGTGCCCGAGCACGTGCAGGCGCGGCTGCGGGACGCGGGGGCGGACGCCGCGGAGACGGGCCTCGCGATCGCGAAGGAGCTGCTGGAGGAGTGCCGCTCCCGTGTGGAGGGCGTCTACGTGATCCCGCCGTTCCGCCAGCCGGTCGCCGCGCTGGATCTCTTCTCGTGACGGGTCCGTAGGGGCGAGGCGTCCCGGGCCCTACGACCGCGAGCAGTCGGTCACGAGCGGCGCCGTCCTGCCGCGGGCCTCGTCGAGCGCCTCGCCGACGATCTCCGGCGGCACGCCGTAGCCGCCGCGCTCCGCTGCACGCCGGGCGAAGACGACGGTGCGGACGCGCCCGTTCCCGTCGACGCCCGGCCCGCCGGAGAGCCCGGGCCGCACCGTCCCCCGGATGGCCGTCACGGTGCGCGTCACCGGCCCGCGGCCGTACGCGTCGCGCCCGACGAACGCGCTCGTGTCGCCGAGCCGGGCGGGAACCCGTGCGAGCGGCCCGTTCGCCGGGTACCCGAGGAGGACCACGGCCGTGCCCCGCTCGGGCTCGGCCATGCGCAGCGGGCGACCCTCGAGCCCCGGCACGCGCAGGATCGCGATGTCGTTCGTCTCGTCGAAGACCACGACGGTCGCGCTGATCCCGCCGCCCTCGCCGCGATCGACCCGGGGGCGCACGATGCCTGCGACCACGTGCGCGTTCGTCACGACGATCCCGCGCCGGGCGATCCAGCCGGAGCCCTCGACACCGAGCCCGCACGAGATCCCGGTCACGCGGACGACGCTGTCGAGCGCGCGCACGACGTCCGGATCGCGCCCGAGCGCGTTGTTCGGAGGCCCGACCGCCGCCGGCGGCCCGACGAGGACGCCGAGCGGGTCGACGCCCTCGAGCGTGTCCAGGAGCCGCTGCGGCGGGAACTCCTTGTTGATCCGCGCGAGGATCGTGGACTGCTGCACGGCCTGCCGGAGACTCGACTGGCCCGGGAGGTACAGCAGCACCGCCGCCACCGCCCAGCAGAGCACGACCCCCGCGAACGCGCCGAGCACCAGCCCCGCGCCGGAGTCGATCGCGCGCAGCCCGGGGACTGCGCCCATCGTCTTCCGGAGCGAGACGCCGAGCATCTCCGCGAGGCTCGAGAGCAGCGTGCCGCCGATGAGCGCGGAGCCGAGCGCCACGAGCGGGACGTACGGCGACGCGGAGTCCAGCAGCTGCGCGCCGACCTTCGCGCCGAAGTACGCGCCGAGCGCGAACCCGGCGAGCGAGAGCGCGCCGCGCACGAGCCCTCGCGAGAGCCCGTACATGCCGGCGAGGATGACGACGGCGAGAACGATCCAGTCGGCGGCGGACACTCCCGAGAGCGTACGCTGCGCCCGGCCTCTTCCCTGCGCCCGGCTACACTGTCGCGGCCCTCGGGGGCGTAGTTCAGTTGGTTAGAACGCCGGCCTGTCACGCCGGAGGTCGCGGGTTCGAGTCCCGTCGCTCCCGTCTCTCACTGCACCGGCCCGGGGGGATCAAGGAGTCCTTCGCCGGGCTGCACGAGGAGTTCCCCGACGTCCGGGTGACGATCGAGTCCATGGTCGCCGTCCGACTGACCTTCGCCGGCACCCAAGCGGCGACCGGCCAGCGGGCCGAGAGACGGGCGCATGGCTGCTGCGGACGTCCGCAATCGAGCGGCACGTACCCTCACCAGGTGCGGCCCGGCCGTCTCGTCCCGCTCGCGCTCGTCGCCTCGCTCTGCGCGGTCGCGGTGACCGCGTCCTCGTCGGGCGCCCCGCTCTCGGAGACCCAGGCCCGCGCGCCGCGCATCCCCGTCGCCGGGATCGTGGAGCACCTGCGTGCGTTCCAGCGGATCGCCGGCCCGAACGGCGGCAACCGCTCCGCGGGGACGCGCGGGTACGACGCCTCCGCCCGGTACGTCGCCGCGCGCATGCGGGCCGCCGGCTACCGCGTGCGCGTGCAGCAGTTCTCGTTCCCGTTCGTCATCGATCGCTCGCCGCCCGTCCTGCGGACGCTCGGCAACGGCGGGGCCTCGTACCGCGCGGGCCGCGACATCGCGACGCTCTCGTACTCGGGGAGCGGCCGCGTGCAGGCGGGCGTGGTCGCCGTCGACCTCGTCGTCCCGAGCCCGGGGGCGAACGCGTCGACGAGCGGCTGCGAGGCGTCCGACTTCGCCTCGTTCCCGCGTGGCGCCGTCGCGCTGCTCCAGCGCGGCACGTGCTTCTTCCGGGTGAAGGTCGCGAACGCAGCTGCCGCCGGCGCGGCCGCAGTCGTCGTGTTCAACGAGGGGAGCCCCGGCCGGCGCGAGCTCGTGTCGGCGACGCTCGGGCCGCCGCAGGTCTCGATCCCCGCGCTGAGCGCGAGCTTCGCCGTCGGAGAGGAGCTCCGGAACGGCGTACGCAACGGCCCGACCGGCGTCACCGTCGAGCTGGAGACCGACGTGCTCGTCGAGCGCCGGCGCACGAGCAACGTCATCGCGGACAGCCGGGCGGGGCGCGCCGACCGGCTCGTCGTCGCGGGCGCCCACCTGGACAGCGTCGAGCGGGGGCCGGGGATCAACGACAACGGCAGCGGCTCGGCGGTGCTCCTCGAGGTGGCCGAGCAGCTCGCCTCGACGCCGTGGAGGAACCGCGTCCGCTTCGCCTGGTGGGGCGCCGAGGAGCTCGGGCTCGTCGGGTCGCGGCACTACGTCGGACGCCTCTCGCCCGCCGCGCGACGTCAGCACCTCCTCTACCTCAACCTCGACATGGTCGGCTCGCCGAACTACGCGCTCTTCGTGTACGACGGCGACGGGTCGAGCTCGCGATTCGGTGCCCGCCCGCCCGCCGGCTCGGCCGCGATCGAGCGCGCCTTCACGCGGTTCTTCGCGTCGAGACGCATCCCACACCTGGAGACGGCGATGGGCGGGAACTCCGATCACGCGGCGTTCGCCGAGGCCGGGATCGCGGTCGGTGGGCTCTTCACGGGCGCCGACGGGCGGAAGACCGAGCGGCAGGCGGCGCTCTTCGGCGGGCGGGCCGGGCAGCCGCACGACTCGTGCTACCACCGGCCCTGCGACACGCTCCGGAACGTCAACCGCAGGGCGCTCGACCGCGTCGCGCAGGCGGTCGCGCACGTCCTGGGCCGCTTCGCGCGCGCCGCCTGAGCTCCCACGAGCACGCGGCGAAGCGCTTGGCCCCGGGCAGTCACTCATGCGAGGGAGCCCGCTCACCCGTCCGGGGGAGCGCGGTCTCCCCCGACCGGCCTACCGTGCGAAGCAAGGCTCACTCGCACGGGTCATGACTGCGGCGTCGCGACACCCTCTCTCCTCGTCGGCCTCTCTCGGGCAGGTGCGCGCGTGAGCCGCTTCTGGGAGCGGGTCATGCTGGCGCTCGTCGTCTGCGTGCCGGTTCCCGCGCTCGCGCTCTCCGGGCTGAGCATCCCGCTCCCGTCCGTGGTCGAGCGGATCGCCGCCACGCTCGTCCCATTCGAGAGCGAGCCGGCGCTCGAGGACGGCACGGTCCTGGTCACAGGCCGGATCGTCTCCGTCGGCGGCGAGCCGGCAGCGCTCGCAGCGGTCCCACGGACACCGCTCCGGACGATCACGGTGCGCCGCACGAGCACATCCCGGATGGTCGCGTGGAGCGTGCAGCCGACGCCTCCACGTGCCCGGACGTCGTCGTCGCCGAGGACGACGCCCGCGCCGACGCCGCCCGCGGCAGCGCCCGACGAGCCGACGGCGCCCGAGACGCAACCGCCCGCCCGCGATCCCGAGCCCACCCCGGCGGAGCAGCCCAAGCCGCGCGAGAAGAAGGACCGCAAGCAGACCTCTCCGACGCTCACGCCGGCCCTCGACCCGGCGCCGGCGAGCGACGCGGAGCCCGCACCGGCCGAGACGGAGGAGACGAAGCCGAGCCCGGTCGACGAGAGCCCGCGCGATCCGCGCACGAGGCCGAAGGACGCCACCGACAGCAGTCTCGGAGGTTAGCGTGCCCCTCCGCCGCCGGCGCAGCGCCCGGGAGGACGTGGGCCGGGAGGCCCCGCCTCGCCTCGTCCTCCGCTTCGCCGTGACGACCTGCATCGGGCTCGCGCTCGCGGGCGCCGCGATCCTGCTCGTCGTCCGGCACTTCAACACCGTGCAGGCGGAGCGGGCGGCGACGTCCGAGGCGCGCGTGATCGCGAGCTCGGCGCTGCGCGGCGAGCTTCGCGCCTCCGACTTCGAGCGCGGCCTCGCGCCCGAGCGCCGGGCCGCGCTGGACGAGCTCTTCGAGCAGCACGTCCTCGGGCCCGGCGTCCTCGTCTCGATGCTCTTCGCGAGCGACGGGACCGTGACGTACAGCACGGATCACCGGCTGATCGGGACGAAGGCGGGCGAGCTCGAGCACCTCGCCGAGGCGAGGGGCGGGACGATCCGCGGAGACGTCACGACCGCTCCGGCGCCACCGACCGGAGACGCGCCGCGCAAGGCGCTCCGCGTGCACGCGCCGGTCGCGGTTCCGGGCGGCACCGGCGTCGTCGCGATCCTCCAGGACTACGCGCCCATCGCGCAGGCCGCCGAGGCGGCGTTCCTCCCCGTCGCGGCGATCTTCGAGGTCGTGCTCCTGCTGCTCTTCGCGGTGCTGCTCCCGCTCCTGCGTCGGGTGACCCGCCGGATCCAGCGGCAGCTGGACGAGATCGAGCACCGCGCGCTCCACGACGAGCTGACGGGGCTGCCGAACCGAGCGCTCTTCCGCGACCGCGCACAGCAGGCGATCGCCGCCGCGCGCCGCGACGGCGGCGCGGCCACTGTCCTCCTCCTCGACGTCGACCGCTTCCGCGAGGTGAACGACACGCTCGGGCACGAGGCAGGCGACGCGCTGCTGCTCGAGCTCGGCGCAAGGCTCGAGGCCGTGCTGCGCGAGAGCGACACGCTCGCCCGGCTCGGAGGCGACGAGTTCGGGATCCTGCTGCCGGCCGCCGCGGCGGAGGAGGCGCTGCGCCTCGCCGCCCGCGTGCACGAGGGCATCGCCGAGCCGGTCGCCGTCGGCGAGTTCCCCCTCGACGTCAGCGCGAGCGTGGGCGTGGCGTCGTTCCCCGAGCACGGCGAGGACGCGGACGCGCTCCTGCAGCACGCGGACGTCGCGATGTACCTCGCGAAGGACGCGCACGCGGGAACGGCGGTGTACGACGTGGAGCAGGACACGAGCGACGCGGCGCGCCTCGCCCTGGCAGGTGAGCTCCGGCGCGCGATCGAGCAGGGCGAGCTCGTCGTCCACTACCAGCCGAAGGCGGAGCTCTCGACGGGCCGCATCGTCGGCGTCGAGGCGCTCGTGCGCTGGGAGCACCCGGAGCACGGCCTGCTCCCCTCGGGCCGCTTCGTCCCCATCGCCGAGCGGACGGGCCTGATCAGGCCGCTGAGCCTCCATGTCCTCGGAGGCGCGATCGCGCAGTGCCGCGCGTGGCGGGACGACGGGCTCGAGCTCGACGTGGCCGTCAACCTCACGATCCCAGACCTCCTCGACCTCGAGCTCCCGGACCGCATCGCGGCCCTGCTCGACGTGCACGGCCTCGACCCGGGGCGCCTCGAGCTGGAGATCACGGAGTCGTCGATCCTCGCCGATCCCTTCCGCGTCCGGCAGGTGCTCGCCAGGCTGCACGAGATGGGCCTGCGGCTCGCGATCGACGACTTCGGCACCGGCTACTCGTCGCTCGCGTACCTCAAGCGGCTCCCGGTGCAGGCGATCAAGATCGACCGCTCGTTCGTGTCCGGGATGTGCGGCGACCCGAGCGACGCGACGATCGTGCGCTCGACGATCGACCTCGGGCGGAACCTCGGCCTTGCCGTGGTCGCGGAGGGGGTCGAGACGCTCGAGACGTGGAACGCGCTCCGCGGTCTCGGCTGCTCGCTCGCGCAGGGCTACCTCGTCGGCCGCCCGCTGCCCGCCGACGAGCTGGTCGCGCAGCTCGGCGCGACCGCGCGCTCGCCCGGCCTGCACGCAGCCCGCCGTGGCCAGGCCCACGCCGGGTAGCGTTGGACGCGGTGAGCACCGCCGCCTGCACGCACCTCGACACCGTTCGCGTCACCGAGCTCCCGGACCCGCTCCTCGGCTGCGAGGAGTGCCTGAAGACAGGCGACCGCTGGCTCCACCTCCGCATGTGCCTCGTCTGCGGCACGGTCCGCTGCTGCGACAGCTCCCCCAACAAGCACGCGACCGCGCACTTTCGCGAGAGCGGCCACGCGCTCGTCCGGTCTGCCGAGCCGGGCGAGACCTGGGCGTGGTGCTACGCGGACGAGGTCGGGCTCGCCCTCGACTGACGGAGCACGAGGCGCTACAACCACGGGGTGACCGGCCAGGGCAGCCGCTGGGTCGACGCGGTGGAAGGGATCTTCAGCGTGGTCCCCGACCTGGCGACGCCCGAGCAGGTGGAGGCCTCCCTGCGCGAGATCCTCGGCGATGCGTCTCTCGAGCTGTTCTGGTGGGACTGGGAGAGCGAGCGCTACGTCGACGTGCACGGGCGCGCGACCGAGCTCGGAGCGGCCGGCCCCGGCCGCGCGGTCACGGACGTCGGCTACGCGTCCCGCAAGGTGGGCGCGATCGCGCACGACGCCCGGCTCCTCGACGAGCCGGAGTTCGTGGGCTCGTTCGTGCCCACGATCCGGATCGCGATGGAGCGCGACCGCCTCCACCGCGACCTGGTGCGCAAGCTCGACGAGCTGCAGGCGTCCCGGCTCAGGATCGTGACGGCGGGGGACGAGGAGCGGCGCCGGCTCGAGCGCAACCTCCACGACGGCGCGCAGCAGCGGCTCGTGATCACGTTGCTGACGCTCCGGAGGCTGGAGGAGGCCGTCGCCGGCTCCTCCGAGCTCGCGCCGCTGGTCGCGAGCGCGCGCCGCGAGCTGGAGAGCGCGATCGAGGACCTCCGGGAGCTCGCCCGTGGGCTGCATCCCCCGCTCCTCGCGCGCCGCGGGCTCGCGGCCGCCGTGCGCGCGGCGAGCTCGCGCTCGGCGACCCCGGTCGAGCTCGACCTGCGCCTGCCGTACGAGCTGCCGCCGGCGGTCGAGGCGGCCGCGTACTACGTCTGCGCCGAGGCGGTGACGAACACGGTCAAGCACGCGCAGGCGTCGCAGGTGTGGCTCACGATCGTCCACGAGAACGGCGCACTCACCGTGGACGTCCGGGACGACGGGGTCGGCGGCGCGTGCATCGACTGCGACGCTGCCTCCACCGGGCTCGGAGGGCTCGTCGATCGCGTGGAGTCGCTCGGCGGGACGCTGGAGCTCGACAGCCCGCAGGGCGAGGGCACGCGGCTCGTGGCGACGTTCCCCGTGCGCGCCGGTCAGCCGGGCGGCAGCCTGGGATACTCGGACGCGTGAGCAGCGTCGAGCGGTCCGATCCGAACTGGTCGCATCGGCTCGTCGTCACCGCCGTGCTCGTCGGGGCCACGCTCCTCGGCGGGCTGATCGCGTCGGCGACCGTCCCGCGCTGGTGGGCGCAGCGGATCGGAGACCAGGTGCAGGGGAGCATCGTCACCGGCACCCTCGTGGGGCTCTTCTACGGCTTCGTGTTCACGCTGCTGCCGCTGCTCGTCCTGGCGGCCGTGCTCCGCTGGCGGCGCACCTGGAAGGCGCTCGCGCTCGCGGTCGGGGTCGCGCTCGCCCTCGCGCTCCCGAACCTGATGACGCTCGGGATCGTCCTCGGGCGCGGGAACGCGGCGCACGCCGGGGACCGGATCCTCGACGTCGAGGCGCCCGCGTTCCGCGGCGGGACACTCGCGGGCGCGCTCCTGGCCACAGCGCTCGTCGGGCTGATCGTCTACCTCGTCGCGTCCCGCGCGCGGGCACGTCGAACGCCGGAGGCGGGCTAGATGGCCGAGCGCGCGCTCGTTCCCCGGATCGACGGGTCGCCGCTCGCGCTCGACCTCCTCGAGGTCGACGGGGAGCGCGAGCTGCGGCCGGGCGAGGACGACGCGCTCCTGTACGTCGCCGCGGGCTCGGGGACGCTGACGCTCGGCGGCGACGCGCACGAGCTGTCCGCGGGGTCCGCAGCCC
>ML178782.1:155733-192258 GCA_004366385.1 Actinomycetota bacterium
GGGCACGGGCTCTCGCTCCTGCGCGTCTCGGTCGGCCCCGAGGCCGACCGGCACGCCCCGCTCGGGCCGCGCGCAGCCGTCGTCCACCCCGAGGCCGCCGGGCCGGCGGGCGCGACCGGCGGGCGCTCGTACGAAGTGCTCCTCGGCCCCGAGAACGGCTCGACGCGCGCGACCCTGTTCGTCGGGCATGTGCCGCCGGGCCGGGCGCCGTGGCACTTCCACCTCTACGACGAGATCGTCTGGATCCCGGAGGGGCCGGCGCGGCTGCACGTCGCGGAAGGGGTCGAGGAGCTCGGCCCTGGCTCCGCGTTCCGGCTCCGCCCGCGGCAGGTGCACATCGTCGAGAACGCGAGCCCCGACCGGAGCCTCACCGTGGTCGGGGTCTTCACGCCCGCGGGCAGCCCGTCCGCCGCCTACCTCGCCGACGCGCCCACCTGATGGCGCTCGCGCTGCCCGTCGTCTGGGCGGAGGCGCACCGGCTCCACGCGCCGGAGACGGGGACGTGGGTCGGGACGCCGATCCCCGCCGACGAGATCCCGGAGCGGGCCGATCTGATCCGCGCTGCACTCGAGGGAGCGGGCGCGGCCGTCGTCGACGCGGAGCCCCACGACGACGCAGCGCTGCTCGAGGTGCACGACGCCGCGCTCGTGGAGTTCCTGGCAGGCGCGTGGGACGCGTGGGTCGAGACCGGCCTGCGCGAGGAGGCGGGCGGCGCGCCCGTCACCGCCTACATCTTCCCCACGCCCGGCCTGCTCGCCGGCGTGGAGGCCCACGTCCCCGCCTCGACCGCGGCCCGCACCGGCGCGCACGCCTTCGACACGATGACGCCGGTCGGACAGGGAACCTGGGCGGCGGCGCGGGCGGCGGTGGACGCGGCGCTGACCGCGGCCGACCTCGTGCTCGCGGGCGAGCCCGCGGTCTACGCGTGCTGCCGTCCTCCCGGCCACCATGTCACGCGCTCGGCCTACGGGGGCTCGTGCTACCTGAACAACTCCGCGATCGCCGCGCAGCGCCTCCACGCCCACGGTGCCGCGCGCGTCGCGGTCCTCGACGTCGACGCGCACCACGGCAACGGCGCACAGGCGATCTTCTGGGAGCGCGACGACGTGCTCACGGGCTCGGTGCACGTGGATCCCGGCGCGGGCTGGTTCCCGCACTTCCTCGGCTTCGCCGACGAGCGCGGAGCCGGTCGCGGCGAGGGCGCGAACCTCAATCTCCCGCTCGCGCCGGGCTCGGGGGACACGGAGTGGCTGGCGGCCGTCGAGCAGCTCGTGGCCGCGGCGCGCGGGCACGGAAGCGAGGCGCTCGTCGTCCCGCTCGGCGTCGATGCGGGGGCGGGTGACCCGAACTCACCGCTGGAGGTGACGGAGGGAGGCTTCCGCGAGGCCGGTCGCCTCCTCGGCTCGCTCGGGCTGCCGACCGTGCTCGTGCAGGAGGGCGGCTACGACCTCGACGCGCTGGGCGCGCTCGTCCTGGCGCTGCTCGAGGGCTTCGAGGGCGGGTAGCTGCCCCGCCCGGTCCTGCTCTACGACGCGGAGTGCCGCGGCTGCCGCTTCGCGGCGCGCCTCGCGGCCCGGCTCGACCCGGACGAGACGCTCGCGCTCCTGCCCCTCCAGGATCCTGCCGCCGCCGCTCTTCTCGACCAGCTTCCCGAGAGCGAGCGCCTCGCCAGCTGGCGGCTCGTGCGGCCGGACGGCTCGCTGGCCGGCCGCGGCGCCGGCCTCCCGGAGCTGCTCGCGATGCTGCGCCGCACGCGGGCCGCGGGACGGGTCCTCGGGCTCGTGCCGGACGGCGTACTCGACGCCGGCTACCGGCTGCTCGCACGACACCGCGGCCGCCTGGGACGGCTCGCGCCGGACGGGCCGGCCCCGCACCGCTATCCCTGAGCAGGTCGCCGGGCGGGCGGTAGAGTCGGCGCATGGCCGTCACCGGGGGCACGCGCACGCTCCCCTGGAGCTGGTACACGGATCCGACCGTGCTCCGGCTCGAGGAGGAGCGCATCTTCCGCCGCTCGTGGCAGTACGCGGGGCACGCCGGCGAGGTTCCCGAGCCGGGCTCGTTCACGGCCACGCGGGTCGGCGGCGTCCCGCTGGTGCTCGTCCGCGACGAGGAGGACACGCTGCGCGCGTTCGTGAACGTGTGCCGCCACCGCGGCAGCATCGTCTGCGAGGGATCGGGGAAGCGCGCGACGCTCCAGTGCCCGTACCACGCCTGGACGTACGGCCTCGACGGGCGCCTGATCACCGCACCGAGGGCGAACCGCGAAGGCGGGCTCGACACGAGCGAGCTCGGGCTCGTCCCGCTCGCGCTCGAGACGTGGGGGCCGTTCGTCTTCGTGAGCCCCGACCCGGAGCCGGCCCCGCTCTCCGAGCTCCTGGAGGACGTGCCCGAGCGAGTCGCCGACGCCGGCGTCGACGTCGACGCGCTCCGCTTCCTCCAACGCGCCGAGTCGGAGCTCGCCGCGAACTGGAAGATCTGCGCGGAGAACTTCCTGGAGTGCTACCACTGCCCGGTAGCGCACCCCGGCTTCTCTGCCGTCGTCGACGTCTCCCCCGACTCGTACCTCCTCGAGATCGGCGGCCGGCGCATGTCGCAGGTCGGCCCGCCGCGCCCGGAACCGCGCGGCGCCTACGACCCCGCCGGCGAGGTCGAGCGCGGCCAGTTCCACCTGCTCTTCCCCGGCACGGTGATCAACGTCATGCCGGGCCGCCCGAACCTCTCCATCGGCCCGATCGTGCCGGTAAGCGCCGAGCGCACGAACCGCTTCCTCGACTACTTCGTCGCGCCCGACGCGCCGCAGGAGTGGATCGACGAGCTGCTGGCGTTCGACGGCGAGGTCGGCGCCGAGGACACGACGCTCGTCGAGCGCGTGCAGGAGGGAGTCCGCAGCGGGCTCGTCGAGGACGGCAGGCTCCTGCCCGAGTCCGAGCGGCTCGTCGCGCACTTCCAGGCGCTCGTCGTCGACGCGCTCGCCTAGTGCGCGCGAAAGACCACAGGACTTGAAGCGCGGCCGCCTTCGCGGCCGCGGTCGTCGCGACACGCCGGTGCCTGCCCGATCGGCCCGTTCACCGGAAAGCAACCCCGCAAACGGCGCTCGCACGCCATGATGTGCCCTTGGCGACACGAGTCCGCAGCGAGCCGTCGGAGCGCTTCCTCAACCGGGAGCTCTCGCTCCTCGACTTCCACTCGCGCGTGCTCGAGCTCGCCGGCGACGAGGCGGTGCCGCTCCTCGAGCGGGTCCGGTTCTGCGCGATCTTCGCCTCCAACCTCGACGAGTTCTTCCAGGTACGCGTCGCCGGGCTGCTCGGGCAGGCCGAGTCCGGGCTCTCGATGCGCTCGGCGGACGGGCTCACCCCGCAGCAGGCGCTCGCGAGGATCCGCGAGCGCGTCCTCGAGCTGATCGCCCGCCAGGCGCGGACGTGGAAGCGCGATCTCAGGCCCGCGCTCGCCGCCGAGGGGATCGTCGTCGGCGGGAACGGGGGCTGCGCCGTCGAGGACTGCGACGACGGGGAGCTCGCCGGTCTCGAGCGCCACTACCAGCAGGAGATCTATCCGATCCTGACCCCGCTCGCGGTCGGCCCCGGCCAGCCGTTCCCGTACATCTCGGGCCTGTCGCTCTCGCTCGCCGTCTTCGTGGCCGACCCGCAGACGGGCGAGGAGCGCTTCGCGCGGGTCAAGATCCCGGAGGGCCTGCCGCGCTTCCTCGAGATCGGCGGACGCGGCCTCTTCCTCCCGCTCGAGCAGGTGATCTCGCACTTCCTCCCCTCGCTCTTCCCCGGCGCGACGATCGTGGAGCGGGCCGCGTTCCGCGTCACGCGTGACGCCGACTTCGAGGTCTCGGACGACGCGGCCGACCTGCTCGAGGCGGTCGAGACGCAGCTTCGCAAGCGCCGCTTCGGCGACGTCGTGCGCGTCGAGGTGAGCTCGTCGGCGTCCGCGGAGATGGTGGAGCGCCTCACGCGCGGGCTCGGCGCGGACGAGTCGCAGGTCTACCGCAGCGAGAGCCCCCTCGACCTCGCCGATCTGACCGAGCTCGCGCAGCTCGAGCGGCCGGACCTGAAGGACGAGCCGTGGGTCCCGGTCGTGCCGCCGCGGCTCGCGGTGGCGCAGAGCGACCTCCCACGCATCTTCGACGAGATCCGCCGCGGCGACGTCGCCGTCCACCAGCCGTACGAGTCGTTCCGCGCAAGCTTCGAGGTGTTCGCGCAGGCCGCGGTCCAGGACCCCGACGTGATCGCGATGAAGACGTCGGTGTACCGGACGAGCGACGACAGCGCGCTCGTGGGCTCGCTCATCCAGTGCGCGGAGGACGGGAAGCAGTCCGTGTGCCTGGTCGAGCTGAAGGCGCGCTTCGACGAGCGCCGCAACATCGAGTGGTCGCGCGCGCTGGAGCAGGCGGGAGTGCACGTCCTCTACGGGTTCCCGGACCTGAAGATCCACGCGAAGATGACGCTGATCGTGCGCCGCGAGGGGGGCGTGCTCCGCCGCTACGCGCACATCGGCACCGGGAACTACCACGCGGCGACGGCGCGGCTGTACGAGGACGTCGGCATCTTCACGGCCGACGAGGACATCGCGGCGGACGTGGCCGACCTCTTCAACTTCATCACCGGCTTCGGGCGGCCGCGCCGGTTCCGAAAGCTCCTCGTCGCCCCGTTCACGCTCCGCAGCGGCCTCGTCGACGAGATCCGCGCGGTCGCCGCGGCCGCGGCCGCCGGAGAGCCCGCGCGCATCCGGCTCAAGGTGAACCACCTGGTCGACCCGGGGATCGTGGACGAGCTGTACGCAGCGTCGCAGGCGGGCGCCGAGATCGACGTCATCGCGCGCACGACGTGCACGCTGCGGCCCGGCGTCGAGGGTCTCTCGGAGACCATCCGCGTCCGCTCGCTCGTCGGGCGCTTCCTCGAGCACAGCCGGATCTACGAGTTCGAGGCGGGTGAGCGGGCGACGACGTACCTCGGCAGCCCCGACCTCATGCCGCGCAACCTCGACCACCGCATCGAGGTCCTCGTCCCGGTCGAGAGCGGGCGGATCCGGCAGGAGGTGCACACGATCCTCGACAGCGCGCTCGCGGACGACGTGAACGCGTGGCTCCTCGGCCCGGACGGCGCGTGGACGCGCGCGACGCCCGGCGAGCGGCCCCACTCCCACCACGCGACGATGATGCGCCGGGCCGGAGCCCGCGCCCGCCGCCGCGCCCGCGCGCGGCGGGTGGAGTAGGGCGGCCGACGGACCGGGGAGAATCAGCTCCGTGATCGTCGGGATCCTCGACGTCGGCTCGAACACGGTCCGTCTGCTCGTGGCGTCCGTCCACGACGGCTCGGTCGAGCAGCTCACCCGCGACCGCCACTACCTCCGTCTCGGCGACGACGTGCATGCCGCCGGGCGGATCGGTGCGAGGAAGCTCGAGGAGGCGGGCGAGGTCGCGCGCGAGCTCGCGCGCGCGGCCCGCAAGGGCGGCGCCGAGCGCGTGCAGACGATCGTCACCGCGCCGGGCCGCCAGGCGGCGAACGGGGACGACCTCCGACGCGTGCTCGAGAAGCGGACGAAGGCCGCCGTCGTCCAGCTCACCGGCGAGGACGAGGGCCGCCTCGCCTGGGAGGGCGCGGTCGCGCGCATGGCCGACCCGCCGCGCCGCGTCGGCGTGGTCGACCTCGGCGGCGGCTCGTTCGAGCTCGCCGTCGGCCGCCCGGGACGCGGCCCGGCGTGGGTGCGCTCGGTCGACGGCGGAGCGCTGCGCATCACGCGCGAGCTGCTCGGCGGCGACCCGCCGTCGCGGAAGAAGGTCGCGCGGGCGCGAGAGCGGATCAGAGAGCTCGTCGAGCCCCTCGACCCCCCGGGACCCGACGTCGTCGCAGTGGTCGGCGGCACCTCGCGCGCGATCGGCCGCGTCGTCGGCCGCAGGTACGGCGCGGCCGAGCTCGACGAGCTCGTCGACCGGCTCACGCGCAAGCGGGCGGAGAAGGTCACGGCGCCGCACGGCATCACGCCCGAGCGGGCGCACACGCTGCTCGGCGGGACGCTCGTCCTCGCGGAGATCGCGCGCACGCTAAACCGCGAGCTCGAGGTCGGTCGCGGCGGCCTGCGCGAGGGGGCCGCGCTCGCGCTCGCGCGGGACGAGGCCGCCGCCGCGTAGCCGTTCACCACCCCGTCACCGTCCCGACACGACTCGGACGCCTTGCAGCTGCGAGGATCCCGTCGTGCCCACGCTCGACCCGGTCACGCAGCACCACGTCCAGCAGGTCACCGAGGGGCTCGTGGACGAGTTCGCGGGGATCTTCTCCCGGGAGACGATCGAGCGCTACATCGCGGAGTCCATCGACCTGCTCGGCGAGTCGAAGATCAACGTCTTCGTGCCCGTCCTCGCGCACCGCTTCGCCCGCGAGCGGCTGAAGGCGCTCGGGCAAGCCGACGGCGCCATCACGAAGGAGCAGCCCGAGGTGCTCTTCGTCTGCGTCCAGAACGCGGGTCGTAGCCAGATGGCCGCCGGTCTCGTGCGGCTCCGCTCCGAGGGCCGCGTCCACGTCCGCTCGGCGGGCAGCGCGCCGGCGGAGAAGCTGAACCCCGCCGTCGTGAAGGCGCTGGAGGAGGTCGGCGTCGACGTGAGCGAGGAGTTCCCGAAGCCGCTCACCGACGAGGTCGTGCGCGCAGCGGACGTCGTGATCACGATGGGCTGCGGCGACGCGTGCCCGATCTACCCCGGCAAGCGCTACGAGGACTGGGAGCTCGACGACCCGGCGGAGCAGGACCTCGACACGGTGCGGCGGATCCGGGACGAGATCGACGAGCGCGTGCAGCGGCTCGTCGACGACCTCATCGGGGATTGACCGAGCCGCGCCGCGAGGCGGCCCGGCTCGCAGCCGAGCTCGTCGGCACGTTCGCGCTCGTCTTCGTCGGCTGCGGGGCGATCATGGTCGACGCGGAGACGGGTGCGCTCGGACACCTCGGCGTCTCGCTGGCGTTCGGGCTCGTGATCGCAGTGATGGTCTCGGCCGTCGGGCCGATCTCGGGCGCCCACTTCAACCCCGCGGTGACGCTCGCGCTCTGGGCGGTTCGCGAGGTACCGGGCCGGCGCGTGCCCGCGTACTGGCTCGCGCAGGTCTCGGGTGGGTTGGCCGCGGCGGCGCTGCTGCGCGCCTCGCTCGGGGGCGTCGCGAGCCTCGGCACGACGCAGCCTGCGGAGTCGGCAGGCCAGGCGTTCGTGTGGGAGGTCGTGCTCACCTCCTTCCTCCTGCTCGTGATCGTGGGCGTTGCGACCGGACGCCGCCCGGCGGCGCCCGTGGCCGCCGGCGCGGCGATCGGAGGGACGATCGCGATGGCGTCGCTCGTCGGCGGGCCGGTCTCGGGCGCCTCGCTCAACCCGGCACGCTCGCTCGCCCCAGCCCTCGTCTCCTGGGAGCTCGGCTCGCTCTGGATCTACCTCACGGCGCCGCTCCTCGGCGGCGTGCTCGGCGCCGTCGCGCTGGTGGCGATGCACCGCGCAACGCCTGTCGCGGACGCCGAGAGCTAGCTTCGTGCGCCGGCGCGCTCGGTGACGCTGACCGCGACCGAGGGAGGCGGCAGGTACGCGACCGCCTCGAGCGCGCCGTCGCGGCGCTCGACGAGCCAGGTCCCGCCCTTCTCGCACGTCACCTTGCCGTCGAAGAGGTGCTCGAAGACCTCGCGGTGCGTGCAGACGAGCGCGGCTTCGGGAAGCTCGGCGAGCAGCGCGCGGGTCTCCTCGGCCGACGCGCCGGGCAGGAGCTCGTCGCGCGTCTCGACCCGGAGGTTCCGGCTCCGCGCGAGCGCCTCGACCGTCTCGACGCAGCGCGCGTGGGGGCTCGAGACGACGCGCTCGAGCGCGTGCCCGGCGAGCGCCTCGGGCAGCTCGCGCGCGTCCGCGCGCCCGCCGCGGTCGAGCCGGCGCGCACGGTCGAGCGTGGCCGACGGCCGTCGCTCACCCGCGCTTGCGTGTCTCAGCAGCAGCACCCTTTTCCTCCCGCGTCCGGTGCGGGATTCTGCTCGTGTGCAGGCCCTTCTGTCAAGCGCCGTTAGATCGTGTCGAGCAGCGCCCGGTCGCGCTCGTAGGAGAGGAGCCGCCTCGCCTCGGCGGGCGTGACCCAGCGGGCCTCGTCCACCTCGTGCAGCAGCTCGACACGGCCGCCGACAGGGCGCATGCGCCAGTAGCGGACGCGCTTGGGGCGGCCGGAGCCGTCGACGTACTCGGTCGGGGGCAGCTCCTCGCCGAGCTCGCACACGAGGCCGGTCTCCTCCTCGACCTCACGCACCGCGCACTCCTCGTCGGTCTCGTCGCCGTGGGCCTTCCCCTTCGGGAACGACCAGTCGTGGTAGCGCGGCCGGTGGACGATCAGCACCTCGGGCCCGTCCCGGCCCTGGCGGACGACGAGCCCGCCCGCGGCGCGGATCACGCGCTCGCCTTCCGCCCGCGGCGCTCGAGCCGCTCCCAGGCCTTCGGCCAGGCCTTGCGCGCCGCCCGCCGGCGGCGGCGCTGGTGCTCGAGGAGCGGCTCCGCAGAAGTCTCCCGCTCCGCGTCGCCGCCGGCCCAGGCGAGCACGCGCTCCTCCGCGACGGCCGCGTCCTGGTGCTCGCCGAGGACGTCCTGGAGCCGCTTCGCGGCCGCGACGAACCGTTCGCCGGCAACGCCGAGCTCCGCCTCGGCCAGTTCGGCGGCATAGCGTGACCGCTTGACCTTGATCCGAGCAGCGTGCAACTCCTCGTCGGCCGAGCCCACACTCAGCTTCGCGAACGCGCGCCGCGTCCTGCGCCACTCTTCGCGCCAGAGGCCGGCGAGCGTCGACCCGGCCTCGGAGCGGAGCACGGGCTCCACGGTCTCGAGACGGTCGAGGAGCGCGAGGTAGCGCTCCTCCGAGAGGGCCGCCAGCACGTCCTCGTACGCCCGCGCCCGCTCCCGCTCGAGCGACGCGAGGAGCTCCACCACCGCCGCAGCAGCCGGGTCTGCGCGGAGATGCTCCAGGAGGACGTCGAGGTCCCGCGCCGGCCCGAGCGCGGCACCGAGCCAGCCGAGCTCCGCCCGCAGGCCGCCGGCCCACTCGGGGTCGAGGAGCGGCCGCGCCGCCCGCAGGAACGCGCGCGCCCGGCGCGTGGCGACGCGCAGCTGATGGAGATCCTCGGGATCGGACCCGAGCCTCGTGCCGGGGTCGTGGGCGAGCAGACGCTCGTGCTGGGCGACGAACGCGGAGCGCAGCACCTCGGCCGGCAGTGCCCCGTCCGGGGGCGTAGCCGACACCTCCACCGGCGCGAGCCCGAGCGCGCGGAAGAGCTTCGGCGTCCACTCGCCGGGCTCCGCCCCCGCAGCTCGAAGTGCTTGCTCGAGCCGGCGCAGCGTCTGCTCGTCGCCGTCGAGCGACTCGACCTCGACCTCGCGGAAGCGCGCGGCGACGCGCTGGCCGTCGAGGACCGCGACCGAGTCGTCGACGATCTCGGCGCCGTCGACGCGCAACGTCTGCCGGCGCGTGCGCAGCCTCGCGACCCGCGCGAGCCCGGCCCCGCGCAGGTGGGCGACGAGGAGGTCGACGAGCTCGGCGGGAGGCCGCGCCGGCGGCCCCGCGACCTCGAGCTCGATCCGCGAGGCCCCGTGCGGGAGCTTGAGCTGCCAGAGGCCGGCGCCGTCCTCGAGCCGGTGCCGGAGGGTGATCCCGCGCCGCGCGAGCCGGAGATCCTCGGCGTCGAAGTACGTCGAGACGAAGTCGCGCTGCGGCAGCTCGCGCCCGAGCGCAGGCAGCAGGAAGCCCTCGCGCGGGACGAGCTTCAGCTCACGCTCGACGCTCTCACGCATGGGTTCAGCCTAGAACGCGTGGGGGCGGCCCGGAGGCCGCCCCCGCGTGACAGACCACTCGGAGCGATGAGGGTCAGGTTCGCTTCGCCTGGGCGAGCTGGAGGTGGAAGCTCGTCCGGGCACGCTTCAGCTGCTTCTTGGTCAGCGGGATGAAGTCCGCGCGCTTCGCGATCCTCACCTCGTTGTCGAACATGAAGTCGATGAACGCCTGCACGTGCCGCTTCTTGAACGACGTGCCCTTCACGTAGATGAAGAGCGGCCGTGAGAGCGGCCTGTACGTCTCGTTGTGCACCGACTTGATGCCCGGCGTGACGCACTGGTTCGTCTTCGGGTTGCGGACCTGGATCGCGGTCAGCCGGCTCTTGTTCTCCTCGTAGTACGAGTAGCCGAAGTAGGCCATCCCGCCCCGCTCGCCGAGGACGCCCTGGACGAGCACGTTGTCGTCCTCGGATGCCTGGAAGTCGGTGCGGCTCGCCCGCGAGCGTCCGTTGATCGCCTCGGTGAAGTAGTCGAACGTCCCCGAGTCCGTGCCCGGGCCGAACAGCTTGAGTGGCACGTCCGGGAAGCCGGGGCGGACGTCCTTCCAGTTGTTCACGGTCGAGCCGGGCTCCCAGATCTTCTTCAGCTCCGCGACCGAGAGGCACCGCGCCCACGTGTTCTGCGAGTTCACGACAACCGTGAGCGCATCGTTCGCGACCGTCCACGCCCGCCAGCTGCCGACCCTGTTGTCCTTGCACAGCTGCGCCTCGGAGAGGCGCATCGGACGCGAGGCGTCCTGGATGTCGGTCTCCCCCTTGCAGAAGCGCTGGAAGCCGCCGCCGGTGCCGGAGATGCCCACCGTGACCTTGACCTTGCTCGCGCCGGCGCGCCGGAACAGCTCGGCGGTCGCCGTCGTGTACGGGCCGACCGTCGACGAGCCGTCGGCCGTGATCGTCCCGGAGAGCTTCTTGAGGTTGTACGTCGGGTTCCGGACCGACGCCGAGCCTGCCGCCAGCGACGCGAGCACCAGGCTCGCTCCGACCCCCAGTGCCACCACGATGACGCCGCGGCGGCCGAGTGAGAGCTTCATGTCGTCCCAACTCCTCTCTTGAATTGCCCTGCCGCCCGCGATGCTTGCGACGGCGGGCCGCAGCGTGGGGCGCGATCGAGTGAAGCTGTGGTGGCGGAGTGGTGACGTCGATGCCGGAGCTCGGTTCGCTGCTCCGGTCCGGCCACACGGCGCGGTCGAAGAGGCGCAGGCGCAGCGACCGCGGCCGTGCGAAGCCGGCCCCTTTCAGGTCCTTTGCTGTTCCGCGCAACTGGAATCCCCGCTCGGGGATTCCCGTCTTGCGCACAATCAGACCAACGGCCGCGGGTCGTGCGAGGCGTCCGTGAACTCGGCGAACTCGCCGGTCACGATGAAGGCGGTCTGCTCGCCGATGTCGACGGCGTTGTCGCCGATCCGCTCGAAGCAGCGCGCGACGGTGATCTGCCGCATCCCCCACTCGAGCGCCTCGGCGTCGTGCACGTACCCGAGCACCTCGTGGAAGACCTGCCGGTTCGCGTTGTCGACGAGCTCGTCGAGCTGGTGCAGCCCGCGGGCGGCCTGCACGTCTCGCGCGGCGAACGCCGACAGCGAGACCTTGACCATCTCGGCGCAGCGCTCGCCCATGTCGACGAGGCTCTCGACGACGGTGCGCTTCGTGTCGAGATGGCTCGAGAGCTTCGTCAGCTTCGCGATCGTGACGCACTGGTCGCCGACGCGCTCGAGGTGCAGCGCCGAGTGGAGGATGGCGAGCACGAGACGGAGATCGCTGGCCACCGGCGTCTGCCGCGCGAGCGTCATCTCCACCTGCTTCTCGAGCGCGAGGTAGCGGGCGTCGATCTCGTCGTCGAACGCGATCACCTCGTCGCAGAGCTCGACGTCCTGCGTCCGCAGCGCGTCGATCACGCCGCGGATCGAGCGGAGCACGATCTCGCCGGCCTCCTGGAAGCCCGCCTCGAGCGCGTCCAGCTCGGCCTGGAGCTCGACTCTCATCCGAACCGTCCCGTGACGTAGTCCTCCGTCCGCTTGTCGGACGGGGTCGTGAAGATCTTGGTGGTCGCGTCGTACTCGACGAGGACTCCGCGCCGCGCGGCGCCCTCCTCGTCCACGAGGACGCTGAAGAACGCCGTCATGTCGGCCACACGCGCGGCCTGCTGCATGTTGTGGGTCACGATCACGATCGTGTAGTCGCGCTTGAGGTCGTGCATGAGATCCTCGATGCGGGTCGTCGAGATCGGGTCGAGCGCCGACGCCGGCTCGTCCATGAGGATCACGTCCGGCTCGACGGCGAGCGCGCGGGCGATGCAGAGCCGCTGCTGCTGGCCGCCGGAGAGGCCGAGCGCGTTGTCCTTGAGCCGGCTCTTGACCTCGTCCCACAGCGCCGCCTGGCGGAGCGCCTGCTCGACACGGTCATCCATCGAGCCCTTTATCCCGAGCACGCGCGGCCCGAACGCGATGTTGTCGTAGATCGACTTCGGGAACGGGTTCGGCTTCTGGAAGACCATGCCGATGCGGCGGCGGATCTCGACGGGATCCACGTCGCGGGCGTAGAGATCGTCGCCGTGGTAGAGGACCCGACCCTCGACCTCGGCGCCGGGGATGAGGTCGTTCATCCGGTTGAAGCAGCGGATGAACGTGCTCTTGCCGCAGCCCGACGGGCCGATGAACGCGGTGATGGTGTTGCGATGGACGTCGAGAGAGACGTCCTGAAGGGCGACCTTCCCGCTGTACGAGACCGCGAGGTCCGTGACCGAGAACACCTTCTCGCGGCCCTCGATCTCGCTGCGGTCGAGCCCACGCGTGATCTCGGCGATCCGGGAGCTGTCGATGTGCGGTTGCGTCTCCATCTGCGTCATGTTCACCACTTCTTGCGATAGCGGTTGCGAAGGAAGATTGCCACGGCGTTCATGCTGAGGACGATCACGAGCAGGACGATCGCCGCGGCGGCGGCCAGCGTCTGGAACTCGAGGTTCGGCTGCTTCGTCCAGTTGAAGATCTGCACCGGCAGCGCCGTGTAGGGGCCGAACAGCTCGGGGTTGAAGGCCACGTACGTGATCGCGCCGACCATGATCAGCGGCGCGGTCTCGCCGACGGCGCGGGAGAGGGCCAGGATCGACCCGGTCGCGATCCCGGGGATCGCAGCCGGGAGCACCTGGCGCCACACCACCTGCCAGCGCGTCGCCCCGAGCGCGAAGGCGCCTTGGCGGATGGAGTCCGGCACCGAGCGGATCGCCTCCCGCGACGCGACGACGACGGTCGGGAGCACCACGAGCGTGAGGATCAGCGCCCCCGCGAACACCACGCGGCCGATGCCGATCCCGCGCACGATGAATGCGAGCCCGAGGATCCCGTACACGATCGAGGGGACGGCCGCGAGGTTCTGGATGTTGACCTCGATCATGCGGTTCCACCAACGCGACCGGTTCGCGTACTCCTCGAGGTAGATGGCCGTCAGCACGCCGATCGGCACCGAGAGGAGCAGCACGAGGAAGCCCAGGTAGAGCGTCGCCAGGATCGCGGGCCTCGCGCCCGCCTCCGCCGGCACGGTGGACGGAGGCTCGCTGAAGAGCTTCCAGTCGAGCGCCGGCCACCCGGTCAGGATCGTGTCGACGAGCAGGACGACGAGCGTCCCGAACGCGACGAACATCGAGAAGAGCATCGCGACCATGAAGACACGGTTCTTCCAGACACGGTCGCGGCGCGGGGGCTGCGCGTGCGCGAGGCTCGTCACTCGTACACCTCGCGGTACTTCCGCACGAGCCGGATCGAAACGAGGTTCATGACCAAGGTCATGCAGAAGAGCGTGAGCCCGACCGCGAAGATCGTCTTGTACTCGATCGAGCCGGTCGGGACGTCACCGTTGCCGGTCGCGCCGATGAACGCGGTCATCGTCGCGATCGTCTCGCGCGGGTCGAACGTGATCTGCGCGAGCTGGCCCGCCGCGATGAGAACGATCATCGTCTCGCCGACCGCGCGGGAGAAGCCGAGCACGAACGCGGCGATGATCCCGGAGATCGCCGCGGGGACGACGATCTTCGTGGAGACCTGGAGCTTGTCGGCACCGAGTGCGTAGCCGCCGTCGCGGAGGTCGCGCGGGACCGCGGCCATCGCGTCCTCCGAGAGCGAAGCGATGGTCGGGATGAGCATGACCCCGAGCACGAGGCTCGCCGAGAGCGCGTTGAAGATCTCGACGTCGAGCCCGATGTCGCGCAGGAACGGCGTCACGAACGTGAGCGCGAAGTAGCCGAGGACGACGGTCGGGATCGCGGCGAGGATCTCGAGCACGGGCTTGAGCACGCTCGAGACGCGGGCGGGCGCGTACTCGCTGAGGTAGATCGCGACGCCGAGACCGAGCGGGAAGGCGACGAGCGACGACCAGAACGAGATCATGAAGGTGCCGACGACGAGCGGGATGACGCCGAACTCGGCGTCGAGAAAGAGCGGCGCCCACGTCGTGCCGGTGAAGAACTCGACCGGGCTGACCACCCGGAAGAAGTCGATCGCCGGGAGGACGAGCGAGACGACGATGCCCACGGTGGTGAGCACGGAGATCGCAGCCGCCAGGAAGAGGACCGCCTGGACGAGCACCTCGCCCGCGCGAATCCGCTTGCGCGGGAGCGCCAGCGGCGCCGGCTGCTCGAACGCGACCGCGCGCTCGGTCACTGCGCGGCGGCTTCCTCGAGCTTCGAGAGGCCCTCGTCGACCTGAGCCCGGCTCAGAGGCACGAACTGCGCCTTCTGCGCGATCGACTCGTTGTTCTCGAACATGAAGCGGACGAAGTCGCGCACGTCGTCGTCCTCGAGAGAGCTCGTCTTCACGTACACGAAGAGCGGCCGCGAGAGCGGCGTGTAGGTGTCGTTCTGGGCCGACTCGACGCTCGGCGCGACACAGCCGCTCCCGCCGTCGACCTCGAGCGCCTTCAGGGTCGCCTGGTTCTCCTCGAAGTAGGAGAAGCCGAAGTAGCCGAGACCCCCGCGCTCGCCCGCGACACCCTGCACGATGACGTTGTCGTCCTCGCTCGGCGCGAAGTCGGTGCGACTGGCGCCCTCCTCGCCGTTGATCGCCCCGGTGAAGTAGTCGAACGTGCCCGAGTCGGTGCCGGGCCCGAAGAGGCGGAGCCGGACGTCGGGGAAGGACGGGTCGACCTCCTTCCACGACTTGATCTTCGAGCCGGGCCTCCAGATCCGGTTCAGCTGGGCGACCGTGAGGCAGTCGACCCAGTCGTTCTCCTTGTTGACCACGTTGGTGAGCGCGTCCGTGACCACGCGGAACTCGACGTACTCGACACCGGCCTCGGCGCATGCCGCCGCCTCGTCGTCGGCGATCTGGCGCGATGCGTTCGAAAGGTCGGTCTCGCCGGCGCAGAAGCGGTCGAACCCGCCGCCGGTGCCCGAGATGCCGACGGTGACGTCCATCCCGCCTGCCGCCTTGAACTCCTGGGCTGCTCTGGTCACGAACGGGCCGACGGTGCTGGAGCCGTCGGCGACGATCACCGGAGTTCCGCCACCGCAGCCCGCAGCAGCGAGCGCGAGCGCGGCGAGAGGCGCCGCGAGAAGTCGCGTGTGCATGCCGCCAGTCTCGTGAGCACGGCCGGCACGGCGGGGCGCCGGCTGGTGAACATGTGGTGAGTTTCCGGTGAAGAACGCGCCCGGCGGCTCAACCCGGCGCAGGACCGAGCTTCGCGAGCTGCTCCTGAAGCTGCTCGTCGCTCAGCGGCACGAAGAGGGCGTGCTCGGCGATCGCCCTCTGGTTGCGGAGCAGGTAGCGGACGAACTGCCGCACCTCGGGACGCTCGGCGAGCGCGCGCTGCTGGACGTAGACGAAGAGCGGCCGCGAGAGCGGCGTGTACGTGCCGTCCTGAACGGTCTCGACGGAGGGCGGGACGCACCCCCGGCCGCCGTCGATCTCGAGCGCGTTCAGCCGCGACTGGTTCGCCTGGTAGTACGAGAACCCGAAGTACCCGAGCGCGCCCTTGTGGTCGGCGACACCCTGGACGGTGTCGTTGTCGTCGTCGGTCGCGGCGTAGTCCGAGCGGCTGGCGCCCCGCTCGCCGTTGACCACGAAGGTGAAGTAGCGAAACGTGCCGGAGCCTTCGCCTGCCCCGTAGAGCCGGAGCGGGACGTTCGGGAACGAGGGGTCGACGTCGTTCCAGTTGTCCACCTCCGAGTCGGGCTCCCAGATCCGCCGGAGCTGGTCGACGGTCAGGCACGTGACCCAGTCGAAGAGGATCGGCTTGTGGATGGCGACGGTGATCGCGTCGTTGGCGATCTGAAGCTCGACGTACTCGACCGCCGCCTCGGCGCAGTCGGCGGCCTCGTCCTCGTCGATCGGCCGCGACGCGTTCGCGATCTCGATCTCGCCTGCGCAGAAGCGGTCGAAGCCCTGGCGCGTCGTCGAGAGCTCGACGTCGACGTCGACCTCGGGACGGCTGGCCATGAACTCGACCGCGGCGCGATCCGCGAACGGGCCGACGGTGCTGGAGCCGTCGACGGAGATCGTGGCGCCCTTCGGGTCACCACCGGTTCCGCAACCCGCTCCCGCGGCAGCCACGAGCGCCGCCAGCGCGATTCCGAGCGCCGTGATCCTCACGTTCCCGCCACCAGATCGCAAAGTGTGCCGCGTGCGGCCGTCTAGGGGAAGGAGCAGCGGATCTCGAGGCCACGCCCGCGCCCGCCGTGCGCCTCGACGGTACCGCCCGCCTGAGTGACGACGTGCTTCACGATCGCGAGACCGAGGCCGGTCCCGCGCGAGGCGCGCGCCGCATCCGAGCGGTAGAAGCGCTCGAACAGCCGCGGGAGCTCGGCCTCGTCGACGCCGGCTCCGTCGTCGCGCCCCACGAGCGTGACCCGCCCGTCGGCGTCGGTCTCGACGGCGAGTGTGAACGTCGTGTCGGGTCCCGCGTACCGGATCGCGTTCTCGGCCAGGTTGCGCGCGACGACGCGCAGCATCCGCGGGCGAACGGCGACCTCGACCGCCCGGTCGCACTCGACCCGGAGCTCGACGCTCGCGCGCGCGGCACGCTCGGCGAGCTCGTCGAGCGCCTCGTCGAGCACCGGCGCGACGGGAGTCGGGCCGAGGGAGACGACCCGCGCGCCCGACTCGAGCTCGCTGAGGAAGAGCACCTCGTCGATGAGCTCCGTGATCTGCTCGACCTCGCGGGTCGCTTGATCGACGAGCTCGCGGGTGTCCTCGCCCGGCAGCGTCGCGGTCTCGAGCAGGGTGAGGAGCCGCGCGAGCGGTGTCCTGAGCTCGTGCGAGACGGCCGCCGTGAACCCCGACCGGAGCTCCTCGTACGCGGCGGTGTCGCCCTCCCGCGAGAGGTAGACGAGACGCTCTCGGCGCCCGTCCAGCTCATAGGGGACGACGAAGGGGATGACGCCTGCGGCACCGGTCAGGAGCTCCGGAGGCAGCGGCTCCCCCTCCCGGATCCCCTCGATCGTCTGCCGAGCGCGGCGGCTCGCCATGAGCACGCGGTCCGCCTCGTCGAGGACGACGACGGCCTCGCGGCTCTCCTCGACGAGCGTGCGGCCCCGAGTCGCCTCCGCGTCCATCCTCTCGTCCTTCTAACACACGGCTTCCCCGCTGCTTCCGCGAGTCGACCGGTTCACCACCCGCTCACCAGCCCGTAACCACCCCGCGGCCCCGGGTGACGGCGAGTGCGGTCACTATCGTGTCGCCAGATGGCGAAGGTCCTGATCATCGAGGACGACGACGTCATCGCCCGCGGCATGGCTCGCCATCTCGAGTCCGCGGGCTTCGACGCCGTCGGCGTCGCCAACGGCGAGACCGGGCTGGCGCGCCTGCGCTACGAGCGGCCCGACGTCTGCGTGCTCGACCTCATGCTCCCCGGCATCGACGGCTGGCGCGTGATCGAGCAAGCGCGCTCGGAGGGCATCGGGACGCCGATCGTCGTCGTCTCCGCGCGCGGGACCGAGCACGACCGCGTGCACGCGCTCGAGATCGGGGCGGACGACTACCTCGTGAAGCCGTTCTCGCTGAAGGAGCTGACCGCGCGCGTGCGGGCGGCGGCGCGGCGCGGCGTGAGCGAGGCCGAGCCGAAGCGCGGCGAGGCGATCGAGATCGAGGAGCTCACGCTCGACCCGGACAACGTGCAGGCGTACGTCGACGGCGTGAGCGCAGACCTGACGCCCACGGAGTTCCGCCTCGTGTACACGCTCGCCCGCGAGCAGGGTCGCGTCCTCACCCGCGACGAGCTGCTCCAGCGCGTCTGGGGGCGGCGGGCGACGCACCGGGATCGCACGGTCGACGTCTTCGTGCGCAAGCTCCGCGAGAAGATCGACCGAAAGGCGCCACGGCACACGTTCATCCACACGCGCTACGGCGTCGGCTACAAGCTCGAAGCGCTGCCGAAGAGCTGAGGCCCCACGGGTCAGGCTGAAGCCTGACCCCCCAGCCGAGTCGCTACTCTTAGCCTCGCTAATGATTAGCGAAGCTACGCATACGCCCGAGGCCGTCGCGGACGAGTTGCGACCCGTGCTCCTGCGGCTCGCGCGCGAGCTGCGCAAGGAGACCGAGCAGGTCGGGATCACGGCCCGGCAGACGACGCTGCTGTGGCTCGTGAAGCGAAGCCCGGGGCTGTCGCTCGCGGAGCTCGCCGCCGAGGAGGGCATCTCCCCGCCCGCGCTCTCCGGGTCGGTCGACCGGCTGGAGCGAGCCGGCCTCCTCACTCGCGTCCGCTCGACCGAGGACCGGCGACGCGTGGGGCTGGAGCTGACCGAGGAGGGTACGAAGCTGCTGCGGCGGATCCGCGCGCGGCGCACCATGTGGCTCACCGGGCGCCTCGCAGAGCTCGACGCCTCCGAGCTCGACGCGCTCGTCGTGGCAACACCGGCGCTGAGGAAGCTCCTGGGGGAGAGCGGTTGACGGCGCTCGCGATCGCACTCCGGACGCGCACGTTCCGCAGCCTCCGCCGCCACCGCAACTACCGCATCTTCTTCACCGGCCAGCTCGTGTCACTCGCGGGCACGTGGATGCAGAACATCGCCCTCGCGTGGCTCGTGCTCGAGCTGTCGGGCTCCGCGCTCGCGGTCGGCGCGCTCGCCTTCTGGCGCTTCCTGCCCTTCACGGTCTTCGGCTTCGTCGCGGGTGTCCTCGCCGACCGGATCGAGTCGCGCCGGCTCGTGCTCGCGACACAGGCCTCGGCCATGCTCGTGTCGGTCGCGCTCGCATTCGTCACGCTCACGGGGACCGCGACGCTCACGATCGTCTACGTCCTCGCCGCGCTCGGCGGGATCACGCTGGCCTTCGACGCGCCCGGGAGGCAGTCGCTCACGTTCCAGATGGTCGGGCGCCGCTCGCTGCCGAACGCGGTGGCGCTGAACGCCGGGCTGTTCAACGGCTCTCGCGTCCTCGGGCCGGCGATCGCCGGGATCGTGATCGCTGCGGCCGGCACGGGCATCTGCTTCGTCATCAACGCCTTCAGCTTCCTCGCCGTCATCGTCGCGCTGCTCAGCCTGCGGGTCGACGAGCTGCATTCCGTCGAGCGCGATCCCTCCGCGCGGATCGTCGACGGGACGCGCGAGGCCTTCTCGTACGCGTTCCACGACCCGCAGCTCCGCGCGCTCCTCGCCGTTGTGACGGTCGTGAGCACGGTCGGGTTCAACTTCCACGTGCTCGTGCCGCTGCTGGCCGCGGACACGGTTCACGTCGGCCCTCGCGGGTTCGGCTTCCTCTCGGCCTCCTTCGGCGTCGGTGCGCTCGCGGGCGCGCTCGCCACGGCGACGTTCCGCGCGGCGAGCTGGAGGCTGTTCGCGGCGGGCGCGGCGGGCTTCGGCGTCTCGGCCCTGCTGCTCGCGCCCGTGGAGCACGCGGTCCCGGCGGGCGTGCTGCTCTTCGCCGTCGGTGTGTCGTTCACGCTCTTCACCGCCAACGCCAACGCGCTCGTCCAGCTCGGCGCACCCGACCGGCTGCGCGGCCGGCTGATCGCCATCTACCTGTTCGCCTTCGTCGGGCTGGCGCCGCTCGGCGGGCTCATCGCGGGAGCGCTCGCGAGCGTCGGCGGGACGCAGCTCGCGTTCGCGGTCGCCGGCGCGAGCTCGCTCCTGACGATCGCGCTCGCGAGCGCGCGCCGCGCTCAGGCGCCCGGGATCGCCGAGCCTTCGCGGCCCTGACTCGTCCGCCGCAGGACGACGTACGCGACGACGATCGACACGAGAGTCAGCGCGAGGATCATCGCGGCGGTCGCGTTGATCGCGGGCGTCACGCCGAACCGCAGCTGCCCCCAGATGTAGATCGGCAGCGTCTCGGAGTCTGGCCCGGTGACGAAGAACGACGTCACGAAGTCGTCGAACGAGAACGTGAACGCGAGCAGCCCGCCCGCGAGGATCGCGGGCGCGAGCCGCGGCAGCGTCACCTGGAGGAACGTCGAGATCGGCCCCGCTCCCAGGTCGTACGAGGCCTCCTCGAGCGACTGCCCCATCGAGACGAACCGCGCGCGGACGACGAGCGCCACGACGGAGGCGTTGAAGACGACGTGCGCGATGAGGATCGTCTGCCAGCCGAGCGGGCTCTCGAACCCGAGCCGGGTCCCCGCCTGCACGAAGAAGACCAGCGCCGAGATCGCGAACACGATCTCCGGCGTCACGAGCGTCATGTACGCGAGCGCGTCCACCGGCACCCGCACCCAGGCGCGCATGCGCGGGAGCGCGAGCGCGAGCATCGTCCCGAGGAGGCAGGCGACGAGGGCGTTCCCGAGCGCGATGAGGATGCTGAGCCTGAGCGCGCTCGTGATCTCCGGCGTCCCGAGCGCCGTCCCGAACCACTTCGTCGAGAAGCCCTCCCAGTAGAGAACCTCGCGCCCGCCGTTGAACGCGAAGATGACCACGACCGCGATCGGCGCATACAGGAAGACGTACACGAGCGCCGCGTAGCCGCCGAGCAGGCGCTTCCCCATCACGAGTGCTGCTCCTGGCGGCCGAGCATGCGCGCGTACACGAGGAGCAGGATCGTGAGCGCGCCGATGACGACCATCGCGAGCGCCGACCCGAGCGGCCAGTCGCGCGCCTCGAGGAACTGCTGCGCGATGAGGTTGCCGGCGTAGAACGTCGTGTTCCCGCCGAGGAGCACCGGGATGATGTACTCGCCGGTCAGCGGGATGAAGACGAGCAGCGAGCCCGCGAGGATGCCCGGCAGCGCGAGCGGCAGCGTGATCCGCCGGAACGCGCGGAGCGGTGAGTCGCCGAGGTCCTGCGCCGCCTCGACGAAGGACCAGTCGATCCGCTCGAGTGCCGCGTACAGGGGCAGCACCATGAGCGGGAGGTAGTTGTAGGCGACGCCGATGTAGACGGCCCGCGGCGTGTCGAGGAGGTCGGCGCGGTCGACGAGCCCGTCCAGGCCGAGCGCGCGGAAGAGCGGGAAGTCCGGGTCGAGCAGGATCAGCCACGCGTACGTGCGGATGAGGAAGCTCGTCCAGAAAGGCACGACGACGAGGAGCAGCAGCAGCGTCTTGTGCTTCGCGTAGCGCGCGATGTAGTAGGCGAGCGGGAAGCCGATGACGAGCGTCGACAGCGTCCCGATCGCCGACAGCTTGAACGTCTCCAGGAAGATGTCGCGGTAGAGATGGAGGTCGCCGGAGAAGTCGTCCCAGAGGTACCGGTAGTTGTCGAGCGTCCACGTGTACGCGACGTCCGAGAAGCCGACGACCTCCCCGAAGCTCGTCGCCGCGATGAACGCGAGCGGGAGCAGGAAGAACAGCAGGTACCACAGGACCGCGGGCAGGGCGAGCCAGCCCGGGTAGCGCGGGCCGAGGGCGCCGGCGCGGGAAGCCCCGCGCCGGCTCTCCGTCCGTTCCTCGTCGGCTACGACGCCTTGAACTCCGTCCAGATCCGCTCCCGCAGGCGGGTTCCCTTCGCCGAGACCTTGTTCGTCTCGAGCTTCTTCAGCGTCGCCGCGGGCGGGAACACGATCGGGTTGTTCATGATGCTCTTCGGCAGGACGGTCCTGAGCACGGAGCGCTTGAGCGCCGACCCGTAGTACGTGTACGACGTCTCGAGCGCCGCGTTCTTCGGCCGGTAGACGAAGTCGATCCACGCGTGCGCGGCCTCGGGGTTGTTCGCCCCGACGGGGATGTTGTAGTAGTCGATCCAGATCTCGCCGCCCTCGCGCGCGACGACGTACTGGGCCGGCACCTTCCCCATCAGCGCCAGGCCGTCGCCGTTCCAGCCGAGCCCGAACCACGCATCGCCCTTCGCGATCCGGGTGTCGTAGTTGAACGAGTGGAGCATGAGGAGGTGCGGCTTCAGCGCGAACAGCTCACGCTTGACCTTGTCGAGCTGGCTCGGGCTCTCGGTGTTGTAGGAGTAGCCGAGCATCCTCGCGATCGACCCGATCACCTCCGGTGAGCTGTCGACCATGGCCAGCCGCCTCCCGTTCTTCTTCACGAGGGTGAAGAACTCCCGCCAGGACTTGGGGCGCTCCTTGACCTTGTCGGTCCGGTACATGAAGCCGGTCGTGCCCCAGTCCTTGACGACCGAGTACCGGTCCTTCGGGTCGTCGGAGCGCTTCTGGAAACTCGGGTCGATGTTCTTCCGCACGTTCGGGAGCTTCGACCAGTCGAGGGGCATGAGCCGCTTCTCGGCGATCAGCACCTTCGTCAGGTAGCCCGTCGGGCAGACGAGGTCGTACCCGCGCGCGCCGCCCCGGAGCTTGGCGTGCAGGGTCTCGTTCGAGTCGTAGAAGCCCTTCTTGACCTTGATCCCGGTCGCCTTCGTGAACGCCGCGTACGTCTTCGGGTTCACGTACTGCGCCCAGTTGTAGTAGTAGAGCGTGCCCGCCTGCTCGGCCTCGCCGAGCGCGGCGAACGCGTCCCCGGCCCGTCCCGTGCCGGCCGCAGCGAGCAACGCCGCCGCTCCTCCGATGAACCCGCGGCGACTGAGGGGCCGCTCCCACGCACTGTGCTCGTCACTCATCCCGTTCCTCCTCGTTCTTCGAGGTCGAGGGCCTCCTCAGGGGCCCACGACACGATCACGCGCTCGCCCTCCGCGAGCGTCTCGACACCGTTGCCCTTCCCCGAACGCTGCTCCCGCACCAGCACCTCCTGTCCGTCCTCGAGGCGGACGACGCACTGCACCGCCGGCCCGATGACCATCGTCGCGACGACGGACCCGCCCAGGCCCTCGCCGCTCCTCGACACGTGCACCCGCTCCGGCCTGATCGCGACCTCGCGCCCGCTCGCGCGCACGAAGTTCGTGTCGCCGATGAAGCGGGCGACGACCTCCGTGGCGGGCTCGTCGTAGATCTCCCCCGGCACGCCGAGCTGCTCGATCCGGCCACCGCTCATGACGGCGACGCGATCCGACATCGCGAGCGCCTCCTCCTGGTCGTGGGTCACGTACACGAACGTGATCCCGATCTCCTCCTGGATCCGCTTGAGCTCGATCTGGAGCTCCTTCCGCACCTTCAGGTCGAGCGCGCCGAGCGGCTCGTCGAGGAGCAGTACCTGCGGGTGCATGACGAGCGCGCGCGCGAGCGCGACCCGCTGCTGCTGCCCGCCCGAGAGCTGACGCGGCTTTCGGCTCTCGTAGCCGGAGAGCTGCACGAGCTCGAGCATCTCGCTCGCGCGCGCGCGGCGCTCGTTGCGGCTCAGGCCGCGTTGCTTCAGGCCATACGCGACGTTGTCGCGCACGTTCAGGTGCGGGAAGAGCGCGTACGACTGGAACACGGTGTTGACGTTCCGCTTGTACGCGGGCAGGCGGGAGACGTCGCGCCCGCCGATCCGTACCTCCCCCTCGTCCGGCCGCTCGAAGCCCGCGACCAGCCGCAACGTCGTCGTCTTCCCGCAGCCCGACGGGCCGAGCAGGGAGAGGAACTCCCCGTGCTCGACGCGAAGGTCGACGGCGTCCACCGCCGCGACGTCGCCGAAGCGCTTGGTGACCCCGACGAGCTCGACGTCGGGAGACTGCGCGGGAGGCTGCGGCGGGCTCAGTAGCTGGGTGGGCTGATGATCCACATCACCTCCGCGGTCCCGTCGCCTGCGTTCGCGAGCCGGTGGGGCGTCGAGCTCCGGTAGTCGATCGAGTCGCCCTCGCGCAGCTCGAACACCTCCGTGTCGAGCTGGAGGTGGACGACGCCCTCGAGCACGACCAGCAGCTCCTCCGAGTCGCCGTGGGTGTACCGCTCGTCGCCGGTCGAGCCTCCGGGCTCGAACTCGCCGACCATCACCTGGAGGTGCTCGAGCGGCCTCGGCGTGAGCATGAACTTCTGCCCGAGCGTGCCGAAGGTCAGCGCCGGCCTGCTCTCCTTCCGGAGCACGCGCGGCTGCGCCTGGGCCCCGTTCGGCTCGAAGAGGTCGGCGACGTTGATGCCGAGGGCGGCCGCGATCCGCTTCAGCGAGGCGACGCTCGCGTTCGCGCGCCCGCGTTCGACCTGACTCAGGAAGCTCTCGGAAAGGTCCGCCCGCTCGGCGAGCGTCCTGAGCGTGACGCGGCGGAGGGTGCGAATCGCTCGCAGCCGTTCGCCGACGTCGACGCTGGTCCCCTCTGAAGCTTCCTGCACGCTCATCGAAGAAAACTGAAGCGACACTACTGCGCTCTTCGACGCGTTTCAACCGCGGACGTGAGAGAGTACGCCCGCGATGGCGACGGTCGTGTTCTTCCCCGAGGGCGCGTACGGCCCTACGAACAACTGCGTGGGGATCGGGCAGGTGCTCGCCGAGCGCGGCCACCGCGTCGTGTTCGTGATCGAGGAGTCGTTCGCGAGCTCGCTCGAGGCGCAGGGCTTCGAGGAGCGGCTCATGCGGCTCGGCCCGCCGCCGGAGGTGGAGGAGGAGCCGGGCCAGTTCTGGAAGGACTTCATCCGCGACACGGCGCCGGTCTTCCGGAAGCCGACGATCGAGCAGCTCTCCGAGTTCATCGAGCCGACCTGGCGGGCGCTCTGCGACGGCGCGCGCTACGTCGACGACCGGCTGCGCGAAATCTTCGACGAGGTGCAGCCGGACGTGATCGTCGAGGACAACGTCCTCTGCTTCCCGGCGATCCACGACTCCGGCCGTCCGTGGGTGCGGGTCGTCTCGTGCAACCCGCTGGAGCTGAAGGACCCGGCGATCGCACCTGTCTTCTCCGGCTATCCCGCCGCGGATCGCAGCGGCTGGGACGAGTTCCGCGCCGAGTACGCGCGCGCGATCGCCGGCCTGCACGGCGAGTTCTCGGCCTTCTGCGCCGAGCGCGGCGCGCCGCCGCTCCCCGAGGGCGAGTTCATCCACGAGTCGGGGTCGCTCAACCTCTACCTCTACCCCGCCGCGCTCGACTACGACCGCTCCCTCCAACTGGCGCCCACGTGGCACCGGCTGGAGTCGTGCGTGCGCCGGGTCGAAGACAGCGTGGAGCTGCCGGATCACATCGCGGGCGGCGACGGCTCGTTGCTCTACCTCTCGCTCGGGAGCCTCGGCTCGGCCGACGTTGACCTGATGAAGCGGCTGGTGGACGTCCTCTCGCGGACACCGCACCGCGTGATCGTCTCCAAGGGGCCGCAGCACACGGAGTTCGAGCTCGCGGAGAACATGTGGGGCGCCGAGTTCCTCCCACAGCCCGCCGTCCTCCTGCTCGTCGACGCGGTGATCACGCACGGCGGCAACAACACGACGACCGAGTGCATGTACTTCGGGAAGCCGATGGTCGCGCTGCCGCTCTTCTGGGATCAGTACGACAACGCGCAGCGGGTCGACGAGACCGGGTACGGGATCCGGCTTCAGACGTACGAGTTCGAGGAGGGCGAGCTGCACTCGGCGCTCGACCGGCTGCTCGCCGACGAAGGCCTCGCGGCGCGCATGGCGTCGACGGCGGGCGCGCTCCAGGCGTTCCCGGGGACGGTGCGCGCGGCGGATCTCATCGAGCGCGTCGCCTCGTGAGCGACGCGTACCGGACGCCCGACGAGCGGTTCGAGGGCCTCCCCGGCTGGGACTTCGAGCCGCGCTACCTCGAGCAGGACGGCCTCCGCATGCACTACGTCGACGAGGGCGAGGGCGACCCCGTGCTCCTGCTCCACGGCGAGCCGTCGTGGAGCTTCCTGTACCGGAAGATCATCCCGCCGGTTGCGGGTGTTGCGCGCGTCGTCGCGCCGGACTACTTCGGCTTCGGCCGCTCGGACAAGCCGACGCGCATCGAGGACTACTCGTACGACTTCCACTGCGACTCGATCCGCCGGCTCATCGAGGAGCTCGACCTGCGCACGATCACCGTGGTCGTGCAGGACTGGGGCGGGCCGATCGGGCTCCGGCTCGCGGTCGAGCATCCCGAGCGCTTCGCGCGCCTCGTGATCCTCAACACCGGTGTCGGGGGCGGGCGCGCGCCGTCCGAGGAGTGGCTGCGCTTCCGCGCGTTCATGCGCCGCGTGGGGACGGACATCGTCGCCGGCCAGCTCATCCGCATCTCGTCCGTGACCGAGCTCGCCGACGACGTCGTCGCCGGCTACGACGCGCCGTTCCCGGTGCCGGAGTCGAGGGTCGGGATCGTCGCGTTCCCGGAGCAGGTCCCGACGGAGCCCGAGCACCCGAACACGCCGAAGATGAACGAGGTGCGGGACGCCCTCATGCGCTGGGAGAAGCCGGCGCTCGTCCTCTTCTCAGACTCCGACCCGATCTTCTCGCCGGCCGCGGCCGAGCGCCTGGCCGCGCGCATCCCCGGCGCCGGCCCGGCCGAGATCGTCAGCGGCGCGGGGCACTTCCTCCAGGAGGAGAAGGGCGAGGAGATCGCGGAACGGATCGTCCGCTTCCTCGCCGAGACACCGTCCTGAACAGACCTTGTGGCTCAGAGCCACAAGGCGCGTGGGGCTGCCTCGCTCGCGCGCGTCAGCCGACGGTCCAGGTGTCGCCCGAGTGCAGGAGCGCCGCGAGGTCGCCTTCGCCCCGCTCGTCGCGCGCGCGGTCGAGCTGCTCGCTCATCAGGTCGTCGTAGACCGGGCGCTCGAGGGCGCGGAAGACGCCGAGCGGCACCGCGCCGTGCGTCTCGAACGTGATCCGCGAGAGGGCGAACGCGAGGCTCGCCTGCGCGTGCGCGGTGTCGTGGACGAGGAGCGAGTTCTCGCCCGCCTCGTCGACGTCCACGACGCGGAGAGAGCCGTCCGGGTATTGCTGCACGCCCTTCTCGCTCTCGGCGCCGAAGCGGATGCGCTCGCCGTGGGCGAGGTAGATGCGGTTGGCCTTGTCCTCCCGCACGAAGTCGAAGGCGCCGTCGTTGTAGATGTTGCAGTTCTGGAGGATCTCGACGAAGGCCGACCCGCGATGCCGCGCCGCCGCGCCCAGTACCTCGGTCAGCCCCTTCTTGTCCGTGTCGATCGCGCGCGCGACGAACGACGCCTCCGCGCCGATCGCGACCGACAGCGGGTTGAACGGGTAGTCGAGCGAGCCCATCGGCGTCGACTTCGTCACCTTGCCGATGCGCGACGTGGGCGAGTACTGGCCCTTCGTGAGGCCGTAGATCTCGTTGTTGAAGAGCAGGATCTTCAGGTTCACGTTCCGGCGCAGCGCATGGATGAGGTGGTTGCCGCCGATCGAGAGCGCGTCGCCGTCACCGGTCACGACCCAGACGGACAGGTCCGGCCGGGACACGGCCAGCCCGGTCGCGATCGCCGGCGCGCGCCCGTGGATCGAGTGCATGCCGTACGTCTGCATGTAGTACGGGAAGCGCGCCGCGCAGCCGATCCCGGACACGAACACGATCCGCTCGCGCGTGAGCCCGAGCTCGGGCATGAAGCCCTGGATCACGTTCAGGATCGCGTAGTCCCCGCAGCCCGGGCACCAGCGCACCTCCTGGTCGGACTTGAAGTCCTTGGCCGTGAGCTGCACGAGGTTCCCGTTGCCGTCGGCCGTCACGAGTCCACCAACGCGGTGATCGCGTCCTCGAGCTCCGCCGCCCTGAACGGGCGGCCGCGCACCTTGTTGTAGCCCGCCGCGTCCACCAGGAATTGCGCGCGGATCAACATCCGCAGCTGCCCCAGGTTCATCTCCGGGATCAGCACCTTCTCGTACGAGCGCACGACCTCGCCCGTGTTCCGCGGGAACGGGTTCAGGTACCGGAGGTGGGCGGTCGCCACCGTGCGGCCGCCCGCCCGCACCCGCCGCGCCGCCGCGCCGATCGCTCCGTACGTCGAGCCCCAGCCGAGGACGAGCGTGTCCGCGCCGTCGGGGTCGTCGACCTCGAGCTCGGGGATGTCTGCCGCGATCCCGGCGACCTTCGCGGCGCGCAGGCGCGTCATGAGGTCGTGGTTCTCGGGGTCGTACGAGACGTTGCCGGTCTCGTCCGCCTTCTCGAGCCCGCCGATTCGGTGCTCGAGGCCGGGCGTCCCCGGGATCGCCCACGGCCGCGCGAGCGTCTCCGGGTCGCGGCGGTACGGGAGGAAGGCGTCCCCGTCGTTCGGCTCGGTCGCGAACTCGGTCGAGATGTCGGCGAGCTCGCCCACGTCGGGGATGAGCCACGGCTCGGAGCCGTTCGCGAGGTACGCGTCCGAGAGCAGGAAGACCGGCGTCCGGTACTTGATCGCGATCCGCGCCGCCTCGATCGCCGCGTGGAAGCAGCCGGCCGGAGTGGAAGCGGCCACGACCGGCACCGGCGACTCCGAGTTCCGCCCGAACAGCACCATGAGCAGGTCGGCCTGCTCGGGCTTCGTCGGCATCCCCGTCGAGGGGCCGGCGCGCTGCACGTCCACGATCAGGAGCGGCAGCTCGAGCGTCACCGCGAGCCCGACCGTCTCCGACTTGAGCACGACCCCCGGCCCCGCAGAGGTCGTCACGCCGAGCGCGCCGCCGAAGGCCGCGCCGAGCGCGGCGCCGGACGCCGCGATCTCGTCCTCGGCCTGGAAGGTACGAACGCCGAAGTGCTTCATCTGCGCGAGCTGCTCGAGGACGTCGGAGGCAGGTGTGATGGGGTACGCGCCGAGGAACAGCGGGAGCCCGGAGAGCCTGCTCGCGGCGACGAGGCCGTACGTCAGAGCCGTGTTCCCGGACACCTGGCGATACGTGCCAGGCGCCAGCTGCGCAGGCGCGATCTCGTACGAGACGGCGAAATCCTCGGACGTCTCGCCGTAGTTCCAGCCCGCCTTGAAGGCCCGCGTGTTCGCCTCGGCGATCTCGGGCCGCTGCGCGAACTTCGACTCGATGAACGCGAGAGTGCCCTCCATTGGACGGTGGTAGAGCCACGACATCAGCCCGAGCGCGAAGAAGTTCTTCGAGCGCTCGGCCTCCCGCGACGTGATCCCCTCGACCTCCTTCAGCGCCTCGACGGTCATCGACGAGAGCGCGACCGGGTGCACGTGGAAGCCCTCCAGCGACCCGTCCTCGAGCGGATTGCTCTCGTAGCCAGCCTTCTGGAGGTTCCGGTCGTTGAAGGCGTCGGTGTTGACGATCACGGTGCCGCCCTTCACGAGGTCCCCGATGTTCACCTTCAGCGCGGCCGGGTTCATCGCGACGAGCACGCTCGGCTGGTCGCCGGGCGTGAGGATGTCGTGATCCGCGAAGTGGAGCTGGAACCCGGAGACGCCCGGGAGCGAGCCGGCAGGCGCGCGGATCTCCGCAGGGAAGTCGGGCAGCGTGGCGAGGTCGTTCCCGAAGACGGCCGTCTCGCTCGTGAAGCGGTCTCCCGTGAGCTGCATGCCGTCGCCGGAGTCGCCGGCGAAGCGAATCACGACCCGCTCGAGCTGCTCGACAGGCTTGGTCGAGCTCACCCCCGAGGTATAGCTGACCGAGCGGGTGAGGCGCAGCCCCGTCCGGGTAGCGTGTCGGTGTGAGAGTCACCGAGTCGATCCGCATCGAGCGCCCGGCGGAGGACGTGTGGGCCGTCGTGTCCGACCTCGACACGCACCGGGAGTGGCGGCCCGCGATCGTGGAGCTGACGCAGCTGGACGAGGGCCCGCTCGCCGTCGGCTCGCGGCTGCGCGAGGTGCTGCGCTGGCGGGGGCGGACGCTCGAGCTCGACGACGTCGTCACGGCGCTCGAGCCGCCGCGGCGGCTCGGAATCACCGGCGGCTGGAGCGCGGCCGAGTTCGACCTCGAGCTGCTACTGGAACCGAACGGCGACGGCACGCTCGTGACCATGGACTGGCCGCTGCGCCCGAAGTCGCTGCTCATGCGCGTCGCTGCGCCGTTCCTCGGCGGGACGATGCGAAAGGCGACGCGCGAGGAGCTCGAGCTCCTGAAGGCGTACGTCGAAGCCCGTTAGCCCGCGAGTGCGGCGCGGACCGCGTCCTCGAACGGCGTCAGCGCAGCAGGGACGAGCTCGCGGATGCGATCCTCGCGCGCGACCGTCGGATTGCGGAGGCCCTCGACGAGCGGGCGCGAGACCGACGCGCCCACCGGCGTGACGAGATGGAGCCACCACGAGGACAGCCACGGAGTGAGCACCGGCACCTCCACGATCCGCGGGTGCTTGCCGCGGATCGCGCCGATGCGCTCGATCATCTGCCGGTACGTCATCACCTCCGGCCCGCCGACGTCGTAGTTCTCCCCCAGCGCCTCGTCGCGGCCGCAGACTCCGGCGAGGAAGCGGGTGACGTCGGCGAGCGCGATCGGCTGCGTCGGCGTCGTGACCCAGCGCGGGCAGATCATCGCGGGCAGCCGGTCGACGAGCGCGCGGATCGTCTCGAAGGCCGCGCTCCCCTTCCCGATCACGACCCCCGAGCGCAACGTCGTCACCGGCACGGAGCCGGAGGCGAGGGCGCGGGCCGTCTCCTGCCGCGAGCGCAGGTGCGGGGAGAGGTCGGGGTCGTCGTCGCCGAGCCCGCCGAGGTAGACGATCTGGCGCACGCCCGCCTCCGCCGCCGCCCGTGCGACGTTCTCCGCCGCGCGCCGGTCGAGCTCCTCGAAGGAGGCCGAGCCGAGCGAGTGGACGAGGTGCACGGCGACGTCCGCGCCCTCGAGCGCGCGGCGGGCGCCGTCTGCGTCCGTGACGTCCGCCGCGAGCTCGCCGGGAGCGCCGCGCGGCGCGCGCGAGACCGAGACCACCTCGTGCGCGCGGGCGAGCTCGGGCACGAGCGCGGAGCCGATCACGCCGGAGGCGCCGAGGACCGCGACCCTCACAGCTGCCCCCGCGCGCCCCGCTCGAGGAACCGCCGGCTGACGTCCGCGTGGAGCGGAGCCTGGAGCGCGTCGTAGAGCGCCGCGCGAACGCGCGCGAGCCTCCCGCGCCGCGCGAGCCGCGGGTGGAACCCCTCGACCGCCAACCGGAGCTCGGGCGCCTCGCGGCCGGTCTGCGCGACGACGAGCGCCCCGCCGGGCGTGGCCGCGAGCAGGCCGCCGCGGATCGGGTACCGGCACTCCACGAGGCCGTCCTCGGCGCTGGTCGCCGCCTGCCCGAAACGGAGCAACGGCACGACTCCGGCGAGCACGAGATCGACGCCGTCGGCGCCGGTGCGCGGCCGGACGAGGCCGCGTGAGAACGCGCGCACCTCCTGCCAGTACGCGCCCCCGAGCCGCAGCGCGCCGTCGTGGCTCGGCTCCACCACCGGCGCGGGGAGGCGGATCCGATCCTCCGTGCTCACCGGGGAGGAGCGCATGTCAGCTCTCCGCGCGGATCTCACGCGGCGCCGGCCCGGGACGGCGGCGGCGGCGCGCGAGCCACGACGGCCACCACGTGCGCTCGCCGAGCTCGAACGTCAGCGCGGGGACGAGCACCGAGCGCACGACGAGCGTGTCGAGCAGGACGCCAAACGCGACCGTGATCCCGATCTGCGTGAGGGCCACGAGGGGCAGCACGGCGAGCACCGAGAACGTCCCCGCGAGCACGATGCCCGCGGAGGTGATCACGCTGCCGGTGACGGCGAGCCCCTTCAGCATCGCCTCCCGCGTCGGCCGCACGTGCGCCTCCTCCCGCACGCGCGCCATCAGGAAGATGTTGTAGTCGACCCCGAGCGCGACGAGGAAGATGAAGGCGAGGAGCGGGTAGCTCGGGTCCTCGCCGGGGAAGTCCGCGAACGCCTCGAACAGGAGCAGCGCGCCGCCGAGCGCCGCGAAGTACGAGAGGACGACCGTGGCCATGAGCACGACCGGCGCCACGAGCGCCCGCAGGAGGAGCACCAGGATCGCGAAGACCACGAGCAGGACGAGCGGGATGAGGAGCCTCGTGTCGCGCTCGGTCGCGGCGCGGAGGTCGGCCTCCTCGGCGGTCGGCCCGCCGACGAGCACCCCGTCGCCGACCGCCGCGCGCAGGTCGGCCCGAAGCCGCGCGATCGCCGCGTAGGCCTCCTCGCCGTACGGGTCGGTCGAGAGCACCACGTCGAAGCGGGCGCCCGGCTCGCCCGTCTCCGGGAGACCAACGGAGGCGACGTCCACCGACGAGACCGCCGCGTCGCGCGCATCGCCGACGCGGCTGGGGTCGCGGACGAGCACGGACGCAGGCGCGCCCGCCCCGGCCGGGAACGACTCCTCGAGCAGGCGCTGGCCCTCGACCGACTCGACCGTTCCGCGGAAGATCGTGGTCGTCGTCAGGTCGTCGTCCAGTGTGAGCGCGCCGAGCGAGAGGGCCGCGAGCGCGAGCGCGGTGACGATCCAGACGGGGCGAGGCCGCCGCTCGATCCACGCGCCCAGCCGCTTCCAGAGCCCCTCGCCGGTCCGGTCGTCGTCGCCGTACCGCGGGACGAACGGCCAGAAGGCGCCTCGGCCGCCCACGAGGAGGAGCGCAGGCAGCAGCGTGAGCATCGCCAGCGCCGCGACCGCGACGCCCATGGCGCCGACCGGCCCGAGACCGGAGATCGAGCGCACGTCGGCGAGCGAGAGGCAGAGCAGCGCGGCGACCACCGTGCCGGACGAGGCCAGGATCGCCGGCGCGCCCCGCACCAGCGCGATCCGCATGGCCTCGTGCCGGTCCTCGACCCGGCGCAGCTCCTCGCGGTAGCGCGCGGTCAGGAGCAGCGCGTAGTCGGTCCCGGCGCCGAACACGAGCACGAGCAGGATCCCGCCGGTCTGGCCGTTGATCACGACACCCGCGTCGGCCATCAGGTAGCCGAGGCCGCGGACGACGAACTCGGCGCAGAGCACCGAGACGAGCGGGATGAGCCAGAAGATCGGGCTCCGGTAGATGAGGACGAGCAGCACGAGGACGAGGGTCGCCGTGGCGAGCAACAGCGTCGTGTTGATCCCCTCGAACACCTTGGTCGCGTCGGCCGCGAAGCCCGCCGGGCCGGTCACGGCGGTCTCGACGCCGTCCGGCGCGCGCGCCGCGACGAGCTCGCGGAGCTCCTCGACCGCTGCGACGAGGACCTCCTCGTCGCCCTCGGCGGCGATCGGGACGACGACGAGCGCGGCCGTCCCGTCCTCCGAGAAGACGGGCGGCGACGGCTCTCCCGCGCCTTCGATCCCCGCGGCCGCCACGTCGTCACGGGCGCCCGCGACAGCCGCCCGCTCGGCGTCGTCGAGGCCGTCCGCGCTCCGGACCACCACCACGGCGGGAGGGGCGTCGCCCGAGGGGAACGCGTCCGCGGCCTCGAGGACGGCGACCGACTCCGCGCTCCCGGGAAGGAACGTCGTCGGCTCGTTGCGCTGTGCCTGCTCGAAGCGCCCCGCGAGCGGCGCGAGGGCGGCGAGCAGCACGACCCAGAGCCCGAGCACGACGAGCTTCGACCGGCGGCCGGAGACGGACGAGGCGAACCGTTCCAACATTTGACCGTACTTATACAGAATCCGTACAGACGGAGGTGGAGCGGGCCGAGACTACGTCTCTGCGAGCAGCGCGCGCAGGTCGAGCGGGCGCGTGAACATCGCGACCTGGCTCCCGTCCGGGGTCAGCGGCCACTCCTCGCGCGGCCGGTCGCGGTAGAGTTCGACCCCGTTGCCATCGGGGTCGCGGAGGTAGATCGCCTCGCTCACCCCGTGGTCGGACGCGCCGTCGAGCGGGATCCCCGCCTCGAGCACGCGCCGGACCGCTTGCGCGAGCGTCGTCCGGTCGGGGAAGCGGACGGCGACGTGGTAGAGACCGGTGGTGCCGGGCGGAGGCGGCGAGCCGCCCTGCGACTCCCACGTGTTGAGGCCGATGTGGTGGTGGTAGCCGCCGGCGGACACGAACGCGGCCTGGTCGCCGAGCCGCGCCTGCTCGTCGAACCCGAGCACGTCGCGCCAGAAACCGAGCGCGCGGTCGAGGTCGGCCACCTTCAGGTGGACGTGGCCTATGTCGACGCGCGGATCGAGCGTCACTCCGGGACTGTAACCGGGGCCGGACGCGGCGAGATCGCGATCCCGGCCACGGCCCAGACGGCAACCGCAAGCCAGTGGACGCCGATCACGTCGGTCTGGAGCCCGAGCAGCAGCACGGCCGCGAACGCCGCCCCGACCCACGCCTCGCGCCGAAGGAGGGCGACGAGGAGCGCGAGGCTCCAGAGCACGAACGCCGCCATGCCGACGACCCCCGTGTCGACGCCGAGCTCCGTGTACGTCGACTCGCCCGCCTTGATCTCGACGCGGGTCCGCTTCGCCACGACGCCCGCGTTCCCGAGCCCGTAGCCCTGCGGGTGGCGCACGACCGCGCGCACCCCGTCGCGCAGGTGGCTCCAGTGGCTCGCGATCGAGGGCTCCGAGGGCGAGAACGGGTCCGAGCTGACCTCCGGCAGCGGAGCCTGCTCTCCCCCGGGGACCGGCTCCGGATTCGCGTTCTGGCGCAGGAACTCGAGCTCCTCCTGCGTGTAGGTCGTGGACGGCCCCAGCGTCGGGTACGCGACGAGGAACCCGACGGCGACGACGACCGAGGCGACGGCGACGAGCGCGGGAGCGAGCCGCCGCTGCGCGGCCGCAAGGATCACGAGCCCGACCGCGAGCGCGCCGAAGGCGGCCCGCGTGTGCGTGTACAGCAGCCCCGCGTAGAGGACGAGCCCGAGCGCGACCCACCACCAGCGGAACGGCCGGCTCACGACGAAGACGAGGCCGACGAGGAAGGCGTACGCACTCGCGAGCGGCGAGAGGAACGTTGCGACGAGGCGCCTGATCGGGTTCTCCTCGTCGCCGGTGTTGTAGACCCAGTTCTCCGGGAGCCCCGACAGCCCCTCGTAGTCGAGGCCGAGCTGCTCGCGATACCAGCCGGGGACGCCCGACTGCCTCCACGCCTGGAGCTCGATGAGCGCCAGGTCGGCGAGGCCCACCACGGCCACCCCGGCGGCGACGAGCGCGAGCAACGCCCCCACGCTGCCGCGCCGCTCCCACCACGTCCCGGTGAGCCGCCCCAGCGCGTAGCCCGCGACGGGAAGCAGGTGGTGGCGGAGCGCGAGCAGCTCCCCGCGCGTGGTCGCGTCCCCGCCGAGCCAGTCCTGCGGAACGAGCCAGTACACGAGGACGACCGCCGTGTACGCGGCCGCGAGCGCGTCGACCCCGCGCGCCCCGGGCAGCCGCCGCACCTTCCACGCGACGGCGACGAGCGCCACGAGAAGCAGCCCCTCCTTCCACGCGGCCACCGCGTCGAGCGCGCCACCGCGGAGGCCGAGCTCCCAGAGCTGGGCCATGACCGCGTTGTGCAGCGCGAGCCCGACGACGAGGACGACGAGCGCAGCCTGCGCGAAGCGCTCAGTCGACAACTGCCACCAGCGAGAGCCCGAGGTTCACGATGCGCACGCGGCCGGGGAAGAGCGCCTCCAGGTCGCGGGGCGAGAGCAGCTCGAGCTCCTTCGCGAAGCCCTTCCCGACGGCGTCGTACACCCGGTGCGCCGCCCGGTCGGGGAGCCAGTGCACGAGCGGGAGGCGCGTGTGCACCTCGACCGGGAACCAGCGGTTCGGCGTGGTGATGAACGCACGGCGCCCCACGCGCAGCGCCTCGGAGACGAGCAGGCGCTGCCGATCGCGCCCGCCGACGTGCTCGATGACCGCGTTCGAGTGGACGACGTCGAACGCGCCGTCGGGGAAAGGCAGCGCGCACGCGTCCCCTTGCACGTAGCGGACGTGTGGATAGCGCTCGCGGAACGCCGTCCCGTCCTGGAGCCCGAGCGCCGTGATCCGCTCGGGCCACGGGTAGTGCTCCTCGAAGAAGTTGAGGGTCGTGCAGCCGTCGCCCTCGCCGAAGGCGAGCTCGTCGGCGCCGACGTCGAGCACGGTCGTCTCCGGCCCGGGACGCAGCTCGTCGAGGAAGAGCCGGAGCTTGCGCCGGCGCGAGCGCAGCGAGATCGAGTCGGCGAGGGACACGCCTGAAGTATCGGGTCCGCGGAGGCGCGTAGGCTGGTCGAGTGGTCGACGCGGCACTCAGGCCGGCCGGGCCGTACTCCCTCCGGCTGACCGCGCGCACGGAGCACTGGCGCGGGCGCCTCCCCGAGGGCCGGTGGGCGGAGGCACGGCAGACCGGCGACGGGACGGTGCGCGTGCGCGCCTCGTGCGAGCAGGCGGTCGAGGAGGCTCGGTTCGTGCTCGCGCTCGACGACGACACGGGCGAGTTCCACCGCCGCTTCGCGCGCGACCCGCTCGTCGGCCCGTCCGTGCTGTCGCTGCGCGGGCTACGGCCGCGACGGAAGGCGACAGTTGCGCACGCGGCGCTGCGAGCGGTGTGCGGCCAGCTGATCCAGGCGAGCCGCGCGCTCGAGATCGAGCGGGCGGTGATCCGGGCGGCCGGCGAGGACCCGCCGTCGCGCGTCGCGCTCGCCCGGCTCTCGCCCGCGGCGCTCGCGGGCTGCGGGCTCGCGACGAGCCGGGCGGCGACGCTGACGAGGCTCGTGCGCGGGATCGACCTCGAGCAGCTGCGGCTCGCCCCGGAGACCGCGCTCGCCCGGCTGCGCCGCGAGCGCGGGATCGGCCCGT
>SIRU01000042.1 GCA_004366385.1 Actinomycetota bacterium
GCGCCCTCGAGCGGCTCCGCTGCCCGCACCGCGTGCTCGTCGGCCCGTGGAGCCACATGTCTCCGGCGACCTCGGTGCCCGGCCCGCGGATCGACCTCGTCCCGGTGCTCGTGCGCTGGTTCTCGCGCTGGCTGCGCGACGAGCCGAACGGGATCGACGAGGAGCCGCGGCTCGTCTATTTCGCGCGCCGCTCCACGCGGCCGGCGGCGGAGCTGCCGGAGCTTCGAGGCGAGTGGCGGGCGGAGCCTGTGTGGCCGCCGGAGCGGCTCCAGGAGAGGGCGTTCCGGCCGGAGGGATTGGGCTCGGACCGGATCCCGGTCGAGGGCGACGTCGGCACCGCCGCCTGGATCTCGTGCGCGGGCAAGCCGCCGTGGGTGCTGCCGGGCGACCAGCGTGACGACGACGCACGCTCGCTCGCGTACGAGTGGGGCCCGCTCGCCGAGGAGCTGGACGTGCTCGGCCACCCGCGCCTCCGGCTCGCGGTGACGGCTCCCCACGAAGTCGCGTACCTCTCGGCGAAGCTGTGCGACGTGTTCCCGGACGGGACCTCCGCGCTCGTCTCGCGCGGGATCCTCAACCTCGCGCACCGGGCCGGGCACGACGCACCGGCGCCGCTCGAGCCGGGCGTCCCCGCCGAGGCCGAGGTCGAGCTGGAGGCGACCTCGTGGATCTTCGAGCAGGGCCACCGCGTGCGGCTCTCGCTCGCCGGGGCGGACTGGCCGAACACGTGGCCGCCTCCCCACGGAGCGACGCTCGAGGTCGAGCGCTCGACCGTCGAGCTCGTGCTGCCCGTGCTCGCCGGCCCGCCTGTCGCCGCGCCGCCCCAGCTACCGCCGCCTCCCCCGCCGGAGCCCGACGCGGACGGCGGCGGCCCGCCCGCGCGCTGGAGCGTCGAGCGCGACGACGAGGAGGCACGCGCGCTCACGAGCTCCGGCTCCGACTACGAGGCCCCGTTCGGTGCGCGGATCGAGGAGCGGTACGAGGGGGCGGTCGGCGTCTCCCTCCACGACCCCGGAGCCGCGTGGGCGCGCGGCTCGGCCCGCTACCGCATCGCCTGGCCCGAGGTCACGGTCGAGACGGAGGCCCGCCTCCACGTCCGCTCGGACGCCGACGCGTACCACGTGACGGTGGAGGTGACGGCAGGGGAGTCCGGCGGCACGCTTGACCGGGTCGAGCGCCGCTTCGAGCGCGTGCTCCCGCGCCGGCTCCAGTAGCCGGCCGCGCGAGGCCTAGCGCGACACCGCGTGGCACGCCACGCTGTGGGCGTCGAGCCCGCCAACCGGCGCGAGCGCCAGGTCCTCCCCGCGGCAGCGCTCCTCGATCCCGAGCCGCGCGGCCTCGCCGGAGTCGACGAGCGGGCAGCGCTCGTGGAAGCGGCAGCCGGCGGGGATCCGCGTCGGGTCCGGCGCCTCGCCGCGAAGGATGACCTGCTCCATCTCCTCGACCTCGGGCACGACCGACAGCAGCGCGCGCGTATACGGATGGCGCGGGCTCGAGAGCAACTCCTCGGCCGGGCCCTCCTCGACGATGCGGCCGAGGTACATGACCGCGATCCGGTCGGCGATGTTCCACGCGAGCCCGAGGTCGTGCGTGACGACGAGGATCGTGACGCCCGCCTCGCGCACGAGCGACAGCATGAGCTGGAGGATCTCGCCGCGCACCGAGGCGTCGAGGCTCGAGACGGGCTCGTCGGCGACCAGGAGCGACGGCTCGAGCACCATCGCGCCGGCGATCACGACCCGCTGCCGCTGGCCCCCCGACAGCTCGTACGGGTAGAGCTCGAAGAAACGCTCCGGCGGCCGCAGCCCGGCGCGCGACAGCGCGTGCGCGACCCGCTCCGCCTCGTCGTCGCCTCGCTTCTGGATCCGCAGCCCCTCCGCCACCGCCTCGTACACCGTCTGTCGCGGGTTGAGCGCCCCCATCGGGTCCTGGAACACCATCTGCACCCGGCCGCGGTAGCGACGGAGGTACGAGGCGTCGTAGCGGATCGGCTCGCCCTCGAAGCGGACCTCGCCGGCGGCGGGCCGCTCGAGGCCGAGGATCGTGCGCGCGAGGGTCGTCTTCCCGCAGCCCGACTCCCCGACGAGCGCGAGCACCTCGCCGCGCACGATCGCGAGGTCGACGCCGTCGACGGCACGCGCCACTGCGCCGCGCCGCGCCGCGAAGCGCACGTGCAGGCCGCGCGTCTCGAGGAGGACGTCCGTCACGCCGTTCCCGCCCCCGGCCCGTCCAGCACGCGCACGCACGCGGCACGCCGCCCGTCAGCAACCGGCCACAGCTCGACGTCGGTACGCGCGCACTCGTCTCGCACGACCGGGCAGCGAGGGTGGAACGGGCACCCGGTCGGGATCGCGCGCGGGTCGGGCGGGTCGCCGCCGAGCCCCGACGGCCGCATCCGGAAGGCCGGGTCCCCGATCACGGGGAACGCGGCCGCGAGCGCGGCAGTGTACGGGTGCGCGGGCCGCGAGAAGACGTCCTCGCTCGGCCCCTCCTCGACGATCCGGCCGGCGTACATGACGGCGATCCGCCGGCACACGTGCGTGAGCGTGGACAGGTCGTGGGTGATGAAGAGCATCGCGAGCCCGAGCTCCTGCTGGAGCTGCTCGAGGAGCGCGAGCACCTGCGCCTGCACCATCACGTCCAGCGCGGTCGTGGGCTCGTCGGCGACGAGGATGCGCGGGTTGCACGCCAGCGCGAGGGCGATGAGGACGCGCTGGCGCTGCCCGCCCGAGAGCTGGTGCGGGTAGTCACGCGCCCGCCGGGCCGGGAGCCCCACGAGCTCGAGGAGCTCCGCGACCCGCTCCTGCGTGAGAGACTGGCCGTGGATCTCCACCGCCTCGGCGATCTGGCTCCCGACCTGCTGCACGGGGTTCAGGGCGTGGAGCGCGCCCTGGAACACGATCGCGAGCTCCGTCCAGCGCACCGCCCGCAGGCGCCCCGGCTTCATCGCGAGGACGTCCTCGCCGTCGAGGAGGATCTCGCCCGTGACCTCGGTCCCGCGGGGCAGGACCCGCAGCAGCGCACCTGCGATCGAGGACTTCCCGCAGCCGGACTCCCCGGCGAGGCCGAGCGTCTCCCCCTGGTCGAGCACGAACGAGACGCCGCGCACGGCCGGCACGTCGCCCTCGTCCGTCCGGTAGCGGACGGCGAGGTCGCGAACCGCGAGCAGCGGCGCGCTCATCCCGCGCGCCCCGCCCGCAACCGGGGGTCGAGGATCGCCTCCAGCGCGCGGCCGACGAGCGTGAACGCGAGCACGACCGCGATCACGCACAGCCCCGGCGGCAAGTACCACCACCACGCCTCGCGGCCGAGCGCCCCGGCGGAGAACGCGTCCTCCAGCATCGAGCCCCACGAGACCCGCAGCGGGTCGCTGAGGCCGAGGAAGGACAGGACGGTCTCCGAGAGGATCGCGACCGGCACGGTGAGCGTCGCGTTCGCGATCACGAGCGGCGCCACGTTGGGAAGCACGTGCCGCCCCATGACGTGGAGGCTGGAGGCGCCGAGCGCGCGGCTGCGCTCGACGTACAGGCGCTGCTTGATCGTGAGCACCTGCGCGCGGATCAGGCGCGCGGTCACCGGCCACGACGTCACGCCGATCACGAAGATGATGTTCCGCAGCGAGGGCCCGAGGATCGCGGCGAGGACGATCGCGAGCGGGATGAACGGGATCACGAGGAACCACTCGGAGAGGCGGTTCAGCACGGCGTCCACCCAGCCGCCGAAGAACCCGGCGGACACGCCGACGACGGTGCCGATCACGATCGCGATGAGCGTCGCCGCGATCCCGACGAGCAGGCTGACCTGCGAGCCGTAGACGAGCTGGTCGTAGATCGGCCGGCCGAGGCTGTCCGTGCCGAGCGGCGGGTGCTCCCCGGGCGGCGCCCACACCTCGTTGCCGGTCGTGTTGACCGCGCTCAGCTGGGCGTCGTCGGCGAGCAGCGGCGCGAGCAGCGCGACGGCGACGAAGCCCCCGAGCACGAGCAGCCCGGTCATGCCCTCGCGGTCGCGCCGGTACTCGGCCCACGTCTGCGCGAGCGCCCGCTTCCTGCGTCCCCACGCGAGCGCGGTCACGAGTAGCGCACCCGGGGATCGAGGAGCGGGTAGAGCAGGTCGGCGACGAGGTTGAAGAAGATCACGGACGCGCTGAAGACGAGGAACAGGCCCTGGAGCATCGGGAGGTCGGGGCCGCGCAGCGCCTCGGTCGTGAGCAGCCCCAGGCCCGGCCAGGAGAACACGGTCTCGACCGCGATCGCGCCCGAGAGCACGAACCCGAAGTTGATCGCGATGAGCGCGGTCGAGGGCAGGAGCGCGTTCCGGACCGCGTGCCGGTCGCGCACCTGCGCGTCGCGGAGGCCCTTCGCCCGCGCGAGCGTGAGGTAGTCCTCGCGCATGACGTCGAGGATCGACGAGCGCATCACGAGCGCGAACTCCCCCACGTACGCGATCGCGAGCGTGAGACACGGGAGGGCCATGTGCCACGCCTGGTCGAGCAGCTTCGCGAAGCCGGTGGCGCCGGAGGTGGGGTCCTCGATGCCGCCGGTCGGGAACAGGCCGAGCTGCACCGCGAAGACTGTGAGCAGGATCATCCCGAGCCAGAAATCCGGCGTCGACCACGTCGCCATCGAGGTCGAGGTCAGGACGCGGTCCTGCGTCGTCCCCCGCCGCCAGCCGGCCGAGATCCCCATGAGGATCCCGATCACCATCGAGATCACCGTCGCGACGCCGACGAGCGCGATGGTCTGCGGCGCGGCCGCCCAGATCTCCTCGATGACCGGCCGGTTCGTGGCGTACGAGCGCCCGAGGTTCAGCTGCAGCGTCTGCTCGACGTAGCGGACGAACTGCTCGAGCTTCGAGCCGTCGAGCCCGAACTGGCGCGTGAGCTCGTCCCGCTGGGCATCCGTGAGGTTCCGTCCGCGGTAGAGCGTCGCGACGGGGTTCGACTCGACGACGCGGAAGAGGAAGAAGTTGAAGACGAGGACGAACGCCAGCGTCGCGAACGCGCCGAGGACCTTCCCGACGACGAAGCGGACGCTCATCCCCGCGGGCCGCGGCAGGCGTCCGCTATTCGCGCTCCTCCACCGACCTGCGCCGGAGGACGACCCAGCCGACGAGCGCGAGCGCGCCGGCTCCTGCGATCGCGATCGCCGCGATCGCGGCCGTCGAGAGGCCGCCGTCGCCGTCGCCCGACGACGCGAGCGGCTCCAGGCTCCAGTACGACGGCGACGAGTTCGAGAAGAGCACAGGGCCGATCTCCGCCGGCTGCCGCACCCAGCCCGAGAAGCGGTCGGTGCGGTAGGCCTGGAGGTCCGGGCTGGTCGCCAGCACGACGTACGCGGCGTTGGTGTACCAGCGCGTCAGCATCTCGTGGACGATCTCCTCGCGCCGGTCGGGGTCGAGCTCCGTGTTCTGCTCGGCGTAGAGCGCGTCGTACTCCGGGTCGCAGAGGCCGGTGTCGTTCCAGAAGTTGGAGAAGTCCGACGCGTCGACCGAGATCTGGTCGCACTTCATGTACGAGAGCATCGGGTCGGGGTCGACGAACGGCGTCCAGCCCCACACGTAGGCGTCGAAGGCGCCCTTGCCCGCGACCTCGATCAGCTGCCCGTCGTCGTAGGACGAGAAGGTCGTGTCGATGCCGATGTCCTTCAACCAGCCGGTGATGAACTCGGCGTACGGCTTCGAGTACTCCGACTCGGTCCGGATCGCGTACCGGAGGACGATGTCCTTGCCCTCGTGCTCGCGGACCCCGTTGCCGTTCGTGTCCGTGTAGCCGGCGTCGTCCAGGATCTGGTTCGCCTGCTCGAGGTCGAACTCGTAGGTCTCCTCCTCGGAGAGCTCGGGCATCCACGCCGGGCTCGGGCTCGGGCTGATCGTCGTGCCGGGAGTCCCGAGACCCGAGAGAACCCGCTCGACCAAGGTCTCCTTGTCGATCGCGTGGGCGATCGCCTGCCGGACGCGGAGGTCGAGCAGCACCGGGTGCGGCGCGTCGAACTTCGTCTCGTCGCGCGGCGGCTGGCCCGCGTAGCTGTTCAGGACGAGGTAGTCGAAGCCCCCCTGCTCTCCCTCGACCGCCTCGATCCCCTCCGCCGTCTCCAGCGACGGGAACGCCGCGGCGGGCACGTTGTGCGCCGCGTCGAGCTCGCCGCTCCGGAGCGCGGCGACCATCGCGTCGGCGTTCCTGAACACGCGGAAGACGACCTCGTCGATCGCGACCCGGCCGCGCCAGTACGAGTCGTTCGCCTCCATCCGCCAGAACTGGCCCTTCTTCCACTCCTTCAGCGAGAACGGGCCGGCGGACACGCCGTCGAGCGCGGCGTACTTGCCGATCTCGCTCGCCTCGATCTCCTCGTAGACGTGCTTGGGGACGATGTAGACCGAGAGCCCGGGCAGCTTCGGGTCGTCCACGCTCGAGGTCACCACGAGGGTCCGCTCGTCCGTCGCCTCGGCCGTGAGGTTCTGGACGGTCGAGTAGTGGTTCAGCCACTCCTCCTCGCGCGAGCGGTTGATCGTGTAGGCGACCTCCTCGGCGGTGATGGGCGTCCCGTCCGACCATTCGAGCCCCTCGCGCAGCGTGTACGTCCACACCCGGCCGCTGTCGTCCGAGCTCCACGACTCCGCGAGGCCCGGCGCGGTCGAGAGATCGTCGGCGGCGAGGTCGGTCAGCGTCGGGTACTGGAGGTTCCAGAGCTCGAACGAGGACACGAGCTCTCCGACGGTCACGTTGGGGCTGTCGAGGTCCTGGGTGAGGCCGACGGTGAGCACGACCTTCTGGTCGGGACTCTGGGCGGTGGCGCCCGCGGCGAGCGCGAGCGCGAGGACGGCTGCGAGCGCAGCGGCGGCGGGAACGATGCTTCTCACGGTCGATCGGCCTCCCGGGGAGAGTGACCCGGCGATTATCCCGAAGCCGCGAGGCGGAGGTGTAGGCTCGCGCCGTGCCGCCCCCCGATCCGCGCGGACCGCGCCTCCGCGACCTCGGTCTCAGGATCGGGAGGCTCGAAGCCGGGCCGGCGAACGCGATCACCGACGTCGCGGGGGTCACGGTCGGCCACGTGACGGTCTGGCGCGACGAGCCCGAGCCGCCGGCGGGCCGCGGGGTGGCACGGACCGGCGTCACGGCCGTCGTCCCGGCGCTGGCCGAGACGATCTTCGGCGAGCCGGTGCCCGCGGGTGTGGCAGTGCTGAACGGCGCCGGGGAGCTGACCGGCTCGCTCCTCGTCAGCGAGTGGGGCGTGGTCGAGACGCCCATCTACCTGACCTCGACGCACGCGGTCGGGCGGGTGTACGACGGCGCCGTCGCGGAGGCGGTCGCGGCCGACGCACGCGTGGGCGTCGAGGACTTCGTGATCCCGGTCGTCGGCGAGTGCGACGACAGCTGGCTCTCCGAGGGGCGGGTCGTGCAGGTCGAGGCCGAGGACGTCTCCCGCGCGCTCCGCGCCGCGGCCGGCGGCGCCGTCGCCGAGGGGGCGGTGGGCGGCGGGGCCGGGATGATGACGAAGGGCTACAAGGCCGGGATCGGGACCGCCAGCCGGATCGCGCCCTCCGTCGGCGGCGCGGTCGGCGCACTCGTCCTCTCGAACTTCTACCCGCCACCTCCGCTCGTCGTCGACGGCGTGCCGGTGGGAGCGCTGCTCGGGGCCGAGGGCGCACCGGAGTCGCGGGCTGGCAGCTGCATCGCGGTGCTGGCGGTCGACGCTCCGCTGTCGGCGGCGCAGCTCGACCGCGTCGCACGCCGCGCGGGCCTCGGGCTCGCGAGGACCGGCTCGGTGGCGCACCACGGGAGCGGCGAGATCTTCGTCGCGTTCGCGCCTCCGGGGCGGCGGCCGCGCGGAGAGGCACCCAGCGCAACGGTTCCCGACCGCGACCTGAACGACGTCTTCGAGGCCGCGGTCGACGCGACCGAGGAGGCGGTGCTGAACGCGCTCTGGGCCGCCCCGGAGGTCGAGGGCCGGGAGGGCCGGGTCGGGCGCGCGCTCCCGCACGCCGACGTCCTGGAGCTGCTGCGCGCGCACGGGCGGCTCCCGCGGTAGGCTCGGGGCGTGGCGTCCTTTCTGCACACGATGGTCCGCATCACCGACCCGGCGAGGAGCCGCGCGTTCTACGAGGCGCTCGGGTTCCGATTCAGCCGGGACATGGACATCGTCAGGGACGGGGAGCTCGAGGCGACGAACTACTTCTTCTCGATCGGCGACCGGGAGAACGTGCTCGAGCTGACGTTCAACCACGACGGACGGACCTACGACCTCGGCACGGGTTACGGGCACATCGCGCTCGGCGTCGACGACCTCGATGCGACGCTGGCCGCGCTCGCGGAGCAGGGCATCGAGCCGGAGCGCCCGCCGTACCAGGTGCGCGAGGGCGGCTCCCGCATCTGCTTCGTCCGCGACCCGGACGGGTACCGGATCGAGCTCATCAGGCGCGGCTAGTAGCTCCCCGCCCAGGTTCCGGGCACTTGTCACACACTCGGCACGAACGCGTATCCCACGCGTGACGGGTTTCCGCCTACGCTCGCCTCATGGCGACGGCGCAGGCGAAGAGCAG
>ML178783.1:0-12071 GCA_004366385.1 Actinomycetota bacterium
GCGGCGGCGGGCGCGGCGGGGCGGAGCTGCGCCCAGCGCTCGCCCACACGCACGACCTTGACGAGCGAGTGCGCCGTGCCGAGCAGGGCCTGCACGCGCGCGCCGTCGGGGATCTCCTCCAGCGCGTCGAGCTCGACGTCCAGGCGGTAGGAGACCGGATACGCGGCGGGGGCGACGAGCGTGTCGCCGCGACGCACGTCGTGGCGCTCCACCCCGGGAAGGCTGACGGCGACGCGCTGGCCGGGCTCCGCACGCTCGACGTCCTCGTCGTGCACCTGGACGCTCCGCACGCGCACGTCGCGCCCGGTCGGCTCGAGCCGCAGCTCGTCGCCGGCGGCGACCGACCCCGACCAGAGCGTGCCCGTGACCACCGTCCCGATGCCGCGCAGCGTGAACGAGCGGTCCACCCAGAGGCGCGTGGGGCGGTCGGCACGCGCTTGCTCGACTCCGTCGGCCGCACGGGAGAGCGCCGTGCGCAGCTCGTCGAGCCCCGCGCCCGTCTTCGCGCTCACCGCGACGACCTCGGCTCCGGGGACGAGCTCGCGTGCGTCCTCCACCGCCAGCTCCAGCGTCTCGTGGTCGACCGCGTCCGCCTTCGTGACCGCGACGACGCCGTGCTCGATCCCGAGCAGGCGCAGGATCGCGAGGTGCTCGTGGGTCTGCGGGCGCGCGCCCTCGCCCGCGTCGACGACGAGCAGGAAGAGGTCGATCCCGGTCGCGCCCGCGACCATCGTCCGCACGAAGCGCTCGTGGCCCGGGACGTCGACGACCGAGAGACGGCGGCCGTCGGGAAGCTCGAGCGGCGCGTAGCCGAGGTCGATCGAGATCCCGCGCGCCCGCTCCTCCGGCAGCCGGTCCGTGTCCTTGCCCGTGAGCGCGCGCACGAGCCACGTCTTCCCGTGGTCGATGTGCCCCGCGGTGCCGACGGTCAGCGGCATCAGAGGCGCTTGACGAGGATCAGGCACGGGTTGTGCTCCCACAGCTCGGGGAGCTCCTCCAGCGGGACGAAGCCGCGAGCCTCGTAGAACGCCCGCCTCCGCGCGTAGCCGGGATCGGGATCGGAGGGTCCGAGCGTCTTCACCTGGAGGTACTCGACCGCGCGCGCGCGGAGGTGGTCCTCGGCAGCGGCGAGGAGCGCCGTGCCGAGGCCCTCGCCGTGCCGCGCCCGCCGCACGCCCATCAGGTAGACCTCGGCCGCGCGCGGCGTGTGCAGCTTCAGCGAGAGGAGCGCGTCGTCGCCGACGGCGAAGGTGGGAAGCTCCGCGACGTCGCGGATGTAGGCCGCGGTCGCCTCCTCGATCCCGAACCAGTCGGGAAGGTCGCGGAGGACGATCTCGCAGATCCGCGAGCGCTCCTCGGGCGACTCGATCTCGACCACGTCCACGCGACCCGACCCGACCTTGTGGCTCAGAGCCACTAACTCCACGCCCGCGCCGCAGTGACGGCTCGGGCGACCTCGTCGGCCTCGGCGTCCGTGAGCGTGCGGCAGTCGAGGAGCAGGCGGCCGTCGCGGACGATCCCGATCACGGGCGGGTCGCCGAGGCGCAGCGGCTCCGCGAGCTTCTCCTCGACCGCGCACGCCGCGCTCGGGAGCTCCGCGAGCGGGAGGGCGCCGCCGCCCGCGCGCGCGACCGTGTCCTCGACCTCGCCGCCGACGGCATGCGCGAGTCGCCGCGCGCGAGCGCGGACGGCCTCGAGCGGCTCCTCGAGCATCCGGAGGATCGGGATCTCGCCGCGCGTCTCCGGGTCGAGCGCGAGGGCGAGCGTCCCCTCGAGCGCCGCGAGCGTGAGCTTGTCCGCGCGCAGCGCGCGCTGCAGCGGGTGGCGGCGGAGCTTCTCCACGAGCTCGGCGCGGCCGGCGATGACTCCCGCCTGCGGCCCGCCGAGCAGCTTGTCCCCGGAGAAGCACACGAGTTCGGCGCCGGCGCGCAGGCTCTCCGCGGGCGTCGGCTCCTCGCCGACCGGGACGAGCGCGCCGGAGCCGAGGTCGTCGACGAGCGGGATGTCCGCCGCGCGTGCGACCTGCGCGAGTTCGGCGAGCGCCGGCCGCTCGGTGAAGCCGACGACCCGGAAGTTCGACTGGTGCACGCGGAGGAGGAGCGCGGTCTCCGGGCCGATCGCGGCTTCGTAATCAGACGCGCGCGTCCGGTTCGTCGTCCCGACCTCGACCAGCCGCGCGCCCGAGCGGGCGAGAACGTCCGGGATGCGGAAGCCGTCGCCGATCTCGATCAGCTCGCCGCGGGAGACGATCACCTCGCGCCCCTCCGCGATGGCTGCGAGGGCGAGCAGCACAGCGGCCGCGTTGTTGTTCACGACGAGCGCCGCCTCGGCGCCCGTCAGCCGCCGGAGCGCATTCGTGAGGTGATCCTGCCGCGACCCGCGCTCCCCGCGCTCGAGGTCGTACTCGAGGTTCGAGTAGCCGGCGCCAACTTCGGCGACCCGTGCGAGGGCGGCTCTCGAGAGTGGCGCGCGACCGAGGTTCGTGTGCACCAGGACGCCGGTCGCGTTCAGGACGCGGCGGAGTGAGGGGCGCCGCGTGCGCTCGACCTCCTCGAGCACGGCCTCCAAGAGCTCGCCCGGTTCGCCGCCCGATCGGATCTCGGCCCGGGCGCGGTCGAGCACGACGCGTGCGGCCTCGACCGCGAGCTCGTGCGGCACGTCCGCGAGCCGCTCGTCCGCGACGAGCCGATCGACGGAGGGGAGATCGCGGAGGGAGCGAGGCCCGGCCACGCGCGCAGTGTCGCGGCCGGACGCTCTACGCCGCAAGCGTGGGCAGGAGCTCACGCAGGAGCGCGGTCAGCCGCGGCGAGGCCTCTGCCCCGACCTCGAGCACCTCTTCGTGCCCGAGCTTCGCGCTCGTCACGCCGGCAGCCATGTTGGTGACGACCGAGATTCCGAGGCAGCGGACGCCCGCGTGCCGCGCCGCGATCACCTCCGGCACCGTCGACATCCCCGCCAGGTCGCCGCCGATCGCGCGGAAGAAGCGGATCTCCGCCGGCGTCTCGAACTGCGGCCCGAGCCACGCTGTGTACACGCCCTCGCCCATCTCGATGCCGAGCCGCGCCGCCGTCTCGCGCGCCGCCGCGCGCAAGTCCGCGTCGTACGCGTCCGACAGATCCGGGAAGCGCGGCCCGAGCGAGTCGTCGTTCGGCCCGACGAGCGGCGACGTTCCCTGCAGGTTGATGTGGTCGGAGATGAGCACGAGCAGCCCCGGCCGGAACGACTCGTTCACCGCGCCGGCCGCGTTCGTGACGACGAGCGTCCGGATGCCGAGCTTCGCGAGCACGCGCACGCCGAACACGGCCTGGCTCGCCGGGACGCCCTCGTACAGGTGCGCGCGGCCTCGCAGCACCGCGAGCGGCACGTCGCCGATCCGGCCGAGCACGAGCACGCCCGCGTGCCCGACCGCGGTCGAAGCCGGCCAGCCGAGGAGCTCGCCGTACGGGATCTCCACACGCTCCTCGATCTCGTCTGCGAGCCCGCCGAGCCCGCTCCCGAGGATCAGCCCGACTCGCGGCTCGAGGTCGGTCGCCTCGCGGATGCGCGCGACCGCCGCCGCGTAGCTCACGCCGAGCCCTCCTGCACGCGGCCGTCGTAGTGCTCGACGATCATCGAGACGGTCTCCGCCGGGTCGTCCGTGACCAGGAGCAGGTCGAGGTCCTCCGGCGAGATGAGCCCGTTCGCGAGCATCTCGTCGCCGACCCAGTCGAGGAGGTCGCTCCAGTACGCACGGTCGAAGAGCACGACGGGGAACTCGCCGATCTTTCCCGTCTGGATGAGCGTGAGCGCCTCCCACAGCTCGTCCATCGTCCCGAACCCGCCGGGGAAGATCACGAACCCCTCGGCCGCCTTCACGAACATGACCTTGCGCGCGTAGAAGTGGCGGAACGTGAGCCCGAGGTCGCAGTAGGGATTGAGCCCCTGCTCCATGGGCAGGTCGATGTTGAAGCCGACCGAGAGCCCGCCCGCCTCCTGGCAGCCGCGGTTCGCGGCCTCCATCACGCCCGGCCCGCCGCCCGTCACGACCGCGAACCCGGCCTCGGCGAACGCGGCGCCGGCCGCCCGCGCGCTCTCGTACGTCGCGCTCCCGTCGGGCACGCGCGCGGAGCCGAAGATCGAGACCGCGGGCCGGTCGATCTTCTGCACCTCCTGAAAGCCGGAGAGGAACTCGGACGCGATGAGCGAGATGTCGCTCGCGAGCGTCTCGTGCGTCCGCTCGAGGAGACGGCGGTCGAGCTCGCGGTTGCTCACACGCGGTCCTGCGGGAGGTACGACACGACCATGCCCGCGGCGAGCGCACCCGCGGTCGCGAGGGACAGCACCGCGACGCGCAGCCCGAGCCCCCGCGCCCGCTCCGGCGTCGGCGCGCCGCCGCCGGCCCGCAGGACGCGCCACGAGTGCAGGAGCCGCCCGCCGTCGAGGATCCCGACCGGGATCAGGTTGATCAGGTTGAGGAAGAAGCCCGTGTACGCGAGCGCGCGCACGAGATCCGAGTCGGCCATCTCGCCGGCGAGGAGCAGGGCCAGGGCGCCGATACCTCCGAGCACCGGCCCCGCGAGCGTCACGCGCGCGTTCCGCCACGGGTCGAAGGGCGCGTCCTTCAGGGCGACGTACGCGCCGAGGAAGGGGATGAAGACGGGCAGCGAGGGGTTGAACCCCATGCGCTTCGCCTCGACGTAGTGGCCGAGCTCGTGCACGAAGATCAGGGCGACCAGCCCGATCGCGAACGCCCAGCCCCAGATCAGCGCGTAGCCGCCGACCGCCGCGAAGACGGTGAGGAACTTGAGCGAGCCTCCGAACTTCAGGAGCAGCCCGCCGATGACGAGGAACGGCGCGCCGATCCGGACGAGCAGGCCGCGGCGCTCGTGCGTCGACTCGAGCGGCAGTGTCTCCGGCTCCGGGGCCGTGCGCGGCTCGGGCGCGGTGCGGGTCAGCTCCCCTGGCCGATCCACTCCTCGCCTCCCTCGTAGACCTCCTTCTTCCACAGCGGCACCGAGGTCTTCAGCTCGTCGATCGCCTCTCTGCACGCCGCGAGCGCCTCGGCGCGGTGCGGGGCCGCGGTCGCGATGACGACGCTCGCCTCGCCGATCTCGACGCGGCCGATTCGGTGGTGGATCGCGATCCCGGTCAGGTTGTGTCGCTGCCGGAGCCGTGTGGCGAGCTCGGCCATGACCTCCTCCGCCATGCCTTCGTAGGCCTCGTACTCGAGGTGGAGCACGTCGCGGTCGCGCGAGCGGTTGCGCACCGTCCCTGTGAAGGTCGCGATCGCGCCCGCGCCGTCCGCGCGCACCTCGTCCACGGCGGAATCGAGCGACAGCGGCCCCTCGACGAGCCGAAACCGACCTTGTGGCTCAGAGCCACTAGCGTCGTCGTGCTCCTCGCTTCCGCCGGAGACGGGCGGGATGAGCGCGACCTCGTCACCTGCGGAGAGCGCGGCGTCCTTCTCGGCGTACGCCTTGTTCACGGCGAAGAGGATGCCGGGCGGCTCGTCGCCGAGCGCGAGCGCGTCCCACACGTCGCCGACGCGCGCGCCGTCGGGGAGCTCGACGTCGACGCTCCCGGCGCCGGCCCGCTCCCGCAGCGCAGCGAACAACCTGACTTGCACCTGCATCGCCGACGGAGTGTAGGGGCGAGGCTTGCCCCGCCCACGGCCTACGATGCGGCCATGGCGACGGGCGACGACCGCCGGGAGACGGACTCCGGCATCGAGGTCAAGCCCGTCTATACGGCGGACGACCTCCCGCCCGGCGACCTCGAGCTTCCCGGCGAGCACCCGTTCACGCGCGGGCCATACGCGACGATGTATCGCGGGCGCCCGTGGACGATCCGGCAGTACGCGGGCTACGGCTCGGCGGAGGAGACGAACGCGCGTTTCCGCTACCTGCGCGAGCGCGGGCAGACCGGGCTCTCGGTCGCGTTCGACCTCCCGACGCAGCTCGGCTACGACTCGGACGACCCGCTCGCGGAGGGCGAGGTCGGCCGCACCGGCGTCGCGATCGACTCGCTCGCGGACATGGAGACCCTCCTCGACGGGATCCCGCTGGACGAGGTCTCGACCTCGATGACGATCAACGCGCCTGCCGCGCTCCTCCTGCTCCTGTACGAGCTCGTCGCGGAGAAGCAGGGCGTGCCGGGAGACAAGCTCCGCGGCACCGTCCAGAACGACGTGCTCAAGGAGTACGTCGCGCGCGGGAACTACATCTTCCCGCCACGCCCGTCGATGCGGCTCGCGACCGACCTCTTCGCGTACTGCGCGGAGCGGCTCCCCGCGTGGAACACGATCTCGATCTCCGGCTACCACATCCGCGAGGCGGGGGCGAGCGCGGCGCAGGAGCTCGCGTTCACGCTCGCGAACGGCATCGCGTACTGCGAGGCCGCGGTCGCGGCCGGGCTCTCGCCCGACCAGCTCGGGGAGCGCCTGAGCTTCTTCTTCAACGCGCACAACCACTTCTTCCAGGAGGTGGCGAAGTTCCGCGCGGCGCGGCGCCTGTGGGCGCGGATCATGAGCGAGCGCTTCGGCGCCACGAACCCGCGCGCGACCGCGCTCCGCTTCCACGCGCAGACCGGCGGCTCGACGCTGACCGCGCAGCAACCCGAGAGCAACATCGTCCGCGTCGCGATCCAGGCGCTCTCCGCGGTCTGTGGCGGCGCGCAGTCGATCCACACGAACTCCTTCGACGAGGCGCTGGCGCTGCCGAGCGAGCACGCGGCGCGGATCGCGCTGAGGACGCAGCAGATCCTCGCCCACGAGGCCGGCGGGACCGACACCGCAGACCCGCTCGGCGGCGCCTACTTCGTCGAGGCGCTCACCGCAGAGCTGGAGGCGCGCGCGTGGGAGCTGATCGAGCGCGTGGACGAGCTCGGCGGCGCGGTGGCGGCGATCGAGGCGGGGTTCGTCCAGGGCGAGATCGAGGCGTCGGCCTTCCGCTACCAGTCCGAGGTGGAGGCGGGCGAGCGCGTCGTCGTCGGCGTCAACCGCTTCACGGAGGACGAGGACGGGCGCGTCGAGCTCCTCCAGGTCGATCCCGAGAGCGAGCACCGCCAGCGCGAGCGGACGGCTCGCGTCCGGGCTGCGCGCGACGCGGCGGCTGCCTCCGCTGCGCTCGACGACGTGAGGCGCGCGGCCGAGGGCGACGCGAACCTCCTTCCCCCCATCCGCGAGGCGCTGCGGGCACACTGCACCGTGGGCGAGATCTGCGGAGTGCTGCGCGAGCTGTGGGGGACGTATGACGCCCGGCGCGGGTAGGCGACGCCGCGCACTGCTCCTCGCGCTGCTCGTTCCCGCGCTCGCCGTGCCGGTGGTCGCGTTCGCCGCGTGGCAGGGTGGGGGCGGCGGCGGGACGGGGCCGAGCTTCTCGCGCGAGGTCGCTCCCGTGCTCGCCGACAAGTGCGCGGGCTGCCACCAGGCGGGCGGGATCGCGCCGTTCTCACTGACGGACGCGGACGAGATCGCGGAGCGCGCCGACCTCATAGGCGCTGCGGTGCAGCGGGGCGTCATGCCGCCGTGGCCGCCGGGCGGGCGCTCGCCGGCCTACGCGGGCGAGGCGGAGCGAACGCTCACCGACCGCGAGCGCGCCGTGATCGTCGCGTGGGCTGCGGGAGGAGGGCGCGTCGACGGGCCGGCGCTCGAGCCCCGCCCGGAGCCGGCCGTTCGCGTGCGCCCGGGCGAGACGCTCCTCCGCCTCCGCATGCCGGCTCCGTACCGGCCGAGCGTGCCGGCCGGCGGGTACGACGACTACCGCTGCTTCCTCGTCGATCCGAAGCTCGACCGCGACTCGTTCGTCACCTCGGTGCGCATCGAGCCGGGGCAGCGGAGGGTCGTCCACCACGTGATCCTCTACCGCGTCGACCCGCGCCAGGTCACCGAGGCCGAGGGGCTCGACGCTGCCGACCCTGGCCAGGGCTGGGAGTGCTTCGGCGACTCAGGGCTCTCGAACGAGCCGAGCGACGACGCGCTCGACGACGCCGACTGGGTGGCCGCGTGGGCGCCGGGCTGGGGCGGCGGGCGGCTGCCGGAGGGAACGGGCGTCCCGCTCGAAGCGGGGAGTCGGCTCGTGCTACAGGTCCACTACAACCTCCTGAACGGGCGTGCGCCCGATCGCTCGCAGGCGCTCGTCACCGTCGTACCCGCCTCGACCGGGCTCGAGCCGCTGAGGACGATGCTGCTGCCCGCGCCCGTCGAGCTCCCGTGCGCCGACGGCGAGTCCGGCCCGCTCTGCGACCGCAACGCCGCGCTCCGCGAGCTCGCGCGAAAGTACGGCCCCGAGGCCGCGTTCACGCCGGCCGGACTGCTCTTCCTCTGCGGCGAGCCGCAGGGCGACGGCGTCACCGCGTGCGAGCGCCGAGTCCGCGAGGCGTCGACGATCCGCGTCGCCGCGGGGCACATGCACCTGCTCGGCTCCTCGATCACGATCGAGCTCAACCCGGGGACGTCACGCGAGCGCGTCCTGCTCGACATCCCGCGCTGGGACTTCCACTGGCAGAACGGCTATGCGTTGAAGAAGCCGGTCGAGGCGAGAGCCGGCGACGTCATCCGCGTCACCTGCCGCCACGACGCCGGCAAGCGGCCGGACCGCGCCGCGCCGCGCTACGTCCTCTGGGGCGAGGGGACGACGGACGAGATGTGCCTGGGCCTGCTCCAGGTGACGCGCGGGCTCTAGGCGTCCGCCTCGCGCTCGGCCTCACGCCGGCGGCGGCGCTCGAAGTACTCGGCGATCAGCTTTCGCTCCATCCGGCGAACGGCTTCGACCACTTCGGGCTTCGGCTCGCGCTCCTCCCACTTCGGCGAGGGATACCGCCACCACTCTCCGCGCAGAAGCCTATGCACGCCACGCTGCGTCCAGCTGATCTCTCAGATCGGCGACCAGTGTGGGCGCCAGCAGTGCTCGTGCGACGAGAACACGATCCGGAGGCACGGACACGTCGCGGACGAAGTCGATGGTGAGCGCGGCAGGCCGCCGTATACGAGCGTCCTGTCCGCCCACTGTCCGAGCACCACCGCAGGGTCGAAGTACGTGTCGAACGGCTCGTCGGCGTGCTCGGAACCGCTCACTCCGCGACGATACGCGACGTCCGCTCACGCCTTCGTGCCGGAATCGTCACGATTCGTCGACATGCGGATCCTGCTCGTCTCGCAGATGTACCCCGGGCCCGACGACCCGGATCTCGGCGTGTTCGTCGCCCAGCTCGAGCGGGAGCTGGCGGCACGCGGGCACGAGCTCGAGCGCGCGGTGGTCGACCGCCGCGGCGGCAGCCGGATGCGGCACGTCCGCCTCCTACGAGACGCCCGCCGCGCTGCGCGTTCCTTTCGCCCCGACGTGGTCTACGCCCACTTCCTCGTCCCCGCGGGTCTCGCGGCTGCGATGGCGTCGCGCGTGCCGCTCGTCGTCACTGCCCACGGCCAGGACGTCGAGAACGTCGGCCGCATCCCCGGTGTGCGGGCGGCAACGCGCTTCGTCGTGCGCCGTGCCGCCGCCGTCATCGCGGTCTCCGACTGGCTCCGCCGCCGCCTCGAGGACGCGGTCCCGCGGGCCGCCGGCAAGACGGAGGTCGTGGACTGCGGCGTCGACCTCGAGCGCTTCGCCCCGCGCGACGCGGGCGAGGCGCGTACGGAGCTCGGCCTCGACGCCGAGGGCACCGTCTTCCTCTGCCTCGGCTCGCTCTCCGAGCGCAAGAACGTCCTGAGCCTCGCGCGCGCGTTCGAGCGTCGCGGCGCGGGGAGACTCGTCTTCGTCGGCGACGGCCCGCTTCGCCCCGCGCTCGAGCGCCGCGAGCGGATCCACCTCGTCGGCCGCGTGCCGCACGACGAGGTGCCGCGCTGGATCGCGGCCGCGGACGTCGTCTGCCAGCCCAGCCTCGCGGAGCCGTTCGGGCTCGCGACGCTCGAGGCGCTCGCCTGTGCGCGCTCGGTCGTGACCACCAGCGTCGGCGGGCCGCCGGAGTTCGTCCCTCCCGACGCGGGCGTCCTGGTCGACCCCGAGGACGAGGACGCGCTCGCCGTCGCTCTCGACACCGCAGCCGCCCTTCCGCGCCCGAACCCCGCGGCCCGCGCGGCTGCCGAGCTGCACGACGTCAGGCGGCAGGCGGCTCGGGTGGAGGAGATCCTGGAGCGAGTCGTTCGAGCCGTGCGCAAGACCGGAATCGGCTAGCGACCGATTCCGGTCGCGCGAAGATCACCGAGCGTTCCGCTCGAGCTCGGCGAGCCTGATCTCGACGAGCGGCCGCACCGAGTCCTCCAGCCCCGCCTCGCGAGCGAGCTCGAGCGCCTGCTCGTAGGTTTCGCGAACCTTCTCCGGCGCGACGCCCTGCTTCAGCCGGTTGTCGCCCGTGACCAGCAGCTTCTGGATCCGCGCGCGCGCGTTCTCGGCCACGGGCGGACCCTATCCGCGCTGCTACCCTCACGCCTCGTGTCGCTCCCGTGGCTCCAGCTGTCGGCGGTCTTCCAGGTGCTCCTGTCCGCATTCCTGATCACCCTCGTGCTCATGCACTCGGGGCGAGAGGCGGGCATGGGCGGCCTCGGCTTCACGCCCCACTCGCAGGGCGGCACGCACATCGTGGAGCGGAACCTCACGCGCCTGACCGTCGTCGTCGCCGTGATCTTTGCCGCGAACACGATCGCGCTCTTCCACCTTCTCTAGCCCTCCGGCGAAGGCACGCCGGGCGGGGCTAGACTAGGGCCGCACGCGCTGGTGGCGGAATTGGTAGACGCGCTAGGTTGAGGGCCTAGTGGCCACTTTAGGCCGTGGAGGTTCAAGTCCTCTCCAGCGCATGAGTAGCGGCGGGGGTCAGACTTCAGTCTGACCCCCGCTCCGTTTCCCCATGCGCCTCTACTCCGACCTCGCGCCCTGGTTCCACCTCCTGACGCGCCCCGAGGACTACGCCGAGGAGGCCGAGTTCATCGCGCACGTGCTCGAGGCGGTCGCGGAGGGCGACGTGCGGACGGTGCTCGAGCTCGGCTCGGGCGGCGGCAACAACGCCTCCCACCTGAGGAGCCGCTTCGAGCTGACGCTGACCGACGTCTCCGAGGAGATGCTCGAGCTCAGCCGCTCGCTCAACCCCGAGTGCGAGCATCTCCACGGGGACATGCGGACGCTCCGGCTCGGCCGCGAGCTCGACGCCGTCCTCGCGCACGACGCGATCTCGTACATGGAGTCCGAGGACGATCTGCGCGCCGCCATCGCGACCGCGGCTGCGCATCTGCGCCCAGGCGGGGCCGCGCTCTTCCTCCCCGACGCCACGCGCGAGACGCTGCGGGAGGGCGTCGAGACGGGCGGCCACGACGGCGACGACGGCCGCAGCCTCCGCTACCTGCACTGGACACGGGACGACGATCCGGACGACGACACCTATCAGGTCGACTTCGTGGTGCTCCTGCGAGAGCCCGGCCGGCCGACGCGCGTCGTCCACGAGCTGCACACCGAGGGTCTCTTCCCGGAGGCGACGTGGCGCCGGCTCATCGAGGAGACCGGGCTCGAGCTCGTCGAGCACGGCGTCTTCGATCCGCACGAGGGCGAGCACGCGGTCTTCGCCGCGCGCCGTCCGGCTTGACGCCGTCCGAGAAGGGGTCTACCCTCTGTTGACGAACGTATGTTCGCAACCGACACCTGGAGACCCGATGACCCACGACCGCATGCTCGAGACCCCGATGCTCACCGAGCGTCAGCAGGAGATCTGGCAGTTCCTCGTCGAGTACGTCGACGCGCACGGCTACCCGCCGACCGTCCGCGAGATCGGGGACGCGGTGGGTCTCGCCTCGCCGTCCACCGTCCATGCGCACCTCGCGAACCTCGACCGCGCGGGCCTCATCCGCCGCGACCCCACGAAGCCGCGCGCGATCGAGCTCGTCGGCCGTGCGAGGCACGACGGCCCGGCGGTCGAGGCGCCGCCTGCGCTGCCGCTCGTCGGCCGCATCGCCGCGGGCGGGCCGCTGCTCGCCGACCAGGAGATCGAGGACCGGATCGCCGTCCCCGAGCCGCTCGGGCGCGACGCCGATTTCCTCCTCCGCGTCACCGGCGACTCGATGGTCGAGGCGGGGATCCTCGACGGGGACATCGTCGTCGTGCGCCGCCAGG
>ML178783.1:12104-26951 GCA_004366385.1 Actinomycetota bacterium
CTCGTGGGCGACGACGAGTCCGCGGACGAGGCGACGGTGAAGACCTTCCGCCGCGAGAAGGGCGGGCGCATCCGGCTCCAGCCCGAGAACAGCGCCCTCGAGCCGCTGTACCCCGACCACGTCCAGATCCTCGGCAAGGTCACGGGAGTGTTCAGGAGCGTGGGGTGAGGAGCATGAGCGTGGGCAGCGTCACCCGCATCGACCGCACGCTCGACCAGGAGCTGACCGCGCTCGCCCGCGGGATCAGCCTCGAGTGCCTCGTGTGCGGGGAGTTCGTGCTGCACGCGCGCGGTTGCGTGGCCTGCCCGGAGTGCAGCTCGATCCTTGCGGAAGGGCTGGAGATCCCCGAGATCGAGGTACCATCCGCCGTGCAGGCCGGGTGACTGCGGGCCCTCGCGAGAGGGCTCGAGGAAAGTCCGGACACCGCAGGGCAAGGACGCTGGTTCGTCCCTCGGGGCGACCCAGGCGGCGAAAGCCGACGGAAAGTGGAACAGAAAGGAGACCGCCTGCCTCGGGCGACCGAGGCCGGTAAGGGTGAAACGGTGGGGTAAGAGCCCACCAGCGGCGGTGGCGACATCGCCGGCTTGCCAAACCCCGTCCGGTGCAAGGCGAAGCAGGTCCCGCTGACGTGGCCCGCCGAGGGACCGGGTGCGCCGCAGAGATGGATGGTCACCCGAGACAGAATCCGGCTTACAGGCCTGCTACGGAGAAAGCCCTGGAAACAGGGCTTTTTCTATAGCCGATCCGGCCATGTGATTGGCCAGTTCGCGCCGACCCGCCTTGAGGGATTCTTGAGCGTTCCAGACGATGGTGACGCGAGTCACTGCGTGAGCCGCCTGGAATCAGGGTGTGAGAACTCCGATACTTCGCCATATGCGCACGGCCCATCCTCTGGCCGCGCTGGGGATCCTCACTGCGGCCCTCGCCGTCAGCGCGAGCTCGTCCGGAGCGCCGAGCGAGCCCGTCGGAGCAGAGGCCTGTGCGAAGGGGTCGGTGCGCGCGGTGGTCGACGACAAGCGCGTGTGCCTGAAGGTCGGCCAGCGCTGCAAGCGAAGCCTCGACCGCCGCTACCACCGATACGGCTTCCACTGCCACTCGGGCCGCCTGATCAAGAAGAAGCCCCCGCTGCCTCCCCCGCGCGACGTGAAAGTCGAAGTCACCGGCCCGCCGGAGGTGGTGTTCGACTGGACGACCGATCGCTGCGACGAGCCGGACATCCCCGACCTGCCCGCGCGCGCGTTCAGGGACGCGGACGGCAAGGTGCAGCTCATCTCGACGCACTTCGTCAACCGCCGCTTCGTCGGGCCCGATCTCGGCCGCGTCGAGCGTGACTGTGCAGTCGTCATGGACTCGGGTTACAACGCCGATCCCGCTGCCTTCGACGACCGTGAGTGGATCGCATCGACGTGGACGCCCGACGGGACGACGATCTACGCCCTCGTTCACGACGAGTACCAGGGCGACAGCCATCCCGGGCAATGCCCGTCCGCCGACTACGTCAAGTGCTGGTACAACGCGATCACGCTCGCCGTGTCCCGCGACCGAGGTCGCAGCTACGTCGACGCCCCGCCGCCGAAGCTCGTTGCGAGCATCCCGTACCGGTACGTGCCGGACAACGGACCGAACGGGATGATGTCGCCGAGCAACATCGTTCGCCATGACGGCTTCTTCTACGCCCTCACGAGGCTGAACCTCGGCGACCGCACGTTCGCCAACTGCCTCATCCGGACGAAGAACCTCGCGGACGCTGGCTCCTGGCGGGCATGGAGTGGCGGGAAGCGCTTCGATACGAGCTTCGTCGATCCCTACGGCCCGAACTCGAACCCCGGAGCGCATCTCTGCCGGGGCGTGTCGCCGTCGGCGCTCCGCGACCTGGTACCGGGCACGATCACGTACAACTCCGTCGCGAGGCAGTGGCTCCTGGTCGGCATTCTGGCCGGCGGCTTCCACTACTCGGTCTCGCGAGACCTCGTCACGTGGTCGTATCCGCGTCGGTTCATGTCCACGGAGGCGCCCTGGACGTACGAGTGCGGCGACCCCGATCCGGCGCACTACCCCGCGCTCATCGACCCCTCGAGCACGTCGCGCAACTTCGAGACGTCGGACGGACGCGGGTACGTCTACTACACGCAGTTCCACTACGACGAGTGTCGGACAACCCTCGACCGCGACCTCGTGCGGGTGCCGGTTGCGATCCGCCCTTAGCCTGCTCGCGCTCGCGGCGCTGGGTGTGGGCCTGCTCGTGCCGGGTGCTGCCCACACGGCCGGGGCGGCCGGCCCGATGGGACACCACACGCTCCAGACGCGCGGTATCTGGGTGAGCTTCGAGAAGCCCGGCTCCCCGACCGGCTGGAGCTCGGGCGAGCTGCTCGAGGCGATCGGCAACGTCGCGGTGCGCGACGAGGTCGTCCGCCAGCTGAAGCTGATGCGCGGCCTGGGCGCGAACGAGATCGTGTTCGAGATGCGCTCGGCCGACGGCCCGTGGCCGGTGTCGAGCGGCTACCCCGACTGTCAGCGGGCAACCACGCTCGGCCCGCTCTGGCCCGATCCGACCGCGGTGCAGCTCGCGGGGCTGCGTACGCTCCTCGACGTCGTCCACGCGCAGCGGATGCGGATCTCGCTGATCCTGAACTCGACGCACATGGAGGAGTCGCCGCCGATCGGCAACGTGCGCTGGCTCTCCGCGATCCTCGGCGCGGTGAAGGACAAGCCGGCGCTCGACCTCGTCATGTTCGGCGGCGATCGGCGTCACGTGGATGCGGTCGCGCCGTTCGATGGAGCACCGGACTCGTGCGGCGGCGAGAGCGAGGCGCCGCTCTGGCTCGGCCCGGAGTCCGTCGAGGCGAAGTACGTCGAGTGGGCGATCGGCCACGCGCGCTCGCTCGGCATCCCCCCGGCGAAGCTGACCGCCGAGGCGATCGTCGGCGACTACCGTCAGGAAGTACGCCAGGGTGCCGGCCCCGCCGCGACCGACGGCCACCTCTGGCCGACGCTCGAGGTCCTGCGGACGATCTTCGACCGCCTCGGCATCCCGGCGGCACAGCGGACGTACGCCTTGTCCTACTACCCACACCTGAAGTGCGCCTTCGTCGACATGTCGTGGGTGCCGTGCACCGAGCAGGAGCAGCACGCGTGGTCGGACGAGACCCTCAGGATCTCGAGAGAGCGGGTCGGGTCGCAGGCGCGGCTCTTCGTCGCCGAGTTCGGGACGCAGTCGTCGTCGTGGCCGGGCGAGGAGACGGTCGAGGGCCTCGCGGCGCTCCTGCGCAAGCATCGCGTCGAGGGCGCCGTGTACTGGCAGTGGGTGAACCCCTCGAACGACCCGCGCTATGTCCACCCCGGCACGGACCTCAAGATCCGAGGACGACAGGCCTATAGCCCGCAGCAGCGCGAGCTGGCGGACCTCTTCGGCTTCCACCTCCGCTCGATCCCGAACGGCTCGTTCGAGGCCGGGCCGACCCGCTGGCGGTTCGCCGGGAAGGGCCGTGTCGCGGCGATCGACGTCTCGAAGGATCCGTCGCTCGCGAAGCTGTCCTGGCGCGGCCGGTATGCGCTCCGGCTCCAGCCGCGCGGAACGCTCTCGATCACGAGCGCTCCGATTCGCGTCTCGCCGAGGACGACGTACACGACGACGGCGAACCTGCGCTTCCGCCGCGGCGGCTCGCACCTGGCAGTCGAGTTCCTGACGTGCAAGCGAAAGCCCACCGGGCCTATCCGCGCCCTCGCCTTCGTCGGATCGACCGCGGGCTTCGACACGTTCCCGCTGACGTACACGACGCCGAAGGCCGCGTGCTACGTGCAGATCGAGATCGGCTCGCCGCGCTCGACGATCCTCGACGTCGACCACGTGCGCTGATGCGGCGGCTCTCGCTCCTTGTGCTCGCGCTCGGGCTTCCGCTCGCGCTGCTGGGCTCCGCTCCTGCCGCGCCGTCGGCTGTCGTGTGGCGACTCGTGCCACCGGGAGCTGGGCAGGCGTACTTCGGGATGTCCGTCCGGCTCTGGGACACGACCGACCCTGCCTGGGGAGACACGCGTCCGCTCGAGGCGCGCGTTCAGGACTCGATCGACGGCGAGCTCGCCGGCAAGCGGCCGACCTTCCTGCGCGTGTGGGCGCCGTGGCAACGGCCCGAGGAGCCCGGCAAGCCGCTCGTCCCGTTCAGCGCGGTGGCCGGGGACATCGCGCGGGGACGGAGCGCGATCGGCGCGGACCCCGTGCTCCTCCTCGACTGGTCGCTCACCTCGACGACACGCGACAACGGCGCGATCACAGGCATCACCGTCGAGCACGTGGCTTCGGGCCGGCTGGACGGCTACGTCCGCGAGTACGCCGACTCCATTCGCGCGTACGGCCGGCCCGTGCTCGTGAACCTCTTCGGAGGAGAGTTCAACGGCGAGTGGTGGTGGGGGCAGAGTCCGCGCGCGAATCCCGCGCTCACCCACGCCGAGTTCGTTGCGGCCTGGCGGCGCGTGGTGGACGTCTTCGAGCACCGGGGCGCGCTCAACGTGTCCTGGGCCTGGATCGCGAACGCGTTTCCGCCGAGCCCGGTTCCGTGGGTGGATCCGGACCTCGCGGCGTACTACCCCGGCGACGCCTACGTCGACTGGGCGGGAGCTGACGTCTACGACGTCGGCCCCGTGAGCTGGCTCGACGGACCGCACGCCTTCGCCGTCGCGCACGGGAAGCCGCTGATCATCGGCGAGGCCGGCATCCGCCACAACGGCAGCACCCTCTCTCCTGCCGAGCAGAACGTGTGGCTCGACTCGCTGTTCGACTACGCAGAAGGCCATGCCGCGATCAAGGCGCTCGTCTACTTCAACCAGAACATGCGGCCCGCGTTCGGCCATCCTCTCGATCCCGCCAAGCTCGTCTGCCGGCCCGGCGGGGAGGTCTGCTACCAGGCGGGCGTGAACGACATGGATCACCGTTTGCTGGCCGACAGCGGCACCGGCTTCGCGGCGACCTTCGCCCGCCGGATCTCGAGCGCCAGGTACCTCTCTGCTGCCCGCGTCGTGCGCGACCCCGGGCCGAAGGCCTTGGCGACCATGCGGCGCCCGGTGGTCCAGGGACGGGTCGCTCGCCTCCGCTGGAGCGGGAACGCGGCAGCGCGCACCTATGACGTGCAGGTGCGCAGGGGCACGAAGTGGCGCCTCCTTGTCGCGAGCGCGGCTGCGAGGTCGGCCACCGTGCGCGGCGCCCGAGGCGAACGCCTCCGCGTGCGCGTTCGCGCCCGGAACGTGCTCGGCACAGCCGGCCCGTGGTCGGCGTCACGGCTCGCCGTCTTCCGGTGAGCTTGCGTCGAGTCCGCGGCCGGAGCTACGCTCCGCCCGATGACTCTCGCCTCGGTCTCGTGCTGGTGGTGGCGCAGGCTGCGAGGCGGAGGCGCGCGCTGAGAGCGTTCGACAATCCCCGCTTCGCACACGGCCTCGGAGGAGGCCTTTTTCATGTCATGACGCCCGCTCGCTCGATTCCCGCCGACCTCCACACCCCGCTCTCCGCGTACCTGCGGCTCCGCTCGCCGGCCGGGGGTGGCAGCTTTCTGCTCGAGTCCGTCGAGCGCGGGTTGCTCGGGCGCAACTCGTTCGTGGGGTGCGGTGCTCGGCTGGTGGGGATCGACGAGGTCGAGCGACTCGGCGCGCCCGCAGTTGGGTACCTCGCGTACGACTACGCGGCGACGCTCGAGCCCACGGTGCCGCTGCCGGCCGACGGCGCCGGGTTCTCCGAGAGCGTGTTCGTCGTGGCGGACACGCTGCTCCGCTTCGACCACGGCGCGGGTGTCGTCGAGGTGCTGGCGGGGGATCCGGAGGAGCTCGCGCGCCGGCTCGACGAGCCGCCGGCCGCGACGGCGACGCCGGCGGCAGGCGAGCCCGGCCCGCTCACCCGCGTCCCGTCACAGGAGCGCTACGAGGAGATGGTGCGCCGCTGCCAGGAGCACATCCGCGAAGGCGACGCATACCAGGTCGTCCCCTCGCAGCGCGCCGAGCGCCCGACTTCCGCGACCCCGCTCGCGCTCTACCGCGCGCTCCGTCGCGTGAACCCCTCGCCGTACCTCTTCCTGCTCGAGCTGCCCGAGCTCGCTCTCGTCGGCTCCTCTCCCGAGCGCCTCGTCGCCTGCGAGGACGGCCGCGCCAGTGTCTGCCCGATCGCGGGCACGACCGCGGCCGGCGAGGGCGACGCCGAGCGCCTGCTCTCCTCCGAGAAGGACCGGGCCGAGCACGTCATGCTCGTCGATCTCGGCCGGAACGACCTCTCGCGCGTCTGCCGCGCCGGCACCGTGCGCGTGACGCGCTCGCTCGAGGTCGAGCGCTTCTCGCACGTCTCGCACCTGGTGTCCGAGGTCGTGGGCGACCTGCGGGACGGCGTCACGCCCTTCGACGTGCTTCGTGGCTGCTTCCCCGCCGGAACTGTGACCGGCGCGCCCAAGATCCGAGCGATGCAGATCATCTCCGAGCTCGAGGGGTACCGGCGCGGGCCGTACGCGGGCGCCATCGTGTACGTGCTGCCGGACGGGACGATGGACTCGTGCATCGCGCTGCGCACGATGGTCGTCGCGGACGGCATCGCACGGCTGCAGGCGGGCGCGGGCGTCGTGGCAGACTCGGATCCGGCGGCCGAGCACCGCGAGTGCCTCGCGAAGCTCGCCGCGCTCGAAGCCGCGATCGACCTCGCGGAGGAGGAGTACGCGTGAAGCTCTTGATGATCGACAACTACGACTCGTTCACGTGGAACCTCGTGCACCTGTTCGAGGAGCGCGGGGTCGAGGTGGCCGTGTTCCGGAACGACGCGATCACGGTCGACGAGGCCGAGGCGCTCGTGCCCGACCGGCTCGTGATCTCGCCTGGCCCTGGCCGCCCGGCCGAGGCGGGCATCTCCGTCGAGCTCATCCGTCGCCTCGGGCCGCGCGTGCCGACGCTCGGCGTCTGCCTCGGGCACCAGGCGATCGTCGAGGCCTTCGGCGGCGAGGTCGGGCAGGCGAAGGCGCTCCTGCACGGCAAGGCGAGCCGCGTCGAGCACGACGGGAGCGGGGTCTTCGCGGACCTGCCGACCGTGGTCGACGCCGGCCGCTACCACTCGCTCGCGGCCGTGCGGGTGCCCGACGAGCTCGTGGTGACGGCGCGCACGCGCGACGGCGAGGTCATGGGAGTCCGGCACACGGAGCTCCCGATCGAGGGCGTCCAGTTCCATCCCGAGTCCGTGCTCACGCCGGATGGACCGGCGATGGCGGAGAACTTCCTGCGGTGATCCGGGAGGCCCTCAGCGCGGTGCTCGAGGGCCGCAACCTCACGCGCGAGGAGGCGCGCGCGGTCATGCACGAGATCATGCGCGGCGAGGCGACACCGGCGCAGATGGGCGGCTTCCTCGTCGGGCTCCGGGCGAAGGGCGAGACGGCCGACGAGATCGCGGGCTGCGCCGAGGCGATGCGCGAGCACGTCCTGCCGGTGCATCCGACGCGCGACGACGTCGTCGACGTCGTCGGCACGGGCGGTGACGCCGCGCGCACGTTCAACATCTCGACCGTTGCCGCGATCGTCGCGGCGGCCGCGGGCGGCGCGGTCGCGAAGCACGGCAACCGCGCCGTCTCGTCGGCGTCCGGCTCCGCGGACGTGCTCGAGGCGCTCGGGTTCCAGCTCGAGCAGCCGCCCGAGCGGATCGCGGAGTCGATCGACACGCTCGGGTTCGGCTTCATGTTCGCGCCTGCGCACCATCCTGCGATGCGGCACGCGGCGCCGGTCCGGCGCGAGCTCGGGACGCGCACGATCTTCAACGTCCTAGGCCCGCTGACGAACCCGGCCGGCGCGCGGGCGGGGATCTTCGGCGTCTACTCACACGAGCTCGTGAGCACCGTCGCGGAGGCGCTCGTCGCGCTCGGCGCCCGCCGGGCGTTCGTCGTCCACGGCGCGGAGGGGATCGACGAGCTCTCGCCCGCCGGCCCGAACCACGTCTGCGAGATCGCGGGCGGCGACATCCGCGAGCGGACGATCGACCCGCGCGAGCTCGGCGTCGAGCGCTGCTCTCCGGCCGAGCTCCTGGGCGGGACGCCCGAGGAGAACGCGAGCGCGGCGTGGGAGGTCCTCGAGGGCGCGCACGGCGGGAAGCGCGACGCGGTGCTGCTCAACGCTGCCGGGGCGATCGCGGCGGGCGGCCACGCGGCCGATCTCGAGGAGGGTCTCCACCTCGCGGCGGCGGCGATCGACAGCGGGCGCGCGCGCGAGCGGCTCGACGAGCTGATCGCGTTCTCGAGGGGCGAGTCGTGAGGCGGTTCGCTGCCGCGCTGGCCGCTCCCGGTCTGGCGACGATCGCCGAGATCAAGCGGCGCTCGCCCTCGGCGGGTGACCTACGGCCGGACGCCGACCCGGCCGCCCTCGCCACGGCGTACGAGCGGGCCGGGGCGGCGGCCGTCTCCGTTCTCGTGGACGAGCGCTTCGGCGGCACCTGGGGCGACCTGCGCGCGGCGCGCGCCTCCGCGTCGCTGCCGCTGCTCGCCAAGGGCTTCTTCTCCACCGAGGACGACCTGCGCACGGCGCGCGAGGCGGGGGCGGACGCGGCGCTGCTCCTCCTGCGCGACCTCGACGACACGGCGTGCGCGCGGCTGCTCGCGGCCGCGGACGAGCTCGGCCTCGAGACGCTCGTGGAGGCGCACGACGCCGCCGAGCTCGAGCGAGCCGTCGCGCTCGGCGCGCCCGTGATCGGGATCAACGCGCGCGACCTCTCCACGTTCGACATCGACCGCCGCGCCCAGCTCGACCTTGTGGCTCTGAGCCACAAGGTCGTCCCCGCCGCCGTCGTGGTCGCCGAGTCCGGGATCCACACCCGGGCGCAGGGCGCCGGGGCCGAGCTCGCGGGCGCGGACGCGATCCTCGTCGGCTCCGCGCTCATGCGTGCGCCCGACCCGGCCGCGAAGCTCGCCGAGCTGATCTCGCGCCCGCTCGTGAAGGTGTGCGGCCTGACGCGCGAGGAGGACGTGGCCGCCGCGGCCGAGGCGGGCGCCGATCTCCTCGGTTTCGTCCTCGTCCCGGAGAGCCCGCGCGCGGCGCGCGAGGTGCTCCCCGTCCCCGAGGGGACGCTCGCGGTCGCCGTCTGGGTCGGCGAGGCCGGCGAGAGCGCGGCCCATCTCGACCAGGTGCATCCGCACGAGGACGGCAAAGTGCGCGGGCGGGACGCGGTGTTCCTGCGCGACGGCGAGCCGGTCGCGACGCACCTCGACCTGCCCTGGGACGAGGACGACCGCGAGCACTGGGCGCGCGCCGCCGCGACCGAAGGACGCGTCGTCCTCGCGGGCCGCCTCGACGCAGGCAACGTGCGCGAGGCGGTCGAGCGCGTGCGGCCTTGGGGCGTGGATGCGAGCTCGCGGCTCGAGTCAGCGCCGGGCGTCAAGGATCACGAGAAGATGCGCGCATACGTGGAGGCGGCCCGCTCGTGACGGCGACCTTCGGCGAGTACGGCGGGCGGTACGTCCCGGAAACGCTGATCCCCGCGCTCGACGAGCTCACGGAGGCGTGGGACGTCGCCCGCGAGGACGCGTCCTTCTGGGACGAGCTCGACGAGCTCGGCCGCACGTACGCCGGCCGGCCGACTCCGCTCACTCGCGCCGACCGCTTCGCGCCCGCGACGCGCCTGTACCTCAAGCGCGAGGACCTCCTGCACACAGGTGCGCACAAGCTGAACAACACGCTCGGCCAGGCCGTGCTCGCGCAGCGGCTCGGCAAGCGCCGCATCGTCGCTGAGACGGGCGCGGGCCAGCACGGCGTGGCGACGGCGTCCGTCTGCGCGCGCTTCGGGCTCGAGTGCGTCGTGTACATGGGCGCCGAGGACATGCGCCGGCAGCAGCCGAACGTCGAGCGCATGGGCCTGCTCGGCGCCGAGGTGCGCGCGGTCGAGTTCGGCACGCGCACGCTGAAGGAGGCGACGAGCGAGGCGATCCGCGACTGGATCGAGAACGTCGAGACGACGCACTACCTCATCGGCTCGTGCGTGGGGCCGGCGCCGTATCCGGAGCTCGTGCGCGAGCTGCAGGCGGTGATCGGGCGCGAGGCGCGTGAGCAGGTGCTGGAGGCGGAGGGCCGGCTGCCGGATGCGGTGCTCGCGTGCGTGGGCGGCGGCTCGAATGCGATCGGCATGTTCGCGGGCTTCCTCGACGACGTGGGGGTCGAGCTCTTCGGTGTCGAGGCAGCGGGTGCGGCGTCGCTCTCGAGCGGTCGCGCGGCCGTGCTCCACGGAGCCAGGTCGTCCGTGCTGGCGGACGAGGACGGCCAGGTCGCGGACGCACACTCGATCTCCGCGGGCCTCGACTACCCGGGCGTCGGGCCGGAGCACGCGTTCCTGCGCGACTCCGGGCGCGTGCGCTACGTGACGGCGACGGACGAGGAGGCGCTCGCCGCGTTCCGTCGGCTGGCGGAGACCGAGGGGATCGTCCCCGCGCTCGAGCCCGCGCACGCGCTGGCTCGCGTGGACGACGTGCAGAGCGAGCTCGTCGTCGTCTGCCTCTCCGGCCGCGGCGACAAGGATCTCGCGGAGGCGCTGCGCGCGCTCGGCTCGTGACGAAGTCGCTCGTCGTCTACCTCATGTCCGAGCCGGAGACGCCGGAGCTCGCGGAGGCTGCCGTGGAGGGTGGGGCGGACGTGGTCGAGCTCGGCTTCCCGTTCTCCGACCCGCTCGCGGACGGGCCGGTGATCCGGCTCGCGGCCGAGCGGGCGCTGGCACGCGGCATGCGCACGCGCGCGTGCCTCGAGTGCCTCGCGGAGGTGCGTGCACGCGTCGGCGACACGCCGCTGATCCCGATGACGTACGCGTCGCTGCTCGAGGCCTACGGCTGGGAGCGGTTCGCCGCCGACGCGCGCGAGGCGGGCGCGACGAGCCTCATCGTCGCCGACCTGCCGGCGGGCGAGCGGCCGGAGCTCCGGCGCGTCCAGCTCGTTGCGCCGACCTCGACCGACGCGCGGGTCGCGCTCGCCGCGCACGAGACGGACGGCTGGCTCTACTTGGTCACGCTGACGGGTACGACGGGCGCGCGCGACGAGCTGTCGTCCTCGCTGGCGGATCTCGCCGCGCGCGCGCGACGTCTTGCGCCCGGTGTGCCGCTGTACGCAGGTTTCGGGATCTCGACGCCGGAGCAGGCGCGCGCTGCTGCGGAGCTCACGGACGGCGTCGTCGTCGGCTCGCGCGCGCTGCTTGCGGCCGAGAACGGCCCGGCTGCGTTGCGCGAGTACGTGGCTTCGCTCCGCGCAGCGCTCGACGCGTAGAGGCCACGGGCGCTCGGCGCGCAGAGGCCGCGGCGTCGGCGTTCGACGCTTCGCGACGCGTCGGAACATGCCTCCACGTACCCCCAGGGGCACTCCCGTGTCCCTTCGGTCACGGTATCGAGGATCCGCTCGCGCGTGGGTCAGGAGTTCGTGCCGACTTCGTCACGATGTGCGCGCGCCCGTCTCGCAACGAACGTCGCGCACTCGAAGTGCGACGAGTACAGGCTGAGTCGCGTCCCGCCCCCGCCGGGCGATGAGCCACGCCGCGTCGCGCTCCTGCCCTCGATGTCGCGCTTCCTCGCGCTTCGTCCCACGTCGACCAGCGACGAGTCAGGCCGAGTCGCGCTCCTGCGCCTCGACCTCCCGCTTCACCAGCGCGAGCACCTCGCGGAACAGCTCCCGCACGCCGTCCTCCGTCAGCGGCCCGCCGTTCGCCGCCGCCAACCCGTCGAGGATCTCCCGCTCGCGATCCGGGTCGACGAACCGGAGGCCGAGCGACTCCTTGTGCGCCTTGAGCCGCGCCACGAGCTCGACCCGCGTGTTCACGGCCGCCAGGATCGACTCGTCCACGCGCGAGATCTCGTCCCGCAGCCGCTGCACCTCGGGGTCGGGAGTCACGACCCGACCGCCGGGTACGAGCCGAACACGCGAACCTGCCGCGTCCGCGCACGCAGCTCCCCGAGCGCTTCGCGGACGACGGCGTCCAGCGGGTGCCCCTCGAGCACGGCGTCGAACCGGTACCGCCACGGGGACTGCGGGATCGGCCGCGAGACGAGCTGCACCAGGTCGATCCCGAGCCGCGCGAACGGCTCGATCGCGCGGTGCAGCGCCCCCGGCTGGTGGTCGGTGACGAACGAGAACGCCGTCCGCCAGACCTCGCCGTTGCGGTCGAGGCGCGTATACGTGGACACCGAGACGAAGCGCGTGTACGCCTCCGGATGGTCGCCGACGTCGCCCGCGATCACGGTCAGACCGTACAGCGAGGCCGCTCGCTCGCTCGCGATCGCGGCCTCCGACGGATCTCCGTGCTCCGCCACCTGCGCCGCGGCGTCCGCAGTCGTCGGCGCCGCGATCGCCGTCGCCCACGGCATCGTCGCGAGCAGCTTCCGGCACTGGTCGAGCGCAGCGGGGTGCGAGCGCACCACGCGCACCTCCTCGAGCGAGATCTCCGCCGGCCCGACGAGGCAGTGCCGGATCGGGATCACCGTCTCGCCTACGATCGCGAGCGGCGACTCGTACAGCAGGTCGTGCGTCTCGTTCACGGGCCCCGAGAGCGAGCTCTCGATCGGGAGGACGCCGAACGCGATCCGGCCCTCGGCGGTCGCCTCGGCGACGGCAGAGAAGCTCGGGAGTGCCGTGAGCTCGGCCTCCGGGAACAGGCGGTCGCACGCGGCTGCGCTGTGCGCCCCGTCGCGGCCGGGGTAGCCGACGCGGATCACCGGCGCTCCGCCTTCCGAGGATCCTGGCCAGCCGGCAGAGGCGGGAGAGCGCCGGCTAGCGCGCGAACGGGCGCGCCGCAAAGCCGAAGCCGAGGAAGGTGCCGCGATCGCCCGCCATGCGCACAGGCTAGGGACGGCTTCTCGCAGCGTCAACACGCGGGAGGAAAGGGCGTCTCTACACTCACCGCCCATGGCCATCACCGAGCCAGCCTGGACGCCGTCCTCGTGGAGGGAGCTGCTCGCCGCCCAGCAGCCGGACTGGCCCGACCTCGCCGCGCTCGCCGCAGCGCGTGATCGCCTCCACAAGCTCCCGCCGCTCGTCTTCGCGGGCGAGGCGCGCGCGCTCCTCGCCGCGCTCGGCGAGGTGAGCGCGGGCCGCGCGTTCCTCCTCCAGGCCGGCGACTGTGTCGAGTCGTTCCGTGACGTTTCCGCACCGGCGATTCGCGAGAAGCTCAAGGTGCTGCTCCAGATGTCGGCCGTACTCACGTTCGGCGCCACGCTCCCGGTCGTGAAGGTCGGGCGCATAGCCGGCCAGTTCGCGAAGCCACGGAGCGCGCCCACCGAGCTGGTCGACGGCGTCGAGCTCCCGTCGTTTCGCGGCCACGTCGTCCACTCCGACGAGCCCACGCCCGAGGCGCGCCGCCCCGATCCCGAGCGGCTCATCCAGGGCTACTACCAGGCCGCCTCGACGCTGAACCTCCTGCGCGCGTTCACGAAGGGTGGCTTCGCCGACCTCACGCTCGTGCACACGTGGAACCGCGAGTTCGTCGCGGACTCCCCGGCGGGCCAGCGCTACGAGGCGCTCGCGGGCGAGATCGGCCGTGCGCTCCGCTTCATGCAGGCGATCGGCATCGACCTCGAGCGCGAGCGCACGCTGCACGAGGTCGAGGTGTGGACGAGCCACGAGGGCCTGCTGCTCGACTACGAGGAGGCGCTCACGCGCCAGGACTCGCTCACCGACGAGTGGTACGACTGCTCGGCGCACCTGCTCTGGATCGGGGAGCGGACGCGCGACCCGGAGGGCGCGCACGTGGAGTTCTTCTCCGGCGTGCGGAACCCCGTCGGCGTCAAGATCGGGCCGTCCGCGACCGCCGACGAGGTCGTCGAGCTGGCCGAGCGGCTGAACCCCGCCCGTGTCCCCGGGCGGCTGACGCTGATTGCGCGCATGGGCGCCGGGCACGTGCGCGATGCGCTCCCGCCGCTCCTCCGGGCCGTTCGCGAGAGCGAGGTCCCGGTCGTCTGGGCCTGCGACCCGATGCACGCGAACCTCGTGCGTACGCCGCGCGGCACGAAGACGCGGCACTTCGAGGCGATCATGGAGGAGCTCGCCGGGTTCTTCGCCGCGCACCGAGAGGTCGGCACGTGGCCCGGCGGCGTGCACATCGAGTTCACGGGCGAGGACGTGACCGAGTGCCTCGGCGGGTCCGAGGCCGTCCTCGAGGAGCAGCTCGACCACCGCTACGAGACGCTCTGCGACCCGCGCCTGAACGGGCGCCAGTCGCTCGACCTCGCCTTCCGCGTGGCCGAGCTCATGCGGTCGGTCTGACGCCGTGCGAGTCGCGGTCGTCGGCACCGGGCTGATCGGCGCCTCGATCGGGCTCGCCGCGCGGCGCGCGGGCGAGGAGGTCTCCGGCTGGGACGAGGACCCGCACGCCCTCGAGGTCGCGGCGGAGCGCGACGCCGTCGACGCCGCGGGGTCGCTCGAGGAGGCGCTCGCCGACGTCGCCCTCGCCGTCGTCGCCGTGCCCGTGGCCGGGCTCGCGAGCACGGTGCGCGGCGTGCTCGAGGCGGCTCCGCCCGAGTGCACCGTCACCGACGTCGGCTCGACGAAGGAGTCCGTGTGCGCGGCTGCCGCAGGCGACCTGCGCTTCGTCGGCGGCCACCCGATCTGCGGCGCGGAGACGCGCGGCCCGGAGCGCGCGACCGCGGATCTCTTCGACGGCGCGACGTGGTTCCTCACGCCGCTCGCGTCGACCGACCCGGAGCGATACCGCGCGGTCCATGGTCTCGTGACGTCGCTCGGCGCGCGGCCGGTCGCGCTCGACCCGGCCGCGCACGACCGCCTCGTCGCGGTCACGAGCCACCTCCCGCACGCGCTTGCGAACGTCCTCCTGAACCAGGCGGGCGCGTCGCGCGTCGAGGGTCACGAGCCGCTCGCGGCAGCCGGCGG
>SIRU01000045.1 GCA_004366385.1 Actinomycetota bacterium
TTCCGCGCCCAGTCGATCGCGCGCACCTCGAACTTGTGCTCGCCGGGCTCCAGGCCGAGGAACGTGTGCGGGCTCACGCAGTCGGACCAGCCCTCGCCCTCGAGCGGCTCGGGACCCGGGTCACCCGGGTCGGGCAGCTCGAGCTGCGGCTCCTCCGGGATCTCCGGGTCCTCCGGAGCGTCGATCCGGCACTCGAAGACGAGCGCCTCCACCGGCGTCCCGCCCGGCGCGTCCTCGCCGGTGAACCTGAACGTCGCATCCTCGTTGCCCGACATGGCCGGCGGCGTGCCCGTGATCTCGGTCTCGGGCGGCGTGACGTCCGGGTCGGTGAGCGGCACGTCGTCGGTCTCGATGCAGACGACGCCGATGCAGTTGACGATCTCGCGGTTGTTGCTGGCTCTGTTCCCGCCGCCGTCGACGTTGGCGACGAGCGGGCTCGCGGGCTCGAGCTCGCCGGCCTCGATGCCGAACCCCGCGTTGTTGTGGGCGTTGTTGTTCCGCACGATGTGCTTGGCGACCGTGATCGAGATGCCGCTCTCGGCGTTCTCGTTGGCGGTGTTGCCGTCGAAGATCGCGCCGCCGACGGCCACGCCGCTCGAGTCGAACGCGACGCCCTCCATCGAGATCCCGGAGCCGCCGGTGCTGTTCGCGGTGTTGTTCAGAACCCGCATCCCGAGCCCGTTGCCGAGCTCGATGCCGGCCTGGAGCGAGAACGAGACGTCGTTGCCCTGCACCAGCAGCCCGTCGGTGTTCGAGGCCGAGACGCCCGCCGGGTTGTACATCAGGAAGCTGTTGCGGACCTCACTGTCCTTCGAGTTGCCGAGCACGACGCCGCCGTCCGACTGCCGGTACGACTTGACGCCGATGATCTTGACCCGGTTCGAGGAGTCCGCGATGACGCCCGCGTCGCCGTTCCGCACGAGGACGCCGCCCTCGATGTGCGTTCCGTGCGACCCCGTCTCGATCTTGATGCCGGCGTCGCCGGTGTCGCTGACGTCGTTGCGGAGCAGCCTGTTGTCGCGCGACCCGACCTCGACCACGATGCCGGCGTCGGAGTCGAGCGCCGGGTCGAGGATGATCCCGCTGATCTCGTTGTCCTGGATCGTGTTCCGGCTCGACGCGTACAGGTGGATCGACATCCCGTTCGAGACGAAGAAGTTGTCCTCGACGAGGGCGCCCTCGGTCCCGGACGTCAGCTGGATGCCGGTCTCGCCGTTCGAGTCGATGCGGTTGTTGCGGACCGTGTTCCCGATCCGCCCGTTGTCGGCGTCGAACAGCTGCACGCCGGCGATCACGTTGCGGTAGAGCGTCAGCCCGTGCACGAGATTGTGCGTCGTGCCGGGCCCGATGAGGACGCCGTTGCCGAAGCCGGTGACGACGCCGGGGCCGCGGATCTCGACGTTCGACTGGCTGGTGCGGATGCCGTTGGGGAGCCCGTCTTCCTCGCCCGCCTCGAGCACGAGCCCGCTCGAGATCGTGTGCCCGTTCAGGTCGAGGATGACGTTCGGCGCGCCGATGGCGATGCCCTCGCCGAGGCAGCCGGTCACGTCGGCCGTCAGCCGCGTGCTCACCATGATGATCTCGCCGCACTGGACGTTGTCCCGGTCGACGAGCGTCTCGTCACGGGCGGGCGGCGGCCCGCTCGGCGTCGCCGCGTAGCGCAGCTCGAGCACCGGGAGCGTGAACTCGGGCGGGTCCTGCGCCGTCTCGCGCGAGTGGAAGGACTGGTCGCCGCCGCCTTCGAGGTCGCTCTCGATCGCGTCGCGGATCATCCAGCCGTGGCTCGGGAGCGTCCCCGCCCGGATGGCGTCGACGTGCGCCGTGACGTCCCACTCGCGGTAGTCCGCGCCGGCGTCCTCGGTGGCGGGCACGATCCCGTTCACCGTCGGCGGCTGGCTCATCCACGTGAGGGTGCTCTCCTTCCAGGTCTGCCCGACCGGGACGGCCTGGAGCGTGCGGCCTTCGGTGTGGCTGCCGGAGTAGATCCGGAGCGTCGCCGATTCGAGCGCGCAGGTCGTCGGCGCGTCGTTCACGGACGGGAAGCGGAAGAAGGCGCGGGCGTTCTCGTGCTCGATCGGCCCGGTGCCGGGGGCGGTCGCGGCCGAGCGCACCTCGAGCTCGGTCATGAAGAGGTGGTTCTGGAGCGGGTTGAGCTGGTCGACCCAGCCGTCCGCGTTCGCGGTGAGCGTGACGTTCGCCTCGTCGCACGTCAGCGGCGGGTCGCCCGAGGCATTCGGGTCGGGGCCGACGCGCCAGGTGTAGCGCGCGGGAGTCGGGTCCGGCCCTGCGGCCTCACCCGCCCAGGCGCGCACCTCAAAGGTGTGCAGGCCGGTGGTGAGGTTCGAGTACATCGCCGGGTTCGAGCACTCGAGCCAGGCGGCCGGGTCGCGGCTGTCCAGGCGGCACTCGTACTCGGCGAACTGCGCCGGCGTGAAGTCGCTGATGGCGCGGAAGCTGAAGAGCGCCGAGCGGCTGTTCGTCTGCGGCGGCGGATTCTCGATGATGACCGTGTCCGGCGGGGTCATCCCGACGGGCGGCAGCAGATGGCTGATCGGAGTGGGGTCGATGTTGTCGAAGTGGTCGACCGCGCGCACCTCGAAGATGAACATGCCCTCTTCCATGAGCGGGACCGACCACGGGCTCGAGCACCCGTTCCACCGGAGCTCCGCCGGGATGGGATCCCACGGCGCGACGATGTCGGGCGGCTCGGTGAGCTCGACCTCGAGCAGCCGGCACTCGAAGTTCAGCTGGTCCGCGGGCGTCCGGTCGTCCGTCCCGCGGAAGGTGAACGCCATCGTCTCGACGCCGTCCTGGTACGGCCCGTCGGTCTCAGGGTCGAAGATCGTCTCGGGCGGCTCGGTGTCGGGCTCCGGCGCCGCGCCGACGTACTCGTACGAGCCGGCGTCGCAGCGTCCGTTCTGCGGGCGCGCCTCGCCGCGCTGGTCGACGACGGCGCACGGCTTGGCGCTCGAGTCGATGGCGAGGCTGCCGGGCTGGAGCGCGTGCGTCATCGTCAGGCCGCCGTTGTCGGCGATCGCCCACAGCTGCGGGTCGCCGCGGCGGTCGCGGACGCCCAGCTCGATCGGGCTCTGCGCCGTCGCCTCGGTCACGGCGAGGAAGCAGGTGTGCTTCTCCCCGGTCTCGACGTTGCCGCCCTCGGAGCGGATGTACCAGTCGCAGTTCCCGCCCTTGACGCTGCCGCCCACGATCGAGTTCTTGATGACCACGGCCGCGTTCGTCTTCGGCGGGATCGAGGGCACGAAGTCGGATTCCATGACGCCGATGCCGCCGCCCATCGGCGCCGAGTTCCGCCACACGGTGATGTGGTGCAGGCGCAGCTCGCCGTCGGCGTCGTGGAAGAGGCCGCCGCCGGCGACCTGGGCCTTGTTCCCGGAGAAAGTCGTGTTCTCGATCAGCGAGTCACCGTCGGCGAAGCTC
>SIRU01000046.1 GCA_004366385.1 Actinomycetota bacterium
TGGCCACGCCGGTCGGCCTCGCCGGGCTCGCGCTCGCGCTCATCGGGTCCCTCGGCGCGCTCGCGCTGGCCGCGCGGGTCGGGCAGTCTCGCGTCTCCCCGGTCTTTGGCGGGCTGCTCGGCGCCCTGTTTGGACTCGGGATCGTGATCCTGCTCCAGCAGTTCGCTGTCGTCTACCCGACGCTCGGAGTCACCGCTGCGCTGGTCGCGGCCGGGGCCGCGCTCGGTCTCGCGCTCGGTCTGTTCGGCATCGCCGGCCGCCAGGCGGACGCCCGCTCGATGCCGGTTCGGTAGCAGCGCGCACTGCATCGGAGGCGCATCTCAGTTGCTGGGGACACCTCCCGGTTTCCCCAGACCCGTTCCCACTGGTCCGGCTTGGCCGGACAACTCGCTGCGCGAGTGGGCCGTGAAGGATTCGAACCTTCGACCTTGGGATTAAGAGTCCCCTGCTCTACCAGCTGAGCTAACGGCCCGGGACGAGCAAGGATAGCGCCGCCCTCAGGGGCGAAGGCCGGTGCAGCCGCGGAGGGCGCGCCATGCTGCGAGCGCGCTCCCTCTCGCCGAGCCCGTCACCGGCCTCGGCACGCCGCCCGAGATCCGCGCCGGCACCCAGCTGTAGGAGTCGATCCGTCGCCCGGTCGCCTGCACGAGCAGCACACCGGTGGTCGTCGAGAGCTCGCTCGTCCCGTACCAGACGAAGTTCCCGAGGCCGTAGCCGACGAGCGCGCCCTTCATCCGCCCGGCGCCCTGTTGCCGGTGCGCGTGCCCGCCGACGACGATGTCGGCGCCGGCCGTGACGAGCGCGCTCGCGAGGCTCTTCTGCCGGCTGGACGGGCACCCTTCGCCCTCGACCCCCCAGTGGAGGAAGACGACGACGGTGTCGGAGGTCGTGCGCGCGCGGCGCACCTCCTGCACCAGGCGCGACACGTCCTTCGCCGAGGCGAGGCCCGGCTTCCCCGGCCCCGCCGTCCACGACGAGATGAGGTGGTCGTCGAGCACCTGCGTCGCGCCGATCACCGCGATCCGCTGGCCGTTGACCACCTTCCGGTACGGCGCGTACGCCTGCTTCGCGTCCAATCCCGCGCCGACGATCGGGAACCGGTACCGCTTCGCCGCCGCGAGCGAGTCGCGCAGGCCCTGCGTGCCGTAGTCCATGCCGTGGTTGTTCGCGAGCGACGCGACGTCGGCGCCTCCGCCGCGAAGCGCCGCGAATGCGCTCGGCGGGGCGCGGAAGACGTACTCCTTCGAGGCCGCGGCCCCACGGCTCGTCACCGCGGTCTCGAGGTTCACGACCGCGAGATCCGCCCGCTCGAGCACCGGCGCGATCGGCGCGAGCACCGTCCGCGGCGACGCCGCGAGCTTCTGCCGGAGCACGCCCTCGAAGTGGACGTCGCCGCCGAATGCGAAGACGACCGGCTTGCCGCTCCCGAGCGGCCCACGTGCCTGCGCAGGAGACGCTGCGCCGACGCTGTGGGTGCCGGTCGCGAGCAGGCCGACGGCGATCGCGAGCAGCGCGGCGGCGGGTACGGCGATGCGGAGAAGGCGGGTCACGAGCGGGTCGAGGAGACGTGGCGGATGTCGGAGCACGATAGCTCGCCGTTGGAGTAACCTCGCGGCGGTGCGCAAGGGCATCGTCCAGCTCGTCGCGATCGGGGTGGGGATCGGCGTGGTGCTCACGCTCGTCGCGGTTCTCTTCAAGTGGCTGCCGACGTCGGCGTCGGAGGAGTTCGACCGCATCCAGGATCTCTACTGGTTCGCGACGATCATCTCGATCGGGATCTTCTCCCTCGTCACGGCCGTCGTCGTCTACTCGGTCTGGAAGTGGCGCGTCCCCGACGACGACGACGCCGACGGGCCGCCGATCCACGGCCACACCGGCCTCGAGATCCTTTGGACGGCGGTTCCGGCCGTGCTCGTCATCGCGATCGGGGTCTTCAGCGCGGTCGTGCTCGCGCAGAACGGCCGCGCCGGCGACCGGCCCCTGGAGGTCGAGGCGCTCGGTCAGCAGTTCGCCTGGAAGTTCACGTACTCGGACTTCGACGACGTCGCGTCGGGCGAGCTCGTGCTCCCGCTCGGTCGCGAGGTGCGGTTCACGATGCGCGCCGTCGACGTGATCCACTCGTTCTGGGTCCCGAACTTCGGCCAGAAGATGGACGCCGTCCCCGGGATCACGACGGAGATCCTCGTGACGCCGACCCGCCTCGGCGAGTTCGCGGTCGTCTGCGCCGAGCTGTGCGGGCTCGGGCACGCGACGATGCGCGCGAAGGCGCGGGTCGTCCGCCCCGCGGAGTTCGAGGCCTGGATCGAGGAGCGGCAGGCGTGACCGCGACGCACGACCAGCACGGCGGGCACGCAGCGGAGGGCTACCCGGAGCACTTCGAACCCCCGCGCGGCCGCGCGTGGACGATGGCCTTCGGCCCCGGCCTCGTCCGCGGGGCGTGGATGGCGCTGCGCGTCGTCGGGCTCGGCGCCCTGCTCGTCGTCGCGCTGCGCGCCTGGTGGGGCTGGTCGCCGTACTGGGACACGCACATCGTGCTCGTCGTCGGGGCGATGACGGCCGCGCCGATCGGGTTCCTCGCCGGGATCGGGTCGTTCGACTACTGGCTGCACTACGTCTCCGGCCGGCCGACCCGCCCGGAGGACCACTCGGGCCACGGCGCGCGCACCTGGCGGGACTACTTCAAGGTCAACACCGACCACAAGGTGATCGGGATCCAGTACCTGGTCACGACGTTCTTCTTCTTCACGATCGGCGGGCTCATGGCGATGCTCTTCCGCGCGGAGCTCGCCCAGCCCGGCCTCCAGTTCGTCGACTCGCAGACCTTCAACGGCCTCGTGTCGGTGCACGCGACGCTGATGATCTTCCTCTTCATCATCCCGGCGTTCGCGGGCCTCGCGAACTTCGCCGTCCCGCTGATGCTCGGCGCCCCGGACATGGCGTTCCCGCGGCTGAACGCGCTCTCGTTCTGGCTGCTCCCGATCGCCGGGCTCATGTTCCTCGCGAGCTTCCTCGTGCCCGGCGGCGCGTTCGCCTCCGGCTGGACGGCCTACGCGCCGCTCTCCGAGGGCCAGCCGATGGGGCAGACGTTCTTCAACATGGGCGTTCAGTGGGCCGGGGCGTCGTCGATCATGACCGCGCTCAACTTCCTGGTCACGATCATCACCATGCGCGCGCCGGGGATGACCTTCTGGCGCATGCCGCTGCTCGTGTGGGCGAACTTCACGACGTCGCTGCTGGTCGTCATCGCGACCCCGTTCATCGCCGGCTCGCAGTTCTTCGTGATGTTCGACCGGATCATGCACACCGACTTCTTCACACCCGAAGGAGGCGGGTACGTGCTGGGGTACCAGCACATCTTCTGGTTCTACTCCCACCCGGCCGTCTACATCATGATGCTGCCCGGGTTCGGGATCGTCTCCGAGGTCATCTCGACCATGGCCCGGAAGCCGATCTTCGGCTACCGGCTGATGGCCCTCTCGCTGATCGGGATCCTCGTGCTCGGGTTCTCGGTGTGGGCGCACCACATGTTCGTGGCCGGGATGGCCGACTGGCTGCGCGTGCCGATGATGATCACGACGCTCCTGATCGCGGTCCCGACGGGGATCAAGGTCTTCTCCTGGACGGCGACCTTATGGCGAGGGCGTATCCGGCTGAACACGCCGATGCTGTTCGCGCTCGGGTTCGTGACCATGTTCGTGATCGGCGGGCTCTCGGGGATCTACCTCGGCTCGGTCCCGATCGACATCCATGCCTCGGACACGTACTTCATCGTCGCGCACATCCACTACGTGCTCTTCGGCGGCTCCGTGTTCACGATCTTCGCGGGCGTCTACTACTGGTTCCCGAAGATGACCGGCCGCATGTACGACGAGCGGCTCGGGAAGCTCCACTTCTGGCTGACCTTCGTCAGCTTCAACGCGACCTTCTTCCCGATGCACTACGTGGGGCTGCGCGGGATGCCGCGGCGCGTCTTCGACTACGCGGAGGCGTTCGGCCAGCTGAACTTCTTCATCTCGATCGCGTCGTTCGTCCTCGGCGCCTCGTTCGTGATCTTCGTCTACAACATCGTCACGAGCTGGACGCGGGGCCCGGTCGCGGAGTCGAACCCGTGGCGTGCGCACACGCTCGAGTGGCAGGTCTCCTCGCCGCCGCCGATCTTCAACTTCGACGAGATCCCGCAGGTCGTGGGCGGGCCGTACGAGTACGGCGTCCCGGGCGCGCGGCACGCGGTCATGAGCCCGGCGAAGGAGCACGTGGCCGAGCAGGAGGAGGTGCACGCATGAGCGGGCAGACGTCGGTCCTGGTCGTCGCGAACGAGACGCTCGTGGGAAGCGAGCTCGTCTCCGCCGTGAAGCGGCGCGCGGACGCCGGCCCGATCCGCGTCGTCGTGGTCGCTCCCGTGACCCAGCCGCGCGAGGGCTACGTCGTCTACCGGGACTCGCGGCGCTCAGCCGCCGGACGCCGCCTCGAGCGCACGCTCGCGGCGCTCCGAGAGGCCGGCGTCCCGGCGCACGGCGGCGTCTTCGACGACGACCCGCTCACCGCGGTCAAGGACGTCCTCGCCTCCGAGGACATCGACGAGATCATCGTCTCGACGCATCCCGAGACGAAGTCCGGCTGGCTGCGCAAGAACCTCGTGGAGGAGATACGGCGCGCGGCCGGCGAGCGTCCCGTCGAGCACGTCGTCGTGGACACGGCCGCGCGCACGGCGGCGAACGTCCTCGTCGTCGCGAACGAGACCGTGCTCGGCGAGTCGCTGCTCGACCGGATCCGGGCACGGGCGCGCGAGGGCAGCGCCAGCTTCCTCATCGTGTGCCCGCAGAGCGACCCGACGCGTGCGGAGCATCCCGACGCCGAGCGCCGGCTCCGGGCCGCGCTCTCGACGCTGCGCGCGGAGGGCATCGACATCCACGGGCAGGTCGCGCACCCGGACCCGTTCACGGCGGCGATGCAGGCGGTGGAGGACGAGCGGACGGACGAGATCATCGTCTCCACGTTCCCCGGCGAACGCTCCGGCTGGCTCCGGCAGGACCTCGTCGGGCGGCTGCGCTCGAAGAGCGGCATCCCGGTCGAGCACGTCGTCTCCGAGACCGAGCCCGCCGAGGTGTCCTCGTGAGCGCGCACGCCGAGGCTGCCCACCACGAGCACCACGGCCCTCCCGCCGCGCACCAGAGCTCACGCGTCGACGCGCGCGTGCTCGGGATGTTCCTGTTCATCGCCTCGGAGGCGATGCTCTTCGGCTCGTTCTTCACCGCGTACTTCTTCGTGCGCGTCGTGAACCCGGGTGCGCCGACCGAGTGGCCGCCCGAGCCGTACCACTTCCCCGTCTTCGTCGCCGGCGTGAACACGGCGATCCTCGTGACTTCGAGCTTCACGATGCACTGGGCGCTGCAGTCCATCAAGCGCGGGCAGCGGACGGCGTTCCTCGCGGGGATGATCCTGACGTTCGTGATGGGGTTCGCGTTCCTCCTCACGCAGGTCGTCGAGTACCTGAACGTCGGCTTCAACACGGGCGACGGCGCGTTCGCGTCGGTCTTCTTCGGGCTCACCGGCCTGCACGGGGCGCACGTCGCGGTCGGGCTCACGCTGCTCGGGATCGTCATCGTGCGCGGGTTCCGTGGCCACTACTCGCCCGAGCACCACCACGGCGTCGAGCTGCCGGGGATCTACTGGCACTTCGTCGACGTGATGTGGATCGTCGTCTACTCCGCGGTCTACCTCATCTGAGGACGGAGTCGTGGAGAGCCCCTTCCGCAGCGAAGCCGCGGCCTTCCGCTTCCTCCTCCTCACCATCGGCGCGTTCGCGCTCATCGTCGGTGCCTCGTGGATCGACCCGTGGCTCGGGCTGCTGGTCTTCGTCGCGCTGACGGGGGGCGCCGTCTGGGTCTACTTCCGCCAGCGCGGCCCGGCTCCGCCCCCCGAGCGGATCGAGCACGTCGGCGCGCCCGACGAGCGGCGCGTGCTCGTCGTGGCGAACGAGACCGTCGGCGGCGACGAGCTCATGCGCACGATCGGCGAGCTGGCGCTCGCAGGCAAGACGCGCTTCCACGTCGTCTGCCCGGCGCTCAACTCACGGCTGCGGACCTGGACCTCCGACGAGGACCCGGCGCGCGCCGCCGCCCAGGAACGTCTCGACGCGACCGTCGCCCATCTCGCCTCGGTCGGGATCGAGGCGAGCGGCGAGGTCGGGGACGTCGACCCGCTCGTCGCAGTCGAGGATGCCGTGCGCCAGTTCCACCCGGACGAGCTCGTCGTCTCGACCCACCCCGAGGGCCGTTCGAACTGGCTCGAGCGCGGGGTCGTCGAGGCGCTGCGCCAGCGCTACGACGCGCCGGTGCAGCACGTGGTCGTCGACCTGGAGCGCCCGGTCAGCGAGGGCTCGTAGGGGCGCGGTTGCGTCGCCCGCGCTCGGCTGCGTGCTAGCGCCCGGCGGCCGTCGCGACGTACTCGGCCACGGCCTCGATCTGTGCCGGGTCGAGCGAGCCCTTGAACGCCGGCATCGCGCCTCTGCCGTTCGTCACACGGTCGACGGCCAGCTCCTTCGAGGGCCGCGACTGGTCGAGGTTCGGCCCGACCGTGCCCGCCGTGCCCGCGTCCGCGAGCACGTGGCACGAGCCGCAGCTCGTGGTGAAGATCGTCTTCCCGTCGGTGGGCCGCTCCGCGGTCACCCCGGTGCCGGCGACCGCCCCGACGTACACGGCGATGTCGCTGATCGCCCGATCCTGGTCCTCGACGCAGAAGGCGTCGCCCTCGACGTCCTCGCAGCGCGGGAGGGTCGTGTCCGCGTCCGGCATGCCCGGCTCGCCGGTCGACGTCTGGGCGATGGGGTAGCGGATCTGGCCCGCGACGACCTGCGCGAAGGTCGCGGACGTCATCCCGTCGGCGCGCGCCTGCGCGAAGGCGTCGTCGAGGTTCGGCCCGATCGTGCCCGCGGTGCCGGCGTCGGCGAGGACGTGGCAGCCGCCGCAGGCCTGGACGAAGAGCTGCTTCCCGGCCCCCTGGCTCCCCTCGCTCGTGAACCCGCCGGACCCGCAGCCTGCGGACACGACCGTCACGACGGTCGCGCACGCGACGGCAGCGAAAGAGGCGACCCTCACCCTCACCGCGGGCGAGTCTATCCCGTGGACGAGCCTTGCAGCTGCTTCAGCAGGCGCCGCACCTCGGGTGCGGTCGGGTCGTCCGGCGCGATCCGGAGGAACTCCTTGTACGCCGCGATCGCCGTCTCCGTGTCGCCGGCGCCCTCCGCGGCCTGCGCGAGCTCGAGCTGGACGGTCGGGTCGTTCGGCGACGCCGCGGCGATCCGCTTGTACGTCGCGACGGCGCTCGCCGACGCCTGCTGCGCTTCGCCGAGCGCGCTCGAGATCGCCGCCGAGAGCCTTTGGCTCACCGCGCTCGAGATCGGGTCGGGATCGAGCGGACGGCCGTCGAGCAGGATCGTGCCCGCCACCGACGCTCCCGGGGCGGTGTAGGCCGCCCGCGCGTTCGCGATGTTCGCGCGCCGCTGCGCATCGTCCGCCTGGGTCAGGTAGAGGCCCGCGAGCTCGCGCAGCGCGGCCACGTCCTTCGGGCGCAGCTGGGTGAGGCTCTCGAGCGCCTCGATCGCCTCGCGCGTGTTGCCGGCTGCTTGGTGCGCCGTCGCGAGGTCGCGGAACGCCTCAGGATCGCGCGGGTTCTCGGAGACGCGCTTCTGCGCGGACGACACGGAGGGCACGCCCGAGCTTCCGCCGCCCTCGAAGACGTTCCCGAGGCCGATGCCGCCGGCGCCGACGCCGAAGCCGACGAAGCCGAGGGCGAAGACGATGGCGAGGAAGAGGAAGACCCACTTCGCCTGTCGCCGCAGACGCGGGAAGAACATGGTGTCCTCGATCACGACGTCCTGGCGGCGGGCAGCAGCAGTCGCTCGCGCGCGCTGCGCGCTGCGTCGATCAGCTCGAGCCATGTCTTCCCTCCTTCCTCGTAGCGGGTCCGGCCGGACACGAGAGTAGCGACGACTCGCTCGGGAGCGCCGCCGAGAACCGCGGCCGTAACGGGATCTTCCCACGGGAGCCACGGCGTCCCGGCCAGCGAGAGGACGGTCAGGTCGGCGCGCTTCCCGGGTGTGAGCGAGCCGCGGTCGTGGTCGAGGCCGAGGGCGCGGGCGCCGCCGAGGGTGGCGAGCTCGAGTGCGTCCACGGCGGAGAGCGCGTCCGAGCGCCGCTCGCGCGCCCGTGCGCCGGCGACGGCCGCGCGCAGCTCGTCGAACATGTCGAAGGACGGCGTCGAGGCGGGGCTGTCGGTCGCGATGCAGACGCGGACGCCCGCCTCGCGCAGCTCGCGCAGCGGCGCGATCCCGCAACCGAGGTAGGCATTCGAGCGCGGGCAGTGCGCGACGGCGACGTCGTGGGCGGCGAGAAGGTCGATCTCCTCGGTATCGGCTCGGACGCAGTGCGCCGCGAGCACGTTCGGCCCGAGCAGCCCGCGCTCGGCGAGCGCCCGGATGCCCGTGGTGCCGATCGGCTCGACGAGGAGGGACGAAAACGCCTCCCAGCCGCCCGTGCCGCTGCGGAGGTACTCCGTCTCGTCCTCGCTCTCCGCGAGGTGCGTCGCGATCGGCAGCCCGAGGTCGGCGCACGCGCGGTACAGCTCGAGCGAGCACGTGTACGGCGCGTGCGGCGACACCCCCAGACGCACGTCGTCCGAGAGCCCATCGGCAACGCGGTCGCGCATGTGCTCGAACCGCTCGAGTGCGAAGGGCCCGTCCGCGTCCGCGCCGAAGACCTCGAGGTAGACCACCGCGCTCAGCCCGAGGTCGGCGCAGGCGGTCGCCGCAGCGCCCGCGAACGAGCAGTCGCCGATCGTGGTGATGCCCGAGCGGAGGCACGCGAGCGCGCCGAGACGCGCGATCGCCTCCATCGCCTCGAGGTCGATCTTCGCCTTGCGCTCGACGTGAAGCGCGATCCAGGGCCCGAAGGAGAGCCCGTCGCCGAAGCCGGCGTACGACGCGTACTCGAGGTGCGAGTGGGCGTTCACGAAGCCGGGGAGCAGCACCGCGTCCGGGTGGTGCTCGTCGCGCCCGAGCTCGTCCTGCGTCCCGACTGCGGCAATCACCCCGTCCTCGATCGCGACCGCGCCGTCGCGGATCGGCTCGCCGTCGACGGGCACGACCCAGTCGGCCGAGACGACCCTCACGGCGGCGAGGCCTCGAGCAGGTCGTCGTCCTCCCAGGCGCTCCGCCAGCGCCGCTCCATGAGGACGGCGATCCAGATCGAGAGCTCGAAGAGGAGCACCAGCGGCACCACCTCGAAGGCGAGCGACACCGGGTCGACCGTCGGGAGCAGCGCGGCGAAGACCAGCAGCAGGACGAACGCGATCCGGCGGTTTCGCCGGAGCAGGTCGGAGCTGACGATCCGGAGCCGGACGAGCCCGAGCACGACGATGGGCAGCAGGAAGGCGAGCCCGCCGCCGAGGAGCAGCAGCGCGACGAAGGTGTAGTAGTAGCTCGCCCGGATCTGGATGTCGTACAGCTCGGCGTCGTACGACGTGAGGAAGCCGAGTGCCTGCGGGAGGACGACGTAGTACATGAAGGCGACGCCGCACACGAAGAGCGCGGTCCCCGAGACGACGAGCCCGAGCACGATCCGCTCGTTGCGCCTCTCCACCGCAGGGGCGAGGAACGCCCACACCTGCCACAGCAGCACGGGGAGCGCGATCGCGAGCGCGGCGATGAGGCTCACCTTCACCGAGGTCGTGAACGGCTCCGTGACCCCGAGCGTGACGAGCCGCTTGTCGTCGGGGAGCGGCCCCGTGAGCCACGCCATGATCCGCTCGTGGAACGCGAACGTCAGCGCGAACGCCGGGACGATCGCGAGGAGCCCGACGATCAGGCGGGAGCGGAGCTCGTCGAGGTGCTCGACGAGAGTTGCCTCCTCACCGTGCTGGAGGCGGCGCGGGAGCAACCTGGGCATTGACCTCCGGCTAGCGGACGGACTCGTGCTGCTCGGCGTCCTCGGCCTCCAGCTCGTCGTCCGAGCCGGGCGCCTCGAGCTCGGCCGGCGGCGTCGCGGACTGCTTGTCCTCGCCGGACACGGCCTCCTTGAACTCCCGCATCCCGCGCCCGATCGAGCGCCCCATCTCCGGCAGGCGCTTCGCGCCGAACAGCAGGAGCAGGACGATCATGATGATGATCAGCTCAGGCGTCCCGATGGGGCCGAGGAAGGCCACGTGCGCAGGGTACCACCGGGCTCCGGCGGCGACCCCTCGGCTACCATCTCCCGAGGCGGGCGCTCGGCGTCCGCATGCACCCGTCGAAAGGCGCTCTTACGCACATGGCACTGCTCGAGATCAAGAACCTGCACGTCGCGCTGGAGGACGGCCCCGAGATCGTCAAGGGCGTCGACCTCGCCGTGGACCTGAACGAGAAGCACGCGATCATGGGCCCGAACGGCTCCGGCAAGTCGACGCTCGCGTACGCGCTCATGGGCCATCCGGCCTACGAGATCACCGAGGGGCAGATCCTGCTCGACGGCGAGGACGTCACGGAGCTCGGCGCCGACGAGCGCGCGCAACGCGGGCTCTTCCTCGCCTTCCAGTACCCGCACGCCATCCCAGGCGTCACCGTGACGAGCTTCCTGCGGAGCGCGATCAACGCGATCCGCAAGGCGAGGGCGGGCGAGGACGACCCGATCCCGATCCCGGAGTTCCGCACCGCGCTGCTCGCGGCCATGGAAGACCTGAAGGTTCCGCGGGAGCTCGCGTCCCGGTATCTGAACGACGGGTTCTCGGGCGGCGAGAAGAAGCGCGTCGAGATCCTCCAGATGGCGCTGCTGAAGCCGCGCATCGCGGTCCTCGACGAGACCGACTCCGGCCTCGACATCGACGCTCTCAGGATCGTCGCGAACGGCGTCAACGCGCTCGTCGGCCCGGAGACCGGAGCGCTCGTGATCACGCACTACCAGCGCATTCTGAACTACGTGACGCCCGACTTCGTGCACGTGTTCGTGGACGGCCGTATCGTGGCCGAGGGGGGTCCCGAGCTCGCGCACAGGCTCGAGGCGGAAGGGTACGAGGCATTCACGCCCGCGACCGTCGGAGGTGACGCGTGAGCACGCACGAGACCGAGGTCGTCCGCGGGATCCGCTCCGACTACGAGTACGGCTGGGCCGACTCCGAGCAGGACTACTTCTTCAAGTCGTCGCGCGGCCTTAGCCACGAGCTCATCGACGCGATCTCCGACCACAAGTCGGAGCCGGACTGGATGCGGCAGTTCCGGCACAAGTCGCTCGACTACTTCCTCGCGCGGCCGATGCCGAGCTGGGGCGCCGACCTCTCCGGGATCGACTTCGACAACATCTACTACTACATCAAGCCGACCGAGAAGCAGGCCTCGTCCTGGGAGGAGCTCCCGTCCGAGATCAAGGACACGTGGGACAAGCTCGGGATCCCGGAGGCCGAGAAGAAGTACCTCGCGGGCGTGGGCGCCCAGTACGAGTCCGAGGTCGTCTACCACAAGCTCCAGGCCGACCTCGAGGCGAAGGGCGTGATCTTCCTCGACATGGACTCGGCCCTCCGCGAGCACGAGGACCTCGTCAAGCAGCACATGGGCACGATCATCCCGCAGAACGACAACAAGTTCGCGGCGCTGAACTCCGCGGTGTGGTCGGGCGGCTCGTTCATCTACGTGCCGCCGGGCGTCCGCGTGGAGATGCCGCTCCAGGCCTACTTCCGTATCAACGCGGAGAACATGGGTCAGTTCGAGCGCACGCTGATCATCGTCGACGAGGACGCGTACGTGCACTACGTCGAGGGCTGTTTCTGCGCCGGCTCGACGGTGCGCGTCCGAGACGGCGAGAAGCCGATCGAGGAGGTCGCGGTCGGAGACGAGGTGCTCACCCACGAGGGTCGGTTCCGGCGCGTGCGCGACACAATGTCGCGCCGTTTCGAGGGGCCGATCTTCCGGATCGCCTTCGCCGGTGAGAGCTACCGCTCACTCGCGGTGACCCCGCGGCACCCCTTCCTCGTAGCGACCCGCAAGCGGGCGCGCGACCACAACACGACCTTCGAGCCGGAGTGGAAGGAGGCGTGGGAGCTGCGCATGGGCGACTACCTCGCCGTTCCCGCGTCGATCGATCTCGAGGGAGAGGCACCGAGCCACTGGGGCGACGACGTCCTCGTGGGAAGCGGGGCGCGCACCGCAGTCGCGGAGCGAGTCGAGGTCGCTCTCACACCGGGGATGTGCCGGGTCATGGGTCTCTACGTCGCGGAGGGCTCGGTCAGCGCGAACACCTCATACCTGTCCTTCGACAGCGCGACGCACGAGCAGCACCTCCGCGACCTGGTGACGGACGTGCTCGACGAGTCGTTCGGTCTGGAGCCGTGGCTGCACTCCTACGACGGTCGCGCGGGTCGGTCGCTCCGCTACTCGTCCGTCCGGGCCGCGCGTTTCTTCGAGCAGACGTTCGGTCGCACGACGGACGAGCTGCGCGTGCCCGACTGGCTGTTCGGGCTCGGCGCCACGGAGCGTGCCGCATTCGTCCGCGGTCTCTACGACGGCGAGGGCAGCTACGACTCCGTGCTCAACCTCCATCGGATCAACCAGACCAACCGCGAGGTCGCCCAACGCTTGCGTGAGCTGCTGTTGTCGCTCGGCATCCGAGCGTCGTTGAGCCGTACCGATCGCCCGGCGCCGCGCCGACCGATGTGGCAGCTTGCGATCTGCGAGGCCGACAATCCGCTCTTCGAGAAGCTCGTGCTGGACTACTGGTCGGTCGCGCCGGGGCCGAGAAAGGCGGACGTCGTGCTCGCCGACGGCTACCTCTGGATGCCGATCCGGTCGATCGAGAAGGTTCAGGCGAACTGCACTGTCTACAACCTCAGCGTCGAGGAGGACGAGAGCTACGTCTGCGAGGGCGTCGTCTCGCACAACTGCACCGCGCCGATCTACTCGTCCGACTCGCTGCATTCGGCGGTCGTCGAGATCATCGTCAAGAAGGGCGGCCGGCACCGGTACACGACGATCCAGAACTGGTCGAACAACGTGTACAACCTCGTCACGAAGCGGGCCGTCGCCTACGAGAACGCCACGATGGAGTGGGTCGACGGGAACCTCGGCTCCAAGGTGACGATGAAGTACCCAGCGATCTGGCTGATGGGCGAGGGCGCGCACGGCGAGGTGCTGTCGATCGCGTTCGGCGGCAAGGGCCAGCACCAGGACGCGGGCGGCAAGGTCGTCCACGTCGCGCCGCGCACGACCTCGGTCATCACCTCGAAGTCGATCTCCAAGGACGGCGGCCGCGCCGGCTACCGCGGGCTGCTCGAGGTGGCGAAGGGCGCGGTCGGCTCGAAGTCGAAGGTCGTCTGCGACGCGCTCATCCTCGACGACGAGTCGCGCTCCGACACGTACCCGTACATCCAGGTGGACGAGAACGACGTCGACCTCGGCCACGAGGCGACCGTCTCCAAGATCGGCGAGGAGCAGCTCTTCTACCTCATGTCGCGCGGGCTCTCGGAGGCCGAGGCGAGCGCGATGATCGTCTCCGGGTTCGTCGAGCCGATCACGAAAGAGCTCCCGCTCGAGTACGCGGTCGAGATGAACCGCCTCATCCAGCTGCAGATGGAAGGCTCTGTTGGCTAGCTCGCAGTCCGCGAGCGGACTGCGAGGTGTGGGTTGATCGTCGAGCGCACCGACTTCGTCTCGGTGCCGGTCACGGATCTCGAGCGCTCCACGGCCTTCTACCGCGACGTGCTCAGGCTCGAGCAGACCGGCGAGGGACAGTGGCCCGAGTTCCGGCTCGGCGAGAACGCCTTCCTCTACCTCCTCGACCCGGCGAACATCGGCCAGGAGTTCCGCGGCCCGCACACGGCGCCGATCGCGCTCCGCGTGCCGGACGTCGAGGCGGCGCGGAGGGAGCTCGAAGGCAAGGGCGTCGAGTTCCACGGCGAGACGTTCGACACCGGCGCCTGCCACATGGCGCACTTCGCCGACCCGGACGGGAACGTGCTCATGCTCCACCGCAGGTACGCCCCGTGATCGAGGTCGAGCGCGTCGACTACGTGCGCGTCCCTGTGACCGACATGGACGAGGCCGACCGCTTCTACGGAGAGCTCCTCGGCCTCCGCCGGAGCCCGAGCTCGCCCGGCGACGACTGGGTCGAGTACGAGGCCGGCAACGTGACGCTCGCGGTGATGACGCCGCACACGCACGAGTACGAGTTCGAGGCGCTCCCGCCCTCCACGATCGCGCTGCGTGTTGCCGACGTCGCGGCCGCGAAGGCGACGCTCGAGGCCGCCGGCCTCGAGGTCGGCGAGCTGTGGGACTCGGGCGTCTGCAAGGGCGCCGGTGTCAGCGACCCCGCCGGCAACCGCATCCTCCTCCACCGCCGCTACGCGGCATATCCGGACGGGAGGATGCCGTGACCGCCAGGGCGGAGCTGCTCGAGCGCTACCGCGCGCTCCCGCTCCCGACGACGAAGGACGAGCACTGGCGCTTCACCGACCTCTCCGGCTTCGATCCGGACGCGTGGACGGTGAACGGAGCTTCGGAGATCGCAGCGCCGCCCTCGATCGTGGACGTCGAGGCGTCCGGGGTCGCCCGCGTCGGCGAGGCCGGGATCGAGATCGAACGCGCGCCGGACGGCGTCCGCTTCGAGCTGTTGCCCGAGGACCACGAGCTCCTGTACTCGCTCGTCGGGCTCGACGAGAAGTTCGCGGCGCACAACGCGGCCATGTGGGAGCACGGGCTGCTCGTCCACGTGCCCGCAGGGGTGGAGCTCGAGCAGCCGCTGTACGTGCGCATCGCGAACGCGGTCGACGGCGGCGCGGTCTTCTGGCGGCTGCTGATCGTGGCCGAGCCGGGCAGCCGCTTCTCGCTCGTCGAGGAGTACGCGTCGGCGTCTCCCGAGCTCGCCGGGTACTCGAACGCGGCGGTGGAGATCGTGGTCAAGGACGGCGCCAAGGTCGAGTACGTGTCGGTGCAGAACTACTCGCGCGCCACGTGGCACTTCGCGTCGCACCACGCGCGGGTCGAGCGAGACGCGGAGCTCGACTGGGTCGCCGGCGGCTTCGGCTCCGCGAAGGGCAAGGTGCGGATCCAGAACGACCTCGCGGGCGAAGGCGCGACCTCGCGGGTGACGGGCGCGTACTTCGCGGACGGCACGCAGCACTTGGACTACGACACCTTCCAGGAGCACATCGCGCCCTCCACGACCTCCGACTTCGCGTTCAAGGGCGCGCTCCGCGACACCGCGCGCACGGTCTGGCGCGGGATGATCCGGGTCGAGGAGGGCGCTCAGAAGACGAACGCGTACCAGGAGAACCGCAACCTCCTGCTCTCGAAGACCGCGCACGCCGACTCGATCCCCGGGCTCGAGATCATGGCCAACGACGTCCGCTGCACGCACGGCGCGACGCTCGGCCAGGTCGACCGCGAGCAGCTCTTCTACCTGATGACGCGCGGGCTCTCGCGCTCAGAGGCCGAGCGGCTGATCGTCCGCGGGTTCTTCCAGGACGTCCTCGACCGCGTGGAGCTCGACCCGGTCCGGGACGCGCTCGCCGCCGCTCTCGAGTCCCGCATCCCCCAGGCGTAGCCGCAGCTCCTCGAGCGCCGCCTCGAGCGCCTCGACGCGCGCCTCCAGCGCTGTGACGCGATCGTCGTCCGGCGCCGCTGCCTCGCCGACCGGCTCCTCTGCGCCCGCGACGACGAGCCGGTAGCGGACCTCCTTCTGGCCGGGCCGGCGCTCGAGCCGCTCGACGAGCCCGCGCTCGATCAGCGCCTCCAGCACGCCGTCCACCTCGCTGAGCGACGCGAACGGGTGCAGGCGCTCGGTGCGTGCCTTCAGCTCGCCCGGCGTCTGCGCGCCGCGCAGCATGAGCGCGGCGACGATCCCGAGCTCCGCGTGCGACACCGAGAGCGCCTCGTCGAGGAGGTGCCGGTACTTGACGACGCGGCTCCCCGGCCCGCTCGCCAACCGCGCGAGTCCCTTCCGCGAGAGGCGCGCAAGCGCGGTGCGGATCGTCTCCTCGTCGTAGTCGACGACCGGGTCGCGGTTCGTGGACTGGTTGCACGCGAGCCGGAGCGCGTTCAGCGTCAGCGGGTACACGTCCGGCGTCGTCCGCTGCTTCTCGACCAGGCAGCCCAGGATCCGGATCTCCACAGCGTCCGCGTCCATGTATCGGACGGTAGTCGGTACGCTCGCGGGATGAAAGCCAAGATCGAGCTCACCGACGAGGAGTGGCGCGCGCGGCTGACGCCCGAGCAGCACGCCGTTCTCCGGCAGAAGGGCACCGAGCGACCGTTCACAGGCGCGTACTGGGACGAGCACGACGAGGGCGTCTATCGCTGCGCGGGCTGCGGCAGCGAGCTGTTCCGCTCCGACGCGAAGTTCGACTCCGGCACGGGCTGGCCGAGCTTCGTCGAGCCGGCTTCCCTCGACAGCGTCGAGACGGAGACGGACACGAGCCACGGGATGGTGCGCACGGAGGTCACGTGCGCCACGTGCGGCGGCCACCTCGGCCACGTGTTCGACGACGGCCCCGGCCCGACGGGCAAGCGGTACTGCATCAACTCGAGCGCGCTCGACCTCCGGCGAGCCTGACATGCCTGCGTGCTGTCGCGGCGGCGTCTGCGAGGAGATGTTCACGCCCCGGCAGGCGCGGCGGAGCCTCGAGCGCTGGCGCAAGGGAGGTCTCGACGACGTCGAGCGGAGCATGGTCGAGCTGGCGGCCGGGCGCGGGCTCGAGGGCGCGCGCGTGCTCGAGCTCGGCGGCGGGATCGGAGCGCTCCAGGCGGAGCTTCTCGCGGAGGGGGCCGAGCGCGGAGAGGTGGTGGAGGTCGTCGGCGCCTACGAGCCCTACGCGCGCGAGCTGGCGCGCGAGCGGGGTATCGAGGAGCGGACGTCGTTCCGCGTGGCGGACGTCCTCGAGGAGCCCGACGCCGCGGAGCCGGCCGAGATCGTGCTCATGAACCGGGTCGTCTGCTGCTCGCCCGACGGGGTGGCGCTCACCCGCCGTGCGGCGGCGCTCGCGCAGCGCACGCTCGTCCTCAGCTTCCCCCGCGACGTGGCCTGGACTCGGGCCGCGGTCAAGCTCATGAATGCGGGCCTCGCGCTGTTCCGGCGGTCGTTCCGGGTCTTCGTCCACCCGAGGAGCGCCCTCGTCGCCGCGGCCGAGGCCGAGGGTCTGCGTCCAGCGGGCGGAGGCCGAGGCGGAGCGTGGGAGTACGCCGCGTTCGAGCGGCCGTGACGGAGCTCGGCCTCTTCCCGCTGCCGCTCGTGCTGCTCCCGACCGAGCAGGTTCCGCTGCACATCTTCGAGGAGCGCTACCAGGAGCTGATCGGCGAGTGCCTGGAGCGCGACACGGAGTTCGGGCTCCTGTACGCGGACGACGACGGGATCCGCGAGATCGGGACGAGCGCCGCGGTGATCGAGGTCATCACGCGCTTCGAGGACGGCCGCCTCAACATCGTCGTCGAGGGCCGCGAGCGGTTCCGGCTCGCAGAGCTGACGAGCGGCCGGAGCTTCCAGACCGGCGCCGTCTCCCCGCTCGTGGACGACGAGGACCCGGCCGGGCGCGAGGAGGTCGAGCGTGCGCGGGAGCTCTTCTCCCAGTTGCGCGAGCTCACCGGCGCCGAGGTCGAGATCCCGGCGGCCGAGGAGCCGCAGCTCTCGTACGCGCTCGCCTCGCGCGTCGAGCTCGAGCCGGAGATCAAGCTCGAGCTTCTCGCCGAGCGCTCCGAGCGCGTCCGGCTCGAGCGCGTGTGCGAGCTACTCGAGGGCGCCGCAGTGACGGTCTCGCGCCGGCGGCGCGCCGCCGAGCGCGCTGCGACCAACGGCCGCGTGCACCTCGATTGACACGATGTCGCGGGAGTACGATGCGGACGTGGCCGTGACGGCGAAGACGACGCTCGACGCGCAGCGTCTGCGCGCGGACTTCCCCATCTTCGAGCAGACGTTCCACGGCAAGCCGCTCGCCTTCCTCGACTCGGCGGCGAGCTCTCAGAAGCCGCGCCAGATGCTCGAGGCGATGACGCACTTCTACGAGACGTCGTACGCGAACGTGCACCGCGGCGTGTACCAGCTCGCCGAGCGCGCGACCGAGGCTCTCGAGCTCTCGCGCGAGAAGGTGCGTGCGCTCCTGAACGCGCCCTCGGCGCGCGAGGTGATCTTCGTCCGCAACGCGACCGAGGGCATCAACCTCGTCGCCTACGCGTGGGGGCTCTCCAACCTCGGTCCCGGCGACCTCGTCGTCGTCACCGAGCTCGAGCACCACTCGAACTTCGTCCCGTGGCAGTACATCGCGCACCGCACCGGCGCCGGCTTCCGGATGATCCCGCTGGACGACCACGGCCAGCTCCGGCTCGACGAGCTGGACTCGATCGCCCGCGAGGGAAACGTGAAGGTGGTCGCGACCGGCGTCGTGTCGAACTCGCTCGGCACGATGAACCCGGTCGACCGGCTCGCCGCCTGGGCGCACGAGCACGGCGCGATCATGGTCGCGGACGGCGCCCAGTCCGCCCCGCACATGAAGATGGACGTGCAGGCGCTCGGCTGCGACTTCGTCGCGATCTCGGCGCACAAGATGTGCGGCCCGAGCGGCGTCGGTGCCCTCTGGGGGAAGGCGGAGCTGCTCGAGCGCATGGAGCCGTTCCTCACGGGCGGCCACATGATCCGCTCGGTCGGAGTGGACGACTCGACCTGGGGGGAGCTCCCGCACAAGTTCGAGGCCGGGACCGCCCCGATGGCCGAGGCGGTCGGCTTCGGCGCCGCGATCGACTACCTCACGGAGATCGGCTTCGACGCGATCGAGCGCTACGAGCACGAGCTCGCCGCGTACGCGCTCGACAAGCTCGCGGAGCTCCCGTGGGTCACGTCGTACGGCCCGCCCGCCGACCGGCGCGCTGGGATCGTCTCCTTCAACGTCGACGGCGTGCACCCGCACGACGTCGCGCAGGTTCTCGACTTCGAGGGAATCGCCATCCGCGCCGGTCACCACTGCTGCCAGCCGCTCATGCGCAAGCTCGGCGTGGCTGCCACGAACCGCGCGAGCTTCTACCTGTACACGATCCCGGACGAGATCGACCGCCTCGTGGACGGGCTGCACAAGGTCAGGAAGGCGTTCGGGTAGTGGGAGAGTTCGAGCAGCTCTATCGCGAGCTGATCCTGGATCACTACAAGAGCCCGAGGAACCACGGGCTCCTCGATCCCGCGGACGCGAGCGCCGAGGGGCAGAACCCGCTCTGCGGCGACGAGATCGCGGTCACCGTGCGGCTCGGCGCGGACGACCGGATCGAGGAGGTCGGCTTCGACGGCCGCGGCTGCGCGATCAGCCAGGCGGCGACCTCCATGCTCACCGATCTCGTGAAGGGGAAGACGGCGCAGGAGGTCGCGGAGATGCCGAAGGACGACCTCCTCGACGAGCTCGGCATTCCGCTGACGCCGGTGCGGCTCAAGTGCGCGATCCTCGGCCTCGGCGTGCTCAAGCTCGCGCTGCACAAGGCGCGCGGGACGCCGCTGCCGGAGGAGTGGGGAACGTCAGCGCGCGACCTGGTGCTGGAGTAGCGGCCGCTGTGGCCGAGATCGAGGTCGCAGCGGTCGACGAGCTGCCGCCCGGTTCGATGCGCCTCGTCCCGGCGGGCGACCGCGTCGTCGGCGTCTACAACTGCGCCGGTTCGCTGTACGCGATCGAGGATCGCTGCTCGCACGACGACGGCCCCCTGTGTGAGGGCGACTGGGAGCCTGATCTCTGCGTCGTCGTGTGCCCGCGGCACGGGTCGCGCTTCGACCTCGAGACGGGGATCCCGATGACCCTCCCCGCGTTCGCCCCCGTGCGCACCTTCCCGGTCTCGGTGCGGGACGGGATGATCGTGGTCGAGGTCGAGGAGTAGTGCTTGACGCGACCATCCTTGCGACGCTGGCCCGGCTCGAGGAGGAGGACCGGGAGGAGCGGGACGCCGGGCTCCCTCCGGAGCGACGCTCGCGCCAGGTCGCTCACTCCACCGGTCGCTTCCTGTTCGCCCTGGCGGCCGCGCAGGCCGGGATCGAGGTCCTCGAGATCGGCGGCTCGCGCGGCTACTCGTCGATCTGGCTCGCGGCGGGAGCACGCGTGCTCGGCGGGCGGCTCGTGTCGCTCGAGCACGACCCCGAAAAGTGCGCCGCGTGGCGTGCGAACGTCGCGGAGGCCGGTCTCGAGGAGTGGGCGGAGCTCGTCGAGGGGAACGCGTTCGAGACGCTCGAGCGGACGCAAGACGTCTTCGACCTCGTGTTCCTCGACGCGGAGAAGGACGACTACGAGGCGCTCTTCGCGCTCGCGCGGCCGCTGCTGGAGCCGGGCGCGCTCGTCGTCGCCGACAACGTCCTCTCGCACTCGGAGACGCTCACCGCGTACTCGGCCGCACGGCAGGCGGACCCGACGCTCTCGAGCGTGACCGTGCCGCTCGATCGCGGCCTCGAGCTCTCCGTCGTGCTCGCCGAGTTCGCGTCGTAGAGATCGACTTTCCTCCATCCGCACGCAGTGCGTATGCTGCGCGTACCGCGGAAAGGAGGTGGTCCCACTGACTGACGACTGTACGGGCTGCGGAGGTACCAGCGGGTAGAGGCGTGTCCCCGGGACCACCGGGAATCGCCTAGCCAGCGTAGGGGGCTCGCGATGACGCGCCGCACGTCGCTCCGCACGGACGACGCGCCGGAAGCGCCTCTACCAATCCAACGCTGGTCACCGTCGAAACGAGGAAGGGCCGCGCGAGCGGCCCTTCCTCTGTGCGCAAGGCCGGTCAGGCCGCCGCGACGAGGTCGGGCACCGCCTCGGCGACGAGCGCGAGCAGGTGGCGCTCGAGGCGCCCGCGGACGGTCTCGTCCACGAGGCGCAGCTCGTCGTCGAACGCGAGCTGCGCGCGAGCGACCGGGAGCTCGCCCGCGGTCACGCGCGCACCGGCGACGCCCAGCACCTTGCGTAGGTCCTGCTGTGCCCAGATCGCCCCGTAGCTGCCGGTCGTCGCCCCGGCGACCGCGACGGTCTTCCCGGCGAGCGCCGCCCCGTCTCGGGGCCGCGACGCCCAGTCGATCGCGTTCTTCAGCACTCCCGGGATCGAGCCGTTGTACTCGGGCGTGACCACGAGCAGGGCGTCGGCCGCGACGATCCGCTCGCGAAGCTCCTCCACCGCCGGCGGGGCCTCTTCCCCGTCCACGTCCGCGTCGTAGGGCGGCAGGTCGCCGAGCCCGTGGAAGAGCTCGACCTCGACGCCCTCCGGCGCGAGCTCGACCGCGGCGCGGGCGAGGGCCGCGTTGTACGACCCAGCCCGCAGGCTGCCGGGGACGGCGAGGATCCGCACGTCAGGCCGCCCTCACCGCCGCGAACGTCGCGCGGAGCGTGACCTCGTCGGGCAGGAGGAAGCCGCCGCCCGGAAGCGGCGCGTTCCACGCGAGCCCGAAGTCGTTCCGGTCGACGACACCCTCGAGCTCGACGCCGATGCGCTCGTTCCCGTAGGGGTCGTGCGCCGCGCCGACGAAGCGGCCCTCGAGCTGCACGGGCTTCGTGACGCCCCTGATCGTGAGGTCGCCCTCGACGCGAAGCTCGTCGCCCTCGACCTCGACGGAGATCGACGAGAAGCGGAGCTCCGGATGGCGCGCCGTGTCGAAGAAGTCGGGCGACTGGAGATGGCCGTCCCGCTGCTCGTCGAACGTCGTGAGGCTCCGCGCGTCGACGACGCCCTGGAGCGACGGCGCGTCGCCACCCGTGATCGTCCCCGTGAAGCCCGGCACGCGGCCCTTGATGTTGACGAGCCCGGCCTTCCTGACCTCGAACTCGAGCACCGACCACACGGGGTCGATCGTCCAGGTCCCGGCCGGGATCCCGGTGGTGACCTCTGCGAGTGCTGACATGGACATCCTCCTTGTGTGCTTTACTATTGACTACGCAAACAATCGTAGCGGGAGAAAGATGCCCAGTCAAGTATTGATCGAGCAATCGTTGGGAGCGCAAGCGTTCGTCGCGCTCCTGCGCGCGCATGCGACGGTCACGCGCGAGCTGAGCGCGCGGCTCGACGCCGAGCACGGCCTCACGATCTCGGACTTCGAGGTGTTGCTCAGGCTCGTGGCAGCACCCGAGCGGAGGATGCGGCGCGTCGATCTCGCGCAGGAGGTCCTCCTCACCGCGTCGGGGATCACGCGGCTGCTCGACGGGCTCGAGCGTGCGGGCTTCGTGGAGCGCGACTCGTGCCCGACCGACCGGCGGGTGGTCTACGCGGTCCTCACCGACGACGGCCTCGCGAAGGTGCGCGAGGCGGCGGCAACCCACTTCGCACAGCGTGACGAGCTGCTCGGGACCCGCCTCGACGACGGGGAGCTGATCGAGCTCGCGTCGCTCCTCGGACGGCTCGGCGGGCGCGACGACGCCGCGCCGTGTGACGCGACCGCGTAGCCCGCCTCGTCAGCCCTGCTCGAAGTTCTTCCAGTAGCGGCTCGGTGTCGGGCCGCGCTGACCCTGGTACTTCGAGCCGATCCCCTCGGAGCCGTACGGCCGCTCGGCGGGCTCGGAGAGCTGGACGAACGACAGCTGGCCGATCTTCATCCCCGGGTAGATCGTGATCGGCAGGTTCGCGACGTTCGAGAGCTCGAGCGTCACGTGCCCGTCCCAGCCGGGGTCGATGAACCCGGCCGTCGAGTGGATCAGCAGCCCCAGCCGGCCGAGCGAGCTCTTCCCCTCCAACCGCGCGACGAGGTCGTCGGTGGGCGTGCCCCGCTCGAGCGTCGAGCCGAGGACGAACTCGCCAGGGTGGAGGATGAACGCCTCGCCACCCTCGACCTCCACGAGCTCGGTCAGCTCCTCCTGCTGCGCCTTCACGTCGATGTAGGGGTAGCGGGAGTTCCGGAACACGCGGAAGTACGCGTCCACGCGCACGTCGAGGCTCGAGGGCTGCATGAGCGAGTCGTCGTAGGGGTCGATCCCGATGCGGCCCTCCTCGAGCAAGCGCCGGATGGCTCGGTCGGAGAGGACCACGGCGCGATTCTACGAGCCGCGGCCGCGCGCCACGCCGGGCAGACTTCGTGACAAGTTGTCACAAAGATTCCCGCGGCGGCCTCCGGCCGCCCACCGCTGCGTTAAGGTTCTGCCCGCGGTGTCGATGCTCTTCCCACCCATCGACCCGAACGAGCGGTTCCGAGAGCGGCGCACCGCGGCTCTGAGGAGAAAGCGGCGCAGGCGTGCCGCGCTGATCGGGACGTTGCTCGTCGGGGTCGCCCTCGCGGGCCTCGGCGCCCGCTTCGTCGGCGTCGGGCCGGACGGGCCTGCTGCCACGAGCCCCGGCGGCTCCACGACCGCGGTTGCACGCGCCAGCTCGCTGCGCCCGCTGCCGGTCGAGATCCGGGGCGTCCACGTCACCATGGGCCTCGCGTCGCTTCCCGGGAAGCTCCAGGAGTACGTCGACCTCAAGAACGAGGGGCTCACGGCGATCCAGCTCGACGTGAAGGACGAGGACGGCCAGATCGGGTTCGTCGCGCCGAAGCTCCGCCTCGCGACCGCGATCGGCGCGACGCGCGACTTCTACAAGCCGCGCGAGGCAGCGAAGCTCGTCCACCGCAACGGCCTGTACCTGATCGGGCGCGTGGTCGTGTTCGAGGATCCGGTGCTCGCGCAGGCACGCCCGGAGCTCGCGGCCCGCAGGAGCAACGGCGCCGTTTGGAAGGACGCTGCGGGGCTCGGCTGGACGAACCCCTACGACAAGCGCGTGTGGGACTACAACATCGCGGTCGCGGCGGCCGCCGCCCGCAACGGCTTCGACGAGATCATGTTCGACTACGTCCGGTTCCCCTCGGACGGGGACGTGCAGAACGCGATCTTCCGGAACCCGCGCGGCCTCAAGAAGAACGATGCCGTCCCGGCCTTCCTCGCGTACGCGGCGAAGAAGCTGGAGCCGCAGGGCGTGCGCGTCTCGGCCGCGGTGTTCGGGCTCTCGGCGGCACGGGACATGGGGATCGGGCAGATCCCGCGGCGGTTCGCCAAGCACGTGCACGCCATCTACGCGATGACGTACCCGTCCCTGTTCGGGCCGGGCGAGCTCGGCATCGCCGACCCCGGCGCTGCGCCCGGCGCGACGGTCTCCCGCGCGCTCCGCCGCTTCGACCGCTCGCTCGAGGGGCGCGACGCGCTGCTCCTCCCGTGGATCCAGGACTTCAGCTACAGCGTCCCGTACGGCAAGGACGAGGTGCGGGCGCAGATCTTCTCGGCGCGGATAGCGGGCGCGAAGGGCTATCTGCTCTGGAACGCCCAGGGCGTGTACACGCCCGGGACGCTCACGCCTCCGTAGGCGCTATGGCGCCAGGCGCTCCCGCTCCCAGCCCGAGGGCGTGAGCCGGTACGCGATGCGGTCGTGGAGTCGGTCGTCTCGGTGCGTCCAGAACTCGAACGACGCCGGCGCGATCCGGTAGCCGCCCCAGAACACGGGAAGCGCGATCTCGCCGCCTCCGAAGCGGGCGGCCGCCTCGGCGTAGCGCCCCTCCAGCTCGTCCCGGCCGGCGAGCGCGCTCGACTGGGGCGAGGCCCAGGCTGCCAGCCGGCTCGCGCGCGGGCGCGTGGCCCAGTACGCCTCGGACTCCTCGCGCGCGACCTCCTCCACCGCCCCCTCGACGCGTACCTGGCGGCCGAGCTCCCACCAGTGGAGCACCGCCGCCGCCCACGGGCTCTCCGCGAGCTCGCAGCCCTTCCGCGACTCCCGGTTCGTGTAGAAGACGAGGCCGCGCTCGTCCAGGCCGCGGAGGAGGACGACGCGCGCCGACGGCCGGCCGTCAGGGGTCGCCGTGGCGACGACCATCGCGTCGGGCCGGGGAGCGGCCGCCGCGGCGTCGTCCAGCCACGCGCGCAGCTGGGCGACGGGATCGGGGTCGAGGTCGGCGAGATCCATCGCGCGGGAGGATGCCTGGAGCCGCGGCTCTCCGTACGGGCTCCTGGCTAGGCTGCGGTCATGGCGGCGACCCGGGCGATCGAGCTCCGGACGGAGATCCCGGGGCCTCGGTCGCGGGAGATCCTCGAGCGGGAGCGACGCGCGGTCGCGGCGCCGCTGATCGTGCACGTGCCGGTCGTGGCGGCCGAGGCGCGCGGGGCGACGATCACCGACGTCGACGGCAACACGTTCGTCGACTTCGCCGGCGGCGTCGGCGTCATGAACGTCGGCCACGGCCACCCGGCGGTCGTGCAGGCGATCTTCGAGCAGGCCGAGCGCTTCGTGCACACGGACTTCACGGTCGTCCCGTACGAGCTCTACATCGAGCTCGCGGAGCGGCTCGGCGGGCTCGTCCCCATCAGCGGCGAGACGCGCGCCGCGTTCTTCAACGCGGGCACCGAGGCGGTGGAGAACGCCGTCAAGCTCGCGCGCCTGCACACCGGGCGCCCGGGGGTTGTCGCCTTCGAGGGCGCGTTCCACGGGCGCACGCTGCTCTCCCTGACCATGACCTCGAAGGAGCACCCGTACAAGACGAGCCTCGGCCCGTTCGCGCCCGAGGTCTACCGGGCGCCCTACCCGAGCGCGTACCGCGGGCCCGAGGCGCGCGAGGCGCTGCACGCGCTCGAGCGCATCCTCGAGACGGAGGCCCCGGCCGAGCAGGTGGCGGCGATCGTCTTCGAGCCGCAGCTGGGCGAGGGCGGCTTCGTCCCGGCCTCGGCCGAGTTCGTGGAGGGCCTCCGCCGGATCTGCGACGAGCACGGGATCGTCCTCGTCGCCGACGAGGTGCAGACCGGCTTCGGCCGGACGGGACGGATGTTCGCGATGGAGCACTTCCCGGTTGAGGCCGACCTGGTCACGATCGCGAAGTCGATCGCGGGCGGGCTCCCCCTCTCCGGCGTCGTCGGGCGGGCGGAGATCATGGACGGCCCGCACGCGGGGGCGATCGGCGGCACCTTCATCGGCAACCCGGTGGCGCTCGCGGCGGCGATCGCCGTCCTCGACGTGTTCGAGGAGGAGCGGCTCGTCGAGCGCGCGGCCGCCGTCGGCGACGTGCTCCGGATGCGCATGCACGAGTGGCGCGAGCGCTGGCCGCAGGTCGGCGACGTGCGCGGCCTCGGCGCGATGCTCGCGATCGAGCTCGTCCACGACCCCGGCGACAAGACGCCCGCTCCCGAGCTCGCCGACGCCGTGCTCGAGGAGGCGCTCGGGCGGGGATTGATCCTGCTGAAGGCGGGCACGCTCGGGAACTGCGTCCGCGTCCTCTGCCCGCTGACCATCTCCGACGGCGAGCTGGGGGAAGGGCTCGACGCCTGGGAGGCCGCGCTCGTGGCGGTTCTGGGCGAGGGCGAGGCGAGCCTCGCCCCTACAAGTCAGTAGAGCAGCGTCGACTTCCGCTCGTGCCGCTCGAGCGCCAGCTCGACGAGGCGGTCGAGAAGCTCCGCGTACGTGATCCCCGAGGCCTCGAAGAGCTTCGCGTACACGCTCGTCGCGGTGAAGCCGGGGATCGTGTTGATCTCGTTGACGACCACCTCTCCGTCCTTCAGCACGAAGAGGTCGACGCGGGCCATGCCCTCGCACTCGGTGGCGACGAACGACTCGACGGCGAGCGAGCGCACCCGCTCGCGGGCCTCAGGCGGGACGCGGGCGGGGATCACGAGCTCCATCCCGCCCTCGTCGTACTTCGCCGAGTAGTCGTACCACTCGGCGTGTGCGACGATCTCGCCGACCTCGGACGCGATCGGGTCCCGGTTCCCGAGCACGCCGCACTCGACCTCGACCCCGTCGAGGAGCTCCTCGACCAGCACCTTGTCGTCGTGGCGGCGCGCGAGCTCGACGGCGGCGACGAGCTCGTCCTCGTTGTGCGCCTTCGTGATCCCGACCGAGGAACCGAGCCGCGCGGGCTTCACGAAGACGGGGTACGCGAACGGGTGCTCGGGCGCGTCGCCGTCGCGGAGCGTGACGTTGCGGGCCACCGGGATCCCTCGGTCGCGGAGGACGGCCTTGAACAGGTCCTTGTCCATGCACAGTGCCGAGGCTGCGACGCCCGCTCCGACGTACGGGACGCCGGCGAGCTCGAGGAGCCCCTGCACCGTCCCGTCCTCGCCGAAGGGTCCGTGCAGGATCGGCAGCACGACGTCGACCTGCTCGAGCGCCTTGGCGGGCGCGGAGTCCGCCAGGACGGGAAGCGTCTCCGCGGTGGGCCTGGGCGCGGCGAGCGCGCCTGTGCTCGGCGCGGCCAGCCAGCGGCCGCTCCGCTCGATCTCGATCGTCGTCGTCTCGTAGCGCTCGGGATCGAGCGCGTCGACCACGGAGCGCGCCGAGGCAACCGAGATCTCGTGCTCGCTCGAACGGCCCCCGGCGATCACCGCGACGCGTAGGCGCCGGGTCACGGCGAGGTCGTGGTCGGCTCCGTGAAGCGGCCGACGTACAGCGTGACGAGCGAGCCCGGCGCGGCCTGGGTCGAGCCGGGCGGGTCCTGCGAGACGACGATGCCGTCGAGGTCGGGGTCGTCCGTGGCCTCCCGCACCACTCGTACGCGGAACCCGTTGTTCTCCAGGGTCGCGCGGGCGACGCTCTCGTCCTGGAAGGTGACGTCCGGCACGTTCTGGGTCGTCGGCCCGCGGGAGACCGAGAGCCTCACCGTCGTCCCTCTCGTGCTGGACGAGCCGCCGGCCGGCTCCTGGTCGACGACGACGCCGGCGGCGAGCGTGGAGTCCACGTTCGTGCGCGAGACGCCGAAGCCCGCGCTCTGGAGCTCGGAGGCCGCCTGGTCGTAGGGGAGCCCGACGACGTTCGGGACGACGACGGGGCGCGGTCCCGTCGACACGTTGATCCGGACCCTCGTGCCCTCCACGACGAGCGTGCCCGGCTTGATCGACTGCGCGGTGACGACCCCGGCCTCCTTGTCCGAGCTCACCTCGTTGACCTGCGCGTCGAGGCCCGCATCGGTGAGCTCGGCCACGGCGCTGTCGCGCGTCTGGCCGACGACGCTCGGCACCTCCACCTCCGGTTTGCCGGAGGAGACGTCGATGAGAACCTGCGTGCCAGCCTCGACGCGGGTGCCCTCCGTCGGGTTCTGCGCGAAGACGACGCCTTCCTCGACGTCGGAGTTCGCGACCTGGCGCACGCGCGGGACAAGGCCCTCGTCGTTGATCAGACCGACGGCCTGCGCCTGCGGGAGCCCCACGACGAACGGCACGGCCACGGGCTTCGTGTCGCGGAACAGGTCCGAGATCGGGCCCCAGAGCAGGAAGCCGGCCAGGACGACCGCGAGGGCGACGCCGGCCCCGACGAGCCACGGCCAGACCGGCCGCTTCCGCTTCCGCGTCGGGTCGAAGTCCGGCGGGATGTCTCCGCCCGTCCGTGGCCGGCGCGCGACCTGGGTCGCGGCCGTGGTGTCGACTACGCCGCCGCCGAGCACCATCGTCGCCGCCTCGGTCGTCTCGACGGGGACGTGGCCGCCGTGCGCGACCGCCTCGAGGTCGGAGTCCATCGACGCGGCGGACTGGTAGCGGTCCTTGGGCTCCTTGGCGAGCGCGCGCAGGACGACGTGGTCGAGGTCCTCCGGGACTTCGGGCCGGAGGTCGGAAGGAGCGCGCGGAGGCTCCGCGATGTGCTTCATCGCGATCTCGACCGGCGTCTCGCCGTTGAACGGGACCCGCGCGGTGAGGAGCTCGAAGAGGACGATGCCCGTCGAGTACAGGTCGGAGGTCTGGTCGACCGGGGCCCCGCGCGCCTGCTCGGGCGAGAGGTACTGGGCGGTGCCGATGATCGCGCCCTCCTCGGTCATCTGGCTGGCCCCGGCGCGGGCGATGCCGAAGTCGGTGACCTTGACGACCCCCTCCGGGTCGACGATCACGTTGTGCGGCTTGATGTCGCGGTGCACGACACCGTTGCGGTGCGCGTAGCGCAGGCCGGAGAGGATCTGGCGCGTGTACGCGATCGCGACGGGGATCGGGCACGGGCCGCGGCTGCGGATCAGCTCCTTCAGCGTCCGTCCCTCGACGTACTCCATGACGATGAAGTACGAGCCGTCGGTCTCGCCGCGGTCGAAGATGGAGACGATGTTCGGGTGCGAGAGGCCGGCCGCGTGCGTCGCCTCCCGGCGGAAGCGCTCGACGAACTGCTCGTCGTTCTGGTACCGGTTGTGCAGGATCTTCACGGCGACGCGGCGGCCCAGCTCCTGGTCCTCGGCGAGGTACACGTCGGCCATGCCGCCGCCTCCGAGCTTGCGTGTGACCCGGTAGCGGCCGGCGAAGAGGCTGCCGGTGAGGGTGTCTTGCGTCGCCATGCGTCCTAGAGGTTAGGGATTTCCTCTTTGAGACAGGATTGCCTGCATGACGGCGCGTGCGATGGGGGCCGCCGTCGCGCCGCCGGTGCCTGCCTGGTTCTCGAGCACGACCGCGATCGCGAGCTCCGCGGGCGAGCTCTCGTCGCGCGAGGCGAAGGCGATGAACCACGTCGTGTTCGAGCCGGCGACGCCGGTCTCGCCGGTCCCCGTCTTCCCGCCCACCGACCAGCCGGGGATCTGGGCCGCGGTGCCCGTGCCGCGGGAGACGGCGAGCCGCATCATGCGCGCCACGGCGTCCGCCGTCGGGCGGCTCACGGCCTGGCGGATCAGGCGCGGCCGCTGCCGGAGGACGACGTCCCCGCGGGGCGACACGATGCGGGCGACGGCCTGCGGCTCGAACAGCCGGCCGCCGTTCCCGATCGCCCCCGCGACCATGGCCATCTGGAGCGGCGTCACGAGCATCCGCTCCTGCCCGAAGGCCATTCGCCCCGCGTCGACGTCGGGGTTCTCCTCCGGGTAGTAGAGGCGCCCGTCGTCGTACAGGCCGCTCGGGCGCCGCTCGTCGGCCGGTGTCTCGAGCGGCGGCCGCTCGTAGAAGCCGAAGCGCCTCGCCGTGTCGAGGATCCGCTTCGCCCGCAGCGACTTGCCGATGTTGCAGAAGACCGAGTTGACGGAGTGGACGAGCGCGGTCTCGAGGTCGATGCGCCCGAACGGCCGGCTCGTGTCGAAGTTGTTCACGCGCCTGCCGTAGACCAGGCAGTAGCCGGGGTCGGTGAACTGGGAGCGCGGCGTGAACCGCCGCGACTCGAGCGCCGCCGCGGCGGTGATCACCTTGAAGGTCGACCCGGGGACGAAGAGCCCCGCGCTGCCGCGGTTGAGGAGCGGCGACGGGTTGCGGCAGCGGGCGGTGATGTTCGAGATCTGGTCGAAGCGGTCCTCGACGAGGTTCGGGTCGAAGCTCGGCGACGACGCCAGGACGCGCACCTTCCCAGTCCGCGGGTCGAGTGCGACGACCGCGCCGCACTGGTCGCCGAGCTGCTGCATCGCGACCCGCTGCGCCTCCAGGTCGAGCGTCGTCACCACGTGGTTGCCCTTGATCGGCTTCCCGCGGAGCTCGTCGAGGGCGCTGTCCACGAGCGTCGAGAGGTTCGCCCGTGACGCCGTCAGGTAGTCGTTCAGCGAGCGCTCGAGCCCCGTGCGCGACTTCCCCACGGTGCTGTAGCCGACGAGGTGAGCGGTGAGCTTGCCCTGCGGGTAGGCGCGGAAGTAGAGGGTCTTGCCGCCGACCTCGCGCGGCCTGTTGCGGGCCAGCCGTGCGCGCGGCTGCGCCGTGAGGATCAGGCCGCGGTCGACGGCGAACTCCGCGACGCGCTTGATCGCGTTGTCCTGCCGATCGGCGAGCCCGGCCGCGGCCCACGTCTGCCAGTAGGTCGTCATCACGACGAGGGCGCCGACGAGCGCGAGCGCGACGTACGTGAGCCGGACGATCTGCCTGTTCACGTGCGGCTCAGGGCGTTCGCCCGGTTGGAGACGAGGAGGAGCAGCGCCAGGAGGACGAAGTTCGCGACGATGCTCGTGCCGCCGTAGGAGACGAACGGGAGCGTGATCCCCGTCAGCGGCACGATCCGGAGGACGCCGCCCACGATCACGAACGTCTGGAGCGCGAACCCGAACGTGAGCCCGGCGGCGAGCAGCTTGGAGAAGCCGTCCTGTGCGTGGAGCGCGATGCGCATCCCGCGCGCGACGAAGACCATGAAGACGAGCACGAGGGCGGCGGCGCCGACGAGCCCGAGCTCCTGCGCGATCGCCGAGTAGATGAAGTCGGTGCGGAGTGCGGGGATGAGCTCGGCGCCGTCCGGCGCGCGGAAGATGCCCTCGCCGAGCCCCGTGCCGCCGAAGCCGCCGTTCCCGATCGAGTACAGGCTCTTCACGAGCTGGTACGAGTCGCAGTCCTGGCGGAGCAGCAGCTCGCCGGTCTGGGAGCAGTAGACGGGCTCGTCCGTCCACGGTGCGAGCCAGATCGTCACCCGCTGGTTGACGCGGTCGATCGCCGTGTACAGGAACGTCGCGCCGCCGACGAAGAGCGCGAGCCCGGCCGCGACGAACAGCGCCCGCCCGGTCGCGACGTAGAGCATCGCCAGGAAGATCCCGAAGTTGAGGAGCGCGCTCCCGAGGTCGTTCGTCTGGACGATGACGAGCATCGCCGCGCCCCAGATTGCGAGCAGCGGGCCGAAGTCCTTGATCCGCCCCTGCGCGATGACCTCGCGCTTCTCGCGCAGGTAGCCGGCGAGGAAGACGACGAGGCAGATCTTCGCGAGCTCGCCCGGCTGGAACTGGACGACGCCGAGGTCGACCCACAGCCGGACTCCCTCGACGCTCCGGCCGATCACGGGCGCGGAGGGGAGCAGGAGGAGCACGACGGCCGCGACGCCGAACAGGTAGCGGTACGACTCGAGGACGCGGTAGTCGTGGCGGAGGACGACGAGGACGGCGCAGAGCCCGGCGACGCCGATGAGCACCCACAGCGCCTGCCGCCCGCCCGAGGGGTCGAGGCGGTAGTTCATCGTCAGCCCGAACGCGGTGAGGACGGCCGCGAGCGGGAGCAGCGCGCCGTCGGCGTACGGCGCCGTCCTCCGCACGACGACGTGCGCGGCGAGGTAGAGCGCCAGGAACAGCCCGCCGTAGGTGAGCGCGCTCGGCGAGAGCTCGGCGTCGCGCGCGAGCGTGACCGTCGCGAGCGCGGTTCCCGCGATCAGGCCGGCGAGCACCAGCCCCACGAGCTCACGGGTGCGCGCCGTCACTGCGTGGTGGCGAGGTAGAGGGCGAGGAGCCCGAGCACGAGGACACCGGCGATCAGGGCCAGCGCGGCGATGCGGCCGCCCGGCCCAGCGCCGTGGCGGCGGAGCGACGCGGACGACTCCTCCGTCGCGGAGCTCCCGTCCGGATCCCCGTTCCGCTCCGGGTCGACGGCCTCGGCGGCGGGCGCAGGGAGGGGGGTGGAGACGGCCTCTGCCCCGTCGACAGCGGCGAGCAGCTCGAAGAGCACGACGGTGACGTTGTCCTCGCCGCCGTGCTCGTTCGCGGCGGCGACCAGCGCGTCCGCCGCGCGAGCCGGATCGCGCCCGGCCCGCTCGATCGCCTCGTGCATCTCGTCCTCGCCGACCATCGTCGGGAGCCCGTCGGAGCAGAGGAGGAAGAGGTCGCCCGGCTCCGCCTGTACGGTGAAGGCGTCCACCTCGACCGACGGCTCGGTGCCGAGCGCGCGCGTGATCGCCGAGCGCTGCGGGTGGCGCTCCGCCTCCTCCGGCGTCAGGACGCCGCTCTGGACGAGCTCGGCGACCAGGGAGTGATCCGTGGTCAGCTGCTCGAGACGGCCGCCGCGCAGGAGGTACGCGCGCGAGTCGCCGACGTGGCCGATGCCGACGGCTCCGGTGTCCGCGTCCACGAGCGCGGCCGTGACCGTGGTCCCCATGCCGGCGGTCTGCGGGTCGGCGAGCGAGCGCTCCCAGATGCGCCGGTTCGCCTCGGTGATGAGTGCGACCACTCCCTCCTCGCCCTGAGCCTCGCTCCCGGCCTCCCCGAGCGCGGTCGCGGCGAGACCGGCCGCGATCTCGCCTGCGCGCGCTCCGCCCATGCCGTCGGCGACGGCGAAGAGCGGCGGCTCGCAGATGAACGCGTCCTCGTTCCGCAGCCTTCGCCGGCCCGGGTCGGTGAGGCCCGCTGCACGCCCGATTCTCACGGCTCGAAGACCAGCTCCGTCTGGCCGATGCGGAGGACGTCGCCGGGCTCGAGCCGTTCCGCGGAGATCCGCCCGCCGTTGACGAACGTGCCGTTCGTCGAGCCCAGGTCCTCCACCCAGATGCCGTCGGTGCGGGAGTCGATGCGTGCATGCCGCCCCGAGGCGAACTCGTCCGCGTCGAGCGGGACTCCGTTGCCCGCCTCCCGGCCGACGACGGCCGGCGTCGTGAGCTCGAGTGCGCGTCCTGTGTCGAGGGCCGGGCTCTCGAGCACGACGAAGCGCGCGACGGCGGGGGTGTGCTCGACGATGCCGTGCTCCGCGCGTAGCGCGGCCGCCTCCTTGGCCCCGAGGATGATGCTCTCCTGCGGGGCTTCGGACATGTCGCGCGTCGCCGAGCGGACGATGTAGACGATGAACAGGTACAGCAGCACCAGGAAGCCGATCTTGAGGGCGAGGAGCGCCTCCTCGGTCGCGAGGGCGAGCACGTTCACGGGAGCGAGCGGCCGAAGACGATCTCCGAGGAGCCGAGGGTGATGGTGTCGCCGTCCCGGAGCCGCTCCCGCTCCACGCGCTTCCCGTTGAGCTGCGTGCCGTTCGTCGAGCCGAGGTCGACGACCCAGTACGTCGCCCCCTCCTGGCGGACCTCGGCGTGGCGGCGGGAGACGTTCACGTCCGCGACGTGGACGTCGCAGGTGCGCGAGCGGCCGAGGACGACCCGCGGCGAGGTGATCTCCTGCTTCCTGCCGGCGATCGTGAGCGACACGACCTCGCGCTCGGGCGGGGCCTGAGGCGCGCCGTCGACGGGCGGGACCGGTGGCCGGTAGATCATCGTCTGCACCGGCTCGTCGAGCGGGAGATCGGGCAGCTCCGGCGCGGGCGTGGCCGCCGGCGCCCCGGAGTCCGCGGAGACGAGGCGGGTCGCGATCCCGAACTCGCCGACGGCGAGGTCGGTGTCGGTCGTCACGAGCACGCGCGGCGCCGTCAGCAGCGCGTAGCGCTCGCGGCGCGCGTGCTCTGCCAGGTACTCCTCGAGCTCGCCGACGAGCGACTCCTCGTACCCGGCGAGCTGCTCGCGGTCGGACGGCGAGAGGTACACGGTGTACTCGTTCGGGACGTAGACGCGGGAGACGGAGACCGTTCGGTGGTCGTCCATCTCCTTCACGAGCTTGCGCGCCAGCTCGATGGGCTGGACGTGCGTCCTGAAGGCGCGGCCGAACACGCCTTCGAAGAGGCCTTCGATCTTCGACTCGATCGTGCGAAACACGCTCATGGCGGGTTGCCCACCCGGGGGCTGAGTCTACCCGCGAGGCCCTGCCGCAATCGCGCCCGCGAGCCCCCAGGTGAGCGCCACGAGGAGGATCGAGGCGATGCCGGCCCCGGCTGCGACGACCGCTGCGAGCAGCCCTGCTCCGACCGCGAGGACGCCGTAGCGCGAGAGCTTGCGCGCGAAGGGGAGCAGGGCTGCAGCGGCCGCTGCCACCGCCGCTGTCGCGAGGACGAGAGGATCGGTTGCGAGCGCCCGGGCCAGCTCGGTCGCGACGTCGGCGGGCGGGCTCGGCGGCGCGATGCCCACCTCGGGCGCCACGCTGCCCAGCGGCGCGAGCTCCTCGCCCGCGAGCCAGGTCGTGAGTGCGGCTGCGAGCACTGCCAGCGCGGCCTGTGCGGCGCGTCTCACCGTCCCCCGCACGGGTTGGACGGCAAGCGGGACGAGCGCGAGCAGGCCGACGCCCGCGAGCAGCGGCCCGCAGACGAAGAGGAGGCCGGTACGCGCCTCGCGCCACGAGACCGCGAGCCACGCGAGCGCGAAGGCCCCGTACAACAACGCCGCTCCCTGTGACGCGTTCCCGATCGGGAAGACCGGCGCCGCAAGCGCCACGGCGAGCCCCAGCCGCGGGTCCATCCACGCGGCGAGGCCGGCCCCCGCGACGAGCGCCGCGACGAGGGCGGGCGGCCAGAAGGGGAGGAGGGTGGCCCCGAGGAGGGCGGTCGCCGCGGCCAGGCCGACGGGCAGAGCGCGTTGCGCTGCCTTCGGACGGGGCAGGGTGCGCTTGGCAGGCCTGCCGGCAGGCTGCGTGCGCGACCTCGTCCTCCGCGCCGGGGCCGCTCGCAGGGCGGATCGAAGCTGCGTGGCGAGGGCGGACGCTCGCGGCCGGCTCCGGGGATCCCCGGCCAGGGCCCCGTCGACCGCGGCGAGAAGCCGCCGTGGGAGGTCGCGGCGCTCGGTCGCGAGCCGCGGCGCTCCGGCCCCGATCGCGGTCGCCACCTCCTGGAGCGGGAGGCCCCAGAACGGATGCCTCCCTGCCAGCGACTCCCACAGCAGGACGCCGACTGACCACACGTCGCTCTCCGGCTGCGCCTCGGAGCCGGCGAGACGCTCCGGTGCGATGTATGCCAGCGTCCCCGGGACGTCGCCGACCGCCGTCAGCGTGTCGGCGCCGTCGAACTGGGCGAGGCCGAAGTCGAGCAGGCGGGCGGCGACCTGGTCGCCCTGCTCGAGGATGATGTTCGAGGGCTTGACGTCGCGGTGCACGATGCCCGTGCGGTGGGCGTGCGCGAGCGCCTCGAGCACCTGCGCCGCGACCTCGACGGTTTCCTCGTCGGAGAGGTCGTCCATCCGCAGGGCCTCGCGCAGCGTGCGCCCGGCGACGTACTCGTACGCGATGTAGACGTGGCTCGAGTCGTGACCGACGTCGTAGGCGCGCACGCAACGCTCGTGGCGAAGGCGGCGCGCGGCGAGCGCCTCTCGCTCCGCGCGGGCGGCCGCCTTCCCCTCGCGCGCGATGATCTTGAGCGCGACGTCGAGGCCCGTGCGCTCGTCGCACGCGAGCCAGACCGACCCCGAGCCCCCGCTCCCCAGCGGGCGCACGGGGCGATAGCGGCCGAGGACGAGGTCTCGGGTCGAGGGGATCGCGACGGAGGACACCGGTGCCGGACCACTTGGCCGCTCCGAACGGAAGTCCTGCGTCGGCTCCGCGCCGAGGACGGAGTGGGTCGCGCTGAAGCCTGACCCCGACCGTCTGCATCGCTACAGTGGCCCGAGGGACGGGTAGTCCGATGACGACGCACGACGAAGACATCCTCGATTTCGACTTCTTCGGCGAGGACGAGCCGCCGACGTGGGACGAGCCCGCCGAGCGGCCCACGGAGCCGCGCCGAGGACGGCCGCCGCGCGGCCCGCGTCGCCCGCGCCTCCGCACCCCGGGGAACCTCACGCCGCTGCTCCGGCTCGTCGCCCTGATCGCGCTCGGCATCCTCGTCGTCGTGCTTCTCGCCGTCTGGGTCGAGGGGTGCGCGTCCGACCGCAAGCGGGAGCGCTACACGGACTACATGACCGAGATCGGGCAGGTGGGCAACGCGTCCGCGCGGCTCGGACAGCAGCTCGCGACGACGCTCACGACCCCGGCGCTCAAGCTCGAGGACCTCGACGCCAAGCTCGGCGGGTTCGTGCAGACGGCCGAGAACCAGGTGGCGCGGGCCGAGGCGATCGACGCTCCCGGCGCGCTGCACCCGGCGCACCTGGGGGCGATCGAGGCCCTCAAGTTCCGCGCGGTCGGCCTCGGGGGCCTGAGGGTGGCGTTCCAGGAGACGGCGGACGCGAACGACTCCGCCGCCGCCGGTCGGCAGCTCGCGACGCAGCTTGACCGGCTGCTCGCGAGCGACGTCGTCTGGGCCGACTCGTTCGGCGCCCGGGCCTCCGCGGTCATCGCGGAGGAGGAGCTGGCCCCGCTCGAGCCCCCCACCTCGACGTTCGTCTCCGCCGCGGAGATCACGACGCCAGAGGCGCTCGCCGCCATCTGGCAGCGCATCCAGGGCGCGTCCTCCGGCGGGACGCCGACGGGCCTGCACGGCAGCGGCATCGCGTACGTCAAGGCGCTCCCGAGCGGGCAGCTGCTCTCCACCGACACCGAGACGGAGATTCTGGTCACCGACGAGCTGAAGTTCGAGGTCGGCGTCGAGGACACGGGCGACAGCCAGGAGGTCCGGATCAAGGTGACGCTCACGATCCCGAAGACGCCCGAGAACATCGTGCTGACGCGGACGATCCCGATCATCGACCCGGGCGAGACGAAGGCGGTGACCTTCCCGATCGGGAACGAGATCCCGCCGTTCGGCGAGCAGGTCTCGGTCAAGGTGGACGTCGACCCGGTCCCGGGCGAGACGAACACGGCCAACAACACGGCCGAGTATCCGGTCATCTTCACGCTTTGACGGCGTCGCTCGCGGTCGCGGTGGCGGTCGGCGCCGCGGCGGCGGCGGCGCTCTGCGTCTCGCTCCTGCTCTGGCGCCGCGTCGCGCGGATCGAGGCGCGCCAGCAGGTCGTGCTCGCGAGCGGTCACCGCGACCTGCTCGAGTTCGCGGTCGCGCTCCAGGGCCGGATCGACGACCTGCACCGGGTCGTGGACGAGGTTGCGTCCGGGCTCTCGCGTGTCGACCGGCGTGTCGACGGCGCCGTGACCAACGTGGCCGTGGTTCGCTACGACGCCTACGAGGGGACGGGCGGGCAGCAGTCGGCGTCCTTCGCGCTCCTCGACGCCACGCGCACGGGCACGGTCGTGTCGGCGATCCAGGGTCGCGACTACGCGCGGATCTACGTGAAGGATCTCGACCGCGGGCGATCGTCGGTCGCGCTCTCGCCGGAGGAGCAGGAGGCCGTCGAGCGCGCGATGGCCCGGTAGCGCAGGGCCTCCGGCGGGTTCGCCGCGGTCAGGCCGCGGCCGCGGCGGCCGAGGCGTCGAGGCCGGGGAGGTACGTGCGCCAGACGTCCGGGATGTGCTCCGCGGTCAGGCGGATGAAGAGGACGGGCGTCGGCGGGCGCGGCGTCGTCTTGAGCGTCATGCTCGTCTCCTCCAGCAGCCGGTCGCCCTTCCGGTGGTTGCACGGCGCGCAGGACGCGACCACGTTCTCCCACACCGACGTGCCGCCGCGCGAGCGCGGGACGACGTGGTCGAGGGTGAGCCGGTTCGAGTTCGAGCCGCAGTACGCGCACTGCCAGCCGTCGCGTGCGAAGAGCACGCGCCGGGAGATCCGGCGCGTCACGCCGCGTGGCACGCGGACGTACGTCTTGAGGCGGATCACGTTCGGGCGCTCGAAGTTCGAGCTCGACGTGCGCAGCGGCTGGTCGTGGCGCTCGAGGATCTCCGCCTTGCCCTTCCACACGAGGACGTGGGCGCGGCGCACCGAGCAGACGTTCAGGGGCTCGTAGCTTGCATTGAGGACGAGTACCCGCTCCACCGCGCGCGCAGCGTAGCAGCCGAATCTGCGCTCGTTCCGACTGCTATCCGCATAACGCGCGTACTTTCTGCATAATACGCCTATGGCCACCGTCGCAGTCGCCGGCGCCTCCGGGTATGCCGGGCAGGAGACGCTCGACCGTGTCCTCGCGCACCCTGCGCTCGAGCTGTGGGCGCTCGGCTCGGACTCGCTGGCCGGGCAGCCCGCCGGCGCGCTCGACCCGCGTCTCGGGCGCAACGGGTGGAGCCGGATCCCGCGCTTCATCACGAACGAGGCCGCGCTCGAGAGCGGCGCCGACGTCGTCTTCCTCTGCCTCTCGCACGAGGAGGCCGCCGCGGTCGAGCCGCCTCCGCGCAGCGTCGTGGTCGACCTCTCGGGCGGGCACCGGTTCGCCGATCCGGCGGTCTACGACGCCTGGTACGGGTTCAGCCATCCGCGCCCGGAGGGGCTCGAGTCCTGGTGCTACGGGCTGCCGGAGGCGAGCCCGCCCGCGGGCCGGCTCGTCGCGAACCCGGGTTGCTATGCCACTGCCGCCCTGCTCGCGCTGTGGCCGCTCCGGGACGAGATCGAGCGCGAGGCCGTCGTGATCGACGCGAAGTCGGGGACGACCGGCGCGGGCCGCACGCTCACGCCCGCCTCGCACGCCGGGGTCGTGCTCGAGAACCTGGCGCCGTACCGCGTCGGCGAGCACCAGCACGCGCCCGAGATCTCGTCGCTCCTCGGCTTCCCGGTCGCGTTCACGCCACACCTGCTCCCGGTCCGCCGGGGCCTGGTCGCGACCTGCTACGCACGCTCGAAGGGGGCAGACCTGCGCGCCGTCCTCGAGGAGCACTACGCGGAGAGCCACGTCGTCTCCGTGCTGCCCGAGGGCGTCGTCCCCGAGCTCGCCCGCGTCCAGCAGACCGACGGCGCCGAGATCGGCGTCTTCGACGACCGGCTGACCGGGATGACGATCGTCGTCTGCGCGCTCGACAACCTCGGGAAGGGGGCGGCGGGCCAGGCGATCCAGAACGTGAACCTGCTGTTCGGCTTCGAGGAGACGGCCGGGCTGCGGCTCTCGGGGGTGCTCGTCTGATGTCCGTGACCGTGGCGCTCGGATTCGAGGCGAGCGGTGTCGCCGCCGGGATCCGCCGCGCGTCCCCCGACCTCGCGCTCGTGCGCTCGGTACCGCGTGCGGTGGGGGGCGCCGTGTGGACGACGAACCGCGTGCAGGCGGCGCCCGTCGAGGTCTCGCGGCGGCACCTCGAGCTGGCCGAGCCGCAGGCCGTCGTCGTCAACGCCGGCGTCGCGAACGCGGCGACGGGGGCGGCCGGCATCGCGGACGCGGAGGCCACGGCGTCCGTGCTCGCCGGTCGGCTGGGCCTGGCACCGGAGGAGGTCGTCGTGCTCTCGACGGGGGTCATCGGGGTTCCGCTGCCGCTCGAGCGGGTGCTCGCAGGTGTCGAGGCGGCTGCGTTAACGCTCTCCAGCGAGGGAGGCGACGCGGCCGCCGAGGCGATCCTGACGACCGACAACGGGCCGAAGCAGGCGCTCGCGGACGGCGGCGGCTTCACGGTCGGCGGGATGGCGAAGGGCGCGGGGATGATCCATCCGCGGCTCGCGACGATGCTCGCGGTCGTGACCACGGACTACCCGCTCGAGCCCGGTGAGCCCGCGGAGCTCCTGCGGGAGGCCGTGGACGCGACCTTCAACCGCATCTCCGTGGACGGCGAGTGCTCGACGAACGACGCGGTGGTGCTGCTCGCGAACGGGGCGAGCGGCGTCTCTCGCGATTCCGGCTCCGACGCGCGCTTCGCGGACGCGCTGCACGCCGTCTGCGACGGCCTCGCGCGTCAGATCGTCGAGGACGGAGAGGGTGCGACCGTCCTGCTCGAGATCCGTGTCGCGGGCGCGGAGACGGACGAGGAGGCGGTCGCGGTAGCGCGCCGGATCGCCACCTCCCCGCTCGTCAAGACCGCGGCCTTCGGGCGGGACCCGAACTGGGGGCGTGTGCTCGCGGCCGCCGGCTCGGCGCCCTGGAACGGAAGCTTCGCGCGGCTCGACCCGGAGCGGCTGAGCGTCGCCTTCGACGGGGTCCCGGTGTTCGAGCGCGGCGCGCCGACGGGGCTGGCCCCGTCGCTCGAAGGCGTGGCGGTCGCGATCGACCTCGACCTCGGCCTGGGCGCGGGCTCCGCCGGCTACCTCGCCTCCGACCTCACGTACGACTACGTGCGGCTGAACGCCGAGTACACGACGTGACGCGCGTCGTGGTCAAGGTCGGCGGGCGCGTCGCGGCGGCGTCCGCACGGCACGTGCTCGAGCACGTACGCTGTGGGCACGAGGTCGTCGTCGTCCACGGCGCCGGGCCGCAGATCGGCGCCGAGCTCGCCCGCCACGGCCTCCCGAGCGAGTTCGTGGGCGGGCGTCGCGTGACAAGTCCGGCGGCCATCGCCTTCGTGCGACGGTCGCTGGTGGCCGTGGGGGCTGAGCTCGCCGCAGTGCTCGGCCCCCCGGCACTTCTCCTCGCCGGCGACGAGATCGGCCTCCAGGCGCGCCCGCTGCCGGAGCTCGGCCTCGTCGGCGAGCCGCTGCCGTGCCGGCCGCCGGCCGTCGAGGCAGCGCTTGCGCACGGCCGGATCCCGGTGATCGCGCCGATCGCCGCCGGCCCGCTGAACGTGAACGCGGACGAGGCCGCGAGCGCGCTCGCGATCGGGCTCGGCGCAGAGCGGATCTCGTTCGTGACCGACGTGCCCGGCGTCTACGTCGAGGGCGAGCTCGCGGAGCGGATCGGGGCCGTGGAGGCGGATCGCCTCCTCGCCGACGGCGCCTTCGAGGGCGGGATCGTCCCCAAGCTCCTCGCTGCCGTCCGGGCCGCGCAGGAAGGCCTCCGCGTGGACATCGGCGTGACCGAGGTGGCGGCGTGAGCGCCGTCGCGAGCGGGCTCGACCGGCTTCTCCCCGCCTACGCGCGCGCGGACCTCGAGCTGGTGCGCGGCGAGGGCGTGCACGTGTGGGACGCGGACGGCCGCTCGTACCTCGACTTCGGCGGCGGGATCGCCGTGGTCGCGCTCGGCCACTGTCACCCGGTGCCGCTGGCCGCTGCGCAGGTGCAGCTCGAGACGCTCTGGCACGCGTCGAACCTGTACCGGACGCAGCCGGCCGAGCGGCTCGCCGCGCTGCTGTCGGAGCGCTTCGGCGGCGCGCAGGCGTTCTTCTGCAACTCGGGGGCGGAGGCGGTCGAGGCGGCGCTGAAGTACGCGCGCAAGGCAACCGGGAGGCCCGGTGTCGTGGCGCTCGAGGGCTCGTTCCACGGGCGGACGCTCGGCGCGCTCTCGGCGACCGGGCAGCCGGCGAAGCGGGAGGCGTTCGAGCCGCTCGTGCCGGGCGTGCGCTTCGTGGCGCCGAACGACGTGGGCGCGTTGCGCGCTGCGGCGGACGAGACGGTCGGGCTCGTCCTGCTGGAGCCGATCCTGGGCGAGGGCGGCGTGCTCCCGCTGGAGCCGGCCTTCGTCGCCGCCGCGGCCGAGCTCGACGCGCTCCTGTGCCTGGACGAGATCCAGGCCGGGGTGGGTCGCACCGGCTCGTTCTTCGCCTTCGAGCAGCTCGGCGTGACGCCCGACCTCGTCACGCTCGCGAAGGCGCTCGCGAACGGGCTCCCGATCGGCTCGCTGCTCGTCTCCGACGACGCCGCGGGCGCGTTCGTCCCCGGCGACCACGGCTCGACGTTCGGCGGGAACCCGGTCTCGTGCGCGGCTGCGTGCGCGGTCGTCGAGGCGGTGGACGACGAGCTGCTCGCGAACGTGCGGGAGCAGGGGGCGGCGCTCGCGGCCGGCCTGGCCGAGCTGACCGGGGTGCACGAGGTGCGCGGCCGCGGGCTCCTGCTCGGCGCGGTGGTCGGCTCCCCGGCGGGGGACGTCGTCGCCGAGTGCCGCGCGCGCGGCCTGCTCGTCCTCTCCGCCGGCGACGACGTCGTCCGGCTCGCCCCGCCGCTCGTCATCGGCCCGGACGAGGTCGCCGAGGCGCTCGCGACCCTCGCTTCCGTCCTCGCTGACCGCATATCTTGCTAGCTTTCTGCATATTGTGAATCGCCGCGAGAGACAGAGCGCCATCCTCGAGCTCGTCCGCGAGCGTGCGCTCTCGACGCAGGCCGAGGTCGCGGCGGCGCTGAAGGAGAGCGGCTTCGACGTCGTGCAGACCACGGTCTCGCGCGACATCGCCGACCTCGGGCTGGTGAAGGTGCGCGCGCCGAGCGGCCGGCTCGTCTATGCACCCCCCGGCACCACCGACACCGACCGCCTGCGCGCCCTCGTCGCCGCGATGCGCCGCTACGCGATCGGGCTCGAAGCGGCCGGCTCGCTGGTCGTGATCACGACGCCGTCCGGCTACGCGAACGCGCTCGCGCAGGCGATCGACGAGTCCGGCCACGCCGGCATCGCGGGGACGGTCGCCGGCGACAACACGATCCTCGTCGTCGCGCGCGACGGGACTCCCGCCGCGGTTCTCCGCGAGGAGCTCGCGGGGCACGTGCTGGAGGGCGCGGCGTGAGAACCGCTGCCGTCGCCTACTCGGGCGGGCTCGACACGAGCTGCATCCTCGCGTGGCTGCAGGAGGACTGGTACGGGTTCGACCGCGTGCTCGCCGTCCTCGTCGACGTCGGGCAGGAGTTCGACCTCGAGGAGTCCATCACGCGTGCGAACGCGGCCGGCGCCGACGACGTGCTCCTCGTCGACCGCAAGGACGCGTTCGCAGACGAGCAGTGTGCGCGCGCGATCGTCACGAACGCGCTGTACGAGGGGAAGTACCCGCTCGTGTCGGCGCTCTCCCGGCCCGTGATCGCGCAGGCTGTCGCGGAGATCGCGCTCGAGCACGGCGCGGAGGCGGTCGTCCACGGTTGCACCGGCAAGGGCAACGACCAGCTCCGCTTCGAGCTCGCGTTCAAGGCGCACTACCCCGGAGTGCAGGTGATCGCGCCGCTGCGCGACCGCATCTGGACGCGCGACGAGGAGATCGCCTACGCGCTCGAGAAGGGGATCCCGGTCACGCAGACCGCGGCCTCGCCGTACTCGATCGACGAGAACCTGTTCGGGCGCGCGATCGAGGCGGGCGTGCTCGAGGATCCCTGGGCAGGGCCTCCGGAGGAGCCGTACGCGCTCACCTCCGATCCTGCCTCCGCGCCGGATCCGATCGAGGTCGTCGTCGGTTTCGAGCGCGGGATCCCCGTTGCGCTGGACGGGGAGGAGGTCCCCCTCGCGGCGCTGATCACGCAGATGAACCACCTCGCGGGCGCCTACGGGATCGGGCGGATCGACATGATCGAGAACCGCGCCGTCGGCATCAAGAGCCGCGAGGTGTACGAGGCGCCGGGGGCGATCGCGCTCATCGCCGCGCACTCCGCGCTCGAGGACGTCGTGCTCACGAAGGACGAGGCGCGCCTCAAGCGGCCGCTCGAGCAGCGCTGGACCGAGCTCGTGTACGAGGGCCGCTGGTTCAGCCCGGCCCGCGAGGCCATCGACGCGTTCGTGGACTCGACGCAGCAGCTCGTGACCGGCGAGGTGCGCCTGGAGCTGCGGCCGAACGCCGCGGTGGTCACCGGGCGGCGCTCGCCGCATCTCCTCTACTCGACGGAGCTCGCGTCCTACGGCACCGGCGAGACGTTCCCGCACGAGGCCGCCGAGGGCTTCATCCGCATCTCGTCGCTCGAGACCGAGCTGCACGCGGCTCGGGCGCGTGCCAAGATCGAGGCGTGACGACCTGGCAAGCGCGCGTGGGGGCGCGCCTCGATCCCGACGTGTGGGAGTTCCTGCGCGCGGACGACGCCGAGCTGCTCCCGTACGACTGCGAGGCCACGGCCGAGCACGCGCAGCGGCTGCACGCGGCCGGGCTGCTCACCGACGAGGAGCTGGACGAGGCCGAGGGCCGGCTCGCGGAGATCGCGCAGGATCCCGACGGCTATCTCGAGACCGACGAGGACGTGCACTCCGCGATCGAGCGGCTGCTCGGCGAGGTCGGCCGCAAGATCCACGCCGGCCGCTCGCGGAACGACCAGGTCGCCGCTGCGATGCGTCTGTACGTGCTCGACGCCTGCGCCGAGGCGCGCGAGGGCATCGACGCGCTCGCGCTCGTCTGCCTCTCGTTCGCGGAGTCGGAGGCGGAAACGGTGATGCCGGGCTACACGCACCTGCAGCGCGCGCAGCCGGTCACGCTCGGGCACCACCTGCTCGCGTGGGTCGAGATGCTCGACCGCGACCGCACCCGCTTCGCCGCCGCCGCCGAGGCCGCCGCCGAGAGCCCGCTCGGCGCCGGCGCGCTCGCCGGCTCGACGCTCGAGCTCCCGCCCCCGCCGAGACAGATGCGGAACTCGATCGACGCCGTCGCCGACCGCGACTTCGCGCTCGACTATCTCTACGCGGCGGCTGTTCTCTTCAACCATCTCTCGCGGATCGGCGAGGAGCTGGTGCTCTGGGCGAGCGCCGAGTTCGGCTTCGTGCAGCTCCCCGAGGCCGCCGCGACCGGCTCGTCGATGATGCCGCAGAAGCTGAACCCGGACGTGGCCGAGCTCGCACGCGGGAAGGCCGGGACGGCGATCGGCCGGCTGACGGGTCTGCTCGCGACCGTGAAGGGGCTCCCGCTCGCATACGACCGCGACCTGCAGGAGGACAAGGCGCCCGTGTTCGCGACGCGGCGCGACGTCGTGCGCGCGCTGCGCGCGCTGACCGTCCTCGTCAGCGGGCTCGAGGTCGACCGCGACCGGCTCGCGAAGGCGGCCTCCGACCCGCTCCTGCTCGCGACGGACGCGGCCGAGGCGCTCGTCCGCAAGGGCACGCCGTTCCGCGACGCGCACGAGGAGGTGGCGGCGAAGGTCCGCGCCGGCGAGTTCCGCAAGCCGCGCTCGGCAGCCACGCGCCCTGCGCCCGGGCCCGGCGGCATACGCGAGGCGCTCGCGGAGGCGCGCCACCGCTTCGCCGACAACCTGTAGGGGCGAGGCGTGCTACGCCGTCAGTCGAGCGCATCTCGCACGCGGCGCTGGAAGTCGGCGATGAGCTGCTCGCTCTCGGCCATCAGGCGGCCCTGAGGCACGAGGCCGGAGTCGAGGCCGCGCTGGACGGACTCGACGAGCGACGTGTCCTCCTCGGCGACCTGCGTGTCCCAGGCCATGAGCTCCTCGACCTCGCTCTCGGGCGCGTCCTCCGCGAAGAAGTAGTCCGTGACCTCGACCGTTCGCGCCGGCCCGTCCGGGAGCCAGCGCTCGAGCGAGATGTTCGGCATCCCCGGCGCGATGTTCACCGTGGTCGCGGGGAGGAGGAAGTGGTACTGGGCCTGCGAGACGTCGCCGCGCGGCACATACGGCGCCTTCCCGTTTCCGGAGAGGGCAGATGCGCGCACCGGCCCGATCTGGGCCGAGAAGGTCGGGTGCACGGCGAGCCGGTACGAGTCCGGGTCGACGTCGACGACCTTGCTGAAGCCGGGGTGCGCGGTCGGGCAGTGGTAGCACTCGAGGAAGTTCTCCATCGCGACCTTCCAGTTCGCCCCGATCGGCCACTCGTGGTGCGAGTGGAAGCGGAGAACGCCGAGGTCGAGGCCGCTCTCGGCGACGATCGCGGGCAGCGCGCCCAACCACTCGTCGAGTGGTTGCGCATCGGGGTCGGGATTCGCGAACACGAACGGCCCCCACACCCCGACCGCGACCGTGAGCAGCGAGAGCCCGCTCGGGTCGAAGCCGGGCTCGCGCTCGGCGCGCGGCGCCCGCCGCAGTGAGCCGTCGAGGTCGTACGTCCACGCGTGGTAGGGGCACTGGAGGGTCTCGCGGCGGCCCTGCCCGGAGACGACGAGGTGGCCACGGTGGCGGCAGACGTTGACGAAGCCGCGCAGCTCGCCGTCCTTGCCGCGGACGATCGCGACCGGCACGTGACCGATCTGCGACGCGAAGTAGCTCCCGGGCTCGGACACCCACTCCGCCGGCCCCGCGTACGTCCAGGCGGAGGCGAAGATCCGCTCCCGCTCGAGTGCGTACACGGCGGGGTCCGAGTACCAGCTCGCGGGGAGCGTCCAGCCTTCCTCGAGGGGCCGATCGACCGGTGAGACCTTGATTCCTGACACTACTGTCAGGAATGATACTCGGGCATGTCCGAGGCGAGCAAGGTCGCGCCGGCTCGATCGGCGAACCGCGTCGAGGAGATCCTCCGCGCCGCCTGCCGCGTGGTCGCCGAGGAGGGTGCGCACGCGCTCCGGATCGGAACCGTCGCGCGTGAGGCGGGCATCTCGCGCACGCTCGTCCACTACTACTTCTCCACGAGGCAGGAGTTGCTCCGCGCGACGTTCGCGTACGCCGAGGGCCGGCGCGTCGAGGCGCTCGCGGCCGAGCTGCAGGAGCTTGCGACGGCCCGGGAGCGCGCCGAGCTCGCGCTCCGGCGCACGCTCGACCCGGAGCTGCCGGAGGTGCCCGCCCTCTGGAACGAGGTCTGGTCGAGCGCGCGCGACGACGAGGAGCTCGGCCCGCTCGTCCGCGAGCGCTACCGCGAGTGGGCCGAGCGCATCGTTGAGCTGCTCGACGAGGGACGAGCCGACGGGTCGGTGCCGGCCTCCGTCGACCCCCGGGCCGCGGGCTGGCGGCTCGCCGCCCTCGCGGACGGCCTCGACTCGATCGGGTACGTGGGGCTCCTCGACCGCGATGCCGCGCTCGCGGTGCTTCGCTCCGCCCTCGAGAGGGAGCTCGCGTCCTGAGCCTCTGCTCGCAGGCGGTCACGCTCGAGGGCGTGAGCAAGCGGTTCGACGACGTCGCGGCCGTGGACGACGTCTCGCTCGAGATCGAGAGCGGCGAGTTCTTCTCGCTGCTCGGCCCGTCGGGCTGCGGGAAGACGACGAGCCTGCGCATGATCGCGGGCTTCGAGCGGCCGGACGCGGGGCGGATCCGCATCGGCGACGCGGACGTGACCGAGACGCCGCCGCACCGGCGCCCGGTGAACACCGTCTTCCAGAGCTACGCGCTCTTCCCGCACCTGACCGTGGAGCAGAACGTCGGCTTCGGGCTCCGCTTCAAGCCGGTCGAGAGAGCCGAGGGGCGGCAGCGCGTCTCCGAGATCCTCGAGCTCGTCCGGCTCGGCGGCCTCGAGCGGCGGCGCCCGCACCAGCTCTCGGGCGGCCAGCAGCAGCGCGTGGCGCTCGCGCGCTCGCTCGTCCTCTCGCCGACCGTCCTCCTCCTCGACGAGCCGCTCGGCGCGCTGGACGCGAAGCTCCGCCGCGAGCTCCAGATCGAGCTCAAGAGCATCCAGCGCGAGATCGGGATCACCTTCGTGTACGTGACGCACGACCAGGAGGAGGCGCTGACGATGTCCGACCGGCTGGCGGTGATGGCGCACGGCCGCGTGGAGCAGCTCGGCACGCCGCGCGAGGTGTACGAGCACCCGCAGACTGCCTTCGTCGCCGACTTCCTCGGCGTCTCGAACCTCATGCGCGCGCGCGCCGAGGCCGGCGGAGTCGTCGAGGTCGGGGGCGTGACGCTGCAGGCCGGGCTCGGAGACCGCGAGGCGCGAGGCGTCGTGCGGCTCACGATCCGGCCGGAGCGCGTCCGCATCGAGCCCCCGGGCACGGTCGGCGAGAACTGCGTCCCGGCGACGATCGAGCGCTTCGTCTACCTCGGCTCGACGACGCAGGTGTTCGTGGCGCTCTCGGGCGGCGACCGCGTGCAGGCGCTCGTCGCGAACTCGGGTGACGTGGACGAGTACGACGTCGGCGCGGCGGTGACCGCGTGCCTTCCCGCAGACGCGCTGCGCATCCTCTCCGACGACGAGCTGGTGGCGTCGTGACCGACGTCGTCGTGCTGGGGGCCGGGCTCGCCGGGCTCGCGGCGGCGCGGGACCTCGCCGCGGGCGGTGCCGACGTCGTGGTGCTGGAGGCGCGCGAGCGCGTCGGCGGCCGCGTCGAGCAGGTGGCGGTGGACGACGAGCGCCCCGTGCAGCTCGGCGGCGAGCTCGTCGGGAGCGCGCATGTGGCGTACCTCGGCCTCGTCGAGGAGCTCGGGCTCACGCTCGCCACGACCTACACGGCGGTCGAGGGCGCGACGACGTACGACCTCGTCGAAGGCGTGCTCCGCTCCGAGGACGGCTTCCCGTTCGCGACCGCGGAGGAGGGCGCGGACTTCGAGCGCGTCGAGCGGCTGTTCGGGGAGCTCGTCGCCACGGTCGACCCGGACGACCCGTGGTCGCATCCGGACGCGTCCCGGCTCGACGACGCCTCGGTCGCCGGCTGGCTCCGGTCGGTGGACGCTGCGCCCGCGGTCGTGCGTGCGGTCGAGGCGGGCGCGCTCGCCCTTGCGGCAGGCTCGAGCGAGCGGACGTCGCTGCTCTCCGAGCTCCGCAAGGCCGCCGCAGTGGGCGACACGGGGTTCTACTCGTACGACCTGTGGGAGTCGCTGCAGGTCGCCGAGGGGAGTGCCGAGGTCGCGCTGCGGATGGGCGCCGAGCTCGGCGAGCGGGTGCGGCTCGGGGCCGAGGTGGCGGCGGTCGAGATCGCCTCGCACGGCTGTCGCGTCACGCTCGCATCCGGCGAGGACGTGCGCGCAGAGGCAGTCGTGTGCGCCCTGCCGGCGAGCGTTCTGCACGGGATCCGGATCGAGGGCGCCTCCCCCGACCGGCTCGCGTCGCTCCGCGCGCAGCGCCACGCGCAGGCCGCCAAGGTGGTCACGACCTACGACCGTGCGGTGTGGGCGGACGTCGGCGCGAACGGGCTCTCCGAGGGCGAGCAGCTGCTCGCGTCGACGTGGCCGCAGCGTCCGGGAGTCCTCTCCGGGCTCGTCCCGCCGGAGCGGCTCGCGTGGCTCGTCGCGACCGCGGAGGAGCACCGCGCGGGGATTCTGCATGCGGAGCTCGAGCGGCTGTACGGCCCGGACGCCGGGCGCCCGCGGCACACGTTCCTGCGGCTGTGGGGCGTCGACCCGTACACGCTCGGGTACACGACGAACTGGTGGCCGGGCGACGTGCTGCGCGTCGGGCCGCTGCACGGGACGCACGACCCGCCGTTCTACGTCTGCGGCTCGGACCAGTGGGTGGCCGGCTACATGGAGGGCGCGGTGCGGACGGGGCGGGCGGCCGCTGCGGCCGCGCTCGGGAGGGAATCGTGGGCGGCCGCCTGATCGAGGCCGACGTCGCCGTCGTCGGCGCGGGCGTCGCGGGGCTCGCGGCCGCGTCGCGGCTCGTCGCCGAGGGGCGCGAGGTCGTCGTCTTGGAGGCGCGCGACCGCGTCGGCGGGCGGCTCTGGAACACGGAGATCGGCGGCGAGGCGAACGAGCTCGGAGGCGAGTGGGTCGCGCCGTACCACTCGCGGCTGCAGGCGCTCCTGCACGAGCTCGGGATCGAGCTCTTCCCCGCCTACCGCGAGGGCGACGACGTGTACGTGGACGAGGCGGGGCGCGCGCACCGGCATTCAGGCGACGAGACTGGACTGTCGTCGAAGAGCGAGCGCGCGCTGAAGGAGGCGGACGCGAAGCTCGACGCGCTCGCGAAGGAGCTCGACCCGGAGGCGCCGTGGGAGCACCCCCGCGCGCGCGAGCTCGACACGATCACGTTCGACGAGTGGCTGCGCGCCGAGGTCCCGGACGTGGAGGCGCGCGAGAACCTCGCCTCGTACCTCGCGGACGGGTTCCTGACGAAGCCGGCGCACGCGTTTTCGTTGTTGCAAGGGCTGTGGGCGATCGCGGGGGCAGGCGGGACGTACGAGCTCTTCGCTGCGGAGCAGTGCCTCGCGTACCGCGTCGTCGGCGGCTCGCAGCTCATCCCGCTGCGGCTCGCGGAGCAGCTCGGGGAGCACGTCGTGCTGGAGGCTCCCGTGAGCGAGATCCGGCGCTCGGACGACGGGGTCGAGGTCGACGCCGGCCCGGTCGAGGTGCGCGCGGCGGCCGCGATCGTCGCCGTCCCGCCGAACCTCACGGGCGGGATCCGCTTCGAGCCCGCGCTGCCTGCGTGGCGGATGCGGCTCCAGCAGGCGATCTCGCAGGGGAGCGTGACGAAGTACCTCGCGGTGTACGACGAGCCGTTCTGGCGCTCGGAGGGGCTCTCCGGCGAGGGCTTCGCGCCGCACCAGCTCGTGCGCGAGCTGTACGACAACTCGCCGCCGTCGGGCGCGGTGGGCGTCCTCTGCACGTTCCTTCCGGGCGAGCAGGCGGACGCGGTCGCGCGGATGGGAGAGAGCGCGCGGCGGGCCGCCATCCTCGACGGGATGGCGAGCTTCGTCGGTCAACGGGCGTTCGCGGCGAGCGACCTGATCGAGACGGACTGGGCCGCGGAGGAGTGGACGCGCGGCGCGTACGCCGCGACCTTCTCGATCGGCGGCCTCACCCGCTTCGGCCCCGACCTGCGCCGCCCCGTCGGCCCGGTGCACTGGGCGTGCTCCGACATCGCCGGCCGCGGCCACATGCACATGGAGGGCGCGGTGCGCTCGGGCGAGGCCGCCGCGGAGGCGGTTCTCTCCCTCTAGCTCACTCCGGTCGGAGCTCGGCGAGCTCCTGGAGCGTCGAGCCGCCCGCGCCCCGCCGCGCCCGCACCACCCGCCACAGCAGGAACGCGATCCCGGCGATGAGGATCGTCACGCCCAGCGTCAGCGATGCGAGCGCGTTCAGCGCGGGCGTCGGCGCCGTGCGCCCCGTCGAGTAGATCCGCACCGGGACCGTGTCGGTCGTCGTCCCCGACGAGAGGAAGTGGCTGATCACGAAGTCGTCCATCGAGATCGCGAAGACGACGATCGCGCTCGCGACGATCGCCGGCACCAGCAGCGGCAGCAGTGCGAGCCGCACCGCCTGCCAGGCGGACGCCCCGAGATCGCGCGCCGCCTCCTCGTACTCCGGGCCGATCGAGAGCAGCCGTGCGCGGACGATGATCAGCACGAACGCGAGCGAGAACGTGATGTGCCCGATCGCCTGCGCCTGCGTCCCGAGCTCGACGAACGAGAGCACGTGGATGAAGACGAGCAGCAGCGCCGTCCCCATCACGATCTCCGGCGTGACGAGCGTCGCGAGCGACATCCCCCGCGCCGCCCCCGCCCCGCGGCCGCGCCAGCGCGTGAGCCCGATCGCAAGCGCGACCCCCAGCGGCACCGTCACGAGAACCGCGATCGCGGCCAGCTTCAGGCTCTGGGAGAGCGCCGAGCTCAGGTTCGGGTCGTGCAGCACCGAGAGCTCGGGGTCGCCCGTGTACCAGCGCAGGGACCAGCCTTGCCCGGTCGAGCGGGAGCGGCCCTCGTTGAACGAGAAGCGGATCGCGACGAGGATCGGGACGATCGACCACACGAGGTAGAGCACGGTGAACAGCACGAGAAACCGCGGCTTCCCCCACGGGTTCGCCCACCACCCCCGGAAGCGCGTCGTCACGACCCGAGCCTCCGCTGCGCCCGCGCCGTGGCGTACACGTAGTACCCGAGCAAGAGCGTCAGGAAGAGCATGAGGCAGACGACGAGCGCGGCGCCGACCGGGATCTGCTGGCCGCCGAGGATGTAGAGGTAGATCTGGTTGCCGATCATGCTCGTCGTCGGCGACTGCGAGAGCAGGTCGGTCGTGTAGTAGTCGCCGAACATTGGGAGCGCGATGATCACGATGCTCGCGAGGATCGCCGGCACCGAGAGCGGCAGCGTCACGAGCCGGAACGCCTGGAACGGGCTCGCGCCGAGGTCGCGCGCGGCCTCGAGCTGGCTCCGGTCGATCCGGTCGAGGAACGCGTACAGCGGCAGGATCATGAACGGCACGTAGCCGTAGACGAGGCCGAGGATCACGCTCGACGCGCGCCCGTCCAGCCAGTTCCGCGGCGCGTCGAGGATCCCGACCCAGAGGAGCACGTCGTTCACCCAGCCGTCGTCCTGGAGCAGGTTGATCCACGCGAGCATCCGCATCAGGTAGCTGACGAAGAACGGGGCGATGAGGCCCGCGAGGAGCAGGCCCTTCCAGCGCCCGCCGTAGCGGGCGACGTAGTACGCGACCGGGTACGCGATGAGCAGCGAGAGCGCGGTCGCGATCGCGACGTAGGCGAACGTCCGCAGGAAGACCCGCCCGAACGAGCCGCCGAAGAGCCGCTCGAGCGTGAACTCGAAGGACGCCGTGCTCCACGCGAGCGGGTTCCACTCGGGCCGCGGGGTCAGGAAGAGCGGGTCGACCGACCCGAACGCGATGCAGAGGACGACGTAGAAGGGGAGGAGGAAGAAGAGGCAGAGCCACGCGACCCCGGGCAGGGCGAGGCCGGCCCAGAAGGCGTCTCCGCGTCGCGGGCTTACCGGCTGCGGCTCAGCCAACCCCCGCCTTGAACTCGGCCCAGGCGTTCTGCCACGCGACCTGCCCCGACTGGGACAGCTCCGTGAGGAAGTAGCCGGTGTCGAAGTCGCTCTCGCGCACGATCGCGGTCGTGAGGTGCGGAGCGACGACCTCGTCCGTCACGAGCCGGTCGGGGTCGAGCGCGGTCAGCGGCGGCTGGTAGCCGACGTAGTTCGCGAAGTTGTCGTACCCGTGCTTCACGTCCAGCAGGTAGTCGAGGAAGTGATGGGCGAGGACGGGGTTCTTCGCCGTCCGTGGGATCGCCATCAGGTCGTTGCCGATCGTCCCCTTGCCGTCCTCCGGGAACCAGAAGCCCAGCACCTCGGACGTGAGACCCTCGGGGAGGTACCACTGCGCCGAGATCGCGCTGCCCGACCACATCTGGTGCACCCATGCGCGGCCCTCGGGAAGGTTCGTGTAGTCGTCGGTCGAGGTCTTGACGTTCACCGCCGGGATGAGCGACTCGAGCTCCCGCTTCGCGTGCTCGATGTGCTCGGGGTCCTCCGTGTTGATGTCCTCGATGCCGTTCTTCAGGAGCATGTGGGCGGGGGCGTCGCGACCGTCGTCCAGGAGGTACGTCTTCCCCTTGTTCGCCTCGTCCCAGTAGATCTCGTACGGGTTCGAGAGGTCGGCCGGCGTCGTCTTCACCTTGTCCGTGCGGTATCCGATCCCGGTCGTCCACATCAGGTACGGCGCGGAGTACAGGGAGCCCTTGTCGTACCAGGGGTCCTGCACCGAGGGCCACGCGTTCTGCAGGTTCGGCAGGTACTCGTGGTTCAGCGGCTGCAGCACCTTGCCCACGACGAGCCGGCCGAGGCGGTCCGGCACGGGGATGAAGACGTCGTACTCGACGGCGCCCGAGGAGATCTTCGCGATCGCTTCGTCCATCGTGGAGAAGAACGTCTCCTCCACGTTCACGCCGTACTCCTGGCCGAAGTCCTTCTTGATCCTCGGCCACAGGTAGCCGTTCCAGTTGTAGATCTTGAGCGGGCCCTTCTCCGGCTCGAGCCCGGACGCGATCGCCGGGTTGTCGTCATAGAGAGGCCACGTGACCGGGTTGTCGGGGCGCGCGAGCACGAGCTCGGCTGCGTCGCCGCCGTTTCCGCCGCCGCAGGCTGCGAGCAACGGCCCCAGGCTCGAGAGCGCGAGCACGCCGCCGGCCGACCGCCCGATGAACTCGCGCCGTCCGTACCTCGGCTCGCGCGGATGGAACGTCACCATGAGCCCTCGCTTTCCGGCCGCTCGTCGGCGAGTGAACCAGAGTCGTGCGGCCCGGTCAATCTCCAGGCCGGCTCGGCCACGACGAGCAGCGCGTCCACGGCGACCGTGCCGGCCGGGCTCACGACGAGCGGGTTGACGTCGACCGCCTCGATCTCCGGGTGCGCGAGCGCCAGCTCGGCCACGGCGACGAGCGTGCGCGCGATCACGTCCTCCGGGTCGTCGAGCTCGGCCTCGGCCACGAGCTCGATCGCGTCGTCCAGCCCGATCGGCGCGAGCGAGAGGACGACGCTGTCGAGCTGCTCGACCTCGGCGCCGCCTCTCCCGACCGCGAGCACGGGGCCGAAGCCCGGGTCGCGCGTCATCCCGACGAGCGCCTCAGCGCCGGGCTCGACCTGCTTCGCGACGAGTACGGGGCCGCCGAGCCTCCGCGCGACGGCAGCGGCAGCGTCCGGGCTCTCCACGTTCAGGACGACGCCGCCCTCGCGGCTCTTGTGCGCCGGGCCGTCCAGCTTGACGACGACCGGCGGGCCGAGCTCGTACGCGGCCGCGGCGGCCTCGTCCGGGGTGATCGCGCGCCGCCTCGGCGCGAACCGGACGCCGTAGCGCTCGAGCGCGAGCGCCGACTCGTGCTCCGGGAGGTGGCCCGGGTCGAGGAGGTCGCGCACGTCGGGGCCGCGGGCAGGCTCGGGTAGCGGCCGCCACGGGCGCAGGCCGATGACGTGCGCGAGCGCGAGCAGCGAGTCGCGGGGACCGCGCAGGAGCGGGACGTCGAGCTCGCGCGCGAGCTCCTGGAAGCTGCGCGGCGGGTCGGCCGAGTGCACCGTCGTCATCGCCGCGAAGACGTCGTGCTCCTCGGCGAGCCGGCCGAGCGCGCGCAGCGTCAGCTCGCACCACTCGTCGTTCGTCTCGTCGCGGAACTGCGAGAGGTCGGCCTGGCCGAGGAGGACGTCGAACGCGCCCGACTCGGCCAGGAGCTCGAGCGAGCGCGGGTAGACGAGCGTCTCGTCCGCGACCGCCCAGGCGTCGAGCGGGTTGCCGGGCGCGAGGTAGTTCGGGAACTCCTCGCGGAGGCGGGCGGCGAGATCCTCGGGAAGCGGCTCGAAGGGGAGCCCCGCGGCCTCGGCGTGATCGGCGAGGAGCGCGCACTCGCCGCCGGACTCGGAGATCGCGGCGAGACGGCGGCCGCGTGGAAGACGTCGCCGGCCGAGAAGCTCGAGCGTCTCGACGAGCTCGTGGAAGTCCTCGACCTCGATCGCGCCGTAACGGCGGAGGACGGCGGAGAACCCGCGGCCGGAGCCGACGAGCGCGCCCGTGTGCGTGAGGGCGGCGCGCGCCGCGGCCTCGGAGCGCCCGACCTTCAGGCACACGACCGGCTTCCCCGCTTCGGCGCAGGCGCGGAGCGCCGACAAGAACGCGTCCGGGCGGCGAACCGTCTCGAGGAAGAGCCCGACCGCGCGCGTCCCCTCGTCCTCGGCGAAGAAGCGGAGGTAGTCGGCGGCGTCCGTGACAGCCTCGGCGCCGGACGAGACGACGCAGCGGAAGCCGACGCGCCCGCCGAGCGAGAGGAACGCGTCCGCGATAGACCCGGACTGGCAGAGGACGGCGACGTGGCCCGGCGCGGTCGTGCCCTGCGGGCGGCCGATCCAGGCCGCCGGCCCATCCGGCGCGTACGTCCCCATGCAGTTCGGGCCGAGCAGGGCGGCGCCGAGCTCGCGGGCGCGGGCGGCCAGCCGCTCGGTCGTCGGCGCGGCGGCGACCCCGGCCTCCGCCCCGACTCCGGGGACGACGAACGCGCGCACGCCGGCGGCCGCGGCCTCGTCGAACGCCTCTTCGATGCGCACGTGGCTCACGAGCAGGAACGCGGCCTCGGGGGTCTCCGGCAGCTCGGCGAAGGATGGGTAGCAGCGAAGCCCGGCCACCTCGTCCCGGCTCGGGTGGACGCCCCACGCCGTGACCCCGCTCCGCACCGTCGTCGCGACCGCGTCCTCGTTTCGCGGCGAGGCCCCGACGACCGCGATGGAGCGGGGGAAGAGGAGCGCGCGCACGTTCGGCACGGCGCGCATTCTCTCCGTAGAGTCGAGCGCATGGCGCACGAGAAGGCGATCGAGATCCGCTGGCGCGACGTCGACGCGTACCTGCACGTGAACAACGCGGTGTACGCGACGTACCTCGAGGAGTGCCGCGACGAGTGGGTCGAGCGCGCGCTCGCCGGCGTCGGCGACCCGTGGGACTTCGTGCTCGCGCGGGTCGCGATCGACTTCCGCCGCGAGCTCCGGCTCGAGGACGAGGGCGTTGTCGTCTCCTGCCGCCTGGAACGGATCGGGAACTCCAGCTTCACGCTGCGCGAGCAGGTGCGGACGCGCGACGGCGAGCTGTCCGCCGAGTCCGAGGCCGTCCTCGTCGCGCGCGACCGCGAGACCGGCCGCTCGCGCCCGCTGACCGAGGCGGAGCGCGCCGCGTTCGAGGCGATCCGCGACTAGGCTCCCGCGGGTGATCGTTCCCGAGCTCCCCGACGACATCCGCGCGCTGAAGGAGGCCGTCGGCGCGTTCGTCGAGCGCGAGGTCTACCCGCTCGAGGCGAGGATCGCGGAGCGCGGGTCGATCGACTGGGACGAGGCCGCCGACCTGCGCCGTCGCGCGCGTGAGGCCGGCTTCGCGATGCTGAACATGCCGGCCGAGGCGGGCGGGCGCGACCTCTCCATGCTCGGCCAGGTCGCGCTCGAGGAGGAGTCGGGAAAGGCGACGAACGGTCTCGGCTTCGCGGTCGTCGACCGCGGCCCGCGCGAGCTGTACGAGATCGCGACGCCGGAGCAGATCGAGCGCTACGTCGCGCCGATCGTGCGCGGCGAGTATCGCGAGGCGTGGGCGCTCACCGAGCCCGGCGCCGGGTCGGACCTGAGCGGGCTGCAAGCGACGGCCGTGCGCGACGGCGACGAGTGGGTGCTGAACGGCGAGAAGTGGTTCGTGACGAGCGAGGGCCCGCCCGGGGTCTACATCGTGCTCGCGGTCGCGGAGGGAGAGCAGGCCTTGTTCCTCGTCGACCCGGACGCGCCCGGGCTCGAGATCCGGCGCACGCCGGGCTTTCTCCATGACCCGTACCTCGACCACCACCCGGAGATCGTGTTCACGGACTGCCGGGTGCCCGAGGCGAACCGCGTGCCCGCGAGCGGCGACGAGGGCGCCAAGGAGTGGATCCTCGTCGAGCGGCTGTTCATCGCTGCCCGCTGCTGCGGCGCGGCGCTGCGGCTCGTCGACTCGACCGCGGAGTGGGCGCAGGAGCGCGAGGCGTTCGGCTCGCCGATCGCGGAGTACCAGGGCATCTCGTTTCCGCTCGCGGACTCGCTGACGGAGCTGCACGCGGCGCGGCTCTTGACGTACCACGCGGCGCACGCGTTCGACGTGCTCGAGGACCGCAAGGTCGTGCACGGGAAGGTCTCGATGGCGAAGCTCTTTGCGTCCGAGATGGCCGGGCGCGTCGCGGACCGCGCGGTGCAGGCGCTCGGCGGCCGCGGGTACATGACCGAGAACCCCGCGGCGCGCTTCTACCGCGAGCTCCGCGTCGACCGGATCTGGGAAGGCACGAGCGAGATCCAGCGCTCGATCCTCTCCCGAGGCGTCTTCAAGCGGGGCGCGGCCCCGTACCTGGGCTGGGACTGACGGTGGCCGTCGAGCGCGCACGGGTAATCGAGGCGGTCGAGGCCGCCCGCCCGGTCGTCGAGCGGATCTCGGCCGAGGTGTGGGATCTCGCGGAGCTGAGCCTCGAGGAGGTCGAGTCGGCCCAGGTGCACGTACGCGAGCTCGAGGCCGCCGGCTTCGAGGTCACGACCGGGACCTCGGGCTTCGAGACCGCGTTCGTCGCCGAGCGGCGCTTCGGCGACGGGCCGGTCGTCGGCTTCCTCGCCGAGTACGACGCGCTCCCGGGGCTCGGGAACGAGGCCGTCCCGCGGCGGCAGCCGCGCGCGGACGGGAAGACGAGCGGCCACGGGTGCGGTCACAACGTGCTCGGCGCCGCGCTCACCGGGGCCGCCGTCGCCGTCGCGGGCGTCCTCGAGGCCGACGGGCTGCCGGGCACCGTGCGCGTGTACGGGTGCGCCGCGGAGGAGACCGAGGGCGCGAAGGTGTACATGGCCCGCGACGGCCTCTTCGAGGACGTCGACGCGTGCTTGCACTGGCACCCGTGGTCGCTGGCCGCCGTGATGAACATGCGCCTGGCCGCGACGAGCGCCGTGCGGATCGCGTTCCACGGGAAGACCGCGCACGCCGGCATGGAGCCCTGGAGCGGGCGGAGCGCGCTCGACGGGCTCGAGCTCACGGCGCACGGCCTCAACCTCATGCGCGAGCACGTCGAGCCCACCGCCCGGATCCACTACGTCTACGAGCACGGGGGCGAGGCGCCGAACGTCGTGCCCGACTACGCGCGCATGCTCCTCCTCGTCCGCGACGTCGACCGCGCGCACGTGGTCAGCACGGTCGAGTGGGTCCGGCAGATCGCCGAGGGCGCCGCGCTCGCGACCCAGACGACCTCCGAGGTCGACGTCTTCTTCGGCATGCACGACCTGCTCCCGAACACGCCGCTCGCGGAGCGGATGCAGATCCATCTCGAGGCGGCCGGTGTGCCGAGCTGGACCGACGAGGAGCAGGCGTTCGCCCGCGAGTGCCAGGCCAACATGGGGTTGCCCGAGGCGGGCCTGTTCGAGGACGTCGTCCCGCTCCAGCCCGAGGTCGCGATCGGCGGCTCCTCGGACGTGGCCGACGTGAGCTGGAACGCGCCGACGATGGGCGTCGTCCTGCCGACCGCGCCGATCGGCGTGAGCATGCACACGTGGCCAGTCACGGCGTGCGGCGGGATGTCGATCGGCCTCAAGGGCGCTCTCACCGCGACGGACGTCCTCGTCGCGACCGCGCTCGACGTGCTCACGGACTCGGAGCTGCGCGCCGCCGCCCGCGCCGACTTCGAGCGGCGCACCGCGGGCGCAAGGTACGTCTCGCCGATCCCGCCGGAGCAGACCGGCCCGCGCGGGTTCCGGCTTCCGGTCTCCGCTCCCTGAGCCTCCGCTGCCGCCCGGTGTGACGCGCGCGGGTCGCGGCGGCGTATCGCAGGCGTCACCCCACAGCGGAGGTACCGATGAAACGCCTGCTCCTCGCCGCAACCGCTCTCTTCGCCCTCGTCGCTCTCGCCGGGGCGGTCGGGCTGCCCGACCTCGCCGGCGCGCAGGACGCGCCCGAGGCGACGCACACGATCACCGTCAACGGCGTCGGCACCGTGAAGTCCGTCCCCGACGAGGCGCAGATGTCGTTCGGGGTCGAGACGCGCGGCGCGACCGCGAAGGCCGCCGTCGCCGCCAACGCCGACGCGATGCGCAAGGTCGTGAACGCGCTGCGTCAGGCTGGCGGCCGCGAGATCGCCACGCAGTGGGTCAGCGTCTACTCGATCTCCGGCTCCGAGACGGGCTCCGTCACCGAGTACTCCGCCTCGAACAGCGTGTCCGTCACGTCCGACACCGGCGACGCAGCGGCGCTCATCGACGCGGCCACGACCGCGGGCGCGAACCAGGTCTCCGGGCCGGGCCTCACGTCGAGCAACACGGAGGAGCTCTACCGGCAGGCGCTCGCGAAGGCCGTCCACGAGGCCCGTCTCCGCGCGCAGGCGCTCGCGAAGGCCGCCGGCCGCGAGCTCGGCGGGATCACCGCGATCGTCGAGGCCGGCGCGACGCCGTCGCCGCTGCCGTACGCCAACGCCGAGCGTGCCGCGCTCGACTCCTCGACCCCGATCGTCCCGGGCACGCAGGAGACGACCGCGACGATCAGCGTCACCTTCTCCCTCCGGTAGTGCGCAAGGCCGGGATCCCCGAGCGGGGGATCCCGGCCGCGCGGCAGAGCAACGGACCCGCCTGCAGGGCCGACTCCAGCTCCGTGAGGCCTCGTCGGGAGCTGCCCCGCGCGCCACCCAGCGCTCCCTAGCAGTCGTAGTAGAGGGCGAACTCGGCCGGGTGCGGGCGGAGCCGGACGGCGTCGATCTCGTTCTCGCGCTTCCAGGCGATCCAGGTCTCGATCAGCTCCTTGCTGAAGACGTCGCCGCGCAGGAGGAACTCGTGGTCGGTCTCGAGCGCGTCGAGGGCCTCCGCGAGCGAGCCCGGGACCTGCGGCACGTCGCCGTTCGCGTGCTCGAACAGGTCGTAGTCCGCGGGCGCGCCGGGGTCGAGGTCGCGCTCGATCCCGTCCAGCCCGGCCATGAGCATGGCCGAGAACGCCAGGTACGGGTTCGCGGCCGCGTCGGGCGGGCGGAACTCGATCCGCTTCGCCTTCGCGGAGTCGGAGTACATCGGGATCCGGATGCACGCCGAGCGGTTCCGCTGCGAGTAGACGAGGTTCACCGGCGCCTCGAAGCCGGGGACGAGCCGCCGGTACGAGTTCGTCGTCGGCGCGCAGAACGCGAGCAGCGCCGGCGCGTGCGCGAGCAGGCCGCCCACGTACGCCCGACCGAGCTGCGAGAGGCCCGCGTACCCGGACTTGTCCGCCATCAGCGGCGTGCCCTCCTTCCAGAGGGACTGGTGGGTGTGCATTCCCGAGCCGTTGTCGCCGTACAGCGGCTTCGGCATGAAGGTGACGCTCTTCCCGTGCCGCCGGGCGACGTTCTTGACCACGTACTTGTAGGTCATCACCTGGTCGGCCATGCGCGTCAGCGTCGTGAAGCGGAGGTCGATCTCGCACTGGCCGCCCGAGGCGACCTCGTGGTGGTGGAACTCGCACGCGATCCCGATCCGCTCGAGCTCGAGCACCATCTCCGTGCGCAGGTCGTGGAGCGTGTCGGACGGCGCGGCCGGGAAGTAGCCCTCCTTCGGCCGCGCGGTGTAGCCGAGCCCGGGCTTGCCGGAGTTCCAGTAGCCCTCCTCCGAGTCCACCGAGTAGTGGGAGCGGTTGGGGCCGAGGTCGTAGTGCACCTCGTCGAAGACGAAGAACTCGCACTCGGGGCCGAAGTTCGCCGTGTCCGCGATGCCACTCGCGCGCAGGTGCTCCTCCGCGCGCCGTGCGACGCCACGCGGGTCCTTCGCGTACGGCTCGCGCGTGATCGGGTCGGCGATCTCGCAGACGAGGCTCAGCGTGGGGGCCTCGGTCGCGGGGTCGAGGATCGCGGACGACGCGTCCGGGATCAGGAGCATGTCCGAGTCCTGGATCGCCTGCCAGCCACGGATCGACGAGCCGTCGAAGCCGAGCCCGTCGTCGAACGCACTCTCGTCGAACGCCCGGATCGGCAGCGTCACGTGCTGCCAGGTCCCGAGCAGGTCGCAGAACTTGAGGTCGACCATCGCCGCGCGCGTCTCGGTCGCCCACTCGAGCGCGTCGCGCGCGTCCGGCAGCGTCTCGCCGCCGTTTCGCAGGTAGCGCTGCCTCTCCTCGATCTCGGACATCCCGCCTCCCTTCTCCGCCGGTGGACCAAACAAAAAGACCCCGGGTCTCCGAGAGTCCCGAGGCCTCGTCGCCTCGGCCGAGCCGTCCGCGGCCCGACCAGAGCCGAACCGTAGCGGCGTCCCCGGACGGACGCAAGAGTCCCGACGCTCGCAGCGCGCACATCCGTTCTCCCCACCCTGGGTGGGGTGTTCGGCCACCCTCCACCCGCTGCTGAGCGTAACGCCGAAGTCCACACGCGTGGGGCACGAGACCCCGACGAGTTCGTGCCAATGTCTCCACAGGCCTCGCCGTCGTGGGAGCCGGCCGGCGCTGGCTTGCTCACCGGCGGCGAGTACCTAGCCGCGGCTCTCGATCCTCGCTAGGGTTCCCGCCTCGTGCTCACGCCGTCGCGGCCGTGGGCGTTGTCGTCGTCGAGAGGAGGTATCGCGGATGGTCGACAGTGACATGCACGCGATCCCGTTTGACGGGCGCGGCCCGGTTCTCGGCGCGGACTTCCTGGCTCCTTAGCTCCTCGCGGAAGCCACGGTTGACCGCATCCGGTCGCGCGGCTATCCTCCGCGACCTGATGTTGCTCCTCCGTAGCTGAGACACCCGGTCCCGCGGGCCACCGGGGCTCCTTCGAGACGTCTCGAAGGGAGTCGTGGCCCGGCCGTTGCTTGGACGTTTTCTCGCTACGCAGTTCTTCGAAGGAGCACCACATGACCGAGATGCAAGAGGCAGTACCCATCGAGGCCGTGCGCCGGCGTGCCGAGCCTGCCGTGGCTGTCCACGAGCTGAGCAAGCGGTTCAGGCTCAAGGACCGCAAGAAGGGCCGCTTCGGCAAGAAGACGCGCGTGGCGCTCGACGGCGTCACGTTCGAGATCGCGCGCGGCGAGACCGTCGCCATCCTCGGCCAGAACGGCTCCGGAAAGTCGACGCTCGTCCGCCTGCTCTCGACGCTGCTCCTGCCCGACGGCGGCGCCGCCGAGGTCCTCGGGCACGACGTCGTGTCGGAGCACCGCGCCGTGCGCCGGCTCGTCAACCGCGTGTCGGTCGAGGCCTCGTTCTTCAAGAAGATGTCGGCCGCGGAGAACCTGAGCTACGCGGCGCGCTACTACGGCATGACCGCGGGGCAGACTCGCGACAGGATCCCGGCGATCCTCGAGCGGGTCGGCTTCCCGCCGGACCGGCGCGACGAGTCGATGGAGAACCTGTCGCGCGGGATGCAGCAGAAGGTCGCGCTCGCGCGGGCGCTGCTCACCTCGCCCGTCGTGCTGCTGCTCGACGAGCCGACGACCGGGCTCGACCCGCGCTCGAAGCTCGAGGTGCAGGAGTTCATCCGCGAGATCCGCTCGTCACACGACTCGACGATCCTGCTCTGCACCCACGACCTCGCGGAGGCCGAGGCGCTCGCGGAGCGGGTCGGGATCCTCGATCGCGGACGCCTGCTCGTCCTCGAGCCGGCGGCGGAGATCAAGCGCCGCTACGGCGCGGCCACGCTCGAGGAGGCGTTCTTCGCCGCGACCGGGCGGGAGTTCGAGGCCGAAGGGGACGAGGACGACGACAGGGAGGTGTTCGCATGAGAGCCATGTACGCGACGATGCGCGCCGAGCTCGTGGGCGCGGGCGGCGTCGTCGAGCGCAACGCCTACCTGACGAAGCGCTACATCTGGTGGGACGTCGCGTGGTTCGCGTGGACGGTCGCGAACACGCTCACGATCGTCTTCATCGCGAAGGGCGTCGAGGCGACCGGCGGCTCGCTCGACGTGAACCGCACCATGACGACGCTCCTCATCGGCGCGGTCGTCTGGGCGTACCTCGGGATCCTCTTCATGTTCCTGATGGAGACGGTCGCGTGGGAGCGCTGGGAGGGGACGATCGAGTACACGTTCATGGCCCCGCTCTCGCGGGCCATGCACCTGGCGGGCCAGGGCGCGTTCGCGATCCTGTACGGGCTCGTGCGGGCGGCGTTCCTGTTCGTCGTGTGCGCGTTCGTCTTCTTCGACCTCTCGATGCCGAACGCGAACTACTTCGCGGCGTTCGTCGTCCTCGTCGTCTCGTCGATCTCGTTCATCGGGATCGGGATGATGATGTCCGTGCTGCCCCTGATCTCCCCGGAGAAGGGGCCGCAGCTCGGGTTCGTCGCGCAGGGGACGCTGCTCGTGGTCTCCGGCGTCTACTACCCGGTGGAGGTGCTGCCCGAGTGGATGCAGGCGATCTCCACGATCTCGCCGGCGACGTACGCGCTCGACGGCATCCGCGAGGCGATTCTCGAGGGGCAGGGGCTGACCGCCATGTGGGACGAGCTCTGGCCGCTGCTCGTCATCGGCGTCGTCTCGATCCCGCTCGGCCTCTGGACGTTCGCGCGCGGTGAGAACTACGCGAAGAGGCACGGGAAGCTGAAGAGGAGCGGCTGAGGTGATGAGCGACTACGCCGTCCACGTCGCAGCGCTCGAGAAGGTCTTCGACGTCCCCGAGCGGGAGGCCGGGTTGCGCGCGGCCACGAAGAGCCTCGTCCGTCGCAAGTGGCGGCAGGTGCGGGCGGTCCACGGCATCTCCTTCGACATCGCGCCGGGCGAGATCGTCGGCTTCCTCGGCCCGAACGGCGCCGGCAAGACGACGACGCTGAAGATGCTGTCCGGGCTGCTCTACCCGACGGGCGGCGAGGCGCGCGTGCTCGGGCACGTCCCCTCCAGGCGCGAGCGGGCGTTCCTGCGCCGCATCACGCTCGTGATGGGGAACCGGAACCAGCTCCAGTGGGACCTCCCCGCGCTCGACTCGTACGAGCTGAACCGCGCGATCTACCGCATCCCGCGCGATGACTTCCGGCCCGTCCGGGACGAGCTGATCGAGCTCCTCGACGTCGGCGACCTCGTGCGCAAGCCGGTGCGCAACCTCTCGCTCGGCGAGCGCATGAAGGTCGAGATCGTGGGCGCGCTCCTGCACCGCCCGCAGGTGCTCTTCCTCGACGAGCCGACGATCGGGCTCGACGTGACGATGCAGAAGCGGATCCGCTCGTTCGTCGCCGAGTACAACCGCCGCCACGGCGCCACCGTGCTCCTGACGAGCCACTACATGGCGGACGTGCAGGCGCTCTGCAAGCGCGTGATCGTGATCCACCACGGCCGGATCCTGTTCGACGGCCCGCTGACCGGGCTCGCCGAGCAGTTCGCCGCGTACAAGACGATCGGGGTCGCGCTCGAAAACGGGCACGGCGGCCTCGAGCGCTACGGCGAGGTGATCCACCGCGACGGCGAATGGGTGACGCTGCGCGTGCCGAAGGCGGAGACGCCGCGCGTCGCGGCGCAGCTCTTGGCCGACCAGGCGGTGCTCGACCTGACCATCGAGGACCCGCCCATCGAGGACGTGATCGAGCTCGTGTTCGCGCAGGAGCGGCCGGAGTGACCTCGGTCGCGGCACCGGTCCCGGCCGATGCGCCGCAGGGACTCGAGCTCCCCGAGGCGGGCCGCCTCCGCTCGACCGTCGACTTCTACCTGACGACCATGCGCCTGGCGGTGCAGGAGCAGTTCCAGTACCGCACCGCCAACTACTTCTACATGTTCGGGATGGTGGCCGAGCCGGTCATCTACCTCGTCGTCTGGACGACGATCGCGGAGCAGCAGGGCGGCTCGGTGCAGGGGCTCACGGTCGGGTACTTCGCCGCGTACTACATCGTCTGGACGCTCGTCCGGAACATGAACATCGTCTTCGGGGCGCCGTTCTGGGAGCACCGGATCCGCGAGGGGGAGCTCTCCGGCGCGCTGCTGCGGCCGCTGCACCCGCTGCACTTCGACGTCGCGTTCTTCGCGGGCTGGAAGGTCGTCGTCATCGTGCTCTGGATCCCGCTCGCGATCGGGCTCTCGCTCGTCTTCGACCCCGTGCTCGACCCGCGCCCGCTCGAGATCGCGGTGTTCTTCGTCGCGATCTGGGGCGCGTACCTGCTGCGCACGATGTTCCAGTCGACGCTCGGGATGCTCTGCTTCTGGACGACCCGCGGCGCGGCGATCTTCGACCTCTGGATGACGCTCGAGCTCTTGCTCTCGGGCCGCCTCGTGCCTCTGCCGCTGATGCCGGACTGGGTCGTCACCGTCTCGTGGTTCCTGCCCTTCCAGTGGGCGTTCTTCTTCCCGATCGAGGCGCTCGTCGGCGACTTCACGGACGCTGAGCTCGCGCGCGGCCTCGCTTTCCAGCTCCTCTGGATCCTGATCGGGCTCGCGCTCTTCAAGCTCGCCTGGCGCTTCGCGATCAGGCGCTTCTCGTCGGTGGGGAACTGATGGGAACCGTGCGCGTCTTCTGGCTGTTCTTCCGCGTCGGCGTGATGAACGAGCTCCAGTACCGCATGAACTTCGTCGTGCAGCTGCTCCAGTCGGCGATCACGCTCGGCGTCGCGCTCGCCGTGCTCGCGCTCGTGTACTCGCACACGGACGACTTGAACGGCTGGTCGCAGTCCGAGCTCCTGTGCGTGTTCGGGATCCAGATCCTCATGGGCGGCGTCATCAAGGCGTACATCCAGCCGAACATGACCCGCGTCATCGGGGAGGTGCGCGACGGGAAGCTCGACTACGCGCTGACGAAGCCGGAGGATGCGCAGGTGCTCGCGAGCGTGCGCGAGGTGCGGATCTGGCAGGTCGTCGACGTGATCTCGGGCGCGGTCGTGCTCGGATTCGGGCTCTCGGGCATCGTCGCCGACCTCGCCCTGCTCGACGCGGCCGCGTTCGCGGTCGCGCTCGTCCTCGGCGCGGTGATGATCTACTGCTTCTGGCTCGTGATCGCGACCGGCGCGTTCTGGATCGTGAACATGTGGCACGCGATCGAGCTCTTCGACGGGGTCTACCTCACCGGCCGCTTCCCGGTCGGCATCTACCCGGGGTGGCTCCGCTACAGCGTGACCTTCCTCGTGCCGATCGCGTTCGCGGTCACCGTGCCGGCCGAGGCGGTCACGTCCCGGCTCGAGTGGCAGACGCTCGTGATCGCGGCGCTGTTCGCGACCGTGCTGTTCGTAGGGACGCGCTGGTTCTGGCGCTTCGGGCTGAAGCGCTACTCGGGCGCGTCGGCGTAGGCCATGCGCAGGCTCGACGCACGGACGACCTGGTTCCTCTACCGGGGCGTCGACTCGTTCGCGATGTCGCTCGGGTGGACCGTGGCGGCCGTCTTCTTCGTGACGGAGCTCGGGCTGTCGCCGCTCGAGCTCGTCCTCGTCGGGACGGCGATGGAGGTCGCGTACTTCCTGTTCGAGGTACCGACCGGGATCGTCGCGGACACGTACAGCCGGAGGCTCTCGATCGTCATCTCGCTGCTGATCATGGGCTTCTCGTTCGTGCTGACCGGGCTGGCGGGAGGCGTCGGGATCGTCCTCCTCGCCGCGGCGGTCATGGGCTTCGGGTGGACGTTCAAGAGCGGCGCCGAGGACGCGTGGCTCGCGGACGAGGTCGGGGTCGCGCACGTCGCGCGGCCGTACCAGCTCGGCGCCCAGTTCGCGCGCGGTGGGGCGCTCCTCGGGATCGTCGTCGCGGTCGGCCTCGCGCTCGTCGACCTGCGGCTGCCCATCGTCGCCGGCGGGGTCACGATGCTCCTGCTCGGGATCGTCCTCGCCTTCGTCATGCCGGAGACGGGCTTCCGCCCGCTGCAGCACGACGGCGCCGGCGCGCTCCGCTCGATGGCGCTCACGGGCGCGCAGGGTGGACGGCTCATCCGCGCCCGGCCGCTGCTGCTCGTCATCGTCGGGATCGCGTTCTTCGCCGGGATGTGGAGCGAGGCGTTCGACCGGCTGTGGGAGGCGCACTTCCTGGTGGACATCGGGGTTCCCGGCCTCGGCGACCTCGACCCGGTCGTCTGGTTCGGCGTGTTGAGCGCAGGGGTGCTGCTGCTCGCGATCTTCGTCGCCGCCCCGCTCCGCCGCCGGTTCGAGCGGTTGAGCCCGGTGGGCATGACCCGGATGTTGTTCGCCTTCGACACGCTCACGATCTTCGGGACGCTGGCGTTCGCGTTCGCCGGCAGCTTCGCGCTCGCCGTCCTCGCATACTGGACGACGCGCGTCCTGCGCTCGCTCGTGGGGCCGATCTACGCGACGTGGCTGAACACGTCGATCGAGGACTCGAGCGTGCGCGCGACCGTGATCTCGATGACCAACCTCGGCGACTCCGCGGGCGAGTGGGGCGGTGGCCCGGCGCTCGGCGCGATCGGGAACGTCTTCGGGATTCGCGCCGCGCTGGCGGCCGGCGCTGCCGCCCTCATGCCTGCGCTGCTCCTCTACGGGCGCGCGCTCCGCCACCAGGGTCGCGCCGCCGAGCTGGAGGTCGCCGCGCTGCCGGCCGAGGCTCGCTAGACTGCCGCGGTCTTGTGAGGCGACGAAGCCTCGGACGGCGCGGCCGTCCGGGGCTTTTCCATTTCAAAGGGAGGTTCCATGGCACGACCGAGGACGCAGGCGCGGAAACCGGCCGCGCGGAGCACGATGGTGAAGAGCAAGGACCGCGCGACGTCGACGCCGGCCGCGCGGCGTGCGGTGCTGAAGCGGATCAGGGACGAAGGCGTCGAGCACGTCCTCTTCTGGTTCACCGACCTCGAGGGGCACCTGAAGTCGTTCGCGATCACGCCCGCCGAGATGGAGGAGGCGCTGAACGACGGGATGGGCTTCGACGGCTCGTCGATCACGGGTTTCAACGCGATCGAGGAGTCGGACATGGTCGCGATCCCCGACCCGGCGACGTTCCAGCTGCTGCCGCGGCCGGTCGACGAGCACGGGCACGAGCTCGGCTCGAAGGTCGCGCGCATGATCTGCGACGTCGTCACGCCCGACGGGTCGCCGTACGAGGGCGACCCGCGCTACGCGCTCCGGCGCGCGCTCGGGCGGATGCGGGAGATGGGCTTCGACGCGTTCAACGTCGGCCCCGAGCTCGAGTACTTCGTGTTCGAGGACGACAAGGGCACGGAGACGATCGACGAGGGCGGCTACTTCGCGATGACCGCACAGGACGCCGCCACCGAGATGCGCAACGACACCATCGCCGCGCTCGAGTCCGTCGGCATCCCGATCGAGTACCACCACCACGAGGTCGGCCCCTCGCAGCACGAGATCGACATGCGCTACTCGGACGCGCTCGCGATGGCCGACCACACGATCACGTACCGGCTCATCGTCAAGGAGGTCGCGGCCTGGCACGGCTACTACGCGACCTTCATGCCGAAGCCGCTGTACGGGGAGAACGGCTCGGGGATGCACACCCACATGTCGCTCTTCAAGAACGGCCGTAACCAGTTCTTCGACCGGCGCGACGAGCACCACCTCTCGAAGACGGCAAAGAGCTTCATCGCGGGCCTCCTCGTGCACGCGCGCGAGATGTCCGCGGTGCTCGCGCAGTGGGTGAACTCGTACAAGCGGCTCGTCCCCGGCTACGAGGCGCCCGTCTACGTCGCCTGGTCGCAGCGGAACCGCTCGGCGCTGATCCGGATCCCGCTCTACAAGCCGGGCTCGGAGCAGTCGACGCGCGCCGAGATCCGGTGTCCCGACCCGGCCTGCAACCCGTACCTCGCGTTCGCCGCGTTGCTCCAGGCGGGGCTCGAGGGGATCGAGCAGGGCTACGAGCTCCCCGAGCCGATGGAGACGAACCTCTACCGCCTGACGGCCGAGCAGCGGCAGGAGCGCGGGATCATCGCGCTTCCCGGGTCGCTCGGGGAAGCCGTGGACGAGCTCGCCGGCTCGGCGCTGATGGAGCGGGCGCTCGGCTCCCACATCTTCCCGCGCTACGTCGAGCTCAAGCGCCGGGACTGGGACGAGTACCGCTCCCAGGTGACGGAGTGGGAGCTCCGGAAGTACCTCGCCGCCCTGTAGCCGAGGGGGGAGCCTCATGGCTCCCCCCACAAGCTTCTTCCAGTGCCGCGCCGACCGGTGCAGCCCGTTAACGGTTTCTTAGGCGGATGCTCTTGCAGGCGTCCGGCGAATGGCTAATGATGCTCCCTGCAAGGCACGGCGCAAGGCGAGCGTTCGGGCCTTGTATCTGACGGCCGATCGCGGGCTCCCTGGTGTGGAGCCCGTGGTCGTTCGTGGGGGAACCCAGGGTTCCCCACGTGCCCCCTCCTTGTCGTCGTGCAGGCACGGCCGTGCTTGGCCTCCGGCCGCGGGTGTGTGCTCGTGCACGACGTAGGGCCGAGGCTTGCCTCGCCCCCGGCCCGCGGCTACTCCGGCTTACCGGACATCGCCCACACGGCGACGAGCGCGGCGGCCAGGATCACGAGCGAGCCGGCCAGCGCCGCGGTGAGGAGGCCCTGGCCCTTCCCGCTGCGCAGGCGGTACACGCCGGCGCCGCCCACGAGCAGCGTCAAGAGGAGGAGGAGCGCACCCGCGTCGGCCACGATCCAGCCGATGCCGAGCCACGTCGGCTCGTCCTCCACGGCATCCCAGCCCTGCTCGGAGTAGATCCACTGTGCGCCGACACGCATCACGACGTAACCCGGAAGCGCGATGGCGAGCAGTGTCCAGTACCCGAGGCGCAGCAGGCGGGCCTCGCCGCGCGCGAACGCGAGCAGGCTCGCTCCCGAGACGAGCCCGCCCACGAGGATCATCGCGCCGAGCACATGGGTGAAGAGCGCGAGCTCCGTCACGCGCCCGGCTTCCAGATCATGTCCATCAGGATCAGCACGATCGCGACCGACGAGATCGAGTGCAGGAGGATCCCCTGGCGGCGCTCCCCGCGCGCGAATGCGGCGCCCGAGCGCTCGCCGGTCCCGACCCCGACGACCCAGAGGACGAGCGCCGCGAGGATCCAGCCGTCCCAGAGGCGGTACGCCTCCAGCGAGAGCGCGAGCCAGATCCCGAAGACGAGCGTGCCGAGCGAGCCGACGGCGACCGCGGCCGTGCCTACGCGGCTCACGGAGGCGAGGCGCTCGTCGGTCGCCTCGACAACGCGGGCCGCGGCCACGAGCACCCAGAAGACGACCAGCGCGGCCACGAGCGCGAACGCGGAGAGGACGTGCAGCGCGAGGATCCAGTCGTCCAGGCTCACCGCGCGGATCGTAGGGCACGCGGCGCAGAGTCCACAATGAGGCTCGTGGACGCGACCTCGCGCCATCTCCGGCTCCTCACCGAGACGATCGCCGCCGTCAACTCGTCGCTCGACCTCCAGGAGGTGCTCGAGCTCGTCGCGCGCAACGTCGCCGACGCACTCGGGACGGACGCGTGCTTCGTCTACCTCTACGACGAGCGCGCCGACGAGCTCGTCCTGCGCGCGACCCACGGCACGCGCGTCGAGGAGCTGACGCGCACCCCGCGCATGCGTCCGCGGGAGGGGATCACCGGGGTCGCGGCCGCCGAGCGCGCGCCGGTGATGATCCCCGCGCAGGCGCACCTCGACCCGCGCTTCAAGGGCTTCTCGAACCTCCCCGAGGACGAGTACGAGTCGATCCTCGCGGTGCCCATCCTCGCGCGCGACACGCTCGAGGGCGCCCTCAACGTGCGCACGCGCGAGCCGCGCGCGTTCACGGAGGCCGAGATCGAGCTCCTGGTGGCGATCGCGTCGCAGGTGGCGCAGACGATCGAGCACGCGAAGCTGTACGCGGGCGCGCAGCGCCGCGTCGCCGAGCTGGAGGCGCTCGCCCGCATCTCTGAGGCGGTCTCCGAGTCGCTCTACCTCGAGGAGTCGCTGGAGGCGATCGTCAAGACGACGATGGAGTCGCTGCACGCGACGGGCGCGGCGCTCGTCCTCGAGGACGGGAAGATCGCGTGGCCGGAGGGGCGCGCAGGCGCGTACGCGGTGCGCATGCCGCTCCGCTGGAAGCGGCGGCGGATCGGCGAGCTCGTCTGCGACCGCGACACGCCGTTCTCGGACGACGACCGGGCGCTGCTGGAGGCGATCGCGCACCACGCGGCCGTCGCGCTCGAGCACGGGCGGGCGGTCATGCGCGGCGTCCTCGCGCAAGAGATCCACCACCGCGTCAAGAACAACCTGCAGGCGGTCGCGTCGCTGCTCCGCGTGCAGGCGCGCGCGGACAACGTCGACCCGCGGAAGGCGCTCTCCGACTCGGTCAACCGCATCCTCGCGATCGCGGCCGTGCACGAGGTGCTGACCGAGCACCGTGAGGACGACGTCGACCTCGGCGAGCTCGTCGACCGGCTGCGCGCGATGCTCGTCCAGGGGCTCGTCGCCGGGAAGGAGGTCACGGCGGAGCTCGACTCGGTGTCGCTCGCCGGCCAGCAGGCGACCGCGCTCGCGCTCGTCTTCACGGAGCTCTTCCAGAATGCGCTCGAGCACGGCGGCGAGCACGTCTCGATCGGGCTCGGGCAGCGGGGCGGCGAGGTCTGGCTGACGATCGCGGACGACGGCGCGGGGATCGAGGGCGACGGTTCGGGCACCGGGCTCTCGATCGTGCGCGCGCTCGTCCGCGACGAGCTCGGCGGCGCGCTCGAGCTGGTCAGCGACCGTGGCCTGCGGGCCGAGGTGGTGTTCCCGGCGTGACCCGCGTGCTCGTCGCCGAGGACGAGACGATCATCCGCCTCGACCTGCGCGGGATGCTGGAGAGCGCCGGCTTCGAGGTGTGCGCGGAGGCGAAGGACGGGGAGGAGGCGGTCGCGCTCGCGCGCGAGACCGAGCCGGACGTCGCGCTCCTCGACGTGAAGATGCCGCGTCTCGACGGGATCGAGGCCGCGCGGCGGATCCTCGACGAGCGGCCGATCCCGATCGTGATGGTGACCGCGTACGGCGAGCGCGAGATCGTCTCGCGCGCGGTCGAGGCGGGCGTCTTCGGCTACCTCGTGAAGCCGTTCCGCGAGACCGACCTCCTGCCCGCGATCGAGACCGCGCGGGCGCGCCACGAGGAGATGAGCGCGCTCCGCGAGGAGGCGGCATCGCTGTCCGAGGCGCTCGAGGCGCGGAAGGCGATCGAGCGCGCGAAGGGGATCCTCATGGACCGTGAGGGCCTCACCGAGGCGGAGGCGTTCGCGCGGCTGCGCAAGGCGAGTCAGATCTCCGGGCGGCCGCTGAAGGTGGTCGCGGAGGCGTTGATCGCGACGCTGGAGGCGTAGGTCAGGCGGCGAGCAGCCGCTCGTCCTCGCGGCGGCGGTAGAGGCGCGTCCCGAGCCACGCGGCGAGGGCGACGAGCGCGAACGGCGCTGCCACGATCGCGAGCGCGAGCGCGATCACGCCCTCCCAGACGAGGACGTTCAGCGCCTCGCCGAGCGTGCGGTCGAGGCGAGTCGGAGGAGCGGCGACCCCGCCGGTCTCGGGCGTCACGACCGTGAGCCGGATCGTGGCCATGCTCGCCTCCGCGTTCGTCGTCCGCACGTCGCCGCGCACCTGCGCGAGCTCCGCGCGGAGCGACCGCAGCCGTGCCTGGAGCTGGGCGCGGCGCACCGGGTCGAGGTCGTTCGCCCCGAGCTGCGCGCGCACCGCCGCGATCTGCGCGACGAGCGAGCGCTCGCGGCGCTCGAGCGTGTCGAGCGTGCCCTGGAGGTCGTCGATCGCCACCTGCTGGGAGACGATGCGGCCGAGCGCGGAGAGCTGGGTCAGCGCCTCCTGGACGCGGCCGACCGGGACGCGCACGGTGAGGAGGGCTTGCGGGTCGTCCCCGGTCGCGACCGAAGAGCTGACGACGTGCCCGCCGAGCCGGCTCGTCAGGTCGAGAGCCTCCTGCGCCGCGCGCGCGACGTCGTCGGAGCCGGAGACCTCGACGCCGAGCGTGGCGGCGATCCGCTGCGCGCGGTCGTTCGCGCCACCGAGCGAACGCTGGTCGAAGGTGGGCGGCGCCACCTTCTCGCCACCCGATGCCTGCGGCTCCACGCTCTCGGGCACGACGGCGTCGCCGGGCGCCTCGCGGAGAGCCTCGGTCGCCGGGCCAGAGCGGGAGAGCCCGATCGCGCCGGCGCTCACCAACGCGAGCGCGGCGGCCGCGGGCAGCGCCACGAGTGCGACGCGGCGCGCGGGGAGGCGAAACCGGCTCCACACCGGTATGTGGGCCGGCTCGTCGCGGGCGATCTCGCGCACCCTCGCGCGGAGCGCCGGCGGCGCCGTCGGGCGCGAGCCACGGAGCTGGTCGTGCAGGTCAGGCGACGGCGTCATGGTCTCTCATCCTCTCCTCGAGCTTCCCGAGCGCGCGGTGCAGGCGCGTCGAGACGGCGGTGGTCGAAATCCCGAGCAGGCGCGCGACCTCGTCCCCTTCGAGGTCGAGGACGACGCGGAGCGCGATCACCTCGCGCTCGCCGGTCGAGAGCGCACGGAGCGCGTCCTCGAGCTCGGGCGACAGGCCCTCCCCGAACGCGGGCTCCCCGCCGCGCGGTTCCGCGGCCTCGGCGCGCTCTTCGCGGCGGCGGCGTCGCCCCTCGGCGCGGAAGTGGTCGAGCGCGGTCGTGCGCGCGATCGCGAGCAGCCACGCGCGGTGCGTCCCGCGGCGCGGGTCGTAGCGGCGCCAGCGGCGGAAGGCGGCCTCGAACGTCTCGCTCGTCAGGTCCTCGGCGAGCGCCCAGTTCTTCGTCATGTACAGCAGGTAGCCGTAGACGTCGTCGAGCAGCTCCTCCGCCACCGCGGCGAACGACGGGGACGCGGCGCGGGCGGCCTGGGGCGCGTCGAGGGTCACGGCGTGCACGTCCCTAGTACGCCGCGGGCATTGGCCGCGTCACATGGCTCAGGGGGCGGAGGAGGCATCGTCGAACAGCGTCTCCCAGCGCTCCAGGAGCGCCTGGAGCTCGTCGCGCGCGGCGCGGTGGGCCGCGAGCACGTTCATGTTCGCCCAGTCGTCGGCGAGCTTCCCTTCCAGCTCGGCGACCCGCGCCTCGGTCGCCGCGATCTCGGCCTCGACGAGCTGGAGCTCCGTGACCCGCTTCGCCGGGCTCGGCTTCGGTCTGGCCGCCTGCCGCTTCGGTTTCCGCGGCGTGGGCTCCGGTTTCGCCGCCTCGGACCTCGACTGCTCGACCAGGTCAGCCCAGCCGCCCTCGTACGAGCGCAGACCCCGGCTCTCGACCGCGACGATGCGATCGGGCACGGCGTCGAGCAGTGCGCGGTCGTGCGAGACGACGAGCACCGTCCCGGGGAACGCCTCGAGCGCCGCCTCGAGCGCCTCTCGGCTCTCGAGGTCGAGGTGGTTCGTCGGCTCGTCCAGGACGAGGAAGTTCGCCCCGGACGCGACGAGCAGTGCGAGCGCGAGCCTCCTGCGCTCGCCGCCGGAGAGCACCGAGACCGCCTTCTCGTGCGTCTCCCGGCCGGAGAAGAGGAAGCGGCCGAGCAGCGACTGCGCCTGCGGGCGGGTGAGGCCCGTGACGGCGACCGTCGTATCGAGCACCGAGCCCTTCTCCGGCAGCTCCTGCGCGTGCTGCGAGAAGTACGCAGGGACGACGCCGTGGCCGAGCTGTGCGCAGCCGGCATCGAGCGGCCGCCGTCCGAGGAGCGCCTCGAGCAGCGTCGTCTTCCCCGACCCGTTCGGGCCGACGAGCGCGACCTTCTCTCCGCGCTCGACGACGAGCTCCGCGTTCTCGAGCAGCGGCTTGTCGCCGGCGGAGAGCGCGATCCCCTCCGCTTCGAGCACGATCCGCCCCGTCCGCGGCGGTGAGAGGAAGTCGAAGCCGAGCGTGCGCCGCTTCCGGGTGAGCGACTCGAGCTCCCCGCGCGCCGACGAGCGCTCCTTCTCCAGCCGTCCGATCTGCGTGAGCTTCGCCTGCGCCTGCTTCGCCTTCGACTTCTTGTACCGGAACCGCTCCACGAAGCGCTCGAGCCGGGCGATGTCGACGGAGACGCGGTCGGCCGTCCTCTCCGCCGCCTGCGCGCGCGCCGCCTTCTCGATCCGCCACTGGTGCCACGGGCCGGCGAAGTAGTGGACGCCGCCCGGGGCGAGCTCCAGGACGGCCGTCGTCACCGCCTCCAGGAACCAGCGGTCGTGCGCGACGAGGATCACCGCCGCCTTGATCGTGGCGAGCTCCTCCTCCAGCCACTCGAGGCTCTCGACGTCGAGGTGGTTCGTCGGCTCGTCCAGGAGCAGGAGGTCGGGCTCGACTGCCAGCGCGCGGGCGAGGGACGCGCGCGTCAGCTCGCCGCCGGAGAAGCTCGCGAGCCTCCGGTCGAGGTCCTCGTCACGGAAGCCGAGCCCGCGCAGCGTCCGGGCCGCCCGCTCGCGCCACGCCCAGCCGCCCGCGTGCTCGAGCCTCGACTGCGCATCCGCGTAGCGGCGGAGCGTCCGCTCGTCGTGCGCGCCTCCGGCCATCTCGTGCTCGAGCCGTTGGAGCTCCTGCTCGAGGTCGAGCAGGTCGCGCGCGCCCGAGACCGCGTACTCGCGCAGCGTGAGGTCGAGCTCGCGCGGCGGCCGCTGGTCGTGCAGCGCGACTCGGGTGCCCTTCGCGAACGCGAGCTCGCCGCCTTGAAGCGAGACCTCCCCGGAGATCGCGCGGAGCAGCGTCGTCTTGCCGGCGCCGTTCGCTCCCGCGAGCGAGAGCCGGTCGCGTCTCCCGACCGCGAACGACACACCGTCGAAGAGCGGGTCGCCCGAGAGCTCCTTCCGCAGGCCCGATGCGATCAGGACCGACATCTCAGGTTCTTGGGGTCAGCGGCCGATGAGAGCGAGGGAGGACGGGGCGTCCTCCGGCCGAACTCCCGCGCAGACGGGGAGCCTGGCTGCGGCACTCGAACTCGAGATCAGGCACGAAGGAGATGATCGACATGGCGTATCGCTTGCTCACAATGACGGTTTCCGCCGCTCTGCTCGTGGCGCTCGCCCTGGGCGCGGCGGCGAGCGGCGCCCCGGACGCGTCCAAGCGGCCCGGGATCCCGAACGCGAAGGGTCTGTATATCGCGTGCTACGCGAAGAAGGGCGGCGCGGTGCGTCTCGTCAAGACGCGGCGCTGCAAGAAGACGGAGCGGCGCGTGACGTGGAACCAGCTCGGCCGCACCGGCGCGCGTGGCCTCACCGGCCCGGCGGGGCCGTCCGGCCCGCAGGGTGCGCAGGGTCTTCAGGGTGCGCAGGGAGCAGCCGGCGCCCAGGGCCTCCAGGGGCTGCAGGGTGTCGCCGGCCCCGAGGGCGCGATGGGCCCGCAGGGCCCGGCCGGACCGGAGGGTCCGGAGGGTCCGGAGGGTCCGGAGGGCCAGCAGGGCCTTCAGGGGCTGCAGGGCGTGCAAGGCCCGCAGGGCCCGCAGGGGCCCCAGGGCCCGGCAGGCGGGATCTCCGGCGTCACGCTCGTCACGGCGCGCATCCCCGCGTCCGGCTTCGACTCGACGAGCCCGAAGACGGCGACGGCCAGCTGCGGCGTGGGCGAGAAGGCGGTCGGCGGTGGGCACGAGATCGAGCGGGGGACGCTCGCCGAGTCCGACCTCACGAAGCTGTTCTTCCTCTACGGCAAGCCCGTCACCGGCCTCACCGGCTGGACTGCGCGGGCTCTGGAGGCGAGCTCGTTCGGGGAGACCTGGGCGCTGACGGTCTACGTGATCTGCGCGCCGTCGGGATCCTGATCGGATAGAAGGCCGTCGACTGGAGTGGGCGCAGCCGCGCAGCGGCTGCGCCTACGTCCGCTGCGTCACGCCGAGCGAGACGAGCGTGCGGGCCGCGGCGGCGATGTGCTCCGCGTCGATGCCGGCCACCGCGAGCAGCTCGTCGGGCGTCCCCGAGCCGGGCATCCCGCGCACGGCGAGCACGGTCACGCGTGGGCGCTCCTCGGAGTCCGCGAACGCGGCGAGAACGGCCTCGCCGAGCCCGCCCTCGGGCCAGTGGTCCTCGACGGTGACGATCCTCCCCGTCGCCTCGGCGGCCGCGTGCAGCGTCTCGGCGTCGAGCGGCTTGATCGAGTACAGGTCGATGAGACGGGCGGACGTCCCCTGCTCCGCGAGCGCGTCCGCCGCCGCGAGCGCCTCGTGCACGGTGATCCCGGCGGCGACGATCGTGACCTCGTCGTCCTCGGAGGAGCGCAGGACGCGGCTGCCGCCGATCTCGAACTCGTCGTCGGGGTCGTAGAGGACCGGGGTCGCGGGGCGGAGCGTCCGGATGTAGGAGATGCCGTCCGTGTCCGCGAGCTCGGCGACGAGCTTCGCCGTCTGGTTCGCGTCGCACGGGTGCAGCACGGTCGAGCCGTGGATCGCGCGGAACGCGGCGATGTCCTCGAGCCCCATCTGCGACGGGCCGTCCTCGCCGATCGAGACGCCCGCGTGCGAGCCGGAGACGACGAGGTTCGCGCGGCTCACCGCCGCCATGCGCACGAAGTCGTAGGCGCGCGTGAGGAACGCGGCGAAGGTTGACGCGAAGGGCCTCCAGCCGACGACCTGTATCCCGACCGCCGCACCGACCATCTGCTGCTCGGCGATGTACATCTCGAAGAAGCGCTCGGGATGAGCCTCGGCGAAGACCTCGGCGAAGGTCGAGTTCGAGACCTCGCCGTCGAGCACGACGACGTCCCCTCGGGCTGCGCCGAGCGCGGCGAGCGCGTCGCCGTACGCCTTGCGCGTCGCCACCTCGCTCCCGACCTCGTAGCGCGGGAGCTCGAGCGGGCCGGTCTCGAAGCGGTGCGGCTCGGCGGGCTCGGGCTTCGCGACGGAGATCGTGAGCGAGCGCGGGCCGCCGAGCTCCTCGATCGCGGCCTCCGGGTCGTCCAGCGGCTTGCCGTGGAAGCCGTTCGCATCCGCGATCGCTGCCACGCCCCGTCCCTTGACCGTGCGCGCGACGATTGCCGTCGGCTTCCCGGCTGTCTCCACCGCCTCGGCGTACGCGCGGTCGACTGCCTCCACGTCGTGACCGTCGATCTCGACCGCGTGCCAGCCGAACGCGCGCACGCGCTCGGCGTGGAGTGCCGTGTCCCAGCCGACCATCGTCTCGCCGCGCTGCCCGAGGCGGTTCACGTCGAGGATCGCGGTCAGGTTGTCGAGCTCGTAGTGCGCGGCGTGCTCGAACGCCTCCCACATCGAGCCCTCCGCGAGCTCGCTGTCCCCGCACAGCACCCACGTGCGCGCGGGCACGCGGTCGAGGCGCTTCTGCGCGAGCGCGGTGCCCACCCCGATGGGCAGGCCCTGGCCGAGCGAGCCGGTCGCGACGTCGACCCACGGCAGTACCGGCGTCGGGTGCCCCTCGAGCGGGCTCCCGTGCTTCCGGTACGCGAGCAGCTCCTCCTCCGAGACGACGCCTGCGGCGCGGTAGATCCCGTACAGCAGCGTCGACGCGTGGCCCTTGGAGAAGATCAGGCGGTCGTTGGCGGGATGCTTCGGCCGGTCGAAGTCGTAGCGCAGGTACCCGTCCACGAGCACGGCCATGAGCTCGGCCGCGGACATCGCGGAGGAGGGGTGCCCGGACTTCGCCGTCGCGCTCATCCGCACCGAGTCGACGCGGAGCTGCTGCGCGAGCTCGCGCCTGCGGTCGGCGGCATCCATGGCGGGCATCTTATTGCGGGCGGGTTTCCCGCGATCGCGGGAGCGGTAACGTAGGGGCATGGCCTCGAGCCGCCTGCACGAGCTCTCGGCGCGCGGCGTCTCCGTGTGGGTGGACTCGCTGTCGCGCGAGCTGCTCGAGACGGGCAGGCTGGCGCGGCTCGTAGAGGAGGACGCCGCCGTCGGCGTCACCTCGAACCCGACGATCTTCGAGCAGGCGCTCTCGTCCGGCGGCTGGTACGACGACCAGCTCCGCGACGTGCTCGAGCGGGTCTCCGACGGGAAGGCGGCCTTCCTCGAGCTCGCCGTCGAGGACGTGCGACGCGCGTGCGACCTCCTGCGCCCGGTGTGGGACGCGGGCGGGAAGGACGGCTACGTGTCGCTCGAGGTCGACCCCGAGCTCGCCTACGACCGCGACGGGACGCTCGGCGAGGCGCTGCTCCTGCACGAGCTCGTCGACCGGCCGAACGCGCTCGTGAAGATCCCTGCCACCGAGCCCGGCCTCGGTGCGATCGAGGACGCGATCGCCGCCGGCCGCTCGATCAACGTCACCCTCATCTTCTCGCTCGAGCGCCACGCGGCCGTGGCGGAGGCGTACGTGCGGGGGCTCGAGCGGCTGCTCGAGGCGGGCGGCGATCCCCGACGCGTCGCGTCGGTCGCGAGCTTCTTCGTCTCACGCGTCGACACGGAGACGGACCGCCGGCTGGAGGAGCTCGGCCGGACGGAGCTCGCCGGCAGGCTCGCGGTCGCGAACGCGAAGCTCGCCTACCAGACGTACCTCGAGGTGTTCTCCGGCGAGCGCTGGGAGCGCCTCGCGGGCGCCCGCGCGAGCCCGCCGCGCTGCCTCTGGGCGTCGACCTCCACGAAGAACCCCGTGTATCGCGACGTGCTCTACGTCGAGGAGCTGATCGGCCCGGACACCGTGAACACGATGCCGTTCGAGACGATCGCGGCGTTCCAGGACCACGGCGAGATTCGCGGCGAAACGCTGCTCGAGGACGTGGACGAGGCGCGCGCGCTGCTCGAGGAGCTCGCAGAAGCGGGCGTCGACTACGCCGATGTGACCGCGACGCTCGAGCGTGAGGGCGTCGAGAAGTTCGCCGACTCGTTCCGCCAGCTGCTCGCCGGGATCGAGGCGCGGCGGGCCGCGCTCGCCGTCTGACGAATCCGGGGCGTCAGCTCTGGACGTGCGCCTCCACGAACCAGAGGTGCTTGTCGATCGCGCGCGACACCTCGGTGAAGAGGTCGGCGGTGTCCTGGTCGCCGAGCTCGTCGGCTGAGTCGATGCCCGCTCGGACGGCGGCGCCGAAGGCGGCGAGCCGGTCGGCGATCACCTCGACCGTCTCCTTGCCGGCGACCGCGTCCGCCGGGTACTCCTCGAGCGTCGAGGCGGCGGCCGCCATGCGGGCCGTCCCGAGCGCCAGCCCGCCAAGTGCGGTCGCGCGCTCCGCGATCTCGTCGACGAACTCGAGCACGCTCTCGGCGACGTCGTCGTAGAGCGCGTGCAGCTGGATGAAGTCGCTGCCCTTGACGTTCCAGTGCGCCTGCTTCAGCTGCGAGTACAGGTCGAAGCTGTCGGCGAGCCGCTCGTTCAACAGGTCGACGAGTTGCTCGCGCGCGTTCTCCGGCAGGTCGATGCGGGTCTCGAAGGTGCGAGTGGTCGGCGTCGCCATGATCCCTCCCAGGTCTCGGTCTCTCAGCTTCCTGTCTGCCCGTTCGGGCTCAGTGGGAACCCTTGCCCTTGGGGTTGCCGACCTTCAGCAGCCCGACCTGCCCGAGGTCCACATGCGCGAACGCGTGGCTCACGAACGGGTACATCCCGGGCTCGTCGATCTTGACGTCGAAGACCGCGCCGCCGCCCGCGGGCACGCCCACGGTCTGGACGCCCTGCTGGAACTGCGTCATGTCGCCGTTCACCCACGCGCGGTCGAAGATCGTCCCGACGACGTGGAAGTCGGTGTCGAGTGTCGGCCCGGCCGCGACGACCCAGAAGCGGACGGTGTCGCCGGGCTTCGAGGTCAACGGGTGGGTGACGTACTGGTTCGCGTAGCCGTTGAACGTCGTCCAGTCCGGCTGCATCGCGCGCGCCTTCGCCAGGTCGAGCGAGGCCGCCTGTTCGACGCCGTCCGAGTTCAGGTACCACTCGCTCGCGACGAGGACGTACTCCTTGTCCACCTTCGGGAGCGGCTTCGCGGGTGACACGACGATCGCGCCGTACATCCCGTTCGCGATGTGTGCGAGCACGGGCTTCGTCCCGCAGTGGTACATGTAGACGCCCGGGTCGTTCGCGACGAAGCGGAACGTGAAGGACTCGCCCGGCGCGACGTCGCGGAACGCGACGTCCGGCGCGATGCGCGCGGCATGGAAGTCGATCGAGTGCGGGATGGCGCCGCCGTTCGTGAGCGTCATCTCGACCGTCTGGCCCTCGCGGACGTGGACGATCGGGCCGGGAGCGCCGTGGCCGTCGAACGCCCAGGTGTTGTACTTCACACCCGGGGCGATCTCGACCACCATGTCCTTCAGCGTCATGTGCACGCGGGCGATCTCGCCGGCCGGGATCGGCGGGAGCGCGGCTGCGGCGGGTGCGTGAGCCATGGCCAGCTCCTCCGCGTTCGGCGCGGTCTTCCCGGCGAAGCTCTGGAGCGGCAGGCTGACGGCGCCGTCGGCGGGGACAGCCCCGTGGTCGGCGTAGCCGGTGGTCGACGCCGCGGCTTTCGCCTCGTCCCTCGCGTCGTCCGCGGTCTTCACGAGGACGACGGCGAGGACGGCGAGGATGCCGACCGCGATGCCGAGGAAGAGCGCGAGGATCTTGACGGATGCTCCCGAGCCCGGCTCGCGCCGATCGCTCCAGTCGTAGCGGGGAGATGCGTGGTAGCTGGCCAACGGTGAGCCCTCCTGGTGTCGAATGCACGCCACCGTACGAGTCCGGCACGGCCGCCGCCTCCGTGCCGCCCCGCGCGGCCGTGCGGGCTTCTACCGAGCCGCGATCGCGGTCAGCAGCTCGTCGTGGAGCAGGCCGTTGGAGGAGACCGCGGTCCCGCCGTCGATCCGCGAGACGCCGGAGAAGTCCGAGAAGCGCCCGCCGGCCTCCTCGACGATGACCTGCACGGCCGCGAGGTCCCACTCGGAGACGCCGACGGCGTCGACGGCCACGTCCACGGCGCCCTCCGCGACGAGCACGTGCGCCCAGAAGTCCCCGAAGCCGCGCGGCTGCCAGGCGCGGCCCGCAATCTCCAGGAGGGGCCGGTCCCACCCGAGGCTGACGACGGCCTCCTCGACCTGCGCGATCGCGGACACGCCAATCCGGTCGCCGTTCGCGAACGCGCCCTCGTCTCGCTCTGCCCACCACCGGCGGCCGAGCGCAGGGGCCGAGACCACACCGAGGCGCACGTCGCCCGACTCCTCGAGCGCGATCAGCGTGGCCCACACCGGGATGCCGCGGGCGTAGTTCCGCGTGGCGTCGATCGGGTCGAGGATCCAGCGCCGCGCGCCGCTCCCGCTCGTCCCCTGCTCCTCGCCGAGGATCGCGTCGTCGGGCCGCTCGGTCGCGAGGAGCGCGCGGATCTCCTCCTCGACCGCGTGGTCGGCCTCGGTGACGGGCGTGAGGTCGGCCTTCGTCTCGAAGGCGAGGCCGGTGCGGAAGCGCGGCAGCGAGAGCGCGTCCGCCGCGTCAGCCAGCCGCAGGGCGAGCTCGAGGTCCGGGCTCACCGGAGGACCCTAACGGAGCGCGGCCTCCAGGAGCCGGCCGGCCGCGACAACGAGCGCGTCATCGCCCGCGCGGCCGGCGAGCTGCGCCGAGGCGGGGAGGCCGTCCTCCGCAGCGCCGCACGGGAGCGCCAGCGCGGGCCAGCCGAGCGCGTTGAAGGGGAACGTCCAGCTGATGAGCGCCTCGCGCACGTCGAGGTCGCCCGTGCCGCCGGCGCCGACCGGAGGCGCGACGCAGGGCAGCGTCGGCGTGAGCACGAGCTCGAAGCCGGCGAGGGCCTCCTCCACGCGCTCGCGGTACTCCTCGCGGCGGCGCGTGGACTCATCGGCCTGGCGGTCGGTCACCTCGAGGCAGCGCTCGACCTTGAGGCGCACGTCCTCGCCGTAGAGGTCAGCGTTCTCGGCGAAGAGCTCGGCGTGGACGCCCGCGACCTCGTGCATGAACAGCCGCGAGACGCCTTCCGGGCGCGGGAAGTCGACGAGCGTGCGGCGGGGGAGGCGCCCGGAGGCCTCCTCCACCCGCGCGCGGACGAGCGGGTCGGCGCCTGAGAGGCAGACCGCGACGCGAACCTCCTCGAGCGACTCGAGCGCCGCCGGCTCGAAGCCCGGCGCGAGCGCTCGCAGCGCCGTCTCGCAGGTCGCGACGTCCCGTGCCATCGGCCCCGCGTGGTCGAAGGTCGGTGCGAGCGGGAAGCAGCCCTCGAGCGAGACGAGCCCGTACGTCGGCTTGAAGCCGACCGTGCCGCAGCAGGCGGACGGGATCCGGACGGAGCCGCCGGAGTCGGTTCCGAGCGCCACCTCGCAGGCGCCGAGCACGAGCGCGGCCGCGTTCCCGCCGCTCGACCCGCCGGCGACGCGACCGGGCGCGACCGGGTTCGGGACCGTGCCGAAGTGCGGGTTCTCGGAGGTCGTCCCGTATGCGAACTCGTGCAGGTTCGTCTTCCCGACCACGCTGTACCCGGCTGCCTCCAGCGCCAGCACCGCGGACGCCGTCTCCGCCGGCACGTGCTCCGTGAACAGCGCCGAGCCGTACGTCGTGACCAGCCCGGCCGTGTCGAACAGGTCCTTGACCGCGAGCGGGATCCCCGCGGGAGCGTCGTCGGAAAGCGCGAGGAACACCCCGGGCGGGCAGCTCCGGGGATCCACGGCAGTCAACTCAATCGAGCTGCAGGTAGAGCAGCGCGACCACGAACGTGCCGGCGACGAGCAGCCAGAAGAGGCCGAAGAGCGCCCAGCCGAAGCGGTTGTTCCTGCGTGCGAGCTCGGGATCCATCACGTCACCAGCGGGTCGACGGCCGCCGCTGCGAACAGCAGCGCCAGGTAGAGGAGCGAGTAGTGGAAGAGCAGCTGCGCCCGTCCGCGTGAGAGGTCGCGGCGGAGCAGCCACGCGAGCGCGACGAGCACCGCGCCGAGCGCGAGCGCCGCCGCCGTGTACACGGGCCCGAGCCAGAGCCCGACGACGAGCGTGAACGCGACGAGCCCGAGCGAGTAGAGGAGGATCTGGCGCGCGGTCTCGCGCTCGCCGCGCACGACCGGCAGCATCGGGACCCCCGCCCTCGCGTACGCGCCCTTGAGCATCAGCGCGAGCGCCCAGAAGTGCGGCGGCGTCCACAGGAAGACGATCAGGAAGAGCCAGAGCGCGGGCAGCGCGAGCGACCCCGTCGCCGCTGCGTAGCCGACCACCGGCGGGACCGCGCCAGCGGCGCCGCCGATCACGATGTTCTGCGGCGTCGTTCGCTTCAGCCAGCGGGTGTAGACGACGACGTAGAACGCGTTCCCGACGAGCGCGAGCACGGCCGTCAGGAGGTTCACGGTCGAGGCCAGGAGCGCGAACGAGAGCGCCGAGAGGACGATGCCGAACTCGAGCGCCTGCTCCGGCGAGACGCGCCCGGCCGCGACCGGCCTGCGCTCCGTACGGCTGCCCATGAGCTTGTCGATGTCGCGGTCGAGAACGTGGTTCAGCGCCGAGGCGCCGCCGCACGCGAGCGCGAGCCCCGTCATCGCGAGCACGAGGAGGTCGAGCGGGGGCACGCCCTGCGCGCCGACGAACATCCCGGCTGCGCCCGTGAGCAGCAGCAGCGTCATGATCCGCGGCTTCGTCAGCGTGAGGTAGTCGCGGGCCGAGGCGAGCGGGGTCGCCGCTCCGCGCAGGATCGAGGCGGCGAGGACGAGCGACGCCCCGAGACTCGCCGCCGCCGCGCCGACGTGGAGTGCGACCGCCCACTCGGCGCTCGAGCTCCAGGCGACGACGCCGCCGAGCGCGATCGCGACGAGCAGGAGCATGAGGGCGGCGAGCGCGCGCGGGAAGAGCTGCGGGTACGCCCAGCGGCAGACGAGCGCGACGGCCGCCAGCAGCGGGAGGGCCACGAGGGCGACGCCCCAGTGCGTCGTCCCCAGCTCGAGCACGGCGCTCGTGACGACGAGCAGCGTCGCGACGGCACCGGCGAGCACCGCCAGCCGCAGGACGAGCCCGGGCGCGGGCGTCTCAGAGGGCACCGGTCTCCCCTCGCTTCTCACGCAGCCTCCGCCGGAGATCGTAGAGCGGCCGCGCGCTCGTGACGTACGGCACCTCGTCGAAGTTGTGCGGCGGCGGCGGCGAGGTCGCGTACCACTCGAGGGTGTCCGCCTGCCACGGGTCGTTGCCGACGCGCGGCCCCTTGCGCGCCCGGAGCACGTTCACCACGAACAGGAGGATGGCGACGCCCATGATCCAGGAGCCGATCGTGGACACGAGGTTCCAGGTCTCCCACTCGTCGTTCGCGTACGTGTACACCCGTCTCGGCATCCCGTCGAGCCCGAGGAAGTGCTGCGGGAAGAAGGTGATGTTGAAGCCGGCGAAGAGCAGCCAGAACTGCCACTTCCCGAGCGTCTCGCCGAGCAGGCGCCCGAACATCTTCGGCCACCAGTAGAAGAGTCCGGCGAAGATCGCGAACACGACGCCGCCGAGGAGCGTGTAGTGGAAGTGCGCGACGACGAAGTACGTGTCGTGGACCTGCCAGTCGATCGGGAACGCCGCCAGATAGATCCCGGTCAGGCCGCCGATCACGAACAGTGACAGGAACCCGAGCGCGAACAGCATCGGCGTGTCGAACGCGAGGTTGCCGCGCCAGAGCGTCGCCAGCCAGTTGAAGATCTTCATCCCGGTCGGGACCGCGATCACCATCGACGCGACCATGAAGAACGACTGGAGCGGGATGGCGAGGCCGACGGTGAACAGGTGGTGCGCCCAGACGAGCATCGAGAAGAAGCCGATCGCGACCGTCGAGAACGCGATCGCCTTGTAGCCGAAGATCGGCTTGCGGGCGAAGACCGGCAGGACCTCGGAGATGATCCCGAAGGCGGGCAGGACGATGATGTAGACCTCGGGGTGCCCGAAGAACCAGAAGGCGTGCTGGTACAGCACCGCCGAGCCGCCGTCCTCCGGCCGGAAGAAGCTCGTGGAGACGTCGAGGCCGGCGACGGAGAGGCCGCGGTCGAGCAGGAGCATCGTCAGCGCGGCCGAGAGCACCGGCAGCACGGCCATGATCAGCCACGAGTAGACGTAGATCGACCACACGAAGAGCGGCATGCGCGTCCATGTCATCCCCCGCGTGCGCAGGTTGTGGATCGTCACGAGGAAGTTGACCGCGCCCGCGACCGTCGAGACGGTGAGGATATGGAGCGAGAGGATCCAGAGGTCCTGGCCGGTCCCCGCCGTCTGCGTCGAGAGCGGCGGGTACGACGTCCAGCCGGCCTTCGCCGCGCCGCCGTTCGCGAAGAACGAGAGCATGAGCACGGCGCCGCCGAGAGCGAACATCCAGTACGAGAACGCGTTCAGCCGTGGGAACGCCATGTCCGCGGCGCCGATCATCAGCGGGACCAGGAAGTTCGCGAAGCCGGCGAGGATCGGGACGCCGACGAGGAAGACCATCGACGTGCCGTGGATCGTGACGAGCTCGTTGTAGCGGTCGGGGCTCACGACGTCCGCGTTCGCCTGTGCGAGCTGGAGGCGCATCACCATCGCCATCGCTCCGGAGAGCACGAAGCACAGGAGCGACGTGCCGATGTAGAGGATCCCGATCCGCTTGTGGTCGGTCGTGACGAGCCAGCTCACGACCTTCCCGCGCTGCCAGGCGGGGGTTGTCTCGACCCTAGTTGCCACTGGGCGGGCTCTCCTGGAGGTAGGTGGTCAGGGCTTCGATCTGCTCGCTCGTCCAGCCGGCGCCGACGGCCGGCATCGTGCGGCGGCCGTTGCGGACGATGTCCTCGACCGCCTCGGGGTCCTGGAGGATCGTGGAGCCCGCGATGCGGCGCGCGATCCCGCCCTCGCCGGCGAGCCCGTGGCACTTCGCGCACACGCCCTCCCAGAGCTCCTGCCCGAGCTCGGAGGTCCCGGCCGTCTGCTCGTCCCGCCGCTCCTCGAGCCAGGCGGCGAACGCGGCGCGCGACAGCACCTCGACCTCGGCGAGCATCCGCGCGTGCTCGGCCCCGCAGAGCTCGGCGCACTGCCCGCGGAAGACGCCCTCCCGAGACGCCTCGAACCACGTCTCGTTCACGCGCCCCGGGATGGCGTCGATCTTGCCGCCGAGCGCCGGGATCCACCACGAGTGGATCACGTCCTCGTCCGGAGCGGTCACCACGAGCCGGACCGGCACCCCGGCCGGGGCGCGCATCCGGTCGACCGCGATCACACCGTTCGGGTACTCGTACTGCCAGTAGAACTGGCGGCCGGTCACGCGGATCTCGAGGTCGCCGCTCGCCCCCGCCGCCGGCACGTTCTTGATCCCAGGGAGCTCGACGAACACGAACGCCGCGATCGCGGCGAGGACGAGCACGGGCCCCGCCGTCCACACGAGCTCGAGGTTCGTCGCGCCGTGCACCTGTGCGCCGTCGTCGAAGCGCGCCCGCTTCTGGCGCCGGTACTTCCAGATGAACGCGATCAGCAGGCCCTCCACGAGGACGAAGATCGCGACGACGAAGATCGATACGAAGAGGTAGCTGTCGCGGATGCCCTCCGCGTTCGGCGAGGCGGGCTCCACGGGTGCGAGCTGCGCGAAGGCGCCGGGCGCGGCGAGCGCGGTGACGAGCGAGACGACCGCGAAGACCATGAGCGCGCGCACCGGCTGCCATTCTATGAACGTGCGGGATCAGGTGCCTCGGGGAACGCGCGTCCGCCTGCCGCCGGACGTCGTCCGCCCGTTCGAGGTGTTCGTGAACGGGGTCGCGCAGGAGGAGGGCGTCGACTACCGGATCGAGGGCCGGACGCTCGTCTTCGACCGCGAGCTCAGGACCGAGGGCAAGCTCGGGATGTGGCGCTGGCTCTCGATGTGGGTCGGGGTCGCGGGGACGTACCGGCAGAACGACTCGGTGGACGTCGCGTACCGGCGAAACGGCGAGCCGGTGGTCGCGACGAAACTGCCGCTCGAGCCGCTCGCCTGAGCGGCTCGCGGCTCGGCCCGTCCCGAGGGCAGCGCGGAGGAGACTGCGCCGCCCTCGGGCCCCCGCCCGGTCAGTACGTGATCCGGCCGTGCTCGGCGAAGCGGGCGATGCCGGTGACGAGGCTCAGCTCGCCCTGGATGCGGCTCGTGCCCGAGGCGCCCGCGAACCGCTTGGTTCCGCCCTCGAACGTGCCTGCGAGGTCGAACGCGATCCTGACCGGCTCGAGGCTTGCGTTCAGGTACAGGCGACCGGTGCCCGCGTAGCGCGTGTAGAGCTCGGCGCCGTTCGGGGCGACGTGCGTCGCGCTTCCGTTCGTGATGACGACCGCCAGCGACAGCGTCGCCGGGTCGAAGGTCTCGAGGAGGGTCTCCACCCGGTGGCGAGACGTGAACCTGTCGAGACCGAGGTGCGTGGCCAGGCACGTGCCGTTGACCTCCACCGGGTCGGCGAACGGGTTCGGCACGGGCGCCACGCAGACCGCCATGTGCGGCCGCGCCTGCTGGGACGCCGACGTCGCGAGCGCCGGGACGAGCAGCGCAGCGAGCACGAGACCGGCGACGGCGAGAAGACGATGCTTCATCGGGTTCCTCCTTCGGCTGCTGACCGTCCGATGCTGCGCTGCCGCCGGTAACGCGCCGGTAACACCGCCGGGACGGGTCGCCGCACTTGTCACGAGCCGCGCATTGGTGTCGAATTCGGGGACGTGGACGTGCTGCTGCTCGGCCCGGTCGAGGTACGCGAGGGAGCAGAGGCCCATCGTGCTCGGCGCCGCCAGGGCGCACTGCTCGCGCTCCTCGCGGTCGACGCGGGCCGCACCGTCTCCCGCGAGCGCCTGATCGACGCGCTTTGGCCGGACGATCCCCCCGAGACGGCTGCGAAGGCGCTCGACGTCTACGCCTGGCGCCTGCGCCGCGCGATCCCGGGCGTGCCGGTCGCCAAGGAGGCCGGCGGCTATCGCCTGGACCTCCCGGCCGACTCGGTCGACGCGCTGCGGTTCGAGCACCTCGTCGACCGGGGACGCGCCGCTCTGACGGCCGGCGACCCGGAGCTGGCGGACGAGCTGCTCGCCGACGCGCTCGCGCTCTGGCGAGGCCCTGCGCTCGCCGGTGTCCAGGACGTCCTCGTGTCGGAGGCCGCGCGGCTCGAGGAGCAGCGGCTCGTCGTGCAGGAGGACGCCTTCGCCGCCGGCCTCGAGGCGGGCCGGGCCGGTGAGCTCGTGCCCGCGCTCGAGGCCGCCGTCGTGGATGAGCCGCTGCGCGAGCGCCTGCGCGGCCTCCTGATGCTCGCGCTCTACCGGTCGGGCCGGCAGGCCGATGCGCTCGCCGTCTACCAGCAGGGCCGCGAAGCGCTCGCGGAGGAGCTCGGGATCGAGCCGGCGCCGGCGCTGAAGCACCTCGAGCAGGCGATCCTGCGCCAGGACGCCGACCTCGAGGCCCCGAGCTCCGGCGGGGCGAGCCGCTACCTGCGCGCGCGCCCGAGCAGGCCGCTGACGAACCTCCCAGCCGAGGCGACGTCCTTCGTCGGACGCGTACGCGAGCTGAAGGAGATCGCCGTGCTGCTCCGGGATCCCGGCGTCCGGCTCCTGACGCTGACCGGAGCCGGGGGCACGGGCAAGACCAGGCTCGCGGTGCGGGCTGCCGCCGAGCAGGTGGACGCACTCCGGGGACGCGTGTTCTTCGTGCCGCTCGCCCAGGTCGCCGAGCCGCGGCTCGTGATCCCGGCGATCGCGGACGCGCTCGGCGTCCCGGAGACGGCCGGGCGCACGCTCCTCGAGAGCGTCGCCACGAACCTCGCCGGGCGCGAGACCCTCATCGTCCTCGACAACGTCGAGCATCTCCTGGGCGCGGTCGCGGACGTCGAGTCGCTGCTCGAGGCGTGCCCGCTCCTGCGCGTGCTCGTCACGAGCCGCATCCCCTCGGGCCGGTCGGGCGAGCGCACGTTCGACGTCGTGCCGCTCGAGGTCCCGGGCGAGGGGAGCACGCCCGAGGAGGCGATCTCGTTCCCGTCCGTCCAGCTGTTCGCCGACCGCGGCCGCGACATCCGGCACGACTTCACGGTCGGCTCGTCGAACGGCGCCGCCGTCGGGGCGCTCTGCGCGCGGCTCGACGGGCTGCCGCTCGCGATCGAGCTCGCGGCCGCACGCGTGCGGCTGCTCACTCCCGAGGCGATGCTCGCCCGCGTCTCGGAGCGGCTCGACCTGCTCGCGACGGGCGAGCCGGACGCTCCCACGCGCCACCGGACGCTGCGCGCGTCGATCGGGTGGAGCCACGACCTGCTCGAGGAGCGCGAGCAGGTCGTGTTCAGGCGCTTGTCGGTGTTCCGCGGCGGCTGCACGCTCGCCGCCGCGGAGGCGGTCTGCGAGGCCACGCTCGAGGACCTCACCAGGCTCGCCGAGCACAACCTCGCCGGCACCCGGTTCGCCGTCGACGGCGAGGTGCGCTTCGGCATGCTCGAGACGATCCGGGAGTTCGCCGGGGAGCAGCTGCGAGCGAGCGGCGAGCTCGAGGAGATCGAGCGCAGGCACGCCGAGTTCTCCGCGGGCTTCGCCGAGCACGTCGAGCCGCACCTCAACACGGGCCGCCGCGCCCCGTGGCAGGCGCGGCTCGCGGACGAGCGGGACAACCTGCGCGCCGCCGTCGCCTGGTCGATCGAGCACGACGAGGCCGGCCCCGCGCTCCGCATCCTCGCGGCTCTCTGGCAGTGGTACTGGCTCTCGTTGAGCGAAGGGCGCGACGCGGCGCTGAACGTGCTCGCCCTGCCGAGCGCGCAGGCGCCGACGAGCGAGCGGGCCGGCACGCTCTTCACCGCTGCGCTCACGTCCTGGGCGCTCGGCGACGTCGAGAGCGTGAGCGCGCTCGGGGAGGAGGCGGCGGAGGTGGCGCGCGCGGTCGGTGACGACCTCCGGCTGGCGCGCGCCATCGTCATGACGGCGGCGCAGTACCACGACGACCCGGAGCCCGGTCGCGCAGTCATCAGGGAGGCGATCTCGACGGTGGAGCGGACGGGCGACCCCTGGCAGTACGCGTGGATCACGATGACCGGCGCGATCCACGGCATGTACATCAGCGACCCGGAGTTCGCCGTGGAGCACGGGGAGGAGGCGGTCAGGCGCTTCCGCGAGCTGGACGACGACTGGTCGTGGGCGGTTCCCGGCGTCCCACTCGGCATGGGGCGTCTCCAGCTCGGTGACCTGGACGGCGCGCGGGAGATCCTCGAGGAGTGCCTCCCCGTGCTCCTCGACGTGCGCGACTTCAAGATGGGGAACATCTGCGTGATCGGCCTCGCCCTCGTCGCCCGCTTCTCGGGCGAGCTCGAGGAGGCCGGACGCCGGTACGCGCAGGCGCTGTCGCTGTGTGCCGAGGCCGGCGACCTCGCGCACGCGCCGCTCTGCCTCGAGGGGATGGCGGCTGCGCGGGTCGCCGACGACCCGGCGCAGGCGGCGCAGCTCTTGGGAGCGGCGCGGGCGATGATCGACGCCGGGCACACGCCGGTCATCCCGGGGTTCGAGCCGTTCTTCGAGGGAACGTACGAGGCGGCGGGCGAGGCGCTCGACCGCGAGCTCGACGACCATGTGCGCGAGGGCCGCCGGCTCACCGGCGACGGCGCCTACGTCCCGGTCGTGTACCTCGACCCGGCCACAAGGGGCGCCTGAGAGAGAGCCGCCCGTCGCTAGTGTTCGACGGTGAGCGCCGCGGGCAACGGGATCGAGGTCGAGCAGCTCGTCCGCGAGTACAAGAAGGGGCCGCGCGCGGTGAACGGGATCGACCTCCAGGTCGCGCCCGGCGAGATCTACGGCTTCCTCGGCCCGAACGGCGCGGGCAAGTCCACGACCGTCCACGTCCTGACGACGCTGCTGCCGCCTACCTCGGGCACGGCGCGCGTCGGCGGGCACGACGTCGTGAAGGAGGGGCCGAAGGTGCGCTCGCTGATCGGGGTCGCGCTTCAGGAGGCCGCGCTCGACCCGCTCCTCACGGGCCGCGACCACCTCCGCCTGCAGGCGACGCTCCAGGGCGTTCCCAAGGAGCGGCGGAAGGTGCACGCGGACGAGCTGCTCGAGCGCGTCGGGCTCGCCGACGCGGGCGACCGAAAGGTGCAGGGCTACTCGGGCGGGATGAAGCGGCGGCTCGACCTCGCGCTCGCGCTCGTCCACCTCCCACGCATCCTCTTCCTCGACGAGCCGACGACCGGCCTCGACCCGCAGAGCCGGACGGCGATGTGGGAGGAGGTCGCGCGCCTGCGACGCGAGGAGAGCGTCACCGTCTTCCTGACGACGCAGTACCTCGAGGAGGCGGACGTGCTCGCCGACCGCGTCGGGATCATCGACGAGGGCAAGATCGTGGCCGAGGGGACGCCCGCGGCGCTCAAGGCCGAGATCGGGCGGCCGAGCGTGCACGCGATCCCCGAGCACGAGGAGGACCGGGAGAAGATCGCCGGCTTCCTCGCCCAGTTCGGCGAGCCGCTCGCGACGACGCGCGACGTGGCGGTAAGGCTGCGCGCGGGGCTCGGGCTGACGGACATCGTGCGCGCGGTGGACGCGAACGGCGTGCGGATCGCCGACCTCGAGCTGCGCGCGCCGACGCTCGACGACGTCTTCCTCGCGAAGACGGGCCGGACGCTCGAGGGCGCGCAGGAAGAGGCGGAGGCCGAGCAGGAGGAGCGGCGCGCGTGACCGCGCTGGCGGCCGCCCTCGCGTCGCCGTCGCTCTCGCAGGTCGGCGCGATCGCGCGACGCGCGATCGTCCGCACCGCCCGCCAGCCGGCGAGCGTGATCCCTCCGCTCGTCTTTCCGATGGCGCTCATGGCCGTGAACGCGGCCGGGCTCGACTCGTCGACCGAGCTCCCGGGGTTCCCGACCGACTCCTTCCTCGCGTTCGCGCTCGCCGTCCCCTTCATCCAGGGCGCGCTCTTCTCGACGATGAACGCCGGGACCGACCTCGCGCGCGACATCGACACGGGGTTCGTGAACCGGCTCGCGCTGACGGCGATGCGCGACTGGTCGCTCCTCTTCGGGCAGCTCTCGGGCGTCGTCGTGCTCGGGGTCTTCCAGGCGGTCTTCTACCTCTCGGTCGGGCTCGTGGTCGGTGTCGACTTCGCCGCAGGGCCGGCGGGGATCGCGCTCCTGCTCGTGTACGCGGTGATCGTGTCGCTCTCGTTCGGCGCGGTCGGGGCGTGGCTCGCATACCGGTTCGGCTCGGGCGAGACCATCCAGGCGCTCTTCCCCGTGCTCTTCGTGTTCCTGTTCATCTCGTCGATGAACGCGCCGCGCGACCTCATCGGCGTGGAGTGGTTCCGGACGGCGGCGACGCTGAACCCGGTCTCGTACATGATCGAGGCCGTCCGCAGCCTGATCATCGAGGGCTGGAACTGGCAGGCGCTCGGGCTCGGCTTCGGCTTCACGATCGCGATCGGGATCGTCGCGCTGTTCCTCGCCTCGCGTGCCCTCCGGACGAGGATGACGAGGACATGAGGCTCTGGAACGTGATCTCGGGCGTCGCGTGGAGGACGCTGAAGAACGCGCTGACGAACCCGCAGATCGTCATCCCGACGATGGCGTTCCCGCTCTTCTTCTTCACCGCGTTCGCGGGCGGGCTCTCGCAGATCCGGCACGTGCCCGGGTTCGGCTTCCCGCTCGGGTACACGGCGTTCCAGTTCGTGTTCGTGCTGCTCCAGTCGGCGGCCTTCAGCGGCGTCTTCACCGGCTTCGGGCTCGCGCGCGACTTCGAGGGCGGGTTCGCGAAGCGGCTCCTCCTCGCGGCGCCGCACCGCAGCGGGATCGTGATCGGGTACGCGCTCGCCGCGCTGATCCGCTGGATGGTCGTCGCCGTCTTCCTCACGGTGCTGGCGCTCGCGGTGGGGATGCAGGTGGGCGGCGGCGCCGTCGACCTGGTCGGGCTCTACGTGCTCGCGCTGCTCGTGAACTTCTGCGGCTTCTTCTGGGCGGGCGGGATCGCGATGCGCTTCCGGACGATCCAGGCGGCGCCGCTCATGCAGATGCCCGTGTTCCTCATCCTCTTCTTCGCGCCGGTCTACGTGCCGCTCGAGCTGCTCGAGGGCTGGATCGAGGCGGTCGCGACGGTGAACCCGGTGACGTACCTGCTCGAGACCGGCCGCGGCTTCCTCGCCGGCGACCCGCCGCACGCGCTCGGCGCGTTCCTGCTCGCGATCGGGCTCGGGGTCGCGTTCTGGACGTGGGCGTTCCTCGGGCTGCGCAAGGCAGAGGCGGCGGGCGCCTAGTCCACGCCCTCGAGCACGCGGAGCAGCGCCTCGACCACGACCGGGTCGAACTGGGTGCCGGACGCGTCCTCGAGCCTCCGCTTCGCCTCGGCCTCCTCGATGGCCGCGCGGTACGGCCGGTCGGTGGTCATCGCGTGGAACGCGTCGCAGGCGAAGACGATGCGCGACTCGAGCGGGATCTCGTCGCCCGCGAGCCCGTCCGGGTAGCCCTGGCCGTCCCAGCGCTCGTGGCAGCTGCGGACGATGCGCCGCACCTCGGCGAGCTGCTCGATGGGGGCGAGGATCCGCTCGCCCAGGGCCGGGTGCGTCTCGACGACCCGGCGCTCCTCCGGCGTGAGCGGGCCGGGCTTCGCGAGCAGCGACGAGTCGATCCCGATCTTCCCGATGTCGTGGAAGAGCGCGCCCAGCTCCAGCCGCTTCAGCGCGCGTGCGTCGAGCCCGAGCACGCCGCCGACCTCGAGCGCGAGGTCGGTGATCCAGCGCGCATGCCTGGACGTGTGCTCGTCGCTCGCCTCGAGCGCGTTCGCGAGCGCCTCGACGGTGGCGAGGAACGTGCGCTCGAGCGAGGCGTAGCTCGCGGCGCTCTGGAGCGCGAGCTTCGCCTGCTGCGCGAGGCCGCCGAGCAGCTCGAGCTCGCGCTCGGTGTAAATGCGGCGCGACGGCATCGTGGTCGCCACCACGCCCCAGCGCCCGTCGACGACGAAGGGCGCGATCGCGAAGCGGCCGCTCGTCCCCGGAGGCGGCGCGGCGATCGCGGCGTAGTCCTTGGCCGACACGACGAACGGCTCTCGCCGGTCGAGCCAGGAGGCGATCCGGTCCCGCCGGATGCGCTCGAGGGGCGTCTCGTCCGATCCGCGCCCGCCGGCGAGGCGCACGAGGTCGCCCGCTTCTTCGTCCTGGAGCCAGAGCGACGCCGTCGGGCTGTCGATGATCTGCGCGCAGCCCGCGACGACGCGAGCGGCGATCTCGTCGACGCTCTCGGCGGTCGCGAGGTTGCGCGCGAACGCGAGCAGTGCTGTCGCGCTCTCGGCGTCGCGGCGCTGCGCCTCGTACAGCCGCGCGTTCTCGAGCGCCACCGAGGCGTGGCTCGCGAGGACCTCGAGCACGCGCAGGTCGTCGCCGTCGAACTGGTCGAGCCCGAGCTTGGAGATCACGATCACCCCGGTCACCTGCGAGCCGAAGACGAACGGCACTGCGAGCAGCGACTCCTCGATCTCGGCCGTGCCTGCGATGTGGTGCGCCAGCTCGTGGTGGCGTGCGTCGCCTACGAGGAGCGGCTCGCCCGTCTCCGCGACGCGGCCCGTGATCCCGCGCCCGACGCGGGTGGGAGCGAGCGCGATGGGCGTGCCCGGCTCGGTCGTCGTCAGGTCGCCGCGGAACGCGACCGGCACCAGGTCGTCCCCGTCGCGCAGGAAGACGCGGCAGTTGTGGTAGTCGATGAGGAGCCGGAGCTCGTCGGCGATGGTGAGGCCGATCTGCTCGACGTCGTTGAGCCGCGACAGCTTGCCGGAGAGGCTCTGGAGCATCTTCAGATGCGCGATCGAGCGCACGTCGTCCGGGCGCACGTCCTCCTCGGACGGGCGCTCGAGCGCCGACTCGTCGAAGGGGACGACGAGGCCCTTGCCCCGCGCCTTCGCCGTCATCATCGCGGCCTCGGCGCAGGCGACGAGCTCCCGTGGGTTCGCGGCGTGCACCGGCCCGACGGCGATGCCGGTCGAAGCGGTGAGGCGGCCGGCCGCCCCCGCCTCGAGCAGCGGGAGCGCCTCCCCGATCCGCTCGGCGAGCGCGACGGCGCTCGTGAGGTCGCCCGACGGCATCACGATCGCGAACTCCTCGCCGCCGACCCGGCACACGATGTCCGACGTGCGCACGGACGCGCGCAGGAGATCCGCGACCTGGAGCAGCAGCTGGTCGCCGACGCCGTGCCCGTACACGTCGTTGACCTTCTTGAAGTCGTCCATGTCGAGCATCACGAGCGCGACCGTGTCGTGGTCGGCGGATGCGCGCATGACCTCCTCGCGCAGCCGGTCGTGGAAGGTGCGGTGGTTGAAGAGCCCTGTGAGCCCGTCGGTGGACGCCTGGTGCTCGAGGTGCGCCCGGATGTCCGCGTTGTCCAGCGCGAGCGCGGCGGCGTCGCCGAAGCGGGTCGCGAGGTGGAACTCCTCCTCCGTGAAGTGCGCGTCCTCCCCCACCCGGTACACGTTGAGCGTGCCTTTGAGCCGGCCGCGGGCGACGAGCGGGACGGCGATCAGCGCCTCGGGGTCGACCGGCGTCCCCGGGACGAAGCGGACGCGCGGGTCGAGGTGCGCCTGGTTCGCGAGCACCGGCTCGCGGCGTTCCACAGCCCAGCCGGTGATGCCCTCTCCGAAGGAGAACGTCTCGCTCATGACCTCCTTCTCCCACTTGCTGCGGGCGAGCACCGGCGTGAGCTCGCGCCGTGTCTCGTCGGCCGCGTAGATGTGGACGTCCTCGTACGGGACGAGCTCGGCGAGCGTGTCCGCGATCCGCTCGAGCAGCGCTCCCGGGTCGTCCTCGGAGAGGACGTCGTGGAAGATCTCCGCCAGCCGGCGGTAGGGCTCGGACGCGCCCGCCGCGACGAGGCTGACGCCCGGTCGTGGAGCGGGGTCGAGGGGTGTGCGGGCAGGGTCGGGCATCGCTGAGACTCGACGGTCCTCATCGGACATCGGGCGCGTCCGCTTGAGGGAGTTCTGCGAGGATCAGCCGTCGTGGACACCCAGGACGCACGCGTTGCCCTGCTCTCCCGGCTCGTCGACCACGCGCCGCTCTTCCCGCCCGCCTCGCTCCCGCTCGAGGAGGCCGTCGCGGAGGACGAGCGGGCCCGCGCGAGCGCCTCGTCGTTCGCGCTCGCGCGCTTCGTCTGCCCCGCGTCGCGCCTCGCCGAGCTGCCCGACGTCGGGCGCGGCGTGAGCGTCGTCCTCGACGGGCCGCTCGAGCGGCAGGCGCGGGTCGAGGCGGTCGAGGCCAGGGCGGACGGCGAGCTCGGGCGCCTCGCCGGTCTCGCGCGCGAGGTCTACGTCGAGCTGCCGCTCGGCGACGGGCTCCCGGAGCGGCTGGACGAGCTCGCGCGCCTCGGCCTCGGAGCGAAGGTGCGCTGCGGCGGGGAGTCGATCCCGGACGAGGCCGCCCTCGGAGGCTTCCTCCGAGGCTGCGGCGAGCGGGGCATCCCGTTCAAGGCGACCGCCGGCCTCCACCACGCGCTGCGCACCGACACCGAGCACGGGCTCCTCAACCTGCTCGCCGCGGTGGTGTTCGGCGAGGAGGAGGACGCGCTCGCGGAGCGCGACCCGGCGGCGTTCGCCCTCGACGCGAGCGGCTTCTGGTGGCGGGGGCGCAGCGCCGAGGCGCCGGAGCTCGCTCAGGCCCGGGCCGAGCGCCTCCGCTCGGTCGGGAGCTGCAGCTTCTTCGAGCCGGTCGGGGAGCTCGTGGAGCTCGGCGTGCTGCCGCTGTGACCGGCGCGGTCGGCTTCGGGGTCTTCACCGCCGGCGGCGAGCCGCCCCGCGTCGGCTTCCGCGTCGGGGACGGCGTCCTCGACCTCGCGGCGCACGGGCTCGGCGAGGCGTTCGAGGCACCGCGGCTGAACGACTTCCTCGCGCTCGGCCGGCGGACGTGGGAGGACGTGACCGCGCGGGCCGCGGAGCTCGTGGACGGGGGCGCCGAGCTCCTCCCGCTCGAGCGCGTGACGCCGCGGCTCCCGTTCGAGGTCGCGGACTACGTCGACTTCTACTCCTCGCTCGAGCATGCCACCAACCTCGGGCGGCTCTTCCGGCCCGACGCCGAGCCGCTGCTGCCGAACTGGCGCCACCTTCCCGTCGGCTACCACGGCCGCGCCGGGACCGTCGTCGTCAGCGGGACGCCGGTCGTGCGCCCGTGTGGGCAGGCGAAGGGCCCGGACGACCCCGCGCCGCGCTTCGGCGCGAGCCGGCGGCTGGACATCGAGCTCGAGCTCGGATGGGTGGTCGGAGTGGGGAGTGCGCTCGGCGAGCCGGTGCCTGCGTCCGCGTTCCGCGACCACGTCTTCGGCGTCGTCCTCGTCAACGACTGGAGCGCGCGCGACCTCCAGGCGTGGGAGTACCAGCCGCTCGGGCCGTTCCTCGGGAAGTCGTTCGCGACGTCGATCTCCGCGTGGGTGACGCCGCTCGCGCTGCTGGAGGAGCGGCTCGTCGAGGGGCCACCCCAGGATCCCGAGCCGCTGCCGTACCTGCGCGGGGGCGGGCCGGCCGCGCTCGACGCCGACCTCGAGGTCGAGATCGCCGGCACCGTCGTGTCGCACACGAACGCGCGCGGTCTCTACTGGACGATGGCGCAGCAACTCGCGCACGCGACCGTCAACGGCGCGTCGCTCAGGACCGGCGACCTGTGCGCGTCGGGGACGATCTCCGGCTCCGAGCAGGGGAGCGAGGGCTCGCTCATCGAGCTGACGTGGAACGGCTCGCGTCCGCTGCGGCTGGGCGACGGCTCGGAGCGGACGTTCCTCGAGGACGGCGACGAGGTCGTCCTCCGCGGCCGCGCCGGCCACGTCGAGCTCGGCGAGGTGCGCGGGACGATCCTCCCCGCGCGCTGCTGACTCTGCGCCCGCTCCTGGTGTCCGCCGTGGGACACCCAGTTACAACTTGTAACTAGGGCCTGCGCGCGTCTCGACACGCGGGAGATCGCGCCTGCGAGCGCCGAGGCCCCGCGGCGACGACTGCAAGTACCAACTTGTAACTTGGGCGCTCGGGTGCGCTCGTCAGGGTGCCGCCGGCGGGAAGAGGCCGGCGCGGTAGACGCGCCCCTCGAGCCTGCGGCCGAGGATGCCCTCGAGCCACGTCGACACCTCGACGAGCGCGTCGAGGTCGATCCCGGTCTCGAGACCCTCGCCGTGCAGGAGGTAGACGAGGTCCTCGGTCGCGATGTTCCCGGTCGCGTTCGGCGCGAAGGGGCAGCCGCCGAGGCCGCCGACGGAGGCGTCGAGGATCGTCGCCCCCGCGTCCAGAGCCGCGAGCGCGTTCGCGTAGCCCGTCGAGCGCGTGTCGTGGAAGTGGCCGCCGACCGGGATCCCGAGAGCGGCGGTCTGGGTGACGAGCGCGCGCACCTGTCTCGGCGTGGCGACGCCGATCGTGTCGGCGAGGACGATCGCGTCGGGGCCTGTTGCCGCGAGGTGCTCGGCGAGCCCGAGCACCCGGTGCGGGTCGACCGGCCCCTCGAACGGGCAGCCGAACGCGACGCTGAGGGTCACGGTCGAGCGGACACCGTCCGTCCGGGCCCGCTTGACGATGCGGAGCGCCGCCGCGAGCGAGTCGGCGACGGACGCGTTCTGGTTCCGGCGGTTGAAGGACTCGGTGGCGCCGAACGCGAAGCGGACCTCGTCGAGGTTCGAGGCGACGAGCCGCTCGTAGCCCTTGACGTTGAGCGCGAGCCCGGCGTAGACGACGCCGTCCGCCCGGACGAGCGCCGAGACGACCTCCTCGGCTCCGGTCATCTGCGGGACGCGCCGCGGGTCGACGAAGCTCGCGACCTCGACTGCTCGCACCCCGGCCTCGACGAGCCGGCCGACGAGCTCGGCGCGCGTCTCGGGCGCGAGCACGTCGGGCTCGTTCTGGAGCCCGTCCCGGGGCCCCACGTCCACGACGGACACGTCTCTCGTCACGACCCTGAAGTATCGGTGCCCGGCCACGGTCGCGCAGCAAGTCTGTGAACGCCCCGGTGCCGGGCACCGGGGTTGGCGTAGGCTGGGCACATGGCCGGAGTGATCGTGGTCGGTGTCGACGGATCGCCCTCCTCGCAGGCGGCGCTCCGCTGGGCCGTCGAGGAGGCCGAGCTGCGGGATGCGGCGATCGTCGCGTTGCACGCCTGGACGTTCATCCCGCCGCCGCCGCTCGGCGAGCCGGGGCTCGTGACCATGCCCGCCGCGGGCACGCCGGTCCAGGTCGAGGTCGTGCGCGACGCGGCCCAGGCCGAGCTCGATGCAGCGCTCGCCGACGCGTTCCCGGACGGGCTGCCCGAGCATGTCGAGCCGCGGCTCGTCGACGGCGACCCTGCGCAGGCGCTGGAGGAGGCGGCCGAAGGTGCCGAGCTCCTCGTCGTCGGCTCGCGCGGGCGCTCGGCGATCGCGTCCGTCCTCCTCGGCTCGGTGAGCAAGCACTGCGTCGACCACGCGCCGTGCCCCGTGGTCGTCGTCAAGGTGCCTCGCGAGGGTTGACGCTCAGCCGAGCTCGTTCGTCCTCGCGGCGAGCTCGCGGTCGCGGTCGGTGATCCCGCCTGCGGTGTGCGTCCACCAGCGGAGCGTGACGTCGCGGTAGTGGATTGCGATGTCCGGGTGGTGGTTCTCGGCTTCGGCCAGCTCGCCCACCCGGTTCACGAACGCGAGCGCCTCGCGGAAGCCCTCGAACGAGAAGGTGCGCTCGAGCGCACCGTCGACCTCGCTCCAGCCATCCGGTTCGGCCACGGGGCCAGTATCTACGATCGAGCGACCGTGGCCGTCATCCGAGACGTCGCGCGTCCGTTCCAGAGCTCGAGGAGCGACGTGCCCGTGCGCGAGCTGGTCGTCGCCTGGGTCTTCGGGCCGGCTGCGAACGCGCTCGCCGCGTTGCTCGCGCCCCTGCGCGTGCCGCCCCCTGCGGTCGTGCTCGCGAACGCCGCCGCCGGGCTGCTCGCGGCGCTCGCTATCGGCGCCGAGGCGCTGCTCGCGGCTGCGCTGCTCCTCCAGCTGAAGACGCTCCTGGACAACGCCGACGGTCGGCTCGCCCGCGCGACGGGGCGCGCCACGCACTTCGGCCGCTACCTCGACACGGAGGCCGACCTCGTGGTCAACGCCGTCCTCTTCGTCGCGCTCGGGGCGCTGACGGGGAGCCCATGGCTCGCGCTCGCCTCGTTTCTCGCGCTCACGCTCGTGCTCAGCGTGGACTTCAACGTCACGGAGCTCTACCGCGAGACGCACCGGGCGGTCGCCGCGCCGCTGCCGCGCTCCGGAAGCGCAGCGGAGAGGATCGCCGCCGCCGTCTATGGCGTGGTCTTCGCGCCGCAGGACCGTGTCGTTCAGGCCGTGGTGTCGGCGCGGCTCGATCGTGTGCTCGGCGACGAGCCCGATCCGGGGCGGCGTGCGGAAGCGACGGCGGCATACCACGACCGCGCGACGCTCGCCGTCCTCGCGAACCTCGGGCTCTCGACCCAGCTCGCGGCCCTCGGCGCCTGCCTGGCGCTGGGGGCTCCCGAGCTCTACCTCTGGCTCGTGATCGCCCAGGCGGCGCTGCTCCTGCTCCTCCAGCTCCGGCGCGAGCGCCTCGCGCGCCGCGCCCTCGCGCGATGAGCCGCGGCGGCGCGCTCGTCACCGGCTCGGCGCGAGGGATCGGCCGCGCGATCGTCCTCGCGCTCGCGCGGGAGGGCTTCGACGTCGCCGTCCACTACCGCACGTCCGCGGACGACGCGGAGCGCACGCGCGCGGATGCGGAGGCGGCCGGCGTCCGTGCCGTCGCGCTCCCTGCCGACCTCACCGACCGCGAGGTGGCGGCCGCGCTCGTCGAGGAGGCCCACCGCGCGCTCGGAGGCCTCCGCGTGCTCGTCAACAACGTCGGGAGCTACGTGCACACGCCGCTCGATGAGCTGACGTACGAGGAGTGGGACGACGTGCTCGCGACGAACCTCGAGGCCACGTTCTCGACGTGCCGTGCCGCAGTGCCGCTGTTGCGTGACGCAGCCGGCGGCCGGATCGTGAACCTCGGCTACGCGGGCGCGCAGGAGCTCGTCGCGCGGCCGAGCCTCGTCGCGTACGCGATCGCGAAGACGGGCGTGACGTTGCTCACGAAGGCGATCGCCCGCGCCGAGGCTGCGAGCGGGATCACCGCGAACGTCGTCGCGCCCGGGGTGATCGAGACGTCGCGGACGCTGCCGTTGCGCGAGATCCCGGCCGGGCGACCCGGCCGAGTGGAGGAGATCGCGGCCGCCGTCCTCTACTTCGTCTCCGACGAGGCCGAGTACGTCACGGGCCAGGTGCTCGAGGTCGCGGGCGGCTGGAACCTGTGACGCGTCACACGGCACCGCGGAGCGTGAGGCGCTGGCCGTTCATCGAGGCGGCCGCGTCCGAGCAGAGGTAGGCGATCGCCTCCGCGATCTCCTCCGCGGGCGTGAAGGTGGAGAAGTCCTTGTCCGGATCCTCCGCGCGCATCTCCGGCGCCACGATCGCCCCCACCACGACGACGTTCGCCGTCGCCCCCGTGCCCTTGAAGCGGTGCGCGAGCGCGAGCGTCCACGCCTCCGAGGCCGCCTTCGCGGCGGCGTAGGCCGCGTTCGTGTGCGTGGGCGCCTGCGCCTGGCCGCTGGACACGATCACGAACCGGCCGCGGCCGCTCTCGAGCAGGTGCGGCGCGAACGCCTGCGTCGCGTGCTGCACGGTCTGCACCAGCAGGTCGGCGAGGAAGCCCCAGTCCTCGAGCGGCGCCTCCTCGATCGGCGTTCCGCCGCGCCAGCCGCCGACGAGGTGCACGAGCGCGTCGATCCGGCCGTGCCGCTCGGCGAGCGCTGCCGCCCATCCCCTGGCCGCCTCCGGGTCGAGCAGGTCGACGACGTCGACGTCCGCGTGCGCCCCTGCCTCGGTCGCCAGATCCTCGAGCTTTGCCCGCTCCCGCCCGCAGAGGCAGAGCGTGCTCCCGGCGCCGGACAGGCGCCGGACGACCGTCGGCCCGAGCCCGCCGGCCGCTCCCGCGATCGCGATCACCCGCCCGTCGAGTGAGGCGTCCATCGACGTCGCACGCTACCAGCGAGGCCGAAGCAGCTAGTCTGTCCCTCGAAAACCAGGACGAGTACCGGTGGCTAGCGCCTCCTTACCCGTTCGATCGAAGGGTGAGGGGAGGTGTTTCCATGGCAACCGGAACCGTGAAGTGGTTCAACGACGCGAAGGGCTACGGCTTCATCACGCCCGATGAGGGTGGCAAGGACCTGTTCGTCCACCACTCCAACATCGAGGGCGCCGGCTTCAAGTCGCTGAGCGAGAACGCTCGGGTCGAGTTCGAAGCGCGCGAGGGCGCGAAGGGCCCCGAGGCCGTCAACGTCCAGACCGTCTAGGACGTCAGGCAGGCGCGCGGCCCGCTCGGGCCGCGCGCCCCACACACCGAGGCGAGGAGAGCGAATGGCCCGCGAGGAAAAGGTCGAAGTCGAGGGAGAGGTGCTGGAGGCGCTCGGGGGCGGCATGTTCCGCGTCTCGATCGAGAGCGGTCACGAGCTGATCGCATACACGGCGGGCAAGATGCGCCGCTACCGCATCCGCATGGCGCCCGGCGACCGCATCAACGTCCAGGTCTCGGCCTACGACCTGACCCGCGGCCGCATCGTCTACCGCCACCGGTAGCGCTCGGGCGGCCGAGCCGTCACGCGCAGCGGTCGCTGCCGTCACACCGGCGGAGGACGGTGACGCGCGGCGTCGCCGACCTGCCGTTCGGCCACCCCATCTCGATGAGCAGCGACGCCGCGTTGTTCGAGTACGCGAGCTCGCGCATGACCCGGCGCGGGTTGGCGTGGTGGACGAGGACGTAGCGTCCGGCCGGGAGCCCCGTCACGTCGACGTGCTGGCCGTGGAAGAACGGCCCGTAGCGGTCGATGTACCCGACCGACGTCCCCTGCTCGACGCGGCGCGCGTTCGGCCGTCCGGCGCCGCAGTCCCCGGTGAAGCGCGGCGGGCCGGTCCCGGGCACGTGCCGCAGGGTGCGCCCCCAGCGGTCGAGGAGGCAGAACCCGGTCTTGCGGTCGCGGCCGGCCAGGCGGTGGTCGCTCGCCCGCCGGATCTCGTAGATGACGAACGACTGCAGGTGCCAGTGGAAGTGCGGCTGGTGGAGCTCGTAGTGCATGCGCCCGACGTCGCGGACGACCCGTGTCCCGCCGCCGCGCAACTCCACCACCTGGTGCGCGCGCATCGCGTCGCCCCGGCGCACGCCGCGGATCACCAGCGGCCCGACGCCCCGGTTCTCCGTGTTGGAGGCGAAGCCGAGGCGGAACCGGTGGCCGGACTTCATGACGACGAGCTCGGCGGGCGCGCGCTGGTCGAGGTCGGGAAGCCGCTCGTCGGGCCGGGGCACCAGGTCGCGGCGGGTCTCCGCCCAGTCCGGCGCCTCGAGCCCGTCGCTGCCCGCTACGCGCGCGCTTCCCGCCCCGTTCGGGCGGACGACCCAGATCGACGACCGGCCTGCCGCCGCCCGCGCGAACGCGATGCGCACTCCGGACGGTGACCAGTTCGGCCGCGAGTCCCAGCCGGCGCCGCGGGTCAGCGGGCGCGTGCTTCCGCTCGCGACGTCGAGCAGCCAGATGCCCGACCGGCCGCCCGACTCGTGCGCGAACGCGATCCGCCGCCCCTCGGGCGACCACGCCGGCGCGCGCGCCCTCCCGGGCGTCTCCGCGAGCTGCTCCGGCTCGCCGCCGCGCGCCGGGACGGCCCAGAGCTGGCGCCGGCCCGAGCGGTTCGAGGAGAACGCGACGCGGGAGCCGTCCGGCGACCACGCGGGATCGACGTCGTCCCCCGGCCCGCCCACGAGCAGCCGCTTCCGCGTGCCGTCCGCGCGCATGACGAGGAGGTCGGCGGCGCCGTCCGCCGGGGCGCTCTGCCAGGCGATGCTCTGCCCGTCCGGCGACCACGCGGGTCGGCGGTCCGCCGCTCGGGAGCGAGTCAGGCGGACGGCTCTGCCCGTCGCGCCGTCCGCGACGTAGAGCTCATGGATTCCGTCCCGCGACGACGCGAAGGCGACGCGCCGGCCGTCCGGGGAGACGGCTGCGTCCGTGTCTCCGGCGAGGAGCGCCGCGAGCTCGACGCGCCACGACCCGTCCGGGAGCACGGCGGCGGTCGCCTTGCCGCTCGACGCGACAATCGCGGCGAGCGGCGGCTCCGGGCTCTCGCGCGCGGCCAGTGCAGAGCCGGCTGCGGCCGCCAGCAGCGCGACCGGCAGGACGGCGGCGAGCGAGCGGCGGGTTCCGTGTGCGCGAGGGATGACGGCGGACTCTACGGCAGACGGCAGGATGCCCCCGGCCGGAATCGAACCAGCGCACGCGGTTTAGGAAACCGCTGCTCTATCCACTGAGCTACGGGGGCTTCTTGGCTCGTGCCGAGCCACTCTAGCGCCGGTTCGACCTGGCCACTCCCGCTCGGACGCCGGCCTCGCTGCAGCTCACACCGTCGCTGTAGACGACGGATCGTGCGTAGCACACGAGCTTTCCGGTGAGGCGGCTCCGAGCAGCGCCCGGCAGGAACTGCGCGGTCTCGAACTGTTGCACCACGGTCAGGGCCTCCGCCTCCGAGCCTGCCCGCGACTGGTCGTAGCTCGTGAATGCCGGGAAGATGACGAAGCCCGCGAAGATCGCAAAGCCGGTCGCGAGCATCCCGAACACGCCCGAGGCGCGGTCGCTGTCCGCGAAGTAGCCGCCCTCGGGCGCGCCACGCCGGATCGCGAGCATGACGCCGATCGCAACCGCGTTCGCGACGAGCAGCGGGCTCGTCGAGAAGGTCCGCGCGCTCTTCGAGCGCGACTCGGTGAAGCTTCTCCAGGAGAACCTCGAGCAGGAGAAGGAGGCGCTGAAGACCGTCGGGTCGATCTCGAAGCGGATGCTCAAGGGCTCGCCGGAGGCGAAGCGGACGACGCGCTCGAACGGCGGCTCGAAGCCGCGCGAGCGGGCGAAGGCAAAGGCCTGACGCCCTGTCTCCCGACCTGCGCGGGGCGGTCTCGTCCGCCTCGCGCAGGTGCCTCGGGAAGAGGTCGGCTGTCGGCGATCTCGATCGGTGGTATTCCTGATGTTGGAAAACGGCCCGGAGGGGGAGACTTGACCTGATGGCAGCGACGATCACCGAGAGCGCCCGTGCGCTCGGCGACCTGGTGGAAGCGCTTGCCGCTGCAAGAGACGGGGCGGGGATGCTGTCCATCACCGTCGGCCTGGAGCACGGGGCTCCCACGGGCGGCTCCAAGCCGGGCTGGGAGATTGCATTGCGCAACGACCTCGCCCGGCTGCGGGACGACGGCGCGTTCGGGACGCTGCTCGCGAAGCGGCTCGACGGCGCCGAGACCCGGTTGGCCGAGGCGCTCGACCCGACGCTCACCGGGAGAGGGCGCGCGCTCTTCGTCGCGCTCGAGTCGGGCGAAACCGCGGAGGTGATGGTTCGCCCGGCGCTGCCGACCGGGGCTCGGGTGGGGCCTGTCGCACACGTCCTCCCGCTCCTGTCCGTGCTCGGCGAAGGCGAGCCCACGGGTCTCCTGGCAGCGTCCCGCGACGTTGTCGCGGTCTCGGAGTCGGAGCTCGGCGTCGTGCGCGAGGTCGAGCGGATCGAGCTGGAGCCGTGGGTCGGGGACTGGTGGCCGGAGATGAAGGGGCCGGCGCGCGCGAACCCGCTCCGCGGGCAGCAGACCGTCTCGCAGCGGGACCGCTACGAGCGCCGCGTGGCCGAGGCGTACCGGCACACGCTGCACGAGGCTGCGGCGACCGTCACCTCGCTCGCGAAGCGGAGGGGCTGGACGCGTGCCGTCCTCGCGGGCGACCCGCGCACGGCCGGGCCGCTCGACGAGGCGCTGGCGGGGATCGGCGTCGCGACGACGGTTCTCGGCGTGAACCTCGAGGGCCTCCGCGAAGAGGAGGCGAGCGCTCGGCTGGAGCAGGCGCGCGCCGAGCTCGTCGCCGAGCAGGCGCTCGAGCTCGCCGGCCGGGTTGAGGCGGAGGCGGCCGCGGGGCAGACCGGGGCGCTGGGTCTCGACCCCGTGCTCGCGGCCTTGAACGAAAGCCGAGTCGAGACGCTCGTCATCGTTCCCCAAGCCGTGTTTCCCGGGCGCGTCGGGCCGGGCGAGCTCTTCGAGGCAGCCGACGGCACGGACGGCGCCGTCGACGTCTCGGACGCGATCGTGGCGAAGGCCCTCGCGACCGGCGCGTCCGTCACGCCCGTCGCCGGCGAGGCGGCCGCCGCGCTCGAACGTGGCGGCGGCATCGGCGCGCTCCTCCGCTGGTGAGGCAGGGACGGAAGCCGTGGCGCCGGCCTCGAATAGCATCGTCCCCGTGAGCGGCATCTCCCGGGAGATCCGGCTGGCCGAGCAACCGACGGGGACGTCGGGCGAGAGCCTGTTCGAGATCGTCGAGTCGCCGGTCCCGGAGCCGGGAGAGGGCCAGCTCCTGATCCGCAACGCGTACTTCTCGGTCGACCCGTACATGCGGCCGCGCATCGGGGACGCCCGCGCGTACGTCGCTCCCTACACGCTCGGCGAGGTGATGTCGGGCGGCGCCGTCGGCCGCGTCGCGGTGTCGCACAACGGGCGGTTCTCCGAGGGGGACTGGGTGCTGCACCTGCGCGGCTGGCGCGAGTGGGCGCTCTCGGACGGGACGTTCGTCTGGAAGGTCGACCCCACCGTCGCGCCCGTCCCCGCCTTCCTGGGCGTGCTGGGCATCCCCGGCTTCACCGCGTACTACGGCCTGTACGAGATCGGCCGGCCGCGCTCCGGGGAGGTCGTGTTCGTCTCCGGCGCGTCGGGAGCGGTCGGGAACGCGGCGGGCCAGATGGCCAAGATCCTCGGCTGCCGGGTGATCGGCTGCGCGGGCTCGCCCGAGAAGGTCGAGTGGCTGCGCGAGCTCGGGTTCGACGGCGTGTTCGACTACCGCGAGCAGCCGGCCATGGAGGCGCTCGCGGAGCTGGCCCCCGACGGCCTCGACCTGTACTTCGACAACGTCGGCGGCGAGCAGCTCGAGGCGGCGCTCGGCGCGCTGCGGAACCACGGGCGGATCGTCGCGTGCGGCTCGATGTCGCGGTACGAGGACCACGAGCCGGTCGCGCCGCGGAACCTGTTCATGGTCGTGACCAAGCGGCTGCGGATGGAGGGGTTCCTGATCAGCGACCACATCGACCTCTTCCCGGAGTACCTGGCGCGGGCGAGCCGGTGGGTCGCGGACGGGCGCCTCCAGCACCGCGAGACGGTGATCGACGGCATCGAGAGCGCGCCGCACGCGTTCGTCGGCGCGCTGCGCGGCGAGAGCATCGGGAAGATGGTCGTGAGGGTGGGGGACGAGGGCTAGACACGCCGCCGCGTGCGACCGGGGGCGGGCGGGAGCGGCAGCCTCCGCGGCAGTGGTTAAGAACCGACTGAGGCGCCCGGCCCCGGCGAGCAGCGCCGGCTCCGGCGGGTACGATCCGAGGCATGTCCGCCTTCCTGCTCGCCTTCCTCGTACCCATGGCCATCGGCCTGTGGGCCCAGCACCGAGTCAAGAGCACGTTCGCCAAGAACCTCGAGGTACCCGCGTCCCACGGGATGTCGGGCGCCGAGGTGGCTCGTCGCATCCTCGACTCGAACGGGCTGCACGAGGTCCCGATCGAGGAGACGCCCGGGACACTCTCCGACCACTACGACCCGCGCAGCCGCTCGGTGCACCTCTCGCCCGAGGTCTACCACGGCCGCTCGATCTCCTCGACGGCCGTCGGGTCGCACGAGGTCGGGCACGCGCTCCAGCACGCCGCCTCCTACTCGTTCTTCCAGTTCCGGAGCGCCCTGTGGCCCGCAGTCTCGTTCGCCTCGAACATCTGGATGCTGTTCCTGTTCGGCGGCATCTTCCTGAACATCCTCGGCTTCATCTACGTCGCGATCGGGCTGTACGCGATCGCCGTGCTCTTCCAGATCGTGACGCTCCCCGTCGAGTTCGACGCCTCGCGGCGGGCCAAGCGGCAGCTCGGCGACCTCGGGCTCGTGGGCTCGAGCGAGGCCGGCGGCGTGGGGAGCGTCCTCACCGCTGCCGCGTGGACGTACGTCGCGGGCGCCCTGGCGGCGATCGCGATGCTCCTCTACTACCTCTCGCTGCTCTCGAACAGGTAAGCGGTGCGCTACGGGCGGGGCCGGCTTCGACGAGCCGGCCCCGCTCGGTACTTACAGCTAGCGCTCGCGCGGCATCCAGCTGAAGCGGCGGAGCGCGACCGCCAGCCCCGCGACGCCCCACGCGAGCACCACTGCGAGCGCCGCCGGGTCGGCGAGGAGCGAGTCCCCGTCGAGGTACACGCCGTAGGTCACGTCCAGGAAGTACGTGAGCGGCAGCACGTCGCCGACGGCCTGGAGGAACGCGGGGTACTCGCCCGTCGGCCCGAACGAGCCGGAGAGGAACGCCATCGGGAGGACGATCACGTTGACGACCGCGGACACGCCCTCCGCCGAGCGGATGAGCGACGCCGCGCCGAGCCCGAGCCCCGCGAAGCAGGCGGCGCCGAGGACGACCACGCCCGCGAACCCGACCGGGTTCTCCGGCATGGACGCGTCGAAGGCGAGCCCGCCGAGCGCTAGCAGCGCGACGGACTGGAGCGCGAAGATCACGAGCGTCGAGAGGAGCACGGCCGTGAGGTAGGTGGCGGGCGGGAGCGGCGTCGCCCGCACCCGCTTCAGGACCCCGGACTCGCGCCGTCCGACGAGGATGATCGCGAGCCCGGCGAGCGCCGTGTTCGCGGCGCCGTAGCCGAAGAGCCCCGCGAGCAGGACGTCGACGGCGGGCTCGCCGCCGATCTCGCCGCCGTACACCGAGCCGAGGAGCGCGTACAGGAGCAGCGGGAAGACGAAGATGAAGACCGCGGCCTCGCGGCTCCGCCAGAAGGTTCGCTGCTCGAAGCGCAGCTGGTGCAGCAGGATGGTCACGGCTGCTCCTCCTCGCCGCCGACGAGCTCCAGGTAGACGTCCTCGAGCGTCGGCCGTCGCACCTCGAGCCCCGCGAGCTCCTCGCCGGCCGCGAGCGCGTCGCGCGTGAGCTCGTGGAGCACGCTGGTCGGCTCCGACGTCTCGACGAGGACGGGCTCGCCGTCGCGGAGGTACCGGATCGCGGTCGTCGTGCTCTCGCCGATCAGCTCGGCCGGTGTCCCCAGCGCGACGATCCGGCCCTCGGCGATCACAGCCACGCGGTCGGCGAGCTGGTGCGCCTCGTCCAGGTAGTGCGTCGTCAGGAGGATCGTCGTCCCGAGCGAGCGCAGCGACCGGACCAGCTCCCACGCGGAGCGGCGGGCGGACGGGTCGAAGCCGGTCGTCGGCTCGTCGAGGAACAGGAGGTCGGGGTCGCCCACGAGCGCGATCCCGAGGTCGAGCCGCCGCTTCTGGCCGCCGGAGAGCGTCTTGATGCGCGCGTCTCGCTTCTCCTCGAGCCCGACCAGCGCGATCACCTCGTCCACGTCGCGGGGCCGCGCGTAGTACCCGGCGAAGAGACGATGCGCCTCGCGCACCGTCAGCAGCGGATTGAGCTCGGAGTGCTGGAGGACGACGCCGATGCGCTCGCGCAGCTCGCGCGGCGCGCTCCCGGGGTCGTGGCCGAGGACGGACGCGTCGCCGCCGTCGCGCTCGCGGTAGCCCTCGAGGATCTCCACCGTCGTCGTCTTTCCTGCGCCGTTCGGGCCGAGGAGGCCGAAGACCTCGCCCTCGGCGACCTCGAAGCTCACGCCGCGCAGCGCCTCGAGCCCGTCGTAGGACTTCCGGAGATCGCGTACGAGGATCGCGTCGGCCATGCCGGGAGACGCGGCCTTCAGACCGCGTCGTCGAGCTCGAGCTCGAGCACGCCGCCCGTCGGGAAGCTTGGATCGTCGCCGGTCAGGGCGAGCGCGATCTCCGAGCAGTCCGGCTGGTGGCCGACGGCGGCGACCGGGCCGTCGAGCTCGTCGACGGCCTCGCGCAGCGCCTCCGCGGTGGCGCCGGGAGAGAGACGCTCCTCCACCCGCAGCTCGGCGCCGGCCGCGAGGGCGATCTGCTCGGCCGTCTGCCGCGCCCGCAGGAGCGGGCTCGTGAGCACGACCACCGGCGGCGTCCCGTGGCCCGCGAGCTGCTGCGCCAGGGCGCGGGCCTCCTCGCGCCCACGCTCCGAGAGCTCCCGCAGATCGTCCGGGTCCCCGCTCACCGCGTGCGCGTGCCTGACCAGGAACACGAGCATCGCGGGCGAGGATAGCGGGGTAGGGTGCGGCGGTGGCCGACCTCCGCTACGTCCTCGTGGACGTCTTCACCGACCGTCCGCTCGAGGGCAACCAGCTGGCCGTCTTCACCGACGCGCGGGCGCTCGACGACGCCACGATGCAGGCGCTCGCGCTCGAGCTCGGCTTCTCGGAGATCACCTTCGTGCTCCCGCCGGAGGCCGGCGGGCACGCGCGCGTCCGCATCTTCAACCCGCGTCACGAGATGCCGTTCGCGGGGCACCCCGTCCTCGGGACAGCGTTCGTGCTCGGCGCGCCGCTCCAGCTCGGCGCGATCTCGCTCGAGACCGGCAGCGGGCTCGTCGAGGTGGCGCTCGAGCGCGACGACTCCGGGCGCATCGTCTTCGGGCGCATGGAGCAGCCGCTGCCCGACGTTCGTCCCTTCGAGGAAGCCGAAGCCGTGCTCGCCGGGCTCGGCCTCGAGGGCTCGGAGCTTCCGGTCGAGCTGTACGACAACGGCGCGACGCACGTCTTCGTCACGCTTCGAAACGAGGAGGCGGTGGCGGCGCTCGCCCCCGAGCTCTCCGCGATCGCCCGCTTCGGCGTCACCGGCGTGAACTGCATCGCGGGCTCGGGGACGCGCTGGAAGACGCGCATGTTCTGGCCCGACGGCGAGGACGCCGCCACCGGCTCCGCGGCAGGCCCGCTCGCGGTGCACGCGTGCCGGCACGGCCGCGCGGAGTGGGGCGAGTGGCTCGAGATCTCGCAGGGCGCGGAGATCGGGCGCCCGTCCACGCTGCACGCGCTCGCCGAGGCAGTCGGCGGCGAAGTCACGCGCGTCGCCGTCGGCGGGAGCGCCGTCGCGGTCGCCCGCGGCGAGTTCCGGCTCTAGGAGGCCCGCGCGAAGCGGTAGTGCGAGACCATCCACTCGCGTCCGGAGCGGTACCCGAAGAGCTCGGCGCAGGCCATGAAGAACACGCGCCACATCGATAGCCGCCTCCGTGCGTCGTCGCGGCCGTACGTGCGCGCGAGGACCGGGAGCACCGCGTCGCGTGCCGCGTCGAGCCGCTCCAGCCACGCCTCGGCGGTCCGCTCGTAGTGCGTCCCGTCGAGCACCCAGTCCGCCTCGAGCGCGAGCCCGCGTGCGAGGGAGGGCAGGAGGTCGTGCGACGGCATCGTGCCTGCGGTGAAGAAGTTCCGCGCCATCCAGCCCGACTCGAAGGCGTAGGCGTGCTCGCGGTGGGAGAAGACGTGGACGAAGAGCTTGCCGCCGGGCTCGAGCCAGCCGGCGATCCTGCCCAGGAGCTCCTCGTAGTTCCGCGCGTGCTCGAGCATCTCCACGGAGAGCACGCGGTCGAACCGGCGCTCCGGCTCGAAGGTGCTCACGTCCGCGAGGCGCGTCTCGACGTTCACGAGCCCCCGCGCGAAGGCCTGCTCGCGGACGAACGCCTGCTGCGTCCGCGAGTTCGAGACGGCGAGCACCCGCGACGACGGGTGGCGCTCGGCGAGCCAGAAGGTGAGCGAGCCCCAGCCGCAGCCGAGGTCGAGCAGCTCCATCCCGTCCTCGACCTCCGCCCGCTCACAGGTCAGGGCGAGCATCGCCTCCTCCGCCTGCGCGAGGCTCGAGACACCCGCTGGCCAGTGGCAGCACGAGTACTTGAGCCTGGGGCCGAGCACGAGCCGGAAGAAGTCGACGGGGAGCTCGTAGTGCTGCTCATTCGGCTTCTCGACCCGCTCGGCGATGCGCGAGCGGCCGAGCTCCGCGAGGAAGGCCTGCCGCCTCGCCTCTCCGCCGCGCCGCTCCCGCGCGAGCCGGCGCGCGCAGTTGACCCGGATCGCGCGCCGGACGACGGGATCCGGGACGAGCCCGAGCACGTTCAGGGGCTTGCGAGAAACGACGCCACGGTGTCCGTCGCCGCGCGCGTCGCCTCGACCGGGCCCGCGCCGGCGATGCGCGCGGTGAGGTAGCCGACCGAGAACGTGTCCCCGGCCCCCGAGGGGTCGGCCGGCCGGTCGATCATGCGGGCGGCGACGTGCTCGACGAGCTCGGGCGTGACGACGTACGCGCCTTGCGATCCGAGCGTGAGCACCACCTCGGGAATGTCGAGGGCGCGCAGGCTCTCGGGCTCGGCGCTCCCGACCAGCGTCTCCGCCTCCTCGTCGTTCAGCTTGAGCACGGTGACGTGGCGGAGCACGTCCCCGATCTCGCCGTCCGTCCGTAGATCGCCGAGGTCGGGGAGGCGGACGAGGCCCTGCGCGTCGACGAGCAGCCGGCGCCCGTCGCGCGCCAGCGCTGCGAGCGTCTCGTCCGGGAAGTCGGTGCGCGTGAGCGCGCACACGTTCACCCAGGCTGCGTCTCCCGCGGCCTCGATGCTGCGCTCCGCCGTCCACGCGTCGCCGACGGCGTCCTGGCTCATGATCCGTCGGTCGCCCTCGTAGTGGAAGCTGTACGCCGTCGTCTTCGAGGACTCGTACCACGTCACCGGGAGCCCGAACGCCTCGAGTGGGGGGAGGAGCAGCCCGCGGTCGCCGGTCGAGCAGGCGGCGGCGACGCGCGCGTCGGCGCCGAGGCGCGCGAGCGCCCTGGCCGCGTAGAAGACGCCGCCCCCCGGGCGCGGGTCGGCGCCCGCGACGACGTCGCGCGTGAGGTTCCCCATGGCGGCGATGGCGGTCATGTGGCGGCGGCTCCGGACTCCGAGCGGCGTGACACTAGCGCGACCGCGCCGGCGATCGCGAAGGAGGCGGCGAAGGCGGGGACGGTAGCGCCGATCTCCCACTCAGGCGGGTCGAGCCGCCCGACGAGGTCGACCCACCAGCCCGGCCCGGTCGGGTACAGCCACTGGTAGAGCGCGAACCCCGCGAGCCACGCCGCCACGAGCCCGGGGCGCCACGCGGGCGCCCCGAAGACGTCGGCGGGCGCGTAGCGCGCGCCGTGCGCGAGCCAGTGCGCGAGCAGCACCGCGAAGAGCGGGACGAACACCGATCCGAGGAGGAGCAGGAAGCTCTGGTAGCTGACCAGGTCGATCACGAGCGCGCCCGCCACGGCTGCTGCCGTCACCAGAGCGACGAGCAGCGGCTGCGGCGCCCGGGGCACGAGGTTCTGGAGCGAGACCGAGGCCGAGTAGACGTTCGCGAACGCCTCGTCCGTCTCCGTGACGAGCAGCGCGAAGAGCGCCAGCACGGCGGCCAGGCCGCCGGCGACCACGGCGGCGGGCAGCTCGGCGGGGTCGCCGAGGTCGCGCGAGAGCACGAGGACGACCCCGAGCGCGAGGAGCCACGCGTCCGGGACGAGGTAGCCGAGCCCGGTGCCGAGCCCGCCCGCGCGTCTCGTCGTCGAGAAGCGCGTGTAGTCGGCCGCGTACGGGATCCACGAGACCGTGATCGCGACCACCACGTCCGCTCCCTGCCAGACGGTGAGCCCGCCTTCGCCCGGCTGGTCCCAGAGCGCGCCGAGGTCGGCGCCGTCGAGTGCCCACCACGTGAGGTAGACGAGCGCCAGGGGCACCGCCCAGATCGCGATGCGGCGGACGAACCGCCGCACGAACCCGATCGGCCCGAGCAGCGCGAAGACGAGCGCGACCGCCCCGAAGGCAAGCGTCCACAGCCACTGCGCGTGGAACCCGAAGAGCTCGTCCGAGAGCGCGGCGGCCGCGGTGGCGATGATGAGAAGCTCGAAGATCGACCAGCCGAGGCCCTGGAGCACGTTGACCCCGGTCGGCAGGTACGAGCCGCGGCGGCCGAGCGGCGCGCGCATGAGCACCATCCCGGGGACGCGCGCGTCCGTCCCGATCGCGCCCGCGACGCCGAGCATCAGGTTCCCCACGAGGCAGCCGAGCGCGATCGCGAGCAGCGCCTCCGGCAGCGAGAGCGCAGGCACGAGCACCGCGCCGGCGACGATCACCAGCAGCGACACGCCGAGGTTCCCCCACAGCAGCCCGGTGTCGAGCAGGCCGAGAACGCGCAGCCGCTCCGGGACCGGCTCGATGCCCCAGCTGCCCTCGATCCTCTCCTGCTCGACTCCTCCTGGCCCGGCCATGGGCGGGTGAGCGTATCCGTGGGAGAATGCGGCCGTGATCCCGCGCTACTTCATCGTCGCGGAGCGCGATCACGACATCCAGAACCCGCTCTCCGCCGAGAAGCTCAGACTGCTCGGGGAGCGGCTGCGGCTCGGGCCCGAGACGCGCGTGCTCGACGTCGCCTCGGGGCGGGGCGGCCCGGCGCTGCTGCTCGCCCGCGAGCTCGGCTGCTCGGTCGAGGGGATCGAGATCGCTCCCGAGTTCCACGCGGTCGCGGTCGAGCGCGCGCAGGCGGCCGGCCTGGCGGAACGCGTGACCTTCCGGCTCGGCGACGCGTCGCAGGAGGAGCTGGGCGAGGGCTGGGACGTCGCCCTGTGCCTCGGCGCGAGCTTCGTCTGGGGCGGGCTCGCGGGCACGCTCGACGCGCTCGAGCCGGTCGTGCGGCCGGGCGGCCACGTCGTCGTCGGCGAGCCGTTCTGGCGGAAGCTGCCGCTGCCGGAGGACTACGACGAGCGCGGCGAGCCGTTCACGACCCTCGAGGGCACCGTCGCGATCCTCGAGACGGGCTCCCTCCGCTGCGTCTCGGTCATCGCCTCCTCCGAGGACGACTTCGACCGCTACGAGACGCTGCACTGGCGCGCGGTCGAGGAGTGGCTCGCGGAGAACGGCGACGACCCGGGTGCGGCCGAGATCCACGAGTGGCACGGGCGGGCGAAGCGCACGTACCTGCGACACGGGCGCGACCACCTCGGCTGGGCGCTCTTCGTCGGCTGGAAGGCGGGGTAGCGATGGCGCACCCGGACCTCCCTGTCGAGCAGGCCTACCTCGACCACGCGTACGAGTGCCTCGAGGAGATGCGCCGGGCGCTGCAACGGACGGTCGACGCCGCGGCGATCGGCGCCGACGGCGCGTCGGTCTCCCTCGACCAGGCGTACGCATGGGTGAACCGGCGTCTGGCGGCGTACGAGGCTGCGGAGCAGATCCTCTGCTTCGGGCGCATCGACGTCGACTCGGTCGAGGACTCGCTCTACGTCGGGCGGCGGTGGGTGCACGACGACGACGGCGTGCTCGTCGTCAACTGGCAGGCGCCGGCCGCGCGGCCCTTCTACACGGCGACGCCCGCCGAGCCGCACGGCGTCACGCTCCGCCGCCGCTTCCGGCTGCGCGGCCGCACGCTCACCGGCATCAGCGACGAGGCGCTCGACGGCTCGCTCGAGGACGCGGCGGCCTCGGTCGACGACTTCCTGCTGGAGGAGCTGGAGCGTGCCCGCGACTCGCGGATGCGCGACATCGTCGCGACGATCCAGGCCGACCAGTACGGCCTCATCGCGCGCAGCCCGGAGCCGCCGCTCGTGATCCAGGGCGGGCCGGGGACGGGGAAGACGGCGGTGGGGCTGCATCGCGCGTCGTACCTCCTGTTCTCGCACCGCGAGGAGCTCCGGCGCGTGCTCGTCGTCGGGCCGAGCCCGGTCTTCATGGACTACGTCTCGCACGTGCTGCCCGCGCTCGGGGAGGACGCCGTCGACCAGCGCGCGGTCGCCGAGCTGGTGGAGGGGGCGGAGGTGAAGCTCTCCGACCCGCCGCAGGTGGAGCGCCTGAAGGCCGACCCGCGTCTCGCCGAGGTCGTGCGCCGCGCGGTCGAGCTGCGCTCACGGGGAGAGCCGCGGGAGCTCGTCGTGCGGATGGAGGGGCACTTCGTCGGCGTGCGCGAGCGCGAGGTGGCGGAGCTGCTCGAGCGGGTGCGGGTCGAGCTCGGGCTGTCGGCGGCGGCGCGCGAGCGCTTCCGGATGGACGTCCTCCGGCGCTTCTACGCGGACTACGGGGCCACGCTCGGCGGGCTCGCGGTGCGCGCCTTCGACGAGGTCGAGCGCTCGCTGCGCAAGGACAACGTGCTTTCGGGGTTCCTCGACGCGGTGTGGCCGGCGCCGAAGCCGGAGCGGCTCGTCCGGTCGCTCCTGTCCTCGCGCGAGCGGCTGGCCGAGGCGGCCGACGGCTTGCTCGACGACGACGAGCAGCGGCTGCTCCGTCGGGCGCGGAGCGGCTGGAGCGCGGCCGACCTCCCGCTACTGGACGAGGCGCGTGAGCTGCTTCTCGGCCCGCCTGACCGGTACGGCCACGTGATCGTGGACGAGGCGCAGGACCTCACGCCGATGGAGCTGCGGATGATCGCGCGGCGGGCTCTCGGCGGCTTCACGATCCTCGGTGACGTGGCGCAGGCCACCGGGCCGGTGCCGTACGTGCGCTGGGGCGAGGTTCTCTCACAGCTCCCGGGCGGCGAGCACGCGGAGGTCGAGGAGCTCCGTCACGCGTACCGCGTGCCGCGCGAGATCATGGCGCTCGCCCTCCCGCTGCTCGAGCACATCGCGCCGGACGTCGAGCCGCCGGTCGCGTACCGCTCCGGTGCCGAGCCGCCGCGGATCGTCGCAGCCGACGCGCCGCTCGACGCAGCGTTCGCGGAGGCGGCGGAGCTCGCAGGGGAGGAGGGCCTGCTCGCGGTGATCGCGCCGCCGTCGCTGCGAGGCGACGCGGAGGCGGCGCTCTTCGACGACACGCGGATCTCGGTCCTCACGCCGCGCGAGGCGAAGGGCATGGAGTTCGACCACGTGCTCGTCGTCGAGCCGGCGGCGATCGTGGAGGAGTCCGTCGGCGGGACGGGCCTGCGCGAGCTCTACGTCGCGCTCACGCGCCCGACGACGACGCTCGTGATCGTCCACGCGCGCCCGCTCCCGCCCGAGCTCGGCCTCGCCTGAGCGCGCGCCCACCGGTGTCAGACACCGGGCGGGCGTCTCCTGCGGACACGGCCGCATCCGCCACGGCCCAAGAGGTCGCCTGCCAACGGTAGTGCCGCGCTTCGAGCCGTGTTCGCATCCTCGGCCTGTGGATGAGTTGTCACGGAATCGTGACCGAGCGCTCTTGACAAGACCGGTGTCTGACACCGGTTTTTATGTTTCGACTGCGGCCGGTCAGGAGGCGAGCAGCCGCCGCAGCACGTACGGGAGGATCCCGCCGTGGCGGAGGTACTCGCGCTCGCGGGGGGTGTCGAGCCGGACACGGGCGCGGAAACGGACAGCGTCCGCTCGCACCGTGACTTCGCTCGCCTCGCCGCCGTCGAGCCCCTCGAACGAGAACGTCTCGCGCCCCGTGAGCCCGAGCGACTCCCGGCTCTCCCCGCCCGTGAACTGGAGCGGGAGCACGCCCATCATGAGCAGGTTCGAGCGGTGGATCCGCTCGTAGCTCTCCGCGATCACCGCCCGCACGCCGAGGAGCCGCGGCCCCTTCGCCGCCCAGTCGCGCGACGAGCCCGAGCCGTACTCCTTGCCGGCGAGCACGACGAGCGGGACGCCCTCCGCGCGGTAGCGCTCCGCGACCTCGTAGATCGTCCCCTCGTCACCCGAGGGCAGGTGCACCGTCCACGTCCCCTCCGACCCGGGCACGAGCAAGTTCCGGAGACGCACGTTCGCGAACGTCCCGCGCACCATGACCTCGTGGTTGCCGCGCCGTGAGCCGTAGGAGTTGAAGTCCTTGCGCTCGACGCCGTTCTCGATCAGGTAGCGGCCCGCCGGCGAATCGGGCCGGATCGCTCCGGCCGGGGAGATGTGGTCCGTCGTCACCGAGTCGCCGATCGAGACCAGGCAGCGCGCGCCCGCGACGTCGTCCACCGGCTCCGGCTCGGGAGGCATCCCGTCGAAGTACGGCGGCCGGCGCACGTACGTCGAGGCGGCATCCCAGGCGAAGAGCTCGCCCTCGGGCATCGGCAGCGAGCGCCACGTCTCGTCACCCGCGTACACGTCCGCGTACGTCTCGCGGAACATCTCCTCGCCGATCGAGCCGGCGACCGTCTCGCGCACCTCCTCGGGCGACGGCCAGAGGTCGGAGAGGTACACGTCCTCGCCGTCCGAGCCCACGCCGAGCGGCTCGGTCGCGAGGTCGAGGTCCATTCGCCCGGCGAGCGCGTACGCGACCACGAGCGGCGGCGAGGCGAGGTAGTTCGCCTTCACCTCGCCGTGGATGCGCGCCTCGAAGTTGCGGTTCCCGGAGAGCACCGCGCAGACGACGAGGTCGCCTTCTGCGACTGCCTGCGAGATCGGCGCCGGCAGCGGCCCCGAGTTCCCGATGCACGTCGTGCAGCCGTAGCCGACCGTGTGGAAACCGAGCTCCTCCAGGTAGGGAGTGAGGCCCGCCCGGTCGTAGTACTGCGTGACCACCTTGGAGCCGGGCGCGAGGCTCGACTTCACCCACGGCTTGCGCGCGAGGCCGCGCTCCACGGCCTTCTTCGCCAGGAGGCCCGCCGCGACCATCACGGCCGGGTTCGACGTGTTCGTGCAGGACGTGATCGCGGCGATCACGACCGAGCCGTGCTCGAGCTCGAACGTCTCGCCGTCCATGGTCACGGTGTGCGCGGTTGCCTCCGCGAGGACGACCGGCGGCGTGGTCGAGATCACGGCGCCCTCCGACGGCGGTGAGTGCCCCGGCGCGACATCCGACGGCGGGTCGCTGGCCGGGAACGACTCGGCGACCGCCTCGTCGTGCGCGTTCCCGTAGTCGATGCCGAAGCTCGGGAGCGAGTCGAGGAACGCCTGCTTCGCCTCCCGCAGCGGCACGCGGTCCTGCGGCCGCCGCGGCCCGGCGAGCGACGGCTCCACCGAGGAGAGGTCGAGCTCGACGATCTGCGAGTACGTCGGCGGCTCGTCCGGGTCGTGCCAGAGTGCGTTCTCCTTGCAGTACGCCTCGACGAGCGCGACCCGTTCGTCCGACCGCCCCGTCAGCCGTAGATAGCGGAGCGTCTCCTCGTCCACGGGGAAGAAGCCGCAGGTGGCGCCGTACTCCGGCGACATGTTCCCGATGGTCGCGCGATCTGCCAGCGGCAAGGTCGCGAGCCCGTGCCCGAAGTACTCGACGAACTTCCCGACGACGCCGGTCTCGCGCAGGATCTGCGTGACCGTGAGGACGAGGTCGGTCGCGGTCGCGCCCTCCGGCAGCGCGCCCATGAGCTTGAAGCCGACCACCTGCGGGACGAGCATCGAGATCGGCTCGCCCAGCATCGCGGCCTCCGCCTCGATCCCGCCGACCCCCCAGCCGAGCACGCCGAGTCCGTTGATCATCGTCGTGTGCGAGTCCGTCCCGACGAGCGTGTCGGGGAACGCGCGGCCGCCCCGCTCCTCGACGACCCGCGCGAGGTACTCGAGGTTGACCTGGTGGACGATCCCGGTCGACGGCGGCACCACCTTGAACCCCTCGAACGCGCGCTGGCCCCAGCGCAGGAACGCGTAGCGCTCGCGGTTCCGCTGGAACTCGAGCTCGGCGTTCCGGAAGATCGCCAGCCGGGTCGCGTACTCGTCCACCTGCACCGAGTGGTCGATCACGAGCTCGACCGGCAGCAGCGGGTTGATCCGTGCGGGGTCGCCGCCGAGGTCGGCCATCGCGTTCCGCATCGCGGCGAGGTCGACGACGGCCGGCACGCCGGTGAAGTCCTGGAGCAGCACGCGCCCGGGCATGAACGAGATCTCCTGCGAGGGCTCGGCGCTCGCGACCCAGCGCGCGACCGCCTCGACGTCCGCGCTCGTCACCGTCACGCCGTCCTCGTTCCGCAGCACGTTCTCGAGCAGGACGCGCAGCGTGTACGGCAGCCGCTGCACGTCGAACCGCTCCTGGAGCGCGCCGATGCGGAAGACCTCGAGCTCGCGCCCTCCGACCGAGAGGGTCCCGCGCGCACCGAAGGAGTCCGGGTGGACCATGCTCCTCGATTCAAGCAGCTTCGACATGCCGCGCTCCGTCAGGGACGGCTGCCGCGGGTCGAAGTGCCGCGCGACCGCGCCCGCGTACGGCTTGCCGACGCGCCACGCGTAGCGCGCGAAGCCCTCGTCGCGCACCGGCCGGAGGTCCTCGGTGTACGGGTCGAGCACGTGCTGGCGCCCGACCTTCCGCGCGGAGTTGAAGAACGCGAGCCCGACGCCGACCGAGACCTCGAGCAGGCTCCGCTGCTCGCGGTCGGCCTCGTGGACGAGCGCGGAGTAGACCTGCTCGAGCTCCTCGGGCGACGGGAGCCCGGACGCGTCCTCGCGCAGGTCGGCGAGCGACTGCTTCACGGCCTCGAGCTCGAGCGGCGGGATGTCGATGAGCCGCGCCGTCGTCCCGCTCGCGCCCTCCAGCGAGGCGAGCAGGTCGTCGACCGAGCCGAACTCCGCGTCTCGCCGGACGACGCCCGCGCCTTTGAGCTCGTCCACGAGGACGTCGAGGTAGACGCGCGTGCCGTGCGTGACGTCCGCGGTTGCCGCGAGGAGCCAGAGCGGCGAGAAGCCGAACGCGAAGATCGAGCCGAGCTCGACCACGTTCCCGGCGCCCTTGCGCACCGCGAGCTTCGTCGGGTTGGGCTCGAACTCATCCGCGACCTCCTCCTTCGGCCGCTCGACGCCGCCAACCAGCTCGACCGTGATCCGGAGCAGGTTCTTCGCGGTCGCCTCGTACAACCGGGAGCGACGGACCAGTCGAGGAAGCAGGAGCTCGGCGGTCTCGTGGACAGCCCCGCCGGTCGCCGCCGCGAGCGCGCGGGCGATGCGCTCGGGGAGCGAGACGACGAACCGGGTGGCGCGACGCACCTAGCCGCTCGCGGGCGCGGGCGCTCCCTCGGGCTCGGCCGCGGCCTTGGCACCCACTGCGATGCCGCCGAACACTGCCATGCCCTCGATCTTCAGCGTCGGGGCGTCCGGGTCGTTCTCGAGCCCGCGGGCGTCCACGCCGCCCATGAGCGCCTTCAGGTCCTTCTCCACGTTCCAGCCCGGTGGGACCTTGACGGCGATGCCGCCGAAGAGCGCGTGCAGCCTGAGGCTCGCGTCCGGAGCCAGCTCCGCCTCACGGAGATCGACGTCGATCCCGCCGAACCAGGCGAGCGCCGAGCCGCCGCGGAACGCCTTCGCCTGGCTCTTCAGGTCGATCCCGTCGAAGATCGCGACGAGCCCCACCTCGTCCGACTCCTCGTCACCCCGTGACGGGACAGCGCGCTTCACGAACGCCGCGGCGGTCATCGCACCGATCCAGGCGCCGAGCTCGAGGAGGAAGAGCGTGCGGAGGATGCGCATCGGCCCGGAGACTACCGCGCGGTAGCATCGCGGCGATGGAGGTCGAGGCGATCCGGGCGATCCTGGAGGGCGCGTTCCCGGGCGCGGGGACGATCGACGTCGACGACCGCACCGGTACTGGCGACCACTTCCAGGTCACGGTCGTGAGCCCCGAGTTCGACGGGCTCTCGCTCCTCGACCAGCACCGGCGCGTCAACGAGGCGCTCGCCGCGCTGCTCGCCGACGGCTCCATCCACGAGCTCCGCATCCGAACGAGAGGAACCGCATGAAGCCCCTGAACGAGCAGATCTCCGAGGTCATCGAGCGCGAGCCGGTGGCCGTCTTCATCAAGGGCACGCCCGAGATGGTCATGTGCGGCAACTCGTACCGCGCACTGAACGCGCTCGCCGCGGTCGGCGCGCCCGTCACGACTGTCGACGTCCTTCCCGATCCCCAGATTCGGCAAGAGCTGCAGGCGATCTCGGGCTGGCCGACGATCCCGCAGGTGTTCGTCAAGGGCGAGCTCATCGGCGGCGCGGACATCACCGAGGAGCTCCTCGCGTCCGGCGAGCTCCAGCAGAAGATCGACGCTGCGCTCGGCACCGAGCGGGAGCAGAAGGTCGAGGCGGTCGCGCTCGAGCTCGCGTAGGGGCGAGGCCTGCCTCGCCCCTACGCCGCGCTGACGCGTGTCGCGAGCTCGCGCGAGATCGCATGCTCGCCGCGCTCGGTGCGCACCGTGATCGGGCCGCCGAACGGCGCCTCCGCCACGACTTCGACCTCTGAGCCCGGCACCAGGCCGAGCTCCGAGAGGTAGCGGAGCAGCTCGGGGTCGCCGTCCGGCACGCGCGCGACCGACGCAGCCTCGCCCGGCATCAGGTCGAGCAGCGTCCGGCCCGGCGCGTGCTCCAGCCGCAGCTCGGCGTCCGGGATCGGGTCGCCGTGCGGGTCGTGCGTCGGGAAGCCGAGCTCGGCGTCGATCTTCGCCTCCAGCTCCTCCGAGAGCGCGTGCTCGAGCAGCTCCGCCTCGGCGTGCACCTCGTCGAGCGAGAGCCCGAGCCGGTTCACGAGGTACAGCTCGAGCAGGCG
>SIRU01000047.1 GCA_004366385.1 Actinomycetota bacterium
CGCCTCCACGCCTCGCTCGCGGACGGCTTCGGCCCGGCCGACGCCGTCCTCCCGGTCTACGTGCGCGCCCCCGACGCGGAGGCAAGGAGCACCGCGTGAGCATCGAGGTCCGCCGCCTCGACGTGCACGACCTCGACGGCGTCGAGACGATCGAGCGCGCGTCGTACCCGACCCCGTGGTCGCGCTCGATGTTCGTCGCTGAGCTGCGGAAGCCGAGCGCGCTCGCGCTCGGCGCCTACGCGGACACCGAGGAGCTCGTGGCGTACGCGTTCGCATCGCGCTACGTCGACGCGTGGCACGTCATGAACGTCGCCGTCGCTCCCGAGTTCCGCCGCCGCGGGATCGCGACCCTCCTCCTCGAGCGCCTCTTCGAGGTGACCGCGGGCGACCAGCGCCGCGGCTACACGCTCGAGGTGCGCGTCTCGAACCACGACGCGATCCGGCTGTACGAGAAGCTCGGGTTCGAGGCGCGCGGGATCCGCCGCGGCTACTACACCGACAATCGTGAGGACGCCCTGATCATGTGGCGCGAGGCCGTCCCCGCCGACGCGGAGCGGGCCAGGTCCGAGGCGACGTGATCCTCGCCCTCGAGACGTCCTGTGACGAGACCGCTGCGGCGGTCCTCGACGGCGGGCGCGTGCTGTCCTCCGTGGTCTCCTCGCAGGCGGCGCTGCACGAGCGCTACGGCGGCGTCGTCCCGGAGATCGCGTCCCGGCGTCACCTGGAGCTCGTCGGCCCGGTCGTGCGCGAGGCCCTCGAGGAGGCGGGGGTGCGGCTCGACGGCGTCGAGCGCGTCGCCGTCACGCAAGGCCCGGGGCTCGTCGGCGCGCTGCTCGTGGGGCTCTCGGCGGCGAAGGCGATCGCGTGGGCGGCACGGCTCCCGCTCGTCCCGGTCGACCACCTGGAGGGTCATGTCGCGTCGCTCTACGTCGAGCCGGACCCGCTCGAGCCGCCGTTCCTCTGCCTGCTCGCGAGCGGCGGCCACACGCTGCTCCTCGCCGTCCGTGAGCGCGGCAGCAGCGAGCGCCTCGGGACGACGCTCGACGACGCGGCCGGGGAGGCGTTCGACAAGGGCGCGCGCCTGCTCGGGCTCGGGTATCCCGGCGGCGCCGAGATCGACCGTCTCGCGCAGGAGGGCGATCCTCGGGCGTTCGCGTTCCCGGTCGCGCGCGTCCCCGGCCTCGACTTCTCGTTCTCGGGGCTCAAGACCGCGCTGCTCTACGCCGTGCGCGACCTCGGCGAGGAGGAGACGGCGCGGCGACGGGCGGACCTCGCGGCCTCGTACCAGGACGCGATCGTGCGCGCGCTCGCCGGCCGCGCCCGCGAGGCGGCCGAGCGGACGGGCCTCGAGACGATCGCGGTCGTCGGCGGCGTCGCCGCGAACTCAGCCCTCCGGGCCGCGCTGCCGGACGCGCGCTTCGCGCCGCTGTCGCTCTGCACGGACAATGCGGCGATGATCGCGTCCGCCGCGCGCTTCACCCCCGCGGTCCCCTGTCCCGGCTACCTCTCGCTCGATGCGTACGCCTCGCTCTCGTAGCCGCCTCGCCGGTGTCGCCGCCGCGCTCGCGGTGGCGCTGGGGGCCGCCGGCGCCCACGCGCAGGACACGCCGCAGCCGTCGATCGACGAGGCCGGCTGGCAGGGCGTCCTCGGCACCCGCGGAGCCGTCTCGACCGGGCAGCGTTACGTCGTCCTCCTCGACGAGCCGTCGCTCGCCGCGCGGGTGACGGCGGCCGGCGGGAGGGCGACCGAGGCGCAGATGCGCACGTGGACGGGCACCGCGCTCCGCGTCCAGGAGCAGTTCCTCGCGCGGATGACGGCCGCGGGCGCGCGGGTCGCGCCCGACTACCGCTACGTGCGCGTCCTCAACGGGTTCTCCTCGCGCCTCGACCCGACCTCGCTCGCGCTGCTCGAGTCCGATCGCGAGGTGGTCGGCGTGTACCCCGTTCGCGTCGCGTACCCGGCGCAGGCGGCGGGCTCCGCCACGATCACGCCGTCGCTGCTCACGGGGCTCGACGTCCCCGGGCTGGACGGGACGGGCGTGACGGTCGCCCTTCTCGACACCGGCGTCGACCCGTCGCACCCGTACCTGCGGGGGAGCGTCGTCGACGGCATCGACCTGCTCGAGCCGGGGAGCGGCGCCGTCGCGCAGCCGCATCCGACGATCCCCGGTCGCCTGGAGCGGCACGCGACCGAGCTCGCCGGGGTCGTCGCCGGGTCGGAGGGCCCCGGCGGCCTGCACGGCGTGGCGCCGGGCGCGACGATCCTTCCCATCCGCGTCGCCGGCTGGCAGGCCGACGCCGAGCGCGGGTACACGGTCTACTCGAGGACGGATCAGGTCATCGCCGGGCTCGAGACCGCGGTCGACCCGAACGGCGACGGCGACACGATGGACGCAGCGCGCGTCGCCCTCGTCGGCGTGGTCGAGCCGTACGCCTCGTTCCCGGACGGCCCGCTCGCCCGCGCCGTCGCGGGCGCGACCGCACTCGACACGCTCGTCGTCGCGCCGGCGGGGAACGACGGGAGGATCGGGCCGACCTTCGGCTCGATCGGCGGGCCGGGCGGGGCGCCCGCCGCGCTCACGGTCGCGGCCGCCGACGGCCGCCCCGACGCGCCGACCGTCCGCGTGCACGTTCGGGCCGGGCTGCGCGTCCTCTTCGAGGGCCGGCTGCCGCTCGGCGGCGCGCCGACGCGGACGGTGACGGCCGGCGTCGTGCCCGTCACGCGAGGCGCGGCCCGGAAGGGGACTGCGGGGCTGTTCGACCAGAGCGGGCTGAGCCGCGTCGCCGGGCGGGCGCCGCTCCTGCCGCGCGGTGTCCTCTCGGACGAGACGGTCGAGGAGGCGACGGTCGCCGGGGCGGTCGCCGTGCTCGTGGACGGGCGGCTCCCGGCGGGGGCCTTCTCGCTGGACGTGCCCGAGGGCGTCCCCGTGGTGGGCCTTCCCACTGCGCTCGTGAAGGAGATCCGCGCCATGCTCCAGGCCGGCGTGCCGGTGACGGCCTCCGTGGGTGTCGTCGACGTGGACGAGAACGAGGCCGGCAGCCTCGTGGCCGCGTTCTCCTCGCGCGGGCTCGCGTTCGGCGGCGGCCTGAAGCCCGATCTCGTGGCGGCCGGCGTCGCCGTCCCCACCTCGGAGCCCGGACGGGGACAGGACGGCGATCCGCGGTACGGGACGGTCAGCGGCACGAGCGTCGCCGCCGCCGTGGTCGCGGGCGCTGCCGCCGTGCTCGCGCAGGGCCGGCCGCAGGCCGGGGCGGTGGACCTCGCGGCGCTCCTCGTCGGCTCTGCCCAGCGGCGCGACCTCGACGCGACCGCGTCCGGTGCGGGGCTCGTCGATCTCCGGGGCGCCGTTCAGCAGGAGATCGTCGTCGACCCGCCGAGCATCTCCTTCGGCCCGGCGCGGGGACCCGACCTGGAGCAGACGATCCGCGTCCGGAACGTCTCCACGAGACCGGTCGCGGTCACGATCCAGACCGTCGCGCTCGCTCCCAGGGGCGTCGAGCTGACGGTCGACCCGACCGATCTCGAGCTACGCCCCGGGCAGCGCGCGACGGTCGCCGTCGTCGCCGAGACGGGCTCGCTCTCGGAGCGCGCAGGCGTCGCCACGGGCGAGCTCGCGCTGATCGTCGCCGACTCGACGACCGTGCACGTCCCGTGGGCGGTGGCGGTCCCGGCGCCGGTCGACGCGCTCACGCGCGTCCGGCTCGCGGTGCCCAAGGGGCGCGTCTCCGACCAGACGCCAGCCGTGCTCAGCCTGACCGCCGGCGCCGTGACCACGGACCCCGGCCTGGCGATCCGGCCGCTCGAGTCGCTCGAGGTGAGGCTCGTCCGCGGGGGCGAGCTCCTGGGCGTGCTCGCACGCCGCCGCGAGCTCCTGCCCGGCCGCTACGCGTTCGCGCTGACGGGCCGGGGCCCCGGCGGAGAGCGGCTGCCGCGCGGCGCCTACGTCGTCCGGCTCCTCGCGCGCATGGGCGAGGGCTTCGGACGTCAGGTCGAGAGCGTCGAGTACGTGGTGCGTTAGTCGTAGCGACGCCCGGGACGGGCATATACTCGGCGCCGTCGGGCGACCAGGAGGCGCAGTCGATGAGCACAGCCGAGGTGGGCTCCCATCTCCGCGAGAACCCGTTCGAGCTCGCGAAGTCCCAGCTCCGGAGGGTCGGCGAGGTCTTCGCCCTCGACCCCAACCTGATCCGGGTCCTCTCCCAGTGCAAGAAGGCCGTCGAGGTCTCGATCCCCGTGCAGATGGACGACGGGTCGATCGAGGTCTTCCTCGGCTACCGCGTGACGCACAACATCGCGCGCGGGCCGTCCAAGGGCGGGATCCGCTACCACCCCGCGGTCACCCGCGACGAGGTCAAGGCGCTCGCGATGTGGATGACGTGGAAGTGCGCGCTCATGGGGCTGCCGTTCGGCGGCGCGAAGGGCGGCGTCGTCTGCAACCCGAAGACGCTCTCTCCGAAGGAGCTCGAGCGGATGACGCGCCGCTACACGAGCGAGATCATCAACGACATCGGGCCCGAGCGGGACATCCCGGCCCCCGACGTCGGGACCGACGGCCGCGTCATGGCCTGGATCTTCGACACGTACTCCATGAACAAGGGGCACTCCGTGCTCGGCGTCGTCACCGGCAAGCCGCTGTCGGTCGGCGGGTCGCTCGGGCGGGAGGAGGCGACCGCGCGCGGGGCGCTCTACTGCATCCAGGCGCTCGCCGTGAAGCAGGGCATGCGGACGTCCGAGTACTCGGTCGCGATCCAGGGGTTCGGGAACGTCGGCGCTCACCTCGCGCGGCTCCTGCACCTCGAGGGCGCGAAGGTCGTCGCGGTCTCCGACTCGCGCGGAGGCGCCCACAACCCGGACGGGATCGACGTCCCCGCCGCGCTCGCGCACAAGCAGGAGCGGGGGACGCTCGCCGGTCTCGCGAACGCCGAGCCGGTCACGAACGAGGAGCTGCTCGAGCTCGAGTGCGACATCCTCGCGCCGTGCGCGCTCGAGCAGGTGATCACCGAGGAGAACGCGGACCGGATCAAGGCGCGCGTGATCTGCGAGGGCGCGAACGGGCCGGTGACGCCCACCGCGGACGCGATCCTCGAGGAGAAAGGCGTGCTCGTGCTCCCGGACGTGCTCGCGAACGCGGGCGGCGTCGTGGTCTCCTACTTCGAGTGGGTGCAGGGCCTCCAGGAGTACTTCTGGCGCGAGGACGAGGTGAACGCGAAGCTCCACGACATCGTCGCGCGCGCGTTCGAGGAGGCCTGGCAGACCCGCGACCGCTTCGAGACGAGCCTGCGCCTGGCGTCGTACGGGCTCGCCGTGCAGCGGGTCGCGGAGGCGACGACGACCCGAGGCCTCTATCCCTAGACGCGTCGTCGTCTACACGGGCGCGGGCTGCGGGCTGTGCGCGCCGGCGCTCGAGGTCGTGCGGGGGGTGCAGCAGGAGGTCTGGTTCTCGCTCGAGGTCGTCGACATCGGCGGCGACCCGAAGCTGGAGGCGCGGTACCGGGTGCACCTTCCCGTCGTCGAGATCGACGGCGAGCGCGCGTTCACGCACTTCGTGGACGAGGACGCTCTGCGCGCGCGCCTCAGCGGCTGACGGTTCCCTCGTCGGCAGGCTCCGGGCCGCTGGTAAGAATCGTGACACTTCGTCACGAAGTCCGAGGAAAGGGAGCGAGTGGCAGAGCGTCTGACGGTTGGAGTCGCCGCTCGCCTGAGCCGGTACCTCCAGGTGCTGACCCAGGCGCGGAAGATGGGGAAGGATCGGATCTCGTCGCAGGAGATCGCGGAGTACACGAACATCAACGCGACGCAGATCCGCCGGGACCTCTCGAACTTCGGGAAGTTCGGCAAGCGCGGCGTCGGGTACCGGACGGACGCGCTGCTCGAGGAGATCCGGCAGATCTTGCGCACCCAGGGGCAGCACAACGTCGCGCTGGCCGGCGCCGGACGGCTCGGCGGCGCGATCGCAGGCTCGCCGATCTTCGACGAGCACGGCATCACGATCGCGGCCATCTTCGACAACGACCCCGACAAGATCGGGACGCGCATCGGCGACCTCACCGTCGACGCCATCGACCGCGCGACCGAGATCTGCCGCGACCGCAACATCATCGTGGGCGTGATCGCGGTGCCCGCGGAGACTGCACAGGACGCCGCCGACGCACTCGTCGCCGCGGGCGTCAAGATCATCTTCAACTACTCCGAGGCGCTCCTCGACGTCCCGGCCGACGTCAACGTGCACACGTCGAACCCTGCGGTGGACGTGCTGTACGCGCTGTACTTCCACCTCACCTGAGGCGGCTGACCGAGAGCGGCACGGCGCCCCGCGGTTGTGCCGGCTCGGCTCGGCCTTGGGCGAGACGGCTGGTGCGCGCGCGGCTCACAGGCTCGCGTCGCGTCTCCTCGCCTCGGGCGCCGGCTCGTCGGACGTCGGCTCGGGTCGTCTCGTCTGCCGGGGGCGGCTGGCGACGCGCAGCGGTGGAACGATCGGCACGCACCTTTCACACTCCCGTGCACCACGCGTTCGCACTTCGGCGATACGCTGGCAGCGGGTGGAGGGTGGTCGAACACCCCACCCAGGGCGGGGTGAGTTGAGGGGGGGCGGCTGAAGTCCGCGGCGGCGGCGACTCGCAGCAGCGGGCGGGCTGCTGCCCCGACGGCGGTGCCGAAGGCCGACGCACGCGGCGGACCGGCCGGGCAGTGTGCGGCTCGGCCCGCCCTGATGTGCTCTCGACCCGCGAGGATGCAGGCGTGCGCATCCTCCTCTGGCACGGCTACCTCCTCGGCGGCACCGGCTCCAACGTGTACACGCGCCAGCTCGCGCGCGAGTGGTCGCGCGCCGGGCACGACGTGACCGTGCTCTGCCAGGAGCCGCACCCGGAGCCCCACGACATCGGCGGCGCCGAGGTCGTGCGGCCGGACGTCGGCGGGCTGCTCCCGGTCTTCGTGCTCGACCGCTACGAGGGCTACGAGGTGAAGCTCCTCCAGGACTGCACGCGCGCCGAGCTCGATGCGTGGGTCGAGGCGAACGCGCGCGAGGTCCGCTCGCGGCTCCCCGCGGACGTCGTCCTCTGCAACCACGTCCTCCTCGGCGGCGCCGTCGGAGCTGCCACCGGCGCGCCGTACTCGGTGAAGGCGCATGGCTCCGAGCTCGAGTACTCGATGCGCGGGCGGCCCGCACTCGAGGCCTGGGGCGCCGAGGTGCTCGCCGGCGCGCGCGCGACGTTCGTCGGCTCCGCGCACATACGCGAGGTGCTGGAGGAGGTCTGCGGGCACGTCGAGCGCGTGCACGAGGTGCCGCCGGGTGTCGACGTGGAGGAGTGGCGCCCGCGCCCGCGCGAGGAGGCGCTCGCCGGGCTCCTCGCCGAGAGCCGCCGCGACCCGCCGAACCCCGGGAACGCGAACGAGCGGCTCCCGGACGAGGGGAACGCGGACCGGCTCGCCGCGTTCCTCGCCGAGGACGAACCGACCGTCGTCTACTTCGGGAAGCTCCTCCACAACAAGGGCGTGCACGTGCTGCTCGACGCGCTCGCAGGCATCGACGCGCGAGCGGTCATCGTCGGCTTCGGCGACTACCGGAAGGAGCTCGAGGCGAGCGCCGACCCCGGTCGCACGCTCTTCACCGGCCCGCTCGAGCACCGTCATCTCGTCCACCTGCTGGCGCTCGCGGGCTCCTGCGTCGTGCCCTCGATCTTCCCCGAGGCGTTCGGGATGGTGGCGGCCGAGGCCGCCGCCGCCGGCTGCCCACCACTCGTCGCGCGCCACTCGGGGCTCGCCGAGGTGGCCGAGGGGCTCGAGGCCGAGTATCCACCCGCTGCCCGCCACCTCGCCTCGTTCGAGACGGGCGACGCCGACGACCTCCGCGAGAAGCTGCGCGCGCTCCTCGAGCTCGACCCCGCGACGCGCGCAGAGGTATCCGCCGCCGCGCGCCGCGCGGCCGTCGAGCGCTGGAGCTGGGCGAGCGTCGCGCAGAGGCTGCTCGGCGCCTCCATACAATGACCCGCCATGGGCGACGAGCAGCGGCTCTCGGCTGACGAGCTGATCACCCGGGCGCGCGAGGCGTTCGAGACGGCGACCGATTTCACGGTCGCGGTGGAGGAGGAGTTCGCACTCCTCGACCCCGAGACGCTCGACCTCGTGAACCGCTTCGAAGAGGTGCAGGGAGCCGCGCACGGCACGGCGCTCGAGGAGCACCTCGTCGGCGAGCTGATCGCGTCCGAGGTCGAGATCCGCACGGGCAAGCAGGAGTCCTTCGCGGACATCCCCGGCGCCCTCGCCGAGCGCCGCGCCCAGCTGCAGGCGCTCGTCGAGCCGATGGGGATCGTTCTCGGCGCCACCGGTACCCACCCGTGGGCAGACTGGAAGAAGCAGCGGATCATCGACACACCCCACTACCGCCGCAACGACGAGCTCCTGCGCTACGTCGTCTGGCGCAACAACACGTTCGGCCTGCACGTGCACGTCGCGATCCGCGGCGCCGACCGGGCGCTCGCCGTGGTCGCCGGCATGCGGAACTTCCTCCCGGAGATCCTCGCGCTGTCCGCCAGCTCGCCGTTCGTCGAGAGCGTGAACACGGGGCTCCACTCCGCGCGGACGCAGATCTTCACGCGCTTCTTCCCGCGCTGCGGAGTCCCCGACGCGTTCTCCTCGTGGGACGAGTACGAGCGGTTCGTGCGCTTCCTCTACGACACGGGCTCGATCACGGAGCACACGCAGATGTGGTGGAGCGTGCGGCCGCACCTCGCGTTCCCGACCGTGGAGACGCGCATCGCGGACGGCCAGCCCGAGCTGGGCGAGGCCGTGGCGCTCGCGGCGTTCACCACCTCGCTCGCCGCGCGCATCGCCCGTGCGTACGACGAGGGCGAGCCCGTCGAGCCGCTGCCGCACCGGCTGATCGAGGAGAACTTCTGGCGCGCGATCCGTTGGGGGCTTCCGGGCGAGCTCCTCGACTTCGCGCGCGGCGAGCCGATCCCGGCGCGTCGGCGGCTCGAGGAGCTGATCGAATGGGTGCTGCCGGTCGCGAAGGAGATCGGCGCTGCGCCGTACCTGGCGGTGCCGGAGCGGAACGCCGCCGAGCGCCAGATCGAGCGCCTCGAAGAGGGTGCGTCGCTCGAGGAGATCTACGCCGAGCAGGTGGGCGCGGCGGAGCGCATCGGTGGCTGAGGATCCCGGCGCGCAGGGGCCGCCGAGCGAGGAGGAGCTGCTCGCGGCGCTCGACCGGATCGGCGTCTCCGACGTGCTCGTGCAAGCGGCTGCGACCTCCATCTCGATCGGCTTCCGCCGTGTGTCCGCCGACGCGCGCGACCTCCCGCAGGCGCGGCTCGCGATCGAGGCGCTGCGCGCGCTGGAGCCGGTGCTGCGCGAGAACGGGGTCGACGAGGCGATCGTCCGGGATCTCGAGCAGGCGCGCGCGAACCTCCAGCTCGCGTACGCGGCCGCGGTTGCCGAGACGGCTCCGAGCCAGGCGGCCGCCGAGGGGACGGGCGACGACGCGGCGGCCGAGGTCACACCTGACGATCAGGCTTCGCACGCGTCGGAAGGTGCACCGCCCGGGGAGCCTGCCGCAGACGCGCGTGAGGGCTCAGCTCCCGAGGGGCCTGCCGCAGACGACGCGGCTGTCGCGTCGCCCGCAGACGAGTAGCCGACCGCCGACGACCCGGCCGCCTGTCCGACTCCACCGGTGAGTCGCCCTCGCAGTTGGTGGCTGGGCCGGCGTGCCGCCTGGAGATCGGCAAGCTCGAAAGCGATAGGACATCTCGCAGGGCTGTCGATCTCGCCGCGCCGGATCTCCCACGGGTGCGCTCTCGTTGCGAAGTCGGCACCCACGCGTTCGCGTTTCCTCGCTAGCCTGACTTCAGGGACACGGGAGTGCCCCTGGGGGACGTTGGGGGGAGAGTCGGGCGTCGGTGCCGCAAGAGCAACGCCGTCGCAGCGCCCGCCTGGCGCGCACCTCGTCGCGGAGCGCAGCAACCGCTTGTGATAGATAATCGGCCGCGCCGGGGCGACTCGGCGCTCACTTTGTGATGGGCCACGACCGGAGGATCGATGGACTTCTTCGTTGACCATGCCGTCCTGTTCGCGCTCCTGAGCGCTGCCGTCGCCATCGTGTACGGCCTGTACCTGACCTGGTGGCTGCTGAAGCAGCCTGCCGGGAACGAGAAGATGCAGGAGATTGCGGCCGCGATCCAGGAGGGCGCTGCCGCGTACCTGCGCAAGCAGTACACCACGATCGCGATGGTCGCGATCGTCCCCTTCTTCCTGCTCGGGTTCTACGACAAGCTGGGCTGGGGGACCGCGATCGGCTTCCTGATCGGCGCCGTGCTGTCCGGCGCCGCGGGCTTCATCGGCATGAACGTCGCCGTTCGCTCGAACGTGCGCACCGCGGAGGCCGCACGCGAGGGGCTCCAGCCGGCGTTCACGGTCGCCTTTCGCGCAGGTTCCGTGACCGGGCTGCTCGTGGTCGGCCTCGGCCTGCTCGGCGTCGCCGGCTACTACGGCGTGCTCACCGACTGGGTCGGGAACAGCCCAGAGTCAGCGGTCTTCGACCTCGTGGGTCTCGCGTTCGGCGGTTCGCTGATCTCCGTCTTCGCCCGTCTCGGCGGCGGGATCTACACGAAGGCCGCCGATGTCGGCGCCGACCTCGTGGGGAAGATCGAGGCCGGGATCCCGGAGGACGACCCCCGGAACCCCGCGGTCATCGCCGACAACGTGGGCGACAACGTCGGTGACTGCGCCGGCATGGCGGCCGACCTGTTCGAGACGTACGCCGTCACCGCGGTCGCCGTGATGCTCCTCGGGATCCAGTTCGAGGCGACGAGCCTGTGGCTCTACCCGCTCGCGCTGGGCGGCATCTCCATCCTCGCCTCGGTCATCGGGACGCTCTTCACGCGCGTGCGGACCGGGCCGAACGCGATCATCAACGCGCTCTACCGCAGCGTCCTCGTCGCGACCGTCCTCGCCGCGCTCGGGTTCATCCCGGTCACGATGGCGTACGACAACGCCGAGTTCGGCTTCTGGAACCTGTACGGCTCGGCGCTCATCGGTCTCGCGGTCACGTTCCTGCTCGTCGCGATCACCGAGTACTACACCGGCTCCCGCTGGCACCCTGTGAAGGAGATCGCCCGCGCGTCGCAGACGGGGCACGCGACGAACATCATCTCCGGCCTCGCGGTCGGGATGCAGGCGACGGCGCTGCCGGTGCTCGTCATCGCCACCGGCGTCGTCGGCGCGTACTACGCCGCCGGCGAGCAGCTGTACGGGATCGGCGTCGCGGTCATGGCGCAGCTCTCGATGACGGGGCTCATCGTCGCGCTCGACGCATACGGCCCGGTGACCGACAACGCGGGCGGCATCGCGGAGATGGCTGACATGCCGGAGGGCGTGCGTAGGGTCACCGACCCGCTCGACGCCGTCGGCAACACGACGAAGGCGGTAACGAAGGGCTATGCGATCGGCTCGGCCGGTCTCGCCGCGCTCATCCTCTTCGACGAGTACGGGCGTGGCCTGAGGGAGGAGGGCCTCGCGCTCTCGTTCACACTCGACGACCCGTGGGTGATCGCCGGCCTCTTCGTCGGCGGCCTCATGCCGTTCCTCTTCGCGTCGCTGGCGATGCAGGCGGTCGGGCGCGTCGGCGGCCAGGTCGTGGAGGAGGTGCGCCGGCAGTTCCGCGAGGACCCGGGGATCATGGAGTACACCTCGCGGCCGGACTACTCGCGCGCGATCTCGATCGTCACCGGCTCCGCGATCAAGGAGATGATGCTCCCTGCGCTCATCCCGGTCGCCATCCCGATCATCGTCGGGATCATCAGGCCGGAGATGCTCGGCGGGCTCCTCATCGGAACGATCGTCACCGGCATCTTCCTCGCCATCGCCATGACCTCCGGCGGCGGCGCCTGGGACAACGCGAAGAAGCTGATCGAGGACGGCCTCTACGGCGGCAAGGGTTCGGACGCCCACGCCGCCGCCGTCACCGGCGACACGGTCGGCGACCCGTACAAGGACACGGCCGGCCCGGCGATCAACCCGATGATCAAGATCGCGAACATCGTCGCGATCCTGCTGATCCCGATCATCGCGTCGATCCACGGCTAGCACCGACGATCGCTAGCACCCCAGGGGGCGGCGGAGGCCGCCCCCCGGCGAAGGTGAAGAAGTACGCCGACTATCTGCGAGGAGCCCACGCCGCGACGCTCAAGCGCGTCGGTGGAGGGCAGAAGCTCTACGACTACGTCTATACCTACAACGGCTTCACCGCCCGCCTCACCGAGGCACAGGCCACCAAGCTGGAGAAGCTTGAGAGCGTCCTCGCCGTTGCCGAGGACGAGCTCCACACGGTGGACACGTCGAGCACGCCGTCCTTCCTCGGGCTCGACGCGCCCGGCGGGCTCTGGTCGCAGCTCGGCGGAACGGGAGTGCCGTCCGCGCACCCCGCCCCGTCGACGAAGGGGGCCGGCGATAACGTCGTCATCGGCATCGTCGACTCGGGGATCTGGCCGGAGAACAAGAGCTTCTCCGACCGAGACACGAGCGGGAAGCTCGTCTACCAGCCCATTGCCGGCCCGAAGTGGTTCGGGCGCAAGTGCACGCCCGGCGAGGCGTTCAACGCGTCGATGTGCAACCAGAAGCTGATCGGAGCCCGGCACTTCAACGCCGCCTGGGGCGGCGACGCGGCCCTCGAGGCGGAGCGGCCGTGGGAGTTCATGTCGCCACGCGACTACAACGGCCATGGCTCGCACACGGCCGGCACCGCCGGCGGGAATGCCGCCGTCGCGGCCACCGGTCCCGCGGCCGTCTTCGGCACCGTCAACGGCGTTGCGCCTCGCGCGCGCATCGCGGCGTACAAGGCGCTCTGGTCGACCGAGGACGCGTCGACCGCGAGCGGTTTCACATCGGACCTCGTCGCCGCGATCGACCAGGCGGTTGCGGACGGCGTCGATGTCATCAACTACTCGATCAGCGGGACGCGGACGAACTTCCGCGACCCGGTGCAGATCTCGTTCCTGTTCGCGGCGGACGCAGGCGTCTTCGTCTCGGCCTCCGCGGGCAACAGCGGGCCCACGACCGGCACGGTCGCGCACCCGGGCCCGTGGCTCACCACGGTCGCTGCGGGCACGCACAACCGCAACGGCACCGGGTCCGTGACGCTCGGCAACGGTGAGACGTACAACGGAGCCTCGGTCGCGACTCCGGTCGGCCCAGTCGGCCTCGTCGACTCCACAGCTGCAGGGATGGCTGGAGCCAACCCGGCTGATGTCCAGCTGTGTGTCCCCGGGTCGCTCGATCCGGCAAAGGTCACGGGCAAGATCGTTCTCTGCCTCCGCGGCGTCATCGCGCGTGTCGACAAGAGCCGCGCCGTCGAGATCGCGGGTGGGGTCGGAATGGTGATGTACAACGACCCGGACAGCTCGCTCAACGCCGACTTCCACTTCGTCCCCAGCGTCCATGTGAACAGGGCCGACGGATTGGCAATCAAGGCGTACGCGGCGACGGCGGAGGCTACTGCGACGATCAACCAGTCGACCATCGTCTTCAACGAGCCGGCGCCGTTCACGGCGAGCTTCTCGTCCCGCGGCCCGCTGACCGCGGGCGGCGGCGACCTGCTGAAGCCGGACGTCATCGCGCCCGGCCAGGACATCCTGGCCGCGGTGGCGCCGCCGGGGAACGCGGGTCGTGACTTCAACCTGTACAGCGGCACGTCCATGTCGGCTCCCCACGTCGCCGGTCTGGCTGCGCTGCTCAGGCACCTGAAGCCGAACTGGTCGCCGATGATGATCAAGTCGGCGCTCATGACCTCCGGGTACGACGTCCTCGACGGCGGCACGCCGGCGCCGAACACGAACCCGGTCCTGATCTTCCGTCAGGGAGCGGGGCACGTGCGGCCGAACAGCGCGGCCGATCCGGGCCTCGTGCTCGACAGCGGGTTCAACGACTGGCTGAACTTCATCTGTGGGACGCAGCCAGGCCCGTTCTGCTCGGCGTTCACGGCAATCGACCCGAGCGACCTCAACGTGCCGTCGATCGCGATCGGCGACCTCGCCGGCTCGCAGACGGTGACTCGTAGGGTGACGAACGTCGGTGCGAGCAGCGCCACGTACAACGCGTCGTTCACGGGCATGGCGGGCTTCAACGTCACGATCGCGCCGTTGTCGCTCACGCTCAGCCCGGGCCAGACGGGTACGTTCACCGTCACGTTCACGAGGACGACCGCGGCGCTGAACGCCTACACGGGCGGGCAGCTCCGCTGGACCGACGGGACGCATGTCGTTCGCATCCCCATGGTCGTCCGGCCGGTCGCGCTCGGCGCTCCGGCGACGGTGTCGGGGAACGGCGCGGACATCACCTACCAGGTGAAGTTCGGCTACACGGGGCCCTTCACGGCGGCACCACGCGGGTTGGTCGCACCGACCATCACCCCCGGGACGGTCGCCCAGGATCCCGACCAGACGTTCAACCCGAGCGACCCGACCGGGACGGTCGCGATTCCGGTGACGATCCCGGCCGGGACGACGTACGCCCGCTACGGGCTGTTCGACGCGGACGTCGCGCCAGGGGCGGACATCGACCTCTACGTGTACCAGGGCGCGTCGCTCGTCGGTGCGAGCACGACGGCGACCTCGACGGAGGAGGTCAACTTCGTCTTCGCCAGCCCGACCGCGGCGGCGATCGCCCTGACCGTGTACGTCCACGGCTGGGGAGTCCCGACCGGGACCTCGCCGTTCAGGCTCCACGAGTGGTACGTCGGCACGGCCGCCGCGAGCAACATGACCGTGGCCGCGCCGACCTCCGCGACGCTCGGAGACACCGGGAACGTCACGCTGAGCTTCTTGGGCCTTGCTCCGGGGACGAAGTACCTCGGGTCGGTGGCGTACTCCGGCGCAGCCGGCTTGCCGAGCCCGACGATCGTCCGGGTGGACACACCGTAGGCAGACCTCCATCGGGCAGCAGAGGGGCCGGCGCGAGCCGGCCCCTCGCTGTCTCTCCACCGGACGCGGCACGGTAGGCTGGGCCTCGACGTGAAGGCGGTCGTCATCGGGTGCGGGCGCGTGGGCTCGGCCGTCGCCAAGGGCCTCCTCGCCGACGGCTGGGACGTCACCGTGGTCGACGAGCGCGAGGACGCGGCGGTGCGGCTCGGCGACGGCTGGACGGGCGGCTTCCTCGTCGGCCACGCCATGGACACCCGCGTGCTCGAGAAGGCCGGCGTCGCCGACGCCGACGCGGCGGTCGTCGCGACGAACGGCGACAACACGAACCTCGTGATCGGGCAGGTGCTCCAGAAGCGGTACGAGATCGGGAACGTCGTCGTCCGCGTGCTCGACCCTGCGCGCGCGACGTTCTACGGGGAGCGCGGGCTGCACACGGTGTGCCCGACGCAGACCGCGATCTCCGTGCTCCTCGACGCGCTCCGGCCGACCGCGGCCGCAGGCGCTGCCGAGGCGGGCTGATGTACGTCCTCGTCGCCGGCGGTGGGAAGGTGGGCGCGAACTCGACGCGCTCGCTGCTCGAGATGGGCCACGAGGTGAGCCTCATAGAGCAGCGGCCGGATCGCGCCGCGCTCCTCGAGGACGAGTTCGGCCCGATCGTCACGCGCGGCGACGCGACGGAGATCTACGTGCTCGAGCAGGCCGGGATCGCGCGGCCGCCCGAGCTCCTGCTCGCGGTCACGGGCGACGACGAGGACAACCTCGTGATCTCGCAGATCGCGAAGGACGGCTACCGGGTGGACAAGGCGATCGCCCGCGTGAACGACCCGCGGAACCAGGCGCACTTCCACCTGCTCGGGATCCAGCAGACGATCTGCGCGACGACGAGCATCCTCGGCCTCGTCGAGCACGAGCTCCCGGATCACGGGCTCGTGCGGCTCCTCGAGCTCCAGGGCGAGGGCCTCGAGATCGTCGAGGTGCAGATCGTCGGCAGCTCGCCGGCCGCAGGCTCGCGCGTCGGCGGCGTGAAGATCCCCGAGGGGTCGCGGCTCATCTCGGTCTTTCGCCACGGCCGCACCGAGCTCGTGGACGACAAGCTCGTGATCCGCCCCGGCGACCAGGTGCTCGCGCTCGTCCACCGCGACTCCGCCGCCGACCTCCGCCACGCGCTGCTCGGCGCCGGCTAGGGCAGGCGGGCCGCCGCGGCGCGGCCGCGAAACGGACACCTTCAGGGGTCTTCGCGCGATCGGGGCTCGCGTGAGCGGATCCCGGTCTCGCGCGCTACCACGTTCGCCAGTAGCTCCTCGTGAGCAGCACGAGGACCGGCAGCAGCTCGAGCCGCCCGATCCACATGAGCAGGATCAGCACGACGGTCGAGAAGTCGCTGAAGCTCTCGAAGTTCCCGTACGGGCCTGCCGGCCCCAGGGCGGGGCCGATGTTCCCGGCCGCCGACGCAGCCACGGCGACGATGTCGATCGCGCTCAGGTCCATGTTCACGCGAGCCGCGTCGAAGGCGATCAGGAGCGCGCCGACGATGAAGACGCCGATGTACATGAGGACGAAGCTCCCGACGGCGCGCAGCGTCCGCTCGTCGACCGGCGCCGAGTTGAAGCGGATCGGCGAGACGAGCTCGGGGTGGACGGTCTGGCGCAGCTCGCGGCGCAGGATCTTGCCCATGAGCAGGTGCCGGACGACCTTCACGCCGCCGCTCGTCGAGCCGGCAGAGCCGCCGATGAACATGAGCCCGACGAGGGTGATCACGGCGAGGACCGGCCAGGCGTCCCAGTTCGTCGTCGAGTACCCGGTCGAGGTGACGATCGTGAGCGTCTGGAAGACCGCGTTTCGTACCGCTGCCTCGCCGGCGAAGACGCCCTCGGCCCAGAGCTCGACGGTGAGCACGACGCTCGCGACCAGGAGGATGCCGACGTAGAGGCGGAACTCCTCGTCACGGGGGAAGACGCGCGGGTCGCGGCGCAGGAGCGCCCGGTACGTGAGCGCGAAGTTCGTGCCCGCGACCAGGATGAAGAACGCGATCACCCATTGTGTCGTCGCGCTGAACGCCTCGATCGAGAGCGCCTCGGTCGAGAAGCCGCCGCTCGGCAGGGTCGTGAACGCGTGCGCGACGGCGCGGAAGATGTCCATCTGCTCGTCGATCCCGGTGAAGCCGAGGATCGCGAGCAGGGCGATCTCCAGGAGCGTGATCGCGACGTACACGATCCAGAGGCGCTGGGCGGTCTGGCGGATGCGCGCGCCCAGGCTCTCCATCTCCGGCCCGGGCAGCTCCGACTCGAGGAGCTGGCGGCCGCCGACGCGCAGGCGCGGGAGCACCGCGAGCACGAGGACGATGATCCCCATCCCGCCGAGCCACTGGGTCTCCGCGCGCCAGATGAGCAGCGAGCGGTCGAGCGACTCGACGTCCGTGAGGAGGCTCGCCCCGGTCGTCGTGAAGCCGGACATCGACTCGAAGAGCGCGTCCACCGGGCGGTCGAGCTGGCCCTCGCCGGAGAGGAGGTACGGGATCGCGCCGTAGAAGGCGACGAACAGCCACGTGAGCGCGACGACGAGGTACCCCTCGCGGGTTCCGATCGGGTCCGCGTCCGCGGTCCGGCGGGCGACGGCCCAGCCGAGCCCGGCCGCGATCGCGCCGGCCGCGAGGAAGTGCCAGAAGCGTTCGCCGTAGCCGATCGCCACGGCTGTCGGCAGGAGCGTTGACGGGCTCAGGTAGAGGACGAGCGTGGCGACGACGTGTGTGGTCGCGCGGAGGTCGACCGCGGCCCGGCGCCGCTTGCCGATCGGGCGGATGCGACCTGCGGGCGCGTCGGTCAAAGCGCCTCGACCACGCGCTGTGCGTCCGCGGAACGCGTGAAGAGGATCACGCGGTCGCCGGCCTCGAGCACGTCGTCGCCGTGCGGGAAGATCGCGGTCCCGTTCCTCACGAGCGCGCCGATGAGAGCTCCCCGGATCGGCATGTCGCGGAACCGCTGCCCTGCGTAGCTCGACGTGGGCCGCGTGGTGACGTCGAGAACCTCGTACTGGTTCCCCTCGAGCATGGAGACCTGCCGCGTCCTCGGGTCGTGCGCGAAGCGGATGATCTCCTCCGCGGTGACCGCGCGCGGGTTCACCGAGACGTCGATCCCCGCGTGCTCGAAGGCCTCGACCGAGATCGGCTCGTGCGCGATCCCGACCGTGAACGGCACGCCGTGCACCTCGACGAGCGACGCCGCGTACAGGTTCTTCGCGTCGTCCTTCATCGCGAAGATGGCCGCCTGCGCCTGTCCGATCCGCTCGCGCTCGAGGAAGTCCGGGTCGATCCCGGTCGCGTTGTAGACGCTTGCCTTCGGGAGCGACTCGGCGACCCGACGGGCCTGCTCCCGCGAGGCCTCGATCACGCGGACGCCGATCCCCTGGTCGAGGAGCACACGCGCGATCGCCGTGCCGACGCGGCCGCCGCCGAAGATGACGACGTCGCGCACGCTCGCCCCTTTCGGGGCGAGGAGCGTGCTCCAGGCCTGCGCCGCCTGCGGGGAGCCGATGACGACGATTCGGTCACCGGGGTGGATCTCGTCGTCGCCGCCCGGGAAGGAGAGGTCGTCGCCGCGGATGATCGCGGCGACCTTCGAGTCGTCGGGCACCTCGGCCCGGCGGAGCGGGAGCCCGGCGATCGCGGGTGACGCGCCCTCGGTCACGTCGAACTCCACGATCTGCACCTGCCCCTCCGCGAAGACGTCCGTCTGCCGTGCGGCGGGCACGCCGATGATGCGGCTGATCGCGTGCGCGGTCTCCAGCTCGGAGCTGACCACGAAGTCGACGTCGAGCTGCCCTGCGTGCCAGAGCTCGACGTACTCGACGTTCGAGGTGCGGATGACCGTGGTCGCGTGCTTCGCCTCGCGCCGCGAGAACATCCCGGCCACGAGGTTCGCCTCGTCGCGCGACGTGCAGGCGATCACGAGGTCGGCGGTCTTGATCCCGGCCGCGGCGAGGTCACGCTGGCTCGTCCCGTCGCCCTCGAAGGTCGCGACGTCGTAGCGCTCGGAGATCGCGCGCAGCCGCGAGGGCTCGGTGTCGAGGACGGTGATCTCGTGGTGCGCGTGGAGGGCGTCCACGATCGTGAAGCCGACCTGGCCCGCGCCGATGACGAAGATCTTCACGACGGCGAAGCGTACGCCCGGCGGAGGCCGTCGGCTACGGTGGGTCGATGCGCGCCTCGCCGCTGTTGCTCGTTCTGGCCACGGCTCTCGTGCTCGCTCTGCCCGCGTGCGGAGGGAGCGGCGGCGACGACGCCGTCGAGGAGACGGCGGAGGCGCCGGCCGCGGTCGGGCAGCCGGGCGCCGCGACGACCTTCAAGCGCACCGTCTTCGCCCGCGGCTTCGACAGCCCCGTCCTCCTCACGCACGCGCCGGGCGAGCCGAACGCCCGGTACGTCGTCGAGCAGCCGGGCCGCGTGATCCGCATGGTCGGGAAGCGCCGCACCGTGTTCCTCGACGTGCGTCGCGACGTCACCTACGGCGGCGAGCAGGGCCTCCTCGGGCTCGCGTTCCACCCGAGCTACGAGAAGAACCGCCTGCTGTACGTCGCGTACACCTCGAGCGACGGGCGCAACGTCGTCGAGCGCTTCCGGTCGAACGGGCGCGTTGCGCTGACCTCCACGCGGAGGAAGCTGCTCTCGGTGCGGAACCCGTACAGCAACCACAACGGGGGGCACGTGACGTTCGGGCCGGACGGGCGCCTGTACACGTCGATCGGCGACGGCGGCTCGGGCGGCGACCCGGAGAACCGCGCTCAGAACATGCGCTCGCTGCACGGCAAGCTCCTCGCGCTCAACGTGGCGAAGGCGGGGGCGAAGTGGCAGATCGCGGCGCTCGGGCTCAGGAACCCGTGGCGGTTTTCCTTCGACCGCGAGACCGGCGACCTGTACATCGCGGACGTGGGGCAGAACGCGCTCGAGGAGGTCAACTTCAGGCCGCGCCGGGCCTCCGGGCTCGCGAACTACGGCTGGAGCCTGTACGAGGGCTCGCGGCAGTTCAAGAGCACGCCTCGCGGCCCGGGCAAGCTCGTGTTCCCGATCTTCGAGTACGACCACGGCCGCGGGTGCAGCGTCACCGGCGGGCACGTGTACCGCGGGAGCGCCCGCCCCGCCGAGCGCGGCCGGTACGTCTTCGGCGACTACTGCTCCGGGACGATCTGGAGCTTCCGCGTCGTCGGCGGGAAGGCGACGCAGGTGCGGACGGAGCCGTTCCGGGTCGACAGCGTGTCCTCCTTCGGCGAGGACGCCGCGGGCGAGCTCTACGCCGTCGGCCACGGCGGCACGATCTACCGCCTCACGTGATCGGCGCTACCCCGCGCGCCGGCGGACGCGCGGAGGCGTCTGCCCGAGGGCGGCGTAGGCGAGCGCGTTCAGCGCCTCGTTGAGCTGTCTGAGCTCGCCGGCGACGAGCGCGAAGCCCTCCTGCTGCTCGGCCGTGCGATTCAGGCGCTCCAGCTCCTGCGCGATGCGGTCGAGCCGCTCGAGCAAGGCGTCGAGCTGGCGATCTCCGACCTCGCGCTTCGGCTCCACGACGGACGATTCTACGTCGCGGCGGTCACCAGCTGGGCGCGCGTCCGCACGACGGTTGCGTCTGCGCCCAGCCGCCCGAGGAGCCGCTCGAGCGCCTCCGTCCCCGTCTCGAGTGCGATCACTCGCCGATCGGCGCCCAGCTGCGCGAGCGCGACGCGGGCGAGCGACTCCGGCGCGTCGGTGAAGACCCCGAGCTCGTCTCCCGCCTCCGCGAGCGTTCGGAGCGCAGCGCTCGCCGCGGCGTCCCGGCGGAGGTAGACGGGGGCGCGGTCCTCGGCGAAGCGCTCGAGGAGGGCGCGCCAGTTGCCCGCACCGCGCGTGTCGAGCGCGGCTGCGGCTTCGCCGCGATCCTCCGGCAGCTCGCCCGCCGAGACGCCGAGCACGCCCTCGGCCGAGCGCAGCCAGTCGCGCCAGAGCGGGCGCGTGTCGCCGAGCGCGCCGTCCAGGTCGATCGCGAGCGCCCGGCCGCTCACAGGCGCCGTCGCCGACTCACCCACTGCCACGCCACGACTCCGGCTGCGACGCCGATCGCGTCGATCGCCACGTCGAGCGGCGACCCGGCGCGGCCCGGCACGAGCGCCTGGTGGACCTCGTCGGAGACCGCGTACGCGACCCCGAGCCCGAACGCGACCGACGGCCGGCCGAGCGCGCGTACGAGCAGCGCCCCGAGCACTGCGTACTCGCTCGCGTGCGCGAGCTTCCGCAGCACGAGATCCCAGCCGCCGAGCCCGGTCCCGAGATCCGGGACCGACGACAGCGCGAAGATCAGCCCGGCCCACGCGACGACCGGGAGCCACAGGCCGACGAGACGCCGGTGTCTGACACCGGAGGCCCGCAAACCCGCATGGTTGCGTGGAGCGGTGTCGGACACCGTCCGATGATAGGCTCGCCCCCGCACACGGAGCACGGTGAGGGAACCCGGTGCGAATCCGGGACGGTCCCGCCGCTGTGAGGGGAGATGCTCCCCCGCCACGAAGCCACTGGCGAAAGCCGGGAAGGCGGCGAGGGAGGGAGCCCCGAGTCAGAAGACCTGTCGCGCTCCTCCATAACCGGACCCCTCGTGGAAGGAGGACCCAGGTGCTTCGCACGTCCCTGCTCGCCGTCACGGCCGCTGCCTGCCTGCTCGCGCTCGGCGTCACCGCCGCCGCCGGCGGCCCGACGGCGCCCGCCGCGCTCTCGACCAAGAAGCCCGCGCCCAAGCCGTTCCCGGTCACGATCACGACCCCGGCCGGCAAGGTCACGGTCAAGAAAAAGCCGCGCCGGATCGTTTCGCTCTCCCCGACCGCAACCGAGAGCCTGTTCGCGATCGGCGCCGGCCGCCAGGTGATCGCGGTCGACGACCAGTCGGACTTCCCGAAGAACGCGCCGAGGACCACGCTCTCCGGCTTCACGCCGAACGTGGAGGCGATCGCCGCCTACCGGCCCGACCTCGTCGTCATCTCGTACGACCCGAAGGGGCTCGCCGCTTCGCTCCGGCGCTTGAAGATCACGGTCGTCCACCACGACGGCGCCCGCACGCTGAAGGAGGCGTACACGCAGATCCGCCAGCTCGGCCTGGTCACCGGCAACAGCGCCGGGTCGACGCGCGTCGTCAAGCAGATGCGGACGCGGATCGACGGCATCGTCGAGCGGTCGAAGTCCCGCGCCCGCGGCCTCTCCGTCTACCACGAGCTCACGCCCGACCTCTACTCGGCGACGTCGAAGACGTTCATCGGGAGGGCGTACGCGCTGCTCGGGCTTCGCAACATCGCGGACGCGGCCGACTCCGCGGGGAGCGGATACCCGCAGCTCTCGTCCGAGTACGTGGTCTCGGCGAACCCGGACCTCGTCGTCCTCGCGGACATCGTCTGCTGCGGACAGAAGCCCTCGACGGTCGCGGCGCGGCCCGGCTGGGACCGCATCAATGCCGTGCGCACGGGCTCGATCGTGCGCATGGACGACTCGATCGCGTCCCGCTGGGGCCCGCGGCTCGTGAACTTCTTCCGCGCGATGTCGTCCGCGCTGGCGCGGCTCCGCTCGTAGGGGAGAGATGGAAGCCACCGCCGCGCAGGAGCAGCAGCGGGCGGCCGTCCGCGCACGTGGGCTGACGCCGCTCTGGGCCTGCGCGGCGGTGGCGTTCCTCCTCGTCGCGGTCGTGACGGGCGTGCTCGTCGGCCCCGTCGAGCTCGGCTTCATGCGGGTCGTCGAGTCGTTCGCGGCGAAGCTCCACGTGCCCGGCGCCGTCTCCCCGCTGAACGAGACCGAGGAGGCGATCCTGTGGGAGATCCGCGCGCCGCGCGTCGTGCTCGGCGCGATCGTGGGCGGGATGCTCGCGCTCGCGGGCGCGACGTACCAGGGCGTGTTCCGGAACCCGCTCGCCGACCCGTATCTGCTCGGGGTCGCGGCGGGCGCGGGGCTCGGCGCGACGATCGCGATCGCGTACCTCCCGGAGGGCCTGCGCGGGCAGCGCGCGCTCCCCGTGGCGGCGTTCGTGGGGGGCGTCGTCGCGGTCTCGCTCACGTACGCGGTCGGCCGCTCCGCCCGCCGCGAGCGCGACGCGGCCACGCTCGTCCTCGCCGGCGTGACGGTGGCCGCGTTCTTCACCGCGTGGCAGACGTTCGTCCAGCAGCGGAACACGGACACGCTCCAGCAGGTGTACAGCTGGATCCTCGGGAACATCCCGTCGACGGGCTGGTCGGACGTCCGGCTCGTGCTCCCGTACGCGGCGGTGGCGGCGGTCGTGATCCTCGCGCTGCGGCGCGTCGTCGACGTGCTCAACCTGGGAGACGACGAGGCGGCGAGCCTCGGGCTGCACGTGCAGCGGATCCGGCTCGCGCTCGTGATCGCGGCGACGCTCGGGACGGCCGCGGTCGTCGCCGTGAGCGGGCTGATCGGCTTCGTCGGGATCATCGTCCCGCACGCGCTCCGGCTGCTCTTCGGCATCGGCTACCGGGCGCTGCTGCCGCTGTCCCTGATCTGCGGCGCGGGGTTCCTCGTGCTGGCGGACGTCGTCGCGCGCACCGCGTTCGCGCCTGCGGAGATCCCGCTCGGCGTCGTGACCGCGCTCGTCGGCGCGCCGTTCTTCGCGCTCGTCCTCCGCTCGACGAGAGTCGGGCCGTGAGCGCGATCGAGCTGAGCTCGGTGACCGTGCGGCTCGGCGGGCGGCCGGTCGTCGACGCCGTCGACCTCGACGTCGGCGACGGCGAGTGGCTCGCGCTCATCGGCCCGAACGGCGCCGGGAAGACGACGCTGCTGCGCGCGGTCGCCGGGCTCGTCCCCTACGAGGGCTCGATCGTGCTCGACGGCCGCCCGGCCCGCGAGCTGCGGCGCACCGAGCTCGCGCGCCTGCTCGCCGTCGTCCCGCAGGAGCCGTCGACGCCTCCGTGGATGACGGTCGGCGAGTACGTGCTCATGGGCAGGACACCGCACCTCGGCCCGCTGGCGAAGGAGGGGAGAGAGGACCGCGAGGCAGCCGCGCACGCCGTCTCCCGGCTCGACCTGGACGGCTACGAGGAGCGGCGGCTCGGCACGCTCTCCGGGGGCGAGAAGCAGCGCGCCGTCGTCGCGCGCGCGCTCGCGCAGGAGGCGCGCGTCGTCCTCCTCGACGAGCCGACCTCCTCGCTCGACATCGGGCACCAGCAGCAGGCGCTCGAGCTCCTCGACTCGCTGCGCGAGGAGTCCGGCCTCACGCTCGTCGCCGCGATGCACGACCTCACGCTGGCCGCGCAGTACGCGGACCGGATGACCCTGCTCGACGGCGGCCGCGTTGTCGTCGAGGGTGCGCCGCGCGACGTGCTGACCGAAGCGCTCGTCGAGGTGCACTACGGGGCCGAGGTCGACGTCGTTCCCGTGGGAGGCCGCGTCGCGGTCGTCCCTCGCCGTTCTCCCATACCCAGACCATCTGGGTATACTCCCCCGCGTGAACGACCGGAGTGAGGGTGCGCTGGAAGCCGTGGTCGCATGACGATCGACGCTTACCTCGCGGAGCTCGAGCGCCGGCTGTCCTGGACCGGGCGCCGCCGCGCGCTGCCCGAGGTCAAGGAGCACCTGCGCGACGCGGCTTCACGGCACTGCGAGGCGGGCGCATCGCCGTTCGAGGCGGAGGAGGCCGCGACCCGTGACTTCGGCCCGCCGGGCGAGGTCGCCCGCCGCGTGGACGGCGAGCTCGCCGTCCGCGAGACGCGCCTCGCATCCGTGCTGGCGCTCGTTGCCACACTCACGTTCGTGTTCCCGCTGTACGTGATCCCGGAGAACACGCTTCCGCCGGCGAGCTGGGCGGAGGTCCCGGCCGACATCCACGCGCTCCAGCGCGTCTCCATCGGCCTGTGGCTGCTCGCCGGCGGCCTCGCCGTGGTGAGCGTGCTTCTCGCGTTGACGCGCCGACCGCAGCTCGCCGGGCCTGCCCTGGTTGCTACTGCGATCGCGATCACGGTCGCGACGGCGGCCGGCTCCGCGGGCGCTCTCCGCTGGATCCAGGAGACACCGAGCAATCCGAATCACTTCCTCTCCGCGCCGTTCGCGGCTCTGATTCTCGGCGCGTGCGTGCTCGCGGCGCTCTGGGCGCGCTCGACGCGCCGCCGCCTCGCCGCTGCGACCGTGTCGGGCTGAGCGTCGGCCCGACCGAGCTCGAGGGCGCTCTCCTATACCCAGAAAGTCTGGGTATACTCGCCGACGTGAACGACCGGCTCCGCGGGCACGTCGACGTGCTCCTCCTCGCCGCCCTCGAGGCGGGACCGGCGCACGGCTACGGCCTCGCCGAGCTCGTCCGCGAGCGGAGCGCCGGCGCGTTCGATCTCCCCGAGGGCACGATCTACCCGAGCCTGTACCGCCTCGAGCGGAAGCGTTTCGTCGCCAGCCGCTGGAAGACCGTGGAGGGCAGGCGGAGGCGCGTGTACCGGCTCACGGCGGGCGGCACGCAGGAGCTCGAACGCCAACGCTCCGAGTGGCGCGACTTCACCCGTGCGATGGAGGCGGTGGTCACGTGACCATCGACGCGTACCTCGCCGAGCTGGAGCGCGCGCTCCCGCGGATGGGACGCAGCCGCGTGCTTCGCGAAGCCCGTGAGCACATGCGCGACGCGGCTGCGCAGCACCGCGAGGACGGCGCGTCGGAGTTCGAGGCGGAGACGGCCGCGACGAGGGACTTCGGCCCGGTGGACGACGTCGCACTTCGCCTGTGCGCCGAGCTCGCCGTCCGCCAGACGCGGATCACTTCGGCGCTCGCGCTCGGTGTGGTCGCCGTGGCGGCGCTCGTGGTCGCCGGTGTCCTCTCCTTCGACGCCGAGACGAACAGCTCGGCCCCGACGCCCGTGCTTATTGCGACCCGGACGATCGAGGCCGGGACGCCCGGCATGATCCTCGTCGGCCGGGAGATGTACCAGCCCACGACGCTCCCGAAGAGCGAGGTGCTCGAAGGAGCGATTGCCGACCCGTCTTTCCTCAGGGGGCGCACGACGGCCGTCGAGCTGCTGCGTGGGCAGCAGCTCACGGCCGCCGACTTCCATCCCTGAATTCGGGAGCCAGCCGGAGCCCACGGCTAGCATCGACGCATCGCCGTCACCGCCCCCGAGAGCTTCCTGCACGGCCTCAACGAGGCGCAGCTCGAGGCGGTCCGCACCACGGAGGGCCCGCTGCTCGTCGTCGCCGGCGCGGGCTCGGGGAAGACGCGCGTCCTCACACATCGCGTCGCGCACCTGATCGCGGACAAGAAGGTGAAGCCGAACGAGATCCTCGCGATCACGTTCACGAACAAGGCGGCGGGTGAGATGCGCGACCGGCTCACGGGCATGCTCGGCGTCACCGCGCGCGCGATCTGGATCCTCACCTTCCACGCCGCCTGCGGCCGGATCCTCCGCCGGGAGGCCGAGCGGCTCGGCTACCGCTCCACGTTCACGATCTACGACGATCAGGACCAGGTGCGGCTGACGAAGGCGTGCCTGGAGGAGCTTGGCAAGGACCCGAAGCGCTTCGCCCCGCGCGGGATCCACTCGCAGATCTCGCGCATGAAGAACGAGCTCGTGACGCCGCAGGAGGCGCTCGAACGGGTGGCGTCGTTCTGGGACCAGACCGTGGCGGAGACGTACGACGCGTACCAGCGCCGACTGCACGCCTCGAACGCGGTCGACTTCGACGACCTGCTCATGCTCACGGTGCAGGTGCTGGAGCGCTTCCCGGAGGCGCGCGAGAAGTGGCAGAGCGCGTTCCGCTACATCCTCGTCGACGAGTACCAGGACACGAACCACGCGCAGTACCGCCTGCTGCAGCTCCTCGGCGAGAAGCACGGGAACGTGTGCGCGGTGGGAGACGGAGATCAGTCGGTGTACGGCTTCCGGGGCGCCGACATCCGGAACATCCTCGAGTTCGAGAAGGACTTCCCGGGCACGCGCGTCGTCACCCTCGAGCAGAACTACCGCTCCACGAACTCGATCCTGCGCGCCGCGAACGCGGTCATCGACCAGAACAGCGAGCGGAAGCCGAAGAACCTCTTCTCCGAGCTCGGCGAGGGCGAGCCGGTGCGCGTCTTCGAGGTCGAGGACGAGCACGCGGAGGCTCGGTTCGTCGCGGCCGAGATCGCCGGGCTCATCGACCGCGGGCTGTCTGCCAGCGAGATCGCGGTCTTCTACCGGACGAACGCGCAGTCGCGCGTGCTCGAGGACGTGCTCGTCCGCCAGGACGTCCCGTACCAGGTCATCGGCGGGCCCCGTTTCTACGAGCGCGCGGAGATCAGGGACGCGACCGCGTACCTCTCCGTCCTCGTGAACCCGTCCGACGCGGGCTCGCTGCTCCGGATCGCGAACCGCCCGCGGCGCGGGATCGGCGCGACGTCGATCGCGCGGCTCGTCGAGCGCGCGCAGGCGTCCGGGCGCACGCTCTTCGAGGCGATGGCGGACCCGGAGTCCGCGGGCGTGGCGGCGGCCTCTGCGCGGGCGGTCAAGAGCTTCCACGGGACGATGGAGTCCTTGATGGCGCTCTCGCAGGACCTCCCGGTGGACGAGCTGCTCGAGCGTGTGCTCGAGAAGACCGGGATCATGGACGCGCTCGAAGCCGAGCGGACGATCGAGGCGCGCGGCCGCATCGAGAACCTCCAGGAGCTCGTCGGCGTCGCACGCGAGTACCGCACCGAGACCGCCGACGCGTCGCTCGCCGGGTTTCTTCAGGACATCGCGCTCGTCTCCGACCAGGACACGATCGCCGACGACCGCGGCCTCGTCACGCTGATGACGCTGCACAACGCGAAGGGCCTCGAGTTCTCGGCCGTGTTCGCCATCGGGATGGAGGAGGGCGTCTTCCCGCACATTCGCGCGATCGAGGAGCAGGGGATCGAGGAGGAGCGGCGGCTCTGCTACGTCGGCCTCACGCGGGCCAAGGAGCGGCTGACGCTGACGCACACGATGTCCCGCTCGCTCTGGGGCCGGCGCACGTACAACCTCGCCTCGCGCTTCCTCGACGAGCTCCCGCGCGAGGTCGAGCGCGAGCGGCTGCGGCCCGCCTCGTGGTCGAACTACGGCTCGCCGGCGAGCGCCGCGCCCGAGCCGCGCGGCGACCCGACGCTCGCGCTCGCGACCGGCGACTCCGTCCGCCACGCCTCGCTCGGGGAGGGCGTCGTGACGGCCGTCGAGCCCGGGGGCGTCGTCACGATCCGCTTCGCCGAGGACGGCACCGAGCGCAGGCTGATGACCGAGTACGCGCCGCTCGACAAGATCGCGTAGCCTGCCGCCCGGGGTGGAGGGATGACTGGGTGACAGGGGTGACTCTCGAGTACCGGAGCCCGGCTGCGGACGAGTTCGCGGACGTCCTTCGCGCCACGCACGTCGCGTTCGGCGAGGAGCTGAAGGACGACGATCTCGAGCGCCAGCGTGCAGTCATGCCGCTCGACCGCGTGCTCGCGGCGTGGGACGGCGCGACGCCGGTCGGCGTCACGGCTTCCTGGCCGTTCTCGGAGCTCACGCTCCCAGGCGGAGGAACAGCCCCCGCCGCAGGCATCACGTGGGTGGGTGTCCTCCCGAGCCACCGGCGCCGCGGCATCCTCACCGAGCTCATGCGCCGCCAGCTCGAGGACGTCCACGAGCGAGGCGAGCCGCTCGCCATCCTGTGGGCGTCCGAGGCGCCGATCTACGGGCGCTTCGGCTACGGGATCGCGATCCCGGAGACATCGATCGATGCGGAGCGTGGCGCGTTCACGCTGCGCGACGACCCGGGTCCGCGCGGCACCGTCCGGCTCGTCACCGAGGAGGAGGCGTTCGAGCTCTTCCCTCCGCTCCACGAGCGCGTCCGCGCGCAGCGCGTCGGCGCCATCCGGCGCGACGACGACTGGTGGAAGCTGTTCCTGCTCGCCGACCCCGAGCACTGGCGCGAGGGCGCGAGCCCGAAGTACTACGCGTACCTCGAGCTCGACGGCGAGGCGGCGGGGTACGCGCTCTACCGTCTGAAGTCCAAGTGGGAGGAGGGGACGCCGAGGGGCGATCTCTTCGTGCACCAGGCGGTCGGGATCACGCCCGAGGCGACCGCCGAGCTCTGGCGCTACCTGTTCGGCATCGACCTCGTCGCACGGGTGAAGGCGAGCCGGCCGGACTGCGCCGCGCTCGTCCTCATGGTCGAGGACTCCCGCCGGCTGCACGTCTCGGGCGCGGAGGGCGTCTGGTTGCGGATCGTGGCTCTGGAGGGCGCGCTCGCCGCGCGCGGGTACAACGCCGGGGAGGCCGTCGTGCTCGAGGTCACGGATCGCATGTTCGAGCGGAACGCGGGCCGCTGGCGCGCCGGTACGGAGCCTGGCAGGACGGACGACGATGCCGACGTCGCGCTCGACGTGGCCGACCTCGCCTCCGCCTACCTGGGCGCGTTCACGTTCGAGCAGCTCGCTGCCGCGGGCCGGGCGCGCGAGCTGCGGCCCGGCGGGCTCGCGCGCGCCACGGCGCTCTTCGCGACGCCTCTGCCGCCGTGGTGCCCGGACGCCTTCTGATGGAGGACGGCCGATGAGCTTCGACGTCGCGCCGTGCTCGAACCTCGCAGAGTTCTCGGACGCAGTCTTCGCGATCGGCCAGTACTTCGGGATGGAGCCGACCGAGGAGCGCATGGAGCGCTTCTCGCGCAACCTCCCGTTCGAGCGCATGCACGCCGCGCGCGAGGATGGGATGACGGTCGGTGGCGCGGGCGCGTTCCCGTTCGAGATGACGATTCCCGGCGGCGTGGTGCCGACCGCGGGCGTCACTGTCGTCGGCACGTTCCCGACGCACCGGCGGCGAGGTGTCCTGCGTTCGCTCATGCGCGCCCAGCTCGACGACGTCCACAAGCGCGGCGAGCCGGTCGCGGCGTTATGGGCCTCGGAGGAGACGATCTACGGCCGCTTCGGCTACGGGATGGCGTCGCTCAACGGCTCGGTCACGGTGCCGCGCGAGGGCTCGGCGTTCGCCCAGCCGCTCGAGCCCGCGGGCCGCGTGCGGCTGGTCGAGGCCGCCGAGGCCCTCGAGCTCTTCCCGCAGGTCTGGGACGCGGTGCGCCGGGCCATCCCAGGGATGCTCGGCCGCAGCCGCGACTGGTGGGAGCACCGGATCCTCTTCGACTCGCCCGAGAACCGCCAGGGCGGCGGGCCGAAGCGTCTCGCGCTACTCGAGACGGACGGCCGCGCGGAGGGGTACGCGATCTACCGGCACAAGTTCGCGTTCCGGGAAGGCGAGCCCGACTCCGAGCTCGCGGTCGTGGAGGCGGTCGCGCTCGACGGCCGGCCGACGGCCGAGATCTGGCGCTTCCTGTTGGACGTCGACTGGATGGTGAGGACCACGGCCGGCCTGCTCCCGGTCGACCACCAGCTCTGGCAGCTGCTCGCGACCCCGCGGCGGATGAAGATGCGCCTGGGCGACGGGCTGTGGGTGCGGCTCGTGGACGTGGGGGCGGCGCTGTCGGCGCGCGCGTACGCAGCCGACGGGGCGGTGGTCTTCGACGTGCGGGACGCCTTCTGCCCGTGGAACGAGGGCCGCTGGAAGCTCGAGGGCGGGACGGCGGAGCGAACCGACGCCGACGCCGATCTCGCGTGTGACGTGACCGCGCTCGGCGCGACGTACCTCGGCGGCTTCACATGGGCCGAGCTCGTCCGCGGCGGCCGGGCCGAGGAGCTGACGGACGGGGCCGCCGCGCGCGCGGACGCGATCTTCGGCACCTGGCGAGCCCCGTGGTGCCCCGAGATCTTCTGAGCCTCAGACTGCGCCGGTGACGCCGAGTACGAGCGTCGCGATCGTGAAGTAGATGAGCAGCCCGGCGGCGTCCATGATCGTCGCGATGAGCGGGCTCGACGCGACGGCCGGGTCGAGGCCGACCCGGGTCAGGAAGAAGGGGAGCGCGCCGCCGACGAGGTTCGCCACGAGGACGATCCCGACCATCGCCAGCCCGACCACGATGCCCACCTCGACGCCGCCCCGCACGATCCCGAGGAGGCCGGCCGCGACGCCCATCGTCAGCCCCAGCGCGAGGCCGACGGCGAGTTCCTTGCCGAGCGCACGCGCCCACTGCCGCAGCCTGAGGTCGCCGGTCGCGAGCGAGCGGACGACGAGCGTGGCCGACTGCGCGCCCGTGTTCCCGCCGGCGCCGATGAGGAGCGGGATGAAGAACGCGAGTGCGATCGTCTCCTCGAGCGTGTCCTCGAAGAGCGCGATGACCCCCGACGACATGAGCGCGACGCCGATCAGCACGAGCAGCCACACGATGCGGCGGCGGTAGAGGGCGCTGACGCTCGCGCCCCGGTACCGCGTGTCGAGCGGCTCGATCGCGGCGCCGAGGTAGAAGTCCTCGGTCGCCTCCGCCTCGGCCACGTCGAGGAGGTCGTCGATGGTGACGATGCCGAGGAGCACGCCGTCGGAGTCGACGACCGGAAGCGCGTAGCGGTCGTGCCGGGCGATGAGCTCGACCGCGCGCTCACGGTCCTCGTCCGCCGGAACGCTCACGAAGGACCAGTCCATGACCGTGTCCACCGGCTCCTCGGGGTCGCCGAGCACGAGCGCGGAGAGCGGAATGGCGTCCAGCAGGCGCCAGCGCGCGTCGGTGACGTAGATCTCGTCGATCGTCTCGCTCTCCGGCCCGCGCTCGCGGATGTGCGCGAGCGCGCGCGCGACCGGCCACTCCTGCTTGACGGCGACGTAGTCCGGGGTCATGAGCCGGCCCACGCTCTCCGGCGGGTAGCCGAGCAGCGAGCGCGCCTCGGCCAGCTCCTCGGGCGGGAGGAGGTTCAGGAGCTGCTGGACGAGGCGCCCGGGCAGCTCCTCGAGCAGCGACGTGCGGTCGTCCGGGGCGAGCCCTTCGAGAACGGCGCGCGCCTCGTCGTCCGTGAGCTCTGCGATGAGACCGTGGCCGCTCTCGGTGTCGAGCAGGGCGAAGACCTCCGACGAGAGCTGCCGCGGCAGGAGGCGGAAGACGACGACGCGGTCGGGCTTGTCGAGCTCGTCGAGGAGCTCGGCCGCGTCCGGCGGCTCGAGCTCCGCGAGCAGCGAGCGCAGCCCGGCGAGGTCCCGCCGCTCGAGGCGTGCCTGCACCTCCTCGTGGACGTCCGCGGTCAGCTCGGTCATGCCGTCTCCCTGATCGGTTCCCGGCCGTGAGAACGAGGTGGATCGCGGCAGCCGCTCGCCGCGCTGGCAGCATTGTGACGTGGACGGCAGGCCCGTTCTGTGTGCAGTCGCCGACGACGACATCAGCCACCGCGTCGTCGAGAGCGCTGCGGAGCTCGCCCGGCGCCTCGCGTGCGACCTCGTGCTCGCTCACGTCGTCGAGGACGTGCGCAGTCGCTCGGCCGGCGAGCTCCTGCTCGCGGATGCGACCGTGGCCGCGCAACTCGGGACGGGCGTCGACCGGCGCGTGCTCGTGGGCGGCGCCGTGGAGGAGCTCACCGGCCTCGCGCGTGCTCTCGACGCCGCCCTGCTCGTCGTCGGCTCGCGCGGGCGCGGGGCGCTGTCGAGCGCGCTCCTCGGCAGCGTGTCCCACGGCCTTGCGGCCGGTGCGCCGTGCCCGGTCGTCGTGGTGCCGGCGGGGATCGACGCTGAGCGCGGCTGAGCGATCTCCCGGCCGAAATCCGTCCTTTCTGCTGATGGCCCGGCCCCCTCGCGGCGGGATGATGGAGGTGGAAAGGAGGGGAAGCATGACCACGATCGTCAAGTGGGCGCCCTTCCGGGAGTTCGACGTCGTCGACCGCCGCATGCGCCGGCTGCTCGAGGACTTCGGCGTCGCGCCCGCCCCGCTTCCCGCCGCGGACATGTACGAGACCGAGAAGGAGCTGATCGTCGAGCTGGAGGTTCCGGGCTTCGACGAGAAGGAGCTCTCCCTCGAGGCCTCGGACCACGTGCTCACGATCAAGGGTGAGCGCAGGAGGGAGAAGGAGGAGAAGGAGAAGACCTTCTACCTCCACGAGCGGCTGGAGAAGCACTTCGAGCGCTCGTTCACGATGCCGGTCGAGGCGGATCTCGACCACGTCGAGGCGAAGTTCGAGGGCGGCGTGCTGGAGGTGCACGTGCCGAAGATCGAGCCCGCGAAGGCGCGGACGATCCCGATCAAGGCGTAGCCCACGCAAGCGCACCACCGGGAGGTGCCCGGGCTCACGAGCGAGCCGGGTGCCTCCTAGTGGTTGCCAGTAGATACAGCCCAGATTGACAGTACATATGGCTACGCCGTACGATGAGCTCGTGCCGAAGACCACCATCGACATCCCGGACAGCCTGCTGGCGGAGGCCAAGGAGGTTGCCGCCCGCGAGGGAACCACGCTCCGCGCGCTCGTCGAGTCCGGTCTGAGGGCCGCCATCGACCGACGCACGCGGCGCGGACGATTCCGTCTTCGAGACGCGAGCGTCGACGGACACGGGCTTCAGCCCGAGTTCCGGGACGCCGGCTGGGATCGGGTCCGCGACGCGGCCTACGAGGGTCGTGGCGGCGCGTGATTGCGCTCGATACGAACCTTCTCGTCTACGCACACCGACGCGACCACGGGCAACACGCAGCCGCCACGGCGGTCGTTCGCTCGCTGGCCGAGGGCGTCGTGCCCTGGGCGATCCCCTGGCCATGCCTGCACGAGTTCCTCGCGATCACGACGCACCCACGGATCTTCGACCCGCCGACGACGATCGCCGCGGCGCTCGGCCAGGTCGACGCGTGGCTCGAGAGCCCGACGATCGTGCTTCTCGCCGAGCGAAGTGAGCACTGGCCGCACCTTCGCGCGCTCGTCGACGCGGGCGACGTGCGCGGCCCCCGCATTCACGACGCGCGCGTCGCCGCGATCTGTCTCGCCCACGGCGTCACCGAGCTGTGGACCGCCGACCGAGACTTCGGCCGCTTCCCGCGGCTGCGGACGAAGAACCCGCTCGTCGCCTGACCGATCGACCCGGCGGCCGGTATCATCGGCCGTCCCAGGGCGGTTAGCTCAGTTGGGAGAGCACCAGCTCGACAAGCTGGGGGTCACTGGTTCGAGCCCAGTACCGCCCATCCAAAAAGACCTGCAAATCGGGCTCTGCCGTTGTCTGATAGATCAACGTACCGGCCCTCCGTCCCACACCGTCCCCATAGCAGGATCTCGCGAGGAGCGGAATACGTGCGATTCGAGCGCGATTGCGGCCTCTCGATGAGCGCCTTTGTACAGGTGCCCGTACCGGCGCAGGACGAGCGCGCCGCCGTCGGAGTGGCCCATCCGCTCCGCGATCACTTTGACGTTGCAACCGGCGGCGATCATCAGGGACGCGCCGGTGTGCCGCAGGTCGTGAAAGGTGAGCTCGGGAATGTCGGCGGCGCGGGCGGCAGGCTTAGCATCTCCATCGAGCACTGAGATCTTGGAAGGGAGCCTCGGTGTCGCCCCTTTGCGTTTGACCGGGTTCTCGAGGGTATGCTCGTAGCCAGTGCGACCGACCGCACGGGCCTCACCGACTCGGTGGGGGCCACGCGATCTGTGTCCGTCGCCGAAGCTCGAGCCTTCGATCGGCCTTGACACCTGTAAGGACCGGCGCGCACAATTGCGCTACTTCCAGTCTGCGGCGGAAGGGATGTCCGTGGAACTCGCCGCCGCAGCGCGAATCGTTATCTTCGCCACTTTCGCGGTTTCGGCTTCCCAGAAGGCGACTGCAGTTTCACGATTTGCGGAGCAGGTTGCGGACTACGGTCTGTTCCCGTACCGCGCGACGAAGGCCGCCGCGGCCTGCGTCATCGTGATCGAGGTCGTAATGGCGGTGGCCATCCTCGTACCCAGCACCGCGGTCACTGCGTCGATGGCGGCCGCTGCCTTGCTTGCCGCCTTCGCCGCAGTGCAGATCCGTGTCCTCCATGCAGGCAGTCAGATCTCCTGCGGATGTTTCGGCGGCCAAGGTGATCTCGATCGAGTCGACAAGCACAGCATCGTCCGGACGCTCTTGCTTGCGTCGGTCGCTTTACTCGGGGTTTTTGCTGGCGGCGGTGCCATGACGCCCGCGGTGGTGCCGATCGTGATCGCACTTGTCTGCGTTGTCTTCGTCGGCAGTGAACTCACCCGTCTCCTCACTGATGTAGCGGAAGCCGAACGCGATCTGGCTGCGCAGGGGCAGGTTGACTGATGCCGGCGTACTGGGTCGTTGCGGTATTGCTGCTGATCATCACGGCGCTGAACTCGCTGGCTGTCGTAGCGCTGATACGCCAGGTCGGTCTACTCCACATACGGATTCGCCCAGTACCTGCGCTGCTCGACGCCGAAGGGCCGCAGCCCGGCGCGGAAATCAGCTTCGAGGCTTCGCATTGGACCACCGTCGTGGGAAATGGGCATGATCGGTTGGCATTCGTGTTCTTCTCGCCGACGTGCAATCTCTGCGGGCCGCTACTCCCAGGAATCCAGCAGCTCGCGCACGAGCGGCCGGAGCAGTTCGTACTCGTCACGGATACCGCTCTTGATCGTGCTGGCGAATACCTGAAAGCCAAGAAGATCCGCCTTCCCGTAATTGCGGAGCCGCGCTCCCTGACGCGGAATGCCGTTCCAGGTGCACCGTTCATAGTCGTCACCGACCGTCAGGGACGCGTCCACCTTGGTGGCGGTGTCAACAGTCTCGAGCAAGTCGAGTGGCTCCTTGATCGCGCGTCCGTAGAACCCGACGACGCAGTCACGCCAGAGACGACTTGGAATTGACCCGCTTTGGTTGACACCGTGATGCTTTCGGGCCAAGTGGACTGTGAGAGGAGCGGAAATGCCGAGGACG
>SIRU01000048.1 GCA_004366385.1 Actinomycetota bacterium
CTTCTGAGTACCGGCCACGCCCTACCTTGGATCCCGGCGGAGGGTTGACTCCCGAGGCGGGACGACCGCGTGAGAAGCGGTCGACCGGCGTGAGCCGGTTCCGGTTCGAGGCCGGCGCCCTTCCCCACCCATCGCATACGTACAATGGCGATGCTTCTCACGCGGTCGCGGGCAACTGCCCGCTTCAACCAGCCAGGCCCGCCCTCAGGCGGGCTTCGCCTCTTCAGGAGACCGCGGCGGCGTCTGCGACGACGCGCTGATGCGCTGCTGCCACGCGGGTGGCCGGGATCGACTCGTCGCGTGCGAGGAGCTTCGCGAGGGCGTCGCGCTTGCTCCCTCCCGTCACCAGCCAGACGATCTCCCGCGCCGCGTCGAGCGCTGGGTAGGTCAGCGTCATCCTCCGGCGGCCCTCGTACGTGCCCGTCACGGCGACGAGGCGGTCGCGGATCTCGAGCACCGGGTCGCCGGGGACGAGCGAGGCGGTGTGGCCGTCGGGGCCGAGGCCGAGGTGGACGAGGTCGAGCGCGGGTGGGAGCGAGGCGGCGTAGCGGGCGGCCGCCGCGTCGAGGTCGTCGTCCTCGACCGGCAGCGGGCGGAGGCTTCGCACGGCCTCGTCCGAGAGGCCGGAGGCGAGCCCGGCAAGGTTGCGATCGGGATGGCCGGGCGGCGCGACCCGCTCGTCGACCTGGAAGACGTCCACGCGCTCCCAGGGGATCTCCTCGTGCGCGAGGGCACGCGAGAGCGGCGCCGCCACGGAGCCGCCGCTGAGCGCGAGCGCGAAGCGCCCCTCGGCCGCCCGCGAGCGCTCGCCGACGAGAGCGGCGACCCGCTCGATCGCGGCCTCCACGTCTGGGTGGGCCTCGAGCTCGAGCGTCACGCCGGCTTCTCGGCGTGTCCCCCGAACGCGGCGCGCATGGCGGAGAGCACGCGGTTCGCGAAGTCGTCCTCGCCGCGCGACGCGAAGCGCGAGTAGAGCGCGGTCGTGAGCACCGGCGTCGGCGTCGACGTCTCGATCGCGGCGATGGACGTCCAGCGGCCCTCGCCGGAGTCGGACACGCGACCGGCGAAGCCGTCCAGCGCCGGCGACTCGTGGAGCGCGCCGGCCGCGAGGTCGAGGAGCCACGAGGACACGACGCTGCCGCGACGCCAGAGCTCCGCGACCGCGGCCGTGTCGAGCTCGTAGCGGTAGCGCTCGGGGTGCGCGAGGGGGGCGGTCTCGGCGTCCGCATCGCGTTCGTGCAGGCCGGCGCTCGCGTGTTCGAGGACACCGAGGCCCTCCGCGTACGCGGCCATGAGCCCGTACTCGATCCCGTTGTGCACCATCTTCACGAAGTGCCCGGCGCCGCTCGGGCCGCAGTGCAGGTAGCCGCGCTCCTCGGGCGCGGGTGGGCCGCCGCGCGAGGCCGTCCGCGCTGCCGCGTCCACCCCCGGCGCGAGCGACGCGAAGATCGGCTCCAGCCGCGCGAATGCCCCCTCGTCGCCGCCGACCATGAGACAGAAGCCGCGCTCGAGGCCGAAGATCCCGCCGCTCGTGCCGCAATCGAGGTAGTGGATCCCGCGCGCGCCCAGCTCCGCGCTGCGCCGGATGTCGTCGGGGTAGTGCGTGTTGCCCCCGTCCACGATCGTGTCCCCCGCGTCCAGGAGCCCGGCGAGCTCGGAGACCACTCCCTCCGTGATCCGCCCGGCGGGCAGCATGACCCACACCGCGCGCGGCGGCTCGAGCCGCTCGACGAGCTCTGCGAGCGAGCCGGCGCCGATGCCTCCGTCTGCGACGAGAGCTGCCACCGGCTCGGGTGTGCGGTTGTGCCCGACCACGCGATGGCCGTCACGCAGCAGCCGCCGCGCGATGTTCGAGCCCATCCGACCGAGGCCGACGAGGCCGAGCTGGAGGGGTGAATCCGTTGCCACTCGTACTCCTTTCCCTAGCATCGACTCCATGAAGCGTGAGTCCGAGGTTATGCCGTGAGCGACCGGGCCGACGCGTTCGTGGTCTTCGGGATCACGGGCGACCTCGCTCGGCGGATGACGCTGCCTGCCCTCTATCGGCTCACCGAGCAGGAGATCCTCACCTGCGAGGTGCACGCGGTCGGGCGGCGTCCGCTCCGGGACGACGAGCTGGGCGACCTCGCCCGCGAGGCGATCACGGATGCGGTGGACGACGTGGACGAGCGGGTGCTCGACGACCTCCTCTCGCGCCTCACGTACCTCGCCGGCGACGCCGGGGACGCCTCGCTCTACGAGCGCCTGCGCGACGAGCTGCGCGACGTCGAGTGCCCGGTCTTCTACCTCGCGATCCCGCCCGACTCGTTCCTCGCCGTCGCCGAGGGGCTCGCTGCGGCCGGGCTCACGGAGAACGCGCGCCTCGTCGTCGAGAAGCCGTTCGGCACCGACCTCGCCTCCGCGCACGAGCTGAACGAGCGCCTGACTGCGATCGTCCCCGAGGAGCGCATCTTCCGGATCGACCACTTCCTCGGCAAGGAGCCGGTGCAGGACATCGTCTACTTCCGGTTCGCGAACGCGCTCTTCGAGCCGGTGTGGAGCCGCGAGGACGTGGACTCCATCCAGATCACGCTCGCGGAGGACTTCGGCGTGGACGGGCGCGGCGCGTTCTACGACGGCGTGGGCGCGCTCCGCGACGTCGTCCAGAACCACCTGCTCCAGGTGCTCGCGCTCGCGGCCATGGAGCCGCCCTCGGGCGGGGACGACGCGCTCGCGCGACGTCGGCTCGACGTCTTCCGCTCCATGCCTGCAGCTGACCCCGAGCGGGCCGTGTTCGGCCAGTACGAGGGTTACCGGGAGATCGACGGCGTGCGCCCCGACTCGGTCACGGAGACCTTCGTCGCGCTCCGGCTCGAGATCGAGAACTGGCGCTGGGCGAACGTGCCGATCCTGATCCGCGCCGGGAAGGCGCTGCCCGTGAGCGGCACGGAGGTCGTCGTCCGCCTCCAGCGCGTCCCGCAGCTCCGGTGGGGCTCCTACCGGCTGCACACGCCGGGAACCGACGACATCGTCATGCGGGTCGGTCGCAATGCGGGCGTCACGATCGGCATCCGCGCGAAGACGCCCGGCCGCGAGGTGTCCCAGCCCGTATCGCTCGACCTCGACTTCGAGGAGGAGCTCGGCGAGCCGCCGCAGCCGTACGAGCGGCTGCTCGCGGATGCGCTGCGCGGCGAGTCGACACTCTTCCCGCGGTTCGAGGTCATCGAGGAGACGTGGCGGATCGTGCAGCCGCTCCTCGACTCCCCGCCGCCGCTCGAGAGCTACGAGCCGGGGACGTGGGGGCCTGAGAGCGCCGAGCGGCTCGCCGCCGAGCACGGCGGCTGGCGCGTGCCGGCGGCCGGCTAACGCCGCTCGACGGTCTCGCCGCGGCCGACGAGCACGTCGGTCACGAGCTCCGGCGGGAACAAGCCATGCTCGACGACGCCCGGCTCCGCAGCGAGACTCGCCGCGAGCGCCGCCGGATCGTCCACCGGGCCCGTCCAGTCGACGATGACGCCGCCGTCGGGGCTGAGCGACGCGCCGTCGCGCACGCGTGCGTGAGCGAGCCGCGCCAGCGTCGCGGTGAGCCCGTACGCAAGGACCTCGAGCGGGACGGGCGGGCTGATCGCGCCCACGACCTTGTCCGACGACGCGATGACGACGAAGCGCGCGGCTGCCGCCGCGACGATCTTCTCGCGCGTGTGCGCTCCTCCGTTGCCCTTCACGACCCAGCCGTGGGAGGCGACCTGGTCGGCGCCGTCGACGGCGATGTCGAGCCGTGCGAGCGCGCCGTCGCCGTCGAACGGCTCGACGCGGAGGCCGGCCTCGCGTGCTTGGCGCTCGGTCGCGAGCGAGGTGGCGACGCAGCGGACGTCGAGCGCGCGGGCGGCGAGCGCGGTCACGAAGTACGCAGCGGTGGAGCCGGTGCCGAGCCCGACGGCCATCCCGTCCTCGACCAGCTCCGCGGCCGCCTGGGCCGCGAGGGCCTTCTCCCGTTCGACGTCCACGGTCACGTGCCGCGGACACTACCCCTGCGTTCGATTACCGTGCGCGCGATGGGATGGAGCGAGTGGGCGCGAACGGTCGAGGTCGAGCCGTCGATCTACGCTGCCGACTTCTCGCGGCTCGGCGAGCAGCTCGGATCGCTCGCGGAGGCGGGCGCGAAGGTCTTCCACTTCGACGCGGGAGACGGGCACTTCATCCCGGAGATCACGATCGGGCCGATCGTGGCGGCGTCGATCGCGCCGCTCGTGCACGCGTGGGGAGCGACGCTCGACTGCCACCTCATGGTCGAGCGCCCGGAGCGGCACTTCGAGGCCGTCGCCCGTGCGGGCGGCGACAGCGTCACCTTCCACGTCGAGGCGGTCGAGGATCACCTCGGCGCGATCGCGCACGCGCGCTCGTTCGGGCTCGGCGTCGGTCTCGCGCTCAACCCGGGCACCGCCGTCGAGGAGGCCGTCAAGGCCGCCGAGGGCGCCGACCTCGTGCTGTGCATGTCGATCCACCCCGGCTACTCGGGGCAGCCGTACATGCCGGAGGCGACCGAGAGGATCCGGGCACTGCGCGAGGCGCTCCCGCCGGACGTGCGCGTCCAGGTCGACGGCGGCATCAACGGGTCGACGATCCGCGACGCGTGCGCTGCGGGGGCGGATCTTCTCGTCGCGGGCAGCGCCGTCTTCTGGACGAACGACCCGGCGGCTGCGTACCGTGATCTCGCCGCAGCCGTGGCGGAGCCGGCCCGTGGCTGAGCCGCTGCGCGAGAACGCCGTCTGGCGACGGCTCGAGTGGCATCGCGCGGAGCTGGAGACGGAGACGCTGCGGGATCTCTTCGCGGCCGACCCTGCGCGCGGCGAGCGGATGGCCGCCGAGGCCGCGGGCCTCTGCCTCGACTACTCGAAGCACCTCGTCGTCGACGACACACTCTCTCTGCTCAGGCGCCTCGCGACGGAGCGCGGGCTCGAGGAGCGGACGCGCGCGCTGTTCGCGGGCGAGCGGGTGAACGTCACCGAGGGCCGCGCGGCGCTGCACGTCGCGCTGCGCATGCCGGCCTCGCGCTCGCTCGTCGTGGACGGCACCGACGTCGTCGCGGAGGTGCACGAGGAGCTCACGAGGATGACCGCTCTCGCGGCGGGCGTCCGTACGCGGGCAGTCGTGAACATCGGGATCGGCGGAAGCGATCTCGGGCCGGCGATGGTGTACGAGGCGCTGCGCGCGTACGCCGACCCGGAGCTGACCGTCCGCTTCGTCTCCAACGTCGACCCGGTCGACCTCGACCACGCGCTCGAGGGGCTCGACCCGGCCGACACCCTGGTGGTCGTCGTCTCGAAGACGTTCACGACGCTCGAGACGATGGAGAACGCGAAGCGGGCCCAGGCGTGGCTCGGCGACGCGGGCGCGGACAACCTCGTCGGCGTCGCCGCGAGCCCGGAGAGAGGCGAGGCGCTCGGGATCCCGCCCGAGCGGATGCTGCGGATGTGGGACTGGGTCGGCGGGCGCACCTCGCTCTGGTCCGCGGCCGGCTTCTCGCTCTTCCTCTCGCTCGGCGAGGAGCGCTTCCGTGAGCTGCTGGCGGGGGCGCACGCGCTCGACGAGCACTTCCGCAGCGCGCCGCTCGGTGCGAACCTCCCCGCTCTCCACGGCCTCCTCGCCGTCTGGTACCGCGACTTCTGGGACGCGCAGACGACCGCGGTCGTCCCCTACTCGACGGCGCTGCGGCTCCTGCCCGCCTACCTCCAGCAGCTGTGGATGGAGTCGAACGGGAAGCGCGTGACGGGTGACGGCGAGCCGGTCGAGGTCGACACCGGCTCCGTGCTCTGGGGCGGTGTGGGGACGAACGCGCAGCACGCGACCTTCCAGCTCCTGCACCAGGGGACGGCCCTCGCCCCCGTGGACCTGATCGGCTTCGCGCAGCCTGTCGCGGGAGATGGCGCGCAGCACGACCTCCTCGCCGCGAACCTGCTCGCGCAGGCCGAGGCGCTCGCCTTCGGCCGCATCGAGGAGGAGCTGCGCACGGCGGGGGTGGCCGAGGAGGTGATCCCGCACCGCGTGCTGCCGGGGAACCGGCCCTCGTCCGTGCTCCTCGCACAGCGGCTCGACCCGGCGACGCTCGGCGCGCTCGTCGCCCTGTACGAGCACAGCGTCTTCACGCAGGCGGTGATCTGGGGCATCGACCCCTTCGACCAGTGGGGCGTCGAGCTCGGGAAGGAGCTGGCCGCGCGCATCGCGCCCGAGCTTCACAGCGACTGGAAGCACGAGCTCCTGCACGACTCCTCGACGAACGCGCTCGTCCGCCGCTACCGGCGGCTCCGCGATGGCCGCTGACGCGCTCGAGCTGCGCGCGGCGGAGGGCGCGTTCGCGCGGATCGAAGAGTGGCTGCGGGAGCGCGGCTTCTTCGCGCCCGGCGGCGAGGAGCTGGAGGCGGAGCTCTTTCTCGGGTACGGGCTCTCCGACGCGATTCGTCGCGGCTCGTCGCCGGCTCCGCCCGAGCCGTGCCCGGCGCTCCCGCTCGCCGCCTGCCGCCTGGTCGACGACACGGGGGCCGGCTCGGGCTCCTTCGAGATCGGCGGCTGGGAGACGACGTGGAGCGAGGCCGACTACGCCGCCGCCGTCGAGCGCGTGCGGGAGGCGATCGCACGCGGCGACGTCTACCAGGTGAACCTCGTGCAGCATCTCTCCGCGTCGTTCTCGGGAGACGCGGCCGCCCTGGCGCGCACGTTCTCCCCGCTGCGCCCTCTGTATCCGGAGCCGTACGAGGGCGCCGGCTGGACGGTCGTCTCCGCCTCGCCAGAGCTCCTTCTCCAGCGGCGTGGCGACACGCTGCGCACGAAGCCGATCAAGGGCACGCGCCCGCTCGACGCCGCCGAGGAGCTCGAGGGCTCCGAGAAGGACGCGGCCGAGCACGTGATGATCGTCGACCTCGAGCGGAACGACCTTTCGCGCGTGTGCCGCGCTGGCAGCATTCGCTGGCCCGAGCTGATGGCGACCGGCGAGCTCGCGGGCGTCGAGCACATGGTCTCGACGGTCGAGGGAACGCTGCGCGACGGGGTCGGCGTCGCGGAGATCCTCGAGGCGACCTTCCCCGGCGGGTCGGTCACGGGCGCTCCGAAGATCGCGGCCGTCGACCTCATCGCCGAGCTCGAGCCCGTCGGGCGCGGCGCCTCCATGGGCGCGCTCGGGCGCGTGCGCGGCAACGGCGACCTCGACCTCGCGCTCACGATCAGGACGTTCGCGGTCGCGAACGGGCGCATCCATCTCTGGGTCGG